>CALCCF010000094.1 GCA_937899905.1 uncultured Phycisphaeraceae bacterium
CAGGCCCGCGCAGATCAGGCCCGTGAACGGCGGGACAGCGCCGAGGAGCAGCTGCTCGCGGGCGAGGAGATCGGCGGCAGCCAGGGCGGTGGGGGCGAGGGCCTCACGGGGAGCGACTTCCTTGACGCGCTGGACGACATCGCGGCGTCGTATCGACCGCGTTTGGTGCTCGAGCCCGATCCCAGGCTCGACGGCGTCGCCATGGTGCGGCAGGTCCGCATCGGCGATACGGCCCTTGGGCAGCCCGAGGCGACTGCGCCGCAGCGCATGGAGGTGGCGCTCAGCGCGCCGTGCGTCATCCCATCCTTCGAGGACGAGCGTCGCAGGTATCGCATCGCCCAACTCGGCCTGGACACGATCGACATTGGATCGTCCGTGGACGAGATCGGTGCGGTGCGCGGCGCCTTCGTGTTCCGCGACGAGCTCCGTGTGATCGATCTCGGTCTTCGAGTGGTCAGCGTCTGGTGGCATCCGGTGGCGGGCGACGAAATCGATGCGATGGAGATCGAGGAGGCACGGCTCGACCCGGCGCTGATCGACGGCGCCGTGCAGCTGATGGATGAGATCGTGTGGGGACGCTGGCGTTTCTACAAGGAAGGCGAGTGGCGCGAAGAGTTCCAAGTGCTGGGCGAGCTGGATCTCGCGGCCTATGGCGAGCTCGAGCTGACGACTTCACAGAACCACACGGTTGCGTGGCTGTTCGAGCTGGCGTGGACGGTGGGCGTCGATCCCGATGAGGAAGAGGCGGGCGAGGGCGAAGAGGGCGAGGCCGGGTCTCAGACCGATGACGGCCAGACCGAAGAGGCCGGCGGCGGGCGCGCGGGACAGGAGATGACTCTCTGATGGGCGATAGCGCAGCAACTCGGCGCGCTTGGCGCACTCGGCGAGCGTTCGCGTTACCGCTGGTTGTGCTGCTCTCGATGATCGCGACGATGGCGATCGCGGTGATGCTCGAGCGGCAGGGGCAGCAGACCAAGTCGACAATCCGCCACATGCGGTGGACGCAGGATCGCCATCTGGAGCGCGGCGTACGCGAGATCACCGGTGCGTGGCTCACGGGCGCCAGCCGGCGCTTGGACGACATCGCGGGCGAGGGCGGCCATGCGATCGATCTGACCATGGCTGATGGCCGGACGTTCCGCATCGATGTGGAGGACGCGCAGGGATCGATCCTGACGATCTTCGAGGGCGTATCCGAGGCCGAGTTGCCGTTTGCGGAAGGGGCGTACGACGCCATCCTGCTGCGCGCGCCGGACGACATCACGCTCGACGCGTGGACGCGGCAGGTCGGGCCGGCGGCGATCAGCGCGATGACCGCGCCCGAGGACGTGCTCGCGGCCGCGGCAATGCCGATGATCGGCGAGGGTCCGGCGGCCGCGATGGCCCGGGACATCGTGCTCGAGCGTGAGGAGGCGGCGCAGGGTGTTGGTACCCAGTGGCTGCGCCGCATCGTGGCGGAGTACTTCACCGAGTTGGATCAGCGGCGCTCGGTGCAGCGCCTGATCACGGCCAATCCGAGCCTGTGGCGGCTGCGCATCACCGTGCTTGATCGTCGCGGGCAATTCTCGTCGATGTACGAGGCGATCGTCGAGGTCGATGGCCGAGAGATCCGCAAGCGTGCGGACTCGGGTGAGTTCCGCCCGCTGGGCCCGTTCCTGTTATGGCGCCGCTTGGACGACGCCCAGATCGAAGCCGCCCTGAGTGGGCAGACGCTAAACTAGCCACCCGTCTGGGGATAAGGGAAGGTTCTCATGCCAGCCAAGCACAGCCGAGCCAGCACGCTCCAGCAGCGACGCATGATACAGATCGCGGCGGCGGCAACGACCGTGCTGTTCGTGGGTGTCGCGGCGTCGGCGGTCCTTTGGGATAGAGCGATCGATCCGATGGGTTCGCCGACGATACCGGCACCGGTCGAGCATTCGCAAGCTGGGCCCGAAGACAGCGGGTATGCTCCGATTCCGGCGCTGATCGCGACGGGGTTTGCTTCCGTTGCCGAGATCGAAGAGCCCCCCAAGACCGAAACCCCCGAAGGTGTCGAACAGCCGGTGCAGGCTCCGCCGCAGGAGATTGCGCTGGTGGCCTCGATCGGGCGGCCCGGCTCGATGATGGCGGTGATCCGAGAGGGTGCATCGCAGACGGCCCTTGCGAAGGGCCAGCAGGCCGGATCGGTACGCGTGCTCGATGTGGCCCCTGGTTGGGCGCGCGTGCGCCACCGCGGTATCGACAAGGAATTGACCGTGGGCGCTCCGCTGATGCTGGTGAGCGACATGGGTGCCGGTGCAGGCGCGGCCGCGAGCAGCGAGATCATCGGAATGCCCGATGCGCAGGGAATGATCGAGTCCTTCGAAGAGGGCGGCGTGACGCAGACGCGCGGGCCAACCGGTTTCCAACGAGCCCGCCCACCCGGCAACAACCCCGGCGGCGGGAGCTCGCGTCGCGGCAGCCGTGGTGCGGGCAGTTCGGGGAACCAAGGCAACCAAGGCAACCAAGGGAACCAGGGCAACCAAGGGAACCAAGCCGGGGGCGGTGGCGCGCGGCCGGCGGGCGGAAACCAGGCCGGCAATGGCACGCAAGACAGCGGCCTTGACCCCGAGGAGGGACGGTGAGCGACCGCTGCTGCCTCATCGAGCGGGACGAGCGCGGGGATCGCATCCGCGCTGTGCGTCTCATCGGCCAGCACGCGGACGCGATCTGGTCGAGCCCACGCGTTGACGGTCGCTACGTGTCCGATGCGGCAGACGACGCCGATGCGGCCGCGGAGTGGATCGCCGAGCGGCTCTCGATGGAGGGCGACACGCTCGGGCTTGTGGTTGTCGATACGACCGGCTCTCGATGCGGTTGGGTGCATGCGGCGAGCGCCGAGGCCGCCGCCGTGCGCTCGGCGTATGGCCGTGGTGGTGAGGTTGGTGAAGATGACTTTGACGTCGAGATCGAACTCGACGACGATGAGCCGGCCGAGGGTGATGCGCTTGGCAGTCGCCCGACGTCGGTCGAGGCGAGCATCGAGCCGCTGGGCCCGGCCTATGAGTCGGCCGAGGGCTTGCGCGTTGGCGTGCTGGTGGTGCCCGACGCCATCGTTCGTTTGTTCATCGACGGGCTGAACCAGCGGGGCATCGAGTTCGGCGGCGTGACCAGCCTGTGGCATGTTGTGGGGTGGGCCGCCGGCCCCGGGGAGTCGTACACGGATTCCGCGCGTGTGGTTGCCGACAGTCCGACGGTGAGCTGCGGCGTGTTGGTGCAACCCGAAGGCCGGTTGATCTGGGCGTGGTGCCGAGATGGAGCGGTGCTGGCGGCCGGTTCGCTGCGGCTCTCGCTCCACGATGACGGGCCGATCGTTTCGGAGTCTGACGTCGCCCGGCTGATCAACGACTGGGTCGCGTGGAGCGCGCAGGTTGGCGCTTCGCCTGGTCGCGTTCTGCTCTCGGCGTGTCCGCTGGCGGGTTCGCCCGCGTTCGGCGATGAAGAAGCCATGAGCATCCCGGCCCTTGCGAATCGACTCGCGGATCTGTGGCCCGAGGCTGTCTTGGACATCGAGGCGCCCGAGGATCCCGTGCTGGATGTTCTGCGTTTGGCGCAGGAGTCGCAGCGTGACAGCCTTGATCCAGGTTACGCGATGATCGGTTTGGCGACAAGGCCGGGCCGATCGATGCGACGCGTCTACCAGCTTGGCGCGCTCGCGTTGGTGGCTGGCGGGCTGGCGCTCGCGGCGGTTGGGCTCCGGTGGCAAGGGCAGGTCGAGTCGGTGCGCGCCGACGCCGAAGCGATCCGCGAGGCGTACGTGGCCAACATGGCCGAGATCGAGGCGCGCTTGGGGTTGCCCAGCGGACGGATCACGGGCGATCCGATACCGGAGTTTGCGATCGTCCGCGAGGTGGATCAGGCGACGCGCGCCAGCCAGGTCACCCGGGACCCGCCCCGGCCGGTAATCCAGGAACTCGAGTCGTTGTCGTTCTTGTTCGGAGAACTCGGCGACCGTGTCGAGCTGGATGCCGTTACGGTGACCAGCATCACGGGGACGGGCGCCCTTGACGTCAAGATGACGACCGATGATGCAGCGATCGTGGGCGAGATCAACGCGCTGCTCCGGGACCTGGGTATGAACGACGGCGCCGTGAATTGGAGCGCGACATCGCGGGCCCAAGGCAGCCGGTACGAGGTGCGCATGATCGGCCGTTGGCAACGCCGAGAGGGGCAGTCGTGAGCGACGGAGATCCGAAGATCATCTCGGTGAGCCGATCGGAGCTGGCTGCCCGGGCCGCGGCCCAGGAGCAGCGCAATCGGCCGCGTATCTTGCTTGTCATGGGCGCCGTCGTCTTGCTGGCTGGTTTGGTGTTTCTCTTTGTCGGCCGGTCGTCGCTGGGCGAGGCGAAGGATGACCGGCGTCGCGAGTTCAACTCCGCTCGGACGGTGCTGATCCAAGAGGCGCGGCTTGACAGCTTTGACGGCTCGGCGGCGCAGGGCGATGGGCGATTCGATTCCGTCCCGAATTTCACGACCCTTGCCGAGAACGCCGCACAATCGGTCGGCTTGACGCCATTGCCGACCTTGTCTCGCCAGAGCGAGGACCGTGATGACGAGTTGATCATCCGCAGCTACCGGTATGACCGTGTGACGAGCCGGGACGTGGAGGCGCTCTTCGCGTGGGTCGCCCAGGTCGAGGGCATGGTACCCGGCGTGGAGATCACGAACCTCGAACTCGAACCCGCTCGCACCCAGTGGCAGCTTGCGATTACCTTTGTGAAGCCGGAGCTCTCTCCATGACCAACCGAGTGGTGGCGGTGGCCATCTTGATGTGCGGTGTCCTCGTCGTCGGTTGCGCCAGCAATGACGTAGACAACTTCAGGAACGACCTGAGCCCGATCGTAAACGACAACACCGCGCAAAAGCGCGAGGCGATCGTGCTCGTCGATCGCGCGTACGTCGTGTACTACAACGAGGGTCGCAAGGAGGAGGTCCGCGTTCGCGAGGCCGCCGACCTGCTCCAGCAGGCGATCCAGCTCGATCCGGGCTTTGCGACGGCGCATCTGAACCTGGGTGTGCTGCATCTGGAGCAGGACAACTTGCCCACGGCGGTGGCTCGCTTGCGTACCGCGCAGCGGCTCATGCCGAGTGATGCCAGGCCGGGGTACCACCTTGGTGTGGCGTACTACCGGATGGGCCACGCGCAGCCGGCAATCGAGACTTTCGTTGAGTCGATCCGGGTTGATCCGTCGAACGTGATGTCGGTCCGCGGGCTCGTGCTGGCGTGCCGGAGCATCTATTACGCGGATGACACGACGCTTGAGATCCTTGAGCGTTCGCAGCTCATGGAGCCCGATGAGGAGTGGCGCCAGCTGTACGATCGTGAGATCACGCGCCAGCGCCGGCAGCTGGAACTGCGGTAGGTTGTCTGGAAGCTCCGACAGTCTGAAGACGGCCCGGGTTGTTCGTCATGTACTGACGCTGATCGTCGCGCTTGGTCTGTTCGCCGCAACAGCTGTCGTCGTGTTGCCGAAGCGGCAGGGCGAGACGGCCGGGAACGTGCGGAGTGATCTCGTGAACGCCACGGACGCGTCGATGCTCGAGTTCGTGATGGAGGTGCGTTTGCCGGTGGAAGGCGTGGCCGGTCCCGTGCCGGGAACGATCGCTGCGGGTGAGACCGTGACGTTGTACGAGGGCCCGGGGCCAGCTCGCGTCGACTCAGTGGCGTTCGTCACGGGCGCCGATGGCTCGGCCACCGAGCGGCAGGTCCGACAGTCGGTCGAGCCGGGGGGTCTCATGGTGCTGACCGTCACGACGTACGGTGTTGGCGCGGAGTTCTTGTTGCTGAATCCCGAAGGGGGCTAAGGCCGCCAGCTAGAGCCTTTCGGCCGCCAGGCTGGCGAGCGACGACCGCTCGCTGCGCTGCAGCATGACGTGGCCGACGACCCCGAGTCCTTTCATCTTCTCGACGGCGTAGGACAGGCCGTTGGATGAACTATCGAGGTACGGGTTGTCGATCTGCCCGATGTCGCCGGTGAGCACGAGCTTGGTGCCCTCGCCGACGCGGCTGGCGATTGTCTTGACCTCGTGAGGCGTGAGGTTTTGCGCCTCGTCGACAATCATGAATTGGTGGGGGATCGACCGGCCGCGAATGTATGTGAGCGGCTCGAGCACCAGCTTGCCGTCGGCGATCAGCTTGTCGATGCGTTGCTCGTTGGTGTGACTGTCGGCGGCTTGGCCGTGGGCGCCGCGGGTGCTCATGAGGTACTCGAGGTTGTCGAAGATCGGCTGCATCCAGGCGAAGAGCTTCTCGTCCTTGTCGCCGGGGAGGAAGCCGATGTCGCGGCCCATGGGCATGATCGGTCGGGCGACGAGCAGCTTGTCGAATCGGCCCTCCTGGAAGACCTTGGCCATACCGGCGGCGAGGGCGAGCAGCGTCTTGCCGGTGCCCGCGCTGCCCAGGAGCGTGATCATCTGAATCTCGTCGTCCATGAGCAGGTCGAGTGCCATGGTCTGCTGCACGTTTCGAGCGAGCAGGCCGAAGATGGGCTTGCGAGGCGGGCTGATCGGGATCAGGTGCTCGGTGTCGGCCAAGCGGCGCGCGAGCCCGGTGTGGTTCTCGTCTTGGGCGTCCTTGAGCAGGACGAAGGCGTTGGGCAGGACGGTCTCGGGTTCGGCGGGGAGCGTGGGGTCATCGGGGTCGTGGTTGGCCGCGAGCGCTTCGTGGATCGGCTCGATCGGGAGCATGCGCTCGTCGTAGAGCTGATCGATGAGGTTGCCCTCGATCGACACGGTGACGTAGCCGGTGTACAGCCGATCGGCGTCGACTTTCTGGTTCTGGAAGTCCTCGGTTGGGATGCCGAGCGCGTCGCTCTTGATGCGCGCGTTGAGGTCCTTGGAGACGAATACGGCGCGCTCGCCCTTGTCGTGCAGTTCCCATGCGACGGCGATGATGCGGTTGTCCTTGGTGTCGTCGGCGATCGCGTGCGGCCGGGCTTCGTCGGAGACGGCGATGCGGATGATTCCCGTGGTGCCGTTGCTTGCGGTCGATGCCGCGGCTCCAGCCTGGGGGCTTGCATCGCCCCAGTTCACGCCGTTGGTAAGGGGGCCCTTGGCCCGCAGTCTGTCGAGGCGGCGGATGACCTCACGAGCGTTGCGACCGATGTCGTCCTCCTGCCGCTTGAGCTTGTCGAGCTCTTCGATGACGGCGAACGGGATGACAACGTCGTTCTCCTGGAACACGAACAAGGCGTTGGGGTTGTGCAGCAAGACGTTTGTATCCAGAACGAACTGCTTCACGCTCGCCGTTGTGCCATTCGAGGCCATGGGTCTCCCTCTCTCCTCGCCCGATCCTACCACTCGGACCATGCCGCGATGATGAGCAGCACGGCGCTGCACGTGCAAAGGACGAACTTGACGACCACCGCAGCGAACCAGCCCGCGGATGCTCCCGCTCCGACCTTGGCCGAACGCTTCCAGTCCTGGTCCGGGGTGGTACGGTGGATGAGTGCGGCGGCCAGCCCGGCACCCACGGCTCCGCCCACGAGGGTGCCGATGAGCGGGAGCATCAGCGTGCCGGCGATGGCGCCAATGATGCCACCGACAAAGGCCGCGATCATGGCGCCACGCGTTCCACCCATGCGTTTGGCACCCAGGACTCCGGCGCTCCAGTCGACGACATCGGATGTCAGCGTGCAACCGAGGATCGCACCAAACGCCCACCAGGAAACAAGCGGATCGTCGCCGGGCCAGAAGCCGAGCCAGTAGCCGATGAGGTTGGCCAGTAGCGTGCTTGCCGTGAGCAGCCACAGGCCGGGGAGCGTGACGAGCACGATGACCGGCCCGATGAGGGCGATGACTGTCAGCGCGATGGCGAAGGCGATCCAGATGCGCCTGCTCCGGTCTCGTTAGCCTTGGGTGCTGTCGGTCGAGTCTTCGGGTGGTGCTTCGCCGTTGTCGTCTGCTGAGGAATCGTCATCCGGCTGTTCGTTCGACTCGTCGGAATCATCGGATTCATCGGAATCATCGGCAAGTCCGGCCTCTTCGGGGAAGCGTTCACGCTCCATCTCGAGGATCCAGTCCTCCGGACCGATGTGGCGGTAGAGGTCGACCTTCAGGGCCTGTCCGGCGTGCGTCGGGTGCGATTCGGCCAGCACGAGCGCGACGTAGAACTTGTGCCAGAGGCTCTTGTCGAATTCCTCGATCTGATCTGGCGTGACCTGGATGCCGCCGGGCAGCGACAGGCGCTTGGCGTCGGGATCCCAGGAGTACTTGGTCGATGCGGCGCGGAAGAGCCTGTAGAGCAGGAACAGAGCGGCGCCCGCGCCCACGACGAAGATCGGGTACTGCATCATGATGTCGAAGCGGCTGCGTCGCTTCGGTGCGTTGTCGCGGTTGACCTCGCTCCAGGTTTCGCGGAGGGATTCGTGACGCTCGAAGGCCGAGCCGATCGCACCCTCCTTGGCGTTGTCGCGCGGGAAGGTCGTGTACTGGGCGTCGAGGCGGCCGGCGATGCTCAGCGCGTCGAGCCAATTGCCGCGGTAGTCGTCGAGGTCTTCGGGGCTTCGGTTGTTGGAAGGCTCGCCGAGGTCGGCATACGCCTCGACTGGGTCGGCGACGCTTGCGACGCCGAGGTTGGCGCCGGGCGAGGCGCCCGCGGGCGGGTTCCGCAAGAACTCGAGGTACTCCCACTCGCTCCACTCGGCAAACTTGACCGCCTGGCTCGGGTAGATGATGAATCCGTCGACGAAGCCCCAGATGCCGAAGCCGCCCGCGAGAACGGCGAGGATCACTTGCTTGAGCCAGTACCGCCGGCTGAGCTTGGCGTTCTGCGTCTGGGCCATGGAGACTCCGGGTCTGATAAGTGGGTGGTCGGCGGGCGATGGGAGGGTGCGGCTTGTGTCAGGAGTTGGGCGACTCACTCTCCATCGACCGGAACGTATCGCTCCACCATTGATCGGCCCACGCGCGGCCCAGCGGGGTGTCGGTGAGGCGGTCGAAGCCGCCGGCGTCGACACGCAGCGACGGGATCGTGGGGTAGCGGCGGGGGTTCTTCACGGCCCGATTGAGCCACCGCTCGTGCGTGAGGCGGAAGGCCTCGGCGAGCGAGTGGGGGCGATTGCGGCGTGGGACGGGGTGTTGCTTCATCGCGGGGCATTGTACCGGAGAGTGGCCGAATTGAGGCAATTTGCGAGTACTCTCCCACATCGACACGGTGGGGGTGCGGACCAGAATCACGGGCGTGCTTAGGCGCTGGCTCCGGCTACGCGGCCTCGCCAGGCTCGCTGCCCGGAGCGGTGCAAGCGGAAGCTGTCCCACTGCACCAAAACCATGCCCAGTACGCCGAAAACGTGCAATGGTGCGGTGAGCAGCGGGAGCCCGAAGCGCCTCGCTAAGAGTGCCCGCTGGTAGAGGTGGCATGCGGCTGCGGCGATCGCGAGCCCCAGGGCGATCGTGATGCCCTGCGGTCTGATGATGAGCGCCAGCAGTGCGATCCACGGCAGGACGTGCCCGAGCAGGTGCATCACGGTGAGGAATATGAGCAGGCCGGGCGAGCCCAGGCCCTCGTAGGCGTTCTTGGCGAAGCCTTTCCAGGTGGTCTTCAGGTTCGAGTACATGCGGACGGAGGAGAGGGCGGTGCCATCGAATAAATCTGTCCGATAACCGGCCTTGCGCGCCTCGCGTGGCATCTTGACGCCGTCGTGCATGGTGTCCTTGAAGGCGGCGTGGCCCTTGAACGCCTCGTAGCAGCCGCGGCTGGCGAAGATGTACTGACCGCATGCGGCCGAGGCGTTGGGATCGGTGGTGCCCCGCATGCGGAACATGGGCAGGTAGCTGAAGAGGATGAAAAAGATCATCGGCACCAATAGGACCTCGGCAGGCGATCGGACGATCTGGCGCGGGAACGTGGAGATCAGGCCGAGAGGCGCGTCTGGCGGGCGGTTGCCCATCGCCGGTGCATCATCGGCGGCTTTCCATGCGGCGAGTGTCGCCGAGATGGCGTCGGGCTCGAAGCGCACGTCGGCGTCGGTGAACAGGAAGTAGTCGCCGGTCGCGTTGTTGGCGCACTGCCAGCATGCGTGCTGTTTGCCGTTCCAGCCGTCGGGCAGTGGCTGGGCCGTCAGCGGTCGAACACGCTCGTCTTCGCTCGCGAGCCGAGCGAGGATCTCGGGCGTGGCGTCGGTGCTCTGGTCGTCGTAGACCAGGACCTCGATGTCGCGATGCGTCGAGGCGAGCAGCGAGCGGACGCAGGCTTCGATGTTGGCTTCTTCGTCGCGCGCGGGGATGCACACGCTGACCTTGGCGGCGGATCCACCGCTCGCTTCCGGTGGCGTTTGATAGAGGCGGAGATTGGCGAGCGTCATCGCCAGAGCACCGGCTGAGATCAGGAACGCCAGAGCGAGCAGGATCGTCAGGATCACGACGAGGCCTCCTGGGTGGGGCGGTGCGCAGCGATGCTGGTCTGTCGACCGGTGAGCTTCAGGATTGAGTCGTACACCGGGTTGACGCCCGAAGCGCCGCGGCCGAGCACGGTTTCGAAGGCCGAGGCGTCGCGGGCGATCGCGAGTTCGGCGAGGTTGGCCATTGCGGTCTGCATCGAGTCGGTCATCTGGCGTTGCCACAGGCTGGTCGTCGAACGCTCGGGCGGCGGGCAGTGCTTGGCGAGCAGCAGCACCTCGGGTTTGCGGTCTTCCCAGAAGGTGAACTCGATCGCGAGGCTGAGCACCCTCGGCGGTGCGCCATCCTTGGCGAGCCTCGCGGCGATCGCGGCCGCGCCGGGCCTGAGTTCCAACGGTGCACGCACGTCGGCGAACTGCCCCTGGGGTGTAATCCAGAAGCTGGGGTTGGGGCTCTCGCGAGACAACTCGCTCGCGTACTGCACCAGCGCCCTGAACGCGCTCGGGTCATCGAGGTCAACGCCGAAGAGCCCAAGTTTGCGCATAAACGCAAACTGCTCGACCATGGCGCGGTCCATCGGCGCGAAGACCTCGCGCGTTGGCGTGAAGCGATCGACCAGGGCGACGGTCAGGATCGGGTCCCACCAGCTTTGGTGGTTTAGGAGGAGGATCGTGGGGCCGTCGTGCGCGTCGAACGCGGCGAAGGTGTCGATGCCACCGGTCGCCAGGCGCATCGCGTTGAAGCTCTTGCCGACGAGCCGCCTGGTGTACCAACGGAAGAGCCGGCAGAACCACTCTTGGCGGCGGTGGGGCAGAATGGCCGGGTGGGTCTGCACGCGTGGGGACTACGCCGAGACGGCGGCCAACTCCTGCTCTGGCTGTGCGTTAGTGTCGATGCCGTAGTCCTCGCAGAGCGACCACGCCGCCGTGACGCCGCTCATGAGCACCATCGGCACGCCGGGGCCTGGGTTCACGCTACCGCCCGCGAGGTACAGATTGGACAGCACCTTCGACCGGTTGCGCGGCTTGAACCCGCCCTTGAGACGGCCGTGCGAAGCGAGCCCGTAGATCGCTCCGCCGGTGGCGTTGTACATGTGATCGATCTGCGGCGGGGTGAGGTATCGCTCGACGGCGATGTGGTCCTCGATGTCTTCCATGCCGTGGTGCTTGAGCTTGTCGATGACCACGGGGCGGTAGTCGGTGAGCGTCTTGCCGGGCTTGCCGCCACGTTCGAGCCACTGGTGCTTGTCGGTGAGGGCGGCCGTGTGGATGAGGATGTAGAGCGCCTCGCAGCCCTCGGGGGCCTGGCCGTCGTCGGTGCGCGAGGGGGCGGCGATGTAGAGCGTGGGGTCGCGGGCCGGGATGCCCTGGCGGTAGATGTCGTCGAACTCCTGGTGGCTATCGCGCGAGAAAAGGAAGTTGTGGTGAGCCAAGTGCTCGTACTGGCGGCGGAGGCCGAGGTAGAGCACGAGCCCGCTGCACGCCGGCTTGTAGGCCTCGCCGATGCGGCGGCGTTCGAGCGCGGCGCCGTCAGCACCGTTGAGCAGGTCGCTGTAGGTACGCTGGACGTCGCAATTGGAGACGACCGCCGCAGCGCTGATCTCGCGACCGTCGTCGAGCTGGACGCCCGTGGTCTGTGCGCCATCGGTGAGGATCTTGGTGACGCGGTGACCCGTCACACGCTCGACGCCCAGCTCGTCGGCGATGCGGTCGAGCGAACGCGCGACCATGCGCGTGCCGCCCATGGGGTACCAGCAGCCGTGGTCGAGCTGGGCCGAGCAGATCAGGCTCAGCACGGCGGGCGCCATGAACGGGCTCGAGCCCACATACTGGAGGAAGTGCTCGCACACCTGGCGGACGTGGGGCTCGGGGATCATCTTCTCGATCGTGGCGCCGACCGTCGAGTAGAGCCGCATGCCCATGGCGTCCTTGGCGACGCCCGGCTCGGTGGGCGGCTTCTTGATCATGTCGCCGATGCCGCCCAAGTCCTTGTAGAAGAAGACCTTCTCGCTGAGGCCGTACATCTTCTGGCTGAAGTTGTAGAACTTCAGGAAGCCCGAGCCGGGCTTGGTGTCGGGGAACTGCTGGTCCATCTCGCGGGCCCACTGCTGCGGGTCGCGGCGGAGGTCGATGCGTGTGCCGTCATCGAAGAAGCAGCGCCACTGCGGGTCGAGGTCGATGAGGTCGATGTAGTCGGCCGGGTCTCGCCCGGTGCGGCTGATGATGCCCTTGAGGACCTGGGGCATCGTGATGATGGTGGGGCCCATGTCGAAGGTGAAGCCGTCCTCTTCGAGGAGGTTCATCTTGCCGCCCAGGTGGTTGTTGGAGTCGACGATCGTGACCGGCACGCCCTTGCCGGCGAGTTCGACCGCGCTCGAGAGGCCAGCAAGCCCTCCGCCGACGATGACGCCGCCTCGGTCCTGGAGCGCTGCACTGGAGCGTGTGGAGTCTGGCATGGAATCTGTCCCTCGTGCGTGGGCGGTTCATTCCCTGAATCGCCCCGTGAGACAGTCTAGTCGCGTGGCGAATGGACCCGGGGCGATCAGGGCTCGTTGATCTGGCCCATACCCGGCAGCGGCAGGATTTCCCCATCTCGGCCGATGCGGAGCTGGCCGGTGTCTCGCAGGTACTCGAGGATGGCTACACGCAGATTGGTCCGAGCCGCGTCGCGATCATCGCGAGCTTCGAGCAGGTCGGCGTTCGTATCAACGAATTCCTGAGGCGTGATCTCGTCGGCTCGGATCTCCTGCTCTTCGAGGCGCCGCTCGTTGATCTCGACATCCCGCTCGGCGAGGATGAGCTGGAACCGGGCGACCTCGATGCTGCGCAGCCGGCTCCTCGCGTCGACGACCACCTGATCGCGGTCTCGCTCGAAGGTGCGGAGCGAGCGCTCCAATGCGATCTGGCTGGTTCGCAGGCCCAACCGTTCGATCTCTCGGTCGAGAGGCAGGCTGAAACGCAGGCCGGCCAGGTAGCGCACGCTGTCGGGGTCGAACGCGAGGCCGCCCTCGTCCTCGTCGGGATCGGTGGGAAGGCCTACTTCGGCGAATGCGTCCAGGTCGGGGAGGATGTTGTTGCGGGCGTTGCTTACGCGGCGGCGGGCGTCGAGGACGCGGTCACGGGAGGTCTGGAGGTCGAGGCGGTACAGCAATGCCTGCTGGGCGGCCTCGCTGGGTGTCGCGACGGGATCGTTGAGACTCAACGTCAGAGGGGCGAGCGCGACGGGGACGGATGGATCGAGCCCGAGTCGGATCTTGAAGCTGTCCAACGCGACGATGTAGCTCTCGAATGCGCTCTGCAGACGGTTGTTCGCGCTCAGGACACTACTCTCGGTGATCGAGAGTTCAAACAGCGCGATTTCTCCGGCCTGCTGGCGCGCCTGTTGGCGTTCAAGCGTCTGTCTCAGGTTTATGAGCTGTGATTGCTGGTTTCGGATGCTCGCGACGGTCTGGAGCAGGTTGAAGTACTGGGTCGCGATACTTACGGCGAAGCCGCGTCGGAACTCTTCGAATTCGCGAGCGGCATAGACCAGATCTCTCTCGGCCTGGATCAAGTCCTCACGCGCGACCGAGCCGGCACCTCTGAGCAGCGGTATGTCGCCCTCGAGTACGAGCTCGGACGACTGGCGGTAGTCTTCGGTGGCGCTCGATCGCAGCTGTTCGGTCGCATCCACGATCCATCGAGCTGCGACGGCGCCGCCAGCGGGAAGGCGCTGGGTAAGGCGCAGCTCGTTGATCAGCCTCAGCGTGCTATCGAAGGCGCCGTCGTCGCCCTGTCCGGCGACGGAGAGCGTGGTGTCGTTGAAGAATCGCGGGCCCCAGAGGTGGCGCTCGCGTAGGAGCGCAATCGCGGCGAGGATGTAGTCTTCTTGGGCGTCGAGGAACTCGCGGCCGGTCTGCTGGCTCTGCAGCAGGACGCCCTCGAGGTCGAGGACCATCATGCCCTCAGGAAACTGGGGCCCGGCGGCTTGCTCTTCTTCGTCGGATGAGGCCTCTCCGCCTTCGGGTGCATCGATGGGCATGCCCAGTGCGTCGGTGTAGTAGCCGGTCAGGCGTTGTTCGACCGACGTCGCTTCCAAGCGCACCGCTTCGGATTGCACGTAGAACAGCTCGCTTGCATCGGGGTTGCTTGTCTTCGGCGTCTCCTCGAGCTGCGCGCCGCGATCCGTGTTGCCCACCGCTTCGGTGGAGAAATCGCGATCGGCCGGCGCTGCGTCCGTACCGAGCAGGCTTGATCGATCGAAGACCAATTTGTCGATTCGGCGATCGATGCGATCGAGACCACCACAACCCGCGAGCAGGGTGAGGGCAGCGGCGGCAGGGAAGATGACCAGACAGGGGCGCGTCGGGAGTTGCTGGGGCATGTGCGGCGATGGTACGGCGTGGATTGGTTGGGGTTGCGATGCCACGGGGAAGGCGCGATCGGACGGCAAAGGAAGGCGTTGATGCGCGGCTGTAAGTAGCCATTCGGGAACTGGGGGCCTACTATCGCGGTTCATTCCATCTCGCGGCTTTTGTTTGGATTCTAGAAGGATTTCTGCGAAGCCGTGTGAAATAGGAGAACCGCGCCGATGCCCACCGTCACGTTCGATAGCCGCAGCTTCATGCTCGATGGTCGCCGGATCTGGATCGTCGGCGGGACGATCTCGTACGCCCATACGCCTCGGGCCGAGTGGGCCGACCGTCTGCACGCGGCGAAGCTCGCGGGATTGAACACGGTGATGGTGCCCATCATGTGGGCGAAGCACGAGCCATTGCCCGGGCAGTTCGACTTTTCGGGGGACGCAGACCTTCGCGCGTTCGTGGAGCTGGCGCACGAGGCGGGGCTCTATGTCATCTTGCGGCTGGGCCCGGTGCTTGGTGACGACCACGACTTCGGTGGGCTGCCAACGTGGCTGACACAGTTACCCGCGCATGAGCTTCGTGCGGACAGCGGGCCGTTCCTTGAGGCATGCTCCCGGTTCATTAGCGCTCTGGCCGACCAGGTCCGCGATCTGCAGATCAACGCGGCGGGCAAGGGCGGCCCGATCCTGCTGGTGCAGAACGAGCACCAGTGGACCTGCGGCGACAACGACCTGGGTCCGAAGTACCTCGGCGAGCTGTATCGGTACATCCGCGAGGCCGGGCTGACAGTGCCGGCTATCAATGCGAACAACCTGTGGGCGGGCGAGGAAGCGGAGATCGACTGCTGGGTGGGCAACCAGGACCTGCTGGCGTCGCTGCGGCAGTTGTCCGAGGTTCGGCCCGACCACCCGCGCGTCGTGCTCGATCTTGCCGTGGGCGATCCGCCGACGTGGGGCGAGAAGGAAGAGCCGACCGACGGCGGCGCGATGCTGCGGAGAATCGTCGAGATCCTCGCCGGCGCGGGGCAGTTCACGCTCGGACGATTCGCGCCCGGTGTGCACCTGGGCTTCTCGGGAGGCCGGCTGGCGAACCACTCGTGGTCGTACGCGGCCACGGACCGCGGCGGGCTGCTCGACGCGGCAGGGCGTGCGACGCCCGCGATGCTGGTCGCGCGTCGGGCCTGCATGTTCGCGAGTTCGTTTGCGCGGGTGCTGGCGCACCTGAACCCCGAGCTTCGGCCGATGGTCGTGCACCCGGGCATTACGGGTCGCGAGGCCAAGGGCCAGGTGTCCATTGTGCAGCTCAACGGCTCGCAGGGCGGCGTGGCGTTCGTGTTCGACCCAGCCGCGGGCAGTGGCAGCAAGAGCAAGACGTCGACGACGCTGCTGATGGCCGATGGCACGCCGATCCCGGTGAGCCTGGGCGAGTCAGGCGTCGCGTGGCTGCTGCACGACATCAAGCTGACCAGCAAGCACACGCTGGAGTACACGAACCTGAGCGTACTCACGAGTGCGGGCTCGATGCTCGTGGCCTTCGGTCCGGCGGCGAGCGAGGGCATCGTGTGCATCAACGGCTCGCCCCTGCACGTCACGGTGCCGCGCGGCAAGAGCCCGCAGGCGCTCGAGCACGAGGGCGTCCTCGTCATCGTGTGCAACGAGCAGCAGGTCGACGAGTGCTTCGTGCACGAGGGCAAGGCCTTCTTCGGCGTTGCTGGCGTCCGTGCGAACGGCGAGCCGATCGCGCTACCCGGTGCCAAGAACTACATGACAGCCGAGGCCGACGGCACGCTCAAGACGCACACGCTCGAGCCCGCGAAGAAGGCACCCAAGCGCATCACGCTCGACTGGTCAATGGCCGACACCGACGAGTACTGCACCGGCGACAGCGCCAAGTACGCGAGCATCGACGGCCCGGCCGATCTCGCGACGCTGGGCGCGGCTTCGGGATACGGCTGGTACCGCATGACCGGCAAGCTCGCCGGCGACAAGGCCAAGCTGGCCTTCCCCGAGGCGGCCGACCGCATGCACGTCTTCCTTGAGGGCAACGCGATCGGTCTGGCGGGCTTTGGCCCGGGCGCCGACGAGCGGATCGATGCGAAGCTGCCCAAGGCCGAGACCTCGATGGTCGTGCTCGCTGAGAACCTGGGCCGCGCGGCGGCGGGCATCCTCTTCGGCGAGCGCAAGGGTGTGTTCGGCGACGTGTTCGAACTCGCGCCGCTCGACATGGAAGGCCCGGAGGTCGAGCAGCACCCGCCGCCCGACCTGCTGGCGTTCCGCAGCCCGATGTGGCTTGTGCACCAGAACGATCACACGGCGCCGTTCCGCTTTGTCTGGGGGTTCACGCACCGGCGCAAGAGCCCGCTCTTCCTGTCCGTTGGTGGCGGGCTCGGGCGTGGTCTGGTTCTGCTGAACGACCAGCCGCTGGCGTGCTTCGATGACGCGGGCTTCACGGGCCTGCGTCTCGAACCCGAGGAGATCAAGCGCGGCCACAACATCATGCATATCGCGCTGCACGACGATGGCGTCATCGGCCCGCCCACCGAGGAGATCGCCAAGGAGATGCTGCCGACCATGAAGGCGGCGGTGCAGATCGACGAGGGTGTGACCGACGTGACCGGCAAGGCCGCGTGGGCGTTCGCCAAGTGGGAGAAGCCGGCGCCCAGCGCGTACGAGCCGGTCGCCAAGGCGAGCCTGAAGGCCCAGAAGCACCCGACGTGGTGGAAGAGTGCCTTCGAGTGGAGCGAGACGGCGATCCCGCTCATGCTCGACCTCACCGGCCTGACCAAGGGCCAGGTGTACGTCAACGGCGAGCACCTTGGCCGCTACTTCGTGGCCACCGCCGACAAGAAGCCGACCGGCAACGAAGCGGCGATGGTCGTGCCCGCGAGCTGGCTGAAGGCCGGCAAGCACAACGAGGTGGCGATCTTCGACGAGCACGGCGCGGCACCGAGCAAGGTGAAGCTGGCCTACGACGCCAGCGGCGCGGTCTTGGTTGGCTAGGCCGGTCCTCTAGGATTGCCCATGGATACGACGGACACCGTTGCCGCGCAGGAGCCGCTGAGCCTGAGCATCGTCACGCTCGATGACGACGCGGACTTCCGCGAGTATGTCACGGGCTTCCTGTCGGACGCGGGCCACGAGGTGCGCGCCGTCGCAACGCCGGCGGACCTGTACGCGACCTGCGAGGAACGGCTGCCCGAAGTCGTGCTGCTCGACCTGAACATGGGCCGCCACCGCGGCGAGGATGTCTTGGCCGAGATCCGTAAGCGGTGGGAGAAGCTGTGCGTCGTGGTCCTCACCGGCCACCCGACGATGGACTCGATGCGCGAGACCTTCAAGCGGCACGTGTTCGACTACGTCGCCAAGCCGTTCGAGCCGGCCGAGCTCGAACGCGTGCTTTCGCAGGCCGCGGCCGAGTTCTCGCTGGGCGTACGCCCGCAGGACCGCCTCCGCGCGGCGCTCGGCCGGCAGATCCGCCTCGCGCGGTCGGCGAAGGGCTGGACGCTCAAGGACCTGAGCGAGGACTCGGGCGTGAGCGTGAGCCAGCTGAGCAGCATCGAGCGTGGGGCGCATTTGCCGAGTTTGGAGAGCCTGCTGATGATCGCGCTGTCGCTGGAGGCCCAGCCGAGCGCGTGGCTGGCGGCGGCGGAGTTTTAAGACAAGCACGATTGCCTCGACGGTTGCCGCGCCGCGCGTGGCGAAGAGCGCCGATGGCGGCTACGCCGCGTTCGAGCGCTGCAGCCTCGCGAGCTCTTGGGCGATCGGTCCCGATTCTGGCAACTCGAGCAGCTTGAGGCCGACGCGGTGGCCGACGTTGACCTCGTAGTGGACGCGCGCGGTCTCGGCGAGGAACCACTTGGGTTCGGGCGAGAAGTCGACCTGCACGAGCACCCGCCGCCCGACGTGGATCAGGCCCTCGACCACGGCGCCCATGCCGGCCTGGCTGATGTCGGACACCTGGGCGGGCACCGACCGCGCCACCATGCCGGTGTCGTCCAGCTCGTGGGCGACGGCGTTGAACTTCACGTTGAAGCGCTCGCGTTCTCGTTGCTCGCTCATGTGTCCGGATATCGAGCGGGCGTGGGGGGCGTGGCCAATACGGGCGGCTTCTGGGGCCCCGGTTTCCCCGTGTTGGGGGATGGGTGTCAGGCCAATCCCGCGAGTGTTACAGCTTTCGTCGTTCATACGCGCCATGGGGACGCGCGGGGTCTAGGGGCAGCCGGCCGCGAACGCGTTCTGGAACGCCAGGAAGTCGAAGATGGTCAGCGAGCCATCGCCGTCGATGTCCGCGGCCGGGTCGCCGGTGGCAAAGCGGTTCTGGAAGCACAGGAAGTCGAAGATGTTCAGCTCACCGCTGCCGTCGCAGTCGGCCACGCAGCTCCCGGTGAAGCCCGCGCCGGTGATCTCGATCGTGCTCGTGCCGGTGGCCCGGACCTCCGCGCGGTCCATGCCGCCCACGGTGCCGGGGGCCTGCTGGGGGTCGAGCTCGATGGTGTCCACCGTATAGCGGCGGCCGCCGATCTCGATGTCGAACGGGTCCTCGCACTTGAGCACGAGCACCAGCTGGTCGTTGGTGTTCAGCACGTAGCACCAGGTCAGCTCGAAGCACGGATTGAACAGCGTGATCGCGGCGCCCGCGCCCAGGATGGGGTCGCCCACCCGGGTTCCGTCGAGGATCAGACGCGAGGGCACGCGCCGCACGCCAACGTCGCCGAAGTCGGGCGTCACCTCGATGACCGGCGGGCCGCCGGGAGTGGCGGTCTTGGTCATGCTCGCCGAGAGCCCCTCGCGGAGCCGGCCGGGCGTCTGCCACCACGGGAACCAGTCGAGCTCGAACGTCGCGGCGAGCGGCATCCTGTTCACGTTGATGGTGTGCTCGAATTGCGAGCCGGGCGACCACGAGGCCGTCTCGTCGGTCAACGCGGCGCCGATCTCCGGGACGGCGGTGCCCTCGGCTTCGAGCAAGAGGCCGTCGCCACGCGGGATGCCGATCGTGTCCTCGAACGTCGCGGCGATCCAGTCGTCGATAACGATGGGGTTCACGAACACGTGGCGCAGGGCCTCGATGGGCGTGCACGTCTGGGTCTCGCTCGAAGATGCATCGATGTAATAGCGAAACAGATCCGTGCTGGCCAGCACGCTGCGATACGGCGCGCCGGTCTTGGCCTCGAATTCTCGGCACCAGACGCGGATCGGGTTGGCGGTATCGGCGAAGATCATCGCGGGCGGGAAGTGGGACTGGCCCACGTCGATGCCCACGACGTCGTCGCCCGAGACTAGGCCAGGCTCGGCAAACTGGCCGCCGAGCAAGCAGTCGCCAAAGTCGAACCAATCGACGCCGCTGGTCTGGACATCCAGCACCGATCGCATGAAGGCGTGGGCGTCGTCGGGGAAGTGGGCCCAGAGCTCGACCTCGAAGGTGTTCGAAACGAGGGCCTTGCGGGTGATCTTCATCTCCCAGCGGCAGTCGTCGCCCGCGTTGGCCGTCGGGGCCAGGCCAGCGAGGGTGGCGAGGGCGAGTGATCCGGCGAGAACGGCACGATTGGTGAGAGACAGCATGATTCCGCTCCTGGTTGGAGACGCGGGCGGGCACGCCGGCGGCTTTCGAGCCGCGCGATCGAGCGTGCTCGGTCGCGTCATCCCAGGGAGCGCGTGTTGCTCTTCGTGGTCACGGGCCGGAGGCCGAATAGCTTTGGTGCGTGCAAGATCGAGCGCCGCACGGTCAGCACGCCGGGCCGCTGAGCAGCCGCGCCTCCGCAGGCACCCGGTGCCCGAAGACGGGCCTGGGCGGATGCGGAGGCGCTGTTGGTGCCCGACGCCGGTCCTTGTCTCAGTCCAGCGTCGCGATCAGCAGCAGCACGTCGAAGAGGTCCAGCGAGCCGTCGCCGTTGAGGTCGGCCGCGGGCAGGCCGGCGCCGAAGTCGATCAGGTACTCCAGCAGGTCGAACACCGTGCACTGGCCGTCGCCGTCCCAATCCTGCGGGGCGCGTGGGAACTGCGCGTTGTAGTCGAGGGCCTCTTGGACGATCGCGGCGACGTCGGTCTCGTACGTGGTGTACTCGAGCGTCGAGACGTCGGCGCCGTAGAGGTGGCCGAGCCACGTGAGCGCGCACACCTCGCGCATCATGGGGCCGGCGTGGCCGATGCCGCCATCGGAGAACAGCGGCACGCCGTCCGGCTGGCAGCCCCACACGCAGTCGATGTCGGGCAGCCGCCCCGCGTCCAGGCGCAGGTACATCAGCGACGATGCCTTGCCGTAGTTGAGGAAGTCGATGCGCGTCGTGGGGTACGCCTCGCGTAGGGCGGCTACGGTGGGCACGATGGTCGAGGCGTAGTCCTCGACCAGATCGTCGAACGTCGCCGAGTCCATGCGCGGGCCACCGCCGACCCACGGCTGGCCGATGAAGATGCGCGTGTCGGGGTTGAACGACAGCGCGAGGTCGATCCACCGCTCGTAGTCCTCAATCGTGCTGTCGTCGGCCGAGAACGTAGTCAGGCCGAAGATCTCGACGTCGCCCGAGGCCAGCTTCGCGGTGATGGCCGTGCGGCTGCCGTCCGCGTCGTCCCAGAGGCTGGCGGGCGAACCGGACGCGCCGCCCGAGAAGTACGCGTCGAACGAGTGCGACGCGAAGCCGTTGCGGACCGCCAGCTCGTCGAACTCGCGGGCGATGGGCACGAAGAAGCTGTGGCCGGCGAACAGCGTCTTCGCGCCATCGAGCGGCACGGGCTGGCAGGTGTCCTGGCCAAACGCCGTTGAGGCCAGCGCTACGACTCCAAGAAGGACCGCCGCAGGCGGGCGACGGACCGAATCGAATCGTGCGTGTCCCATGTCTGGTCTCCCCATCCGGTGCTGGCATGCAACGGGCGCGTTGTTTGAGTGGCGGCTGGACGTGGCCACGCCGCACGCTCTGGCAGAACGCCAATCCTCGAGCGCCGATTGCATCCCAGTCCATTGGGGAAGTCCGCCGGCGCCGGCGCCACCCTTGAGCCGGCTCTTCATCGCGCGATCGAGGTCCCGCTTCATCTCCCGCTCGGCGATCGCGTGGCGCTTGTCGGTCTTGCCGCGGCCGCGGGCCAGGGCGATCTCGAGCTTGGCGAACGGGCCCTTGAAGTAGAGCCGCAGGGGGATCAGCGTGATGCCCTTCTCGTCGCTGGCCTTGGCGAGCTTGGTGATCTCGCGCTTGTGGGCCAGCAGCGTGCGCACTCGGGTGGGGATGTGCTGGTGGCCGCGGGCGGGCGGGTACTCGGCGATGTTCACCGAGAAGAGCTCGAGAAGTGGCGGCTCGGCCTGGGCCCGGACGTAGCCCTCGCCCAGCGAGACCTTGCCGTCGCGGACGCTCTTCACCTCGCTGCCGACCAGGCGGATGCCGACCTCGAGGGTTTCGAGGATGTCATAGTCGTGCCGCGCCTTGCGGTTCTCGATCATCACGGGGCGTGGCTTGCGGGGCTTCTTGGCCATGGGCTGGAGCGTAGGTGCAGGGGTAGGAACGCGCGGGCTCCGCCTAGCATCGGCTTCGACCATTGGCGGTCGCGAACCGACGAGGGGTGAAGCGTGAACGGACAGAGTCTGGAACGGACCCGCACTGGCGCAGGCCGGCTGCTACGGGCGCGATGGAACTGGCGGGGCGCGGCGGCGTGCGGGCTCGGCTCGCTGCTGCTGATGGCGGCGGCCGGTTGCGTGCAATCGCTGGCTGCCGAGCCGCCGCCGCCGCCGAGGGTCGAGGTGGCCACGCCCGAGACGCGGACGATCACCGAGTACTTCTTCTATACCGGCACGCTCGCGCCCGTCGACTTCGTCGAGATCCGGGCCCGCGTGGGTGGGGAGCTCCAGGCGATTAATTTCGAGGAGAGCAGCAATGTCGCTGAGGGCGACGTGCTGTTCACGATCGAGAAGGAGCCGTACGAGCTGGCCGTTGGTCAAGCTCGGGCGTCGCTCGAGCGTGCGGAGGCTGCCGAGGGGCTAGCCGAGGTTCGAGTCCAGCGATATGAGGATGCCTTCGCGCGTCAGGCGGCCAACGAGTTCGAGCTGATCGAGGAGCGGGCGAAGCTCAAGCAGGCTGCCGCTGATGTGCTTGCTGCGGAGGAAGCACTCAAGGCCGCCGAGCTTGATCTTTCGTATACCGATGTGAAGTCGCCGATCACGGGCCGGATCGACCGGCACTTCGTCGATCGTGGAAACCTGGTGGGCGCTCAGCTCGCCGGTGGTGGGGAGGCGACACTGCTGGCCACCGTCGTCACGATGGACCCGATCCACGTGAGCTTCGACGTCAGCGAAGCCATCGCGTTGCAGTACCTGGACCAGGGCGATCGGGGCGAGCGAGACGCCGACGGGCCGAGCTATCCACCGATCGAGCTCGCGCTGGCCGACGAGGACGACTACCCGCACGCGGGCCGCGTCGACTTCGTCGACAACCAGCTCGATGGATCAACCGGCACGCTGCTCGTTCGCGCGGAGCTTGAGAACCCGACTGGCAAGCTGTTCCCCGGCTTGTTCGCACGAATCCGTGTGCCCTGGCAGCAGCGTGAGGACGCGTTATGCGTCGTCGAAGAGGCGGTGGGAACCGGGCTTGAGGGCAAGTTCCTGCTCATCGTCGGCGAGGGCAACATGGTCGAGCGTCGGCCGGTTGTGCTCGGTGAGCGCCAGGACGACGGGACGATCGTTGTGCTCGAAGGCCTCGCGGCTGGTGAGACGTACATCGTCCGTGGCTTGCAGAAGGCCCGGCCCGGTGCGCCGGTGACGCCAACGCCGTTTGGCCAGACAGCCCCCGCATCGCCCACACCTCAGACGATGCCCGAGTCTGCTCCCGCCAAAGCGGAGCCGGGCTCGTGATCTCGAAATTCTGTATCGATCGGCCGATCTTCGCCGCGGTCGTCGCCATCGTGATGGTGCTGGCCGGGCTGCTGTCCACGGTGGCGCTGCCCATCGAGCAGTACCCTGAAGTGGCGCCACCGACCGTGCGCGTGACGGCCAGCTACCCGGGCGCGGACGCGAAGACCGTCGCCGAAACGGTGGCCGCGCCGATCGAGCAGCAGGTCAACGGTGTCGAGGACATGATCTACATGTCCTCGATCTCGGCCGACGACGGCTCGTACACGCTGACGGTGACGCTGCGTGTGGGTGCCGATGTTGACATGGCCGCCGTCCGGGTGCAGAACCGGGTCGCGGCCGCCGAGCCGCGTCTGCCCGAGGCGGTGCGTTCGCAGGGCATCAGCACGAACAAGCAGTCGACAAGCCTGTTGATGCTCGTCGCGCCGCACTCGCCTGACGGCCGTTTCGACCAGTTGTACCTCAGCAACTACGCACGCATCTTCATGGTCGACCGACTTGCTCGAGTGCCGGGGGTTGGGTCGGTCACCGTGTTCGGAGCGCAAGACTACGCGATGCGGGTCTGGCTCGACCCCGAGCGTCTGGCCGCGCGCGACCTGACGACGTCCGAGGTCATCGCCTCGCTGCGTGAGCAGAACGTCCAGGTCGCGGCCGGCAAGATCGGCCAACGCCCGACGGCCGACGACTCGGGCTTCCAGCTCACGATCACGACCCAGGGGCGTTTGCAGACCGCAGAGGAGTTCGGCGAGGTCATCCTCCGCATCGGCGAGGACCGGCGTGAGATCCGGCTGCGTGACGTCGCCCGCCTCGAGCTCGGCAGCCAGAGCTACGACAGCTTCGCACGCTTCAACGGCATGGAAGCCCCGGTCATCGGCATGTACCAGCTGCCGGGTTCGAACGCGCTCGAAGTCTCCCAGGGTGTGCGAGAGGCGCTCGACGAGCTCTCGATCGACTTCCCCGAGGGCTTCGAGGCCCCGGTGTTCTACGACTTCACCGACTTCGTCGGCGCGTCGATCAAGGAAGTGGTCATCACGCTGATCATCGCCTCGGTCCTGGTGTTCATCACCGTGTTCGTGTTCCTGCAGGACTTCAGGGCGACGCTGATCCCCGGTGCGGCCATCCCGGTCTCGATCATCGGCACGCTCGCGGTCCTGCTCGGGCTTGGGTACAGCATGAACATGCTGACGCTCTTCGGCCTGGTCCTGGCGATCGGCATCGTGGTCGACGACGCGATCGTGGTGGTGGAGAACACGTCGCGCCTCGTCGAAGAAGAGGGGCTCAACGCCAAGGACGCGGCACGCAAGTCGATGCAGGAGATCACCGGCCCGGTCATCGCGACGACGCTGGTGCTGCTCGCGGTGTTCGTGCCAACGTCGATCCTGCCGGGCATCACCGGCGAGCTGTACCGACAGTTCGGCGTGACGCTCTCCGTCGCGACCTTGCTTTCCAGCATCAACGCCCTGACGCTCAGCCCGGCGCTCTGCGGCGTGCTGTTGCACAAGCGCTCTGGCAAGCAGTTCGTGGCCTTCCGCGCGTTCAACGCCGTAATGGACCGATTGATCGAGACCTACGGCTGGGTTGTGGCCAAGGCGCTGCGGCTGTCGCTGATCGCCCTCGTCGCGTTCGCGGGCATGGTCGTCGGCGTGGTCTTCTTCTTGCGGACGACGCCCACGGGCTTCATCCCGCTCGAGGACCAGAAGGCGTTCTTTGTCAACATCGGACTGCCGCCGGCCGCGAAGGTCGCGCGCACCGATGAGGTGCTCAAGAAGGTCGAGGCCGAGATCGAGGCAACCCCCGGCGTCGCGGGAGTGGTCACGATCGGCGGGTTCTCGCTGCTGACCAACGCGTCGGAGCCCAACAGCGGCACGGCGATCGTGCTGCTCGATCCCTGGGAAGAACGCGAGACGGCGGAGCTCAGGATCGAGGGCATCCTCGCGAGCCTCGCGCCGCGTCTGATGGCGATCCCCGAAGCCGTCATCTTCCCGTTCCAGCCGCCGGCGATCCCGGGCCTTGGCACCTCGGGCGGCTTCGAGATCCAGATCCAGGACCGCGCGAGCGCGGGGCTCGACGTGCTCGAGACGGTCTCACGCGATGTCATCGGGCGTTCCGGCGAGTCCGGCCGCCTGCAGAACGTCTTTACCGGTTACAGCGCGCAGACACCCCAGCTGTTCCTCGACCTCGACCGCACCAAGGCCCAGCGTTCCGGCGTGTCGCTGGAGACGATCTTCACGACGCTCTCGGGAAACATGGGCTCGGCGTACGTGAACGACTTCAACGCCTTCGGCCGCACGTACCAGGTGCGCGTGCAGAGCGAGCCGGCGTTCCGCCAGGACCCCGGCGATGTGCTGCTGCTCCAGGTGCGCAACCGCGACGGCGCGACCCTGCCGCTCTCCTCGGTGGCCGACCTGCGCGAGACCGTTGGCCCGTCGACGCTGTATCGATACAACCTCTATCCCTCGGCGCGCATCTCAGCCGACCCCGCGCTGGGCGTGAGCACGGGCCAGGCCATGAACGAGATGGAGGCGTTGACGCGGGCGACGCTGCCATCGGGCTTCGGCTTCGAGTGGACGGGCACGGCCTTCCAGCAGAAGGAGGCCGGCAACCTCGCGCCGATCGTGTTCGCGCTGGCGATCGTGTTCGTGTACCTGTTCTTGGCGGCGCAGTACGAGAGCTGGATCCTGCCGGTCACGATCATGGCGACGATCCCGATCGGGATCCTCGGCGCGCTGGCCGCGACGGTCTTCCGAGGCATGGACAACAACGTCTACACGCAGATCGGCCTGGTGCTCTTGGTCGCGCTCGTGTGCAAGAACGCGATCCTCGTCGTCGAGTTCGCCGAGCAGGTGCGCAAGGGCAACGACACAACCCCGGGCAAGCCCGTCGCCGAGGCCACGGTGGAAGCGAGCAAGCTACGTTTGCGGCCCATCCTGATGACCGCGCTGTCGTTCGTGCTTGGCACGGCGCCGCTGCTCATCGCCAGCGGCGCGGGCGCCAACAGCCGCCAAGCCATTGGCACGGCCGTCTTCGGCGGCATGGTGCTGGCCACCGCGGTGGGTGTGCTGTTCATCCCGGTGCTGTACGGGCTGATCCGGCGGATCTTCAAGGGTGGTGGGGTGGCCGGTCAAGCCTAGGGGCACCCGGCGTCGAAGGCGTCCTGGAACGCGAGGAAATCAAACAGCGTCAGGTCGCCGTCGTCGTCGAAGTCGGCGATGGGGTCACCGGCGTCGAACAGGGTCTGGAACGCCAGGAAATCGAAGATGGTCGTTCGTCCGTCGCCGTCGAGATCGGCGGGGCACGCCACGAGCTTGCGACCGTATATCACGTACGTGGAACCGGCGTTGTAGCCGCCGATCGGGTCGACGCCGCTCGCACCGATGAGGACGTCGTCGCGGCCATCGCCATTGAGGTCGCCGGCCGGTGCGACGGATCGGCCGCTGCGATCGTTCCGCAGTGCGCCGTCGATCCGGAATCCGTTGTTGCCGTCGAGATCGTCGGTCCGTAAGGAGGACGGAAATGTGCCGGCGGCCGCCGTGTCTCGGCCGAACACGACGTAGCTCGAACCGCGAGATCGGATGTCCGGCGGACCAGCGTACGACGCGCCGACGATGATATCGTCAATCCCATCGCCGTTGACGTCTCCTGCGGACGCGGCGGCACCCTGGGCATCGGCCCCGTCGATGCCGTCGATGCGAAAGCCCGTGCTCCCGTCGAGGTGTGCGAGCGCGAGGGCGGCGGGAAAGGTTCCGCCGGCGGCAGCCGAGCGACCGAATACGACGTGGGCGGTCGCGTCGAAGGATGGAGCGCCCGAGAGTGCTGCGGGCTGCGAGAGCACGAGGTCGTCGACGCCGTCGCCATTGACGTCGCCGGCCGGGGCCACGGCTCTGCCGGCGAAGCCCGCACTCAAATCGCCGTCGATCCGGAAACCGTTTGTACCATCAAGGCTTGAGAGCTCAAGGACCGCGGGAAAACCGCCCATCGTTGCGGCATCGAGACCGAACACGACGTAGCTCGCGCCCGCATCGGGTACGCCACCCGAGTCGGCGTACGGCGCGCCGATGAAGATGTCCGGGCGCCCGTCGCCGTTGACATCACCCGCAGACGAGACCCACAGGCCAGCTCGATCTAGTGCCGCCTCACCCACGAGGACGAAGCCGCTGACGCCATCGAGCTCCGAGCGATCGAGGATGGCTGGAAATGACGCCCCAGTGGTCGAGTCGCGACCGAAGACGACGAAGCTGACGCCCTGTTGGCTCGCGGTGAGTGCATCGGATGCCGCTCCGAGTATCACGTCATCGATGCCGTCTCCATTGACATCTCCGATCGGCGCGACCGATTCCCCGGCTCGTGACGAGCTCCTAAATCCGTTGATTCGAAAGCCGTTGCTGCCATCGAGACTGTCGAGCGTGATCGAGGCCGGGAACGTTTGGCCGACCGAGACGTTACGGCCAAACACGACGTAGCAGTTGCCCGGGCTGGAAACTCGATCGCCCGGGGCTCCGATGACGATGTCGTCGGTGCCGTCACCGTTGACGTCGCCCGCCGAGGCGACAGACTCGCCGCTGCGACTTCCACTTTCAAAACCATCGATACGGAATCCGTTGGTGCCATCTAGGTCTTCGAGTTGGAAATTCGCGGAGAGTTGGCTATCGGGCCTGCCAAAGACCACGAAGCTCGAGCCCGCATCGAATCGCCCGCCCGGATCTGCGCGCCGTGCTCCGATGATGATGTCGTCGATGCCATCGCCGTTGACATCGCCCGCCGGGGCAACCGCCCGGCCGCTGAAGTCGGACGCCGCGACGCCGTCGATCCTGAGCCCGAGTTCACCGTCGATATCCGCCAGCGAAAGCAACGCCGGAAACGGAACGGTCGGCGGCTCATCCTGGGCCGAGGCCGCGATCGGCATCCCCGCGGACAGAACCAGCACCACAACGTGTTGACGCAACTCTCCGATCATCGTCGCGTCTCTCCAACCTCGCGACCTTGCGAGGGTTGCGAACAGATTACCAGAAATTCGGGCATTGTCAAGACGTTGAGCCGCCACCAGTGGTGCGTCGCGTCGTGCCTTTTTGATCCTTCGCTCCTACCCTGCACGCCTACTTGGGCGCGAAACCCAGGCCACACCCATCGGAGACCGAACATGACCAGCCCGACCCCCAAGATGAAGACCAGCCGCCCCAAGATCAGCATCATCGGGGCCGGCAACGTCGGCGCCACCTGCGCCCACTGGGCGGCTGCCAAGGAGCTGGGCGACATCGTCGTGCTCGACATCCCCGACAAGGAGGGCGTGGCGCAGGGCAAGATGCTTGACCTCGCCTGTTGCGGCCCGATCGAGCGCTTCGACAGCAACATCATCGGCACCAGCGATTACGCCGACATCGCGGGGAGCGACGTCGTGGTCGTGACGGCCGGCCTGCCGCGTAAGCCGGGCATGAGCCGCGACGACCTGATCGAGACCAACGTCAAGATCGTCAAGAGCGTCAGCGAGAACATCAAGCAGTACGCGCCCGACAGCATCGTCATCGTCGTGAGCAACCCGCTCGACGCGATGGTCTACACGGCGTGGAAGGCCACGGGCTTCCCGACCAACCGCATCATGGGCCAGGCCGGCGCGCTCGATGTGGCTCGGTACCGCACCTTCCTGGCGTGGGAGATCGGCTGCTCGGTCGAGGACGTGCAGGCCCTGCTGCTGGGCGGCCACGGCGACGACATGGTGCCGCTGCCGCGCCTCACCAGCGTGCACGGCATCCCCGTCACCAGCCTGCTGAGCGAGGACAAGATCACCGCGTGCGTCGAGCGCGCGAAGGTCGGCGGCGGCGAGGTCGTCAAGCTCATGGGCACCAGCGCGTACTACGCGCCCGCGAGCGGCACGATCCAGATGGTCGAGGCCATCATCAAGGACAAGAAGCGCATCATTCCCAGCGCCGTCTTCTGTGACGGCGAGTTCGGCGGCGCGGCCAAGGGCTACTTCGTGGGCGTGCCCGCGCTCCTAGGCAAGGGCGGCGTCGAGAAGGTCGTCGACTTTGCCTTCGAGGGCGGCGAGAAGGCCCTGTTCGACGAGAGCGTCAGCCACGTGCAGGACCTGGTGGGCATCGTCCAGAAGATGTTCCCCGAATTGGCCTGAGCGCTGGCTTGGGTTCTGGCCTGACGCACGCATCCGAACCACATCCTGCCAGCGAATCCGGGCCCATACAATGGGCCCGTTGTGCTCAATAGAGGAGTGCCCCTCGATGGATGACCGATCCCGCCGGCCCGTGTTGGCCCTTGTGCCCGCCCTGATCGCAGTGCTCTGGCTGCCCGTCGTGGCGATGGGCCTGCAGCCGCAGTTCGACTCCGAGCTGAACGAGCCGCCGCTCGAACGGAGCGTCTTCGTCGGGCAGCCGATCGACGGCGATGTGTCCCGGGTGATCTCGATGCTCGAAGGCAGCTGGAAGACGCTGGCGGCGACTGGGGATAGCGAAGGCGAGCCCGCGGTCTGGATGCACATGCTGCCCTTCGAGACCGAGCTGCTTGGTCGGGCGATCTACGTTGAGGTGCATGCCGACGGAACGCCGTGGTTACCGGTGCAGCAGATGATCTTCCGGGTGTATCGCTTCGGCGACGAGCTCCGGCTGCGGACGTACGAGTTTCGCGAGCCCGAGCGGGCGCACGTGCTGGCGAACCTGTGGCTCGCGCCCAAGCACATCCCGCTGGACACCATCCGAGCCGACGAGTTGATCCCCACGATGGATCTCGTGCTCGAGCGCGCCCGTGGTGGATACTCGGGCAGCACGCCGATGGCATACCCGACCGGCGAGTACGCCGCCGTCGAGCGCCGCGTGTCGATGACGATCCGCCCAGATGAGTTGGTGTCGGCCGAGACGCTCTACGGAGTGGACGGCCAGGCGCTGCCGAGTGTTGGCACTGGCGAGCGCCGGTGGGCGCGCGCACAGCTGCCCGCGACAGTCGAGATCGGCGAGGACGGGCTGGTGATCATCGAGCTCGAGCCCGGGCGAACCGACGGACCGCCGACCGACGAGGGCGACATCCTGTTCATTAACTACGAGGGCTGGCGCACCGACGGTGTTCTATTCGACAGCACGCTCGTGGGCGGGCTCGCGCTCCGGACGGTGTACCCGCCGCGCGTGATCGGTGGCTTCCGCCACGGCATCGAGCCCATGGTTGAGGGCTTGCGCCGCAAGCTGATCATTCCGCCGGAGCTTGGATACGGGCAGGCGGCCGTGCAGGGCATCCCGCCCGGCTCGACGCTGATCTTCCACATCCACATCCTGAAGATCGAGCAGTCTCCCGCGATGCCCATGGAAGACCGCGTGAAACGGCTTGATCGTCCATGATCGTGTGACTCGAAGACGCCGCGAGCTCGAGCATCGGCGGCGTGGTGAGGTTGATGGCCGAGAAGGACTACTACGACGTGCTGGGTGTGCCCAGGGGTGCCTCGCAAGAGGACATCCGCAACGCCTACCGCAAGCTGGCGCGCGAGCTGCATCCTGACGTCAACAAGGCCAGCGACGCGCAAGAGAAGTTCGCGCAGGTGCAGGCGGCCTACGACGTGCTTGGCGAGCCTGAGAAACGTGCGCAATACGACCGATTCGGCAAGGCGGGGTCCGGCGGCTTCGGCGGCGGCGAAGGTGCACACTACTCGTGGAGTAACGTCGGGGGTCGCGGTGGCGGAGGGTCCGCCGACTTTGATCTCGATGATCTCGGCTCGATGTTCGATGCGTTCTTTGGCGGCCAGGGCACGGCGAGCGGCACGCGCGCCGCCCGAGGTCGTACACGCGAACGGGCTCGGCCGTCCGCGAACGCCGAACTCGACGTGTCGTTCATGACGATGGCGCGCGGCGGCACGGAGCGTGTGCCGCTGCGTCGGGGTGGTAAGGCCAAGACGATCGAAGTGAGCATCCCCAAGGCCGTGGCCGATGGTGCCAAGCTCCGCGTCGCCGGCGGAAAGGGCGATCCGGACCTCATCCTGACCATTCGCGTTGGCAAGCATCCTGTGTTTCGTCGCGCCGGCTCGCTCGATCTTGAGCTGGACCTGCCGCTGACCATCGCCGAGGCAGCACTTGGCAACGAGGTTGCCGTGCCCACGCTTGGTGGGCTCGTTGACGTGACCATCCCTGCCGGCACGCGCAGCGGGAAGCGGCTGCGGCTTCGTGGCCGGGGCCTGACCGATGACAAGGGCGCAGCGGGTGATCTGTATGCGGTCGTCCAGATCGTGCCGCCGCCGGCCGAAGCGTTAAGCGACGCCGATCGCGAGGCCGTGGAGCGACTCGGAGCGCTCGGGGACGCACCCCGAACTGGATCCCCCTGGGCCTAAGCGGCCGATCCGGCACAAACGCCAGGCAATTGTGCCGCCGCCGGCTTGCTGGAGCGATCGGCGGGCTCTTCGCCGATACACTATCTGACCGCTGAGTGGGGACACGGCGGCCCCCCCCCTGACGCGTGGCGAACACGCCCGCGACGACCACGACCGGAACCCCCGTGCTCAAGCAACAACACCAGTTCTTGCTCATCTTGTTGGCCGCCGCCGACGCTGCCGTCGTGCTCATCGCGGCGTTCTTGGCATGGATCGTCCGCAAGGTCCTTGTCGTGCCGATTTCGGGCTACCGCGACGGCGATCCGGTCTATCCGAGGACGATCTCGGAGGTCATGGCGCGCCCGCTCGATGGGTATCGCCCGAATGGGGCGTATCCCTTCTGGCCCGAAGCCTGGGAGAACTTCCTCAAGGAGCCCTTGCTGCTTGCGGCACTGCTCTGCAGCATGCTCTCGTTCTACGCGTTCAACCTGTATCGACCGCGCCGAGATCGTTCGCTGATTGGTGAGTTGGGGCAGGTGCTTCGAGCGACTGCCGTCGCGGTGGTCGCCATGGTGGCGGTGCTTTGGGGCGTGGGTTCGAGTCAGCTCGTGGGCGGCAACATTCCCAGCCGTCCGTTCGGTGTTCTTGGGTTCGAGCTTGACACCAGCCGCGTCCAGATCGGGCTCTTCGCGTTCTTCGTGGTCTCGATGATGGTCGTCCATCGCGCGAGCTTCCGGTTGATCTTGCGTTGGCTCCGTCGTCGCGGGTACAACCTGCGTCACGTGGCGATCATCGGTGTCGGCCGGACGGGGCGCATCGCGTGCCAGACACTCGATCGAAACTCCTGGACGGGCATCCGCGTTTCGTACTTCATCAGCCACAAGCACGAGAATCGATTGGCCGAGTGCATGGATCGCCCGGTCTTCGGCGGCCTGCGAGACCTGGAGCACACGCTCACGCGATGCAAGGTCGACGCGGTCTATCTCGCCCTGCCCAGTCGCGAGGCGGCCTCGACCGGGCGTGTGTTGCGTCGGCTCGAGCGATTCTCGGTCGACGTGCGCGTCGTGCCGGACATCAATTCGAGATACGTGCAGCAGTCGATGGTGGTGCACGAGCTGGACGGCATGCCGGTGCTCAGCTATCGCGAGAGCCCCGCGAACGGCGTCGGCGGCGCATGCAAGCGGGGGCTCGACCTGGTTGGTGCCTTGGCGACATTCCTCCTGCTGTCCCCGGTGCTCATCGTGTGCGCGATGGCCGTCCGCCTGAGCGGGCCGGGTCCGGTGATCTTCCGCCAGCGACGCGTCGGTCTTGGCGGCGAGGTCTTCTGGATGTACAAGTTCCGCACCATGGTGCACGCCGCCGAAGAGGCCGCGGAACTGGAGCTGAGCGCGCAGCGCTCCGGGGCCGAGGGTGAGGTTGGCTGGACGCGCCGCGACGATCCTCGCATCACGCCGATCGGCAGGTTCCTGCGCGGAACCAGCCTCGACGAGCTACCCCAGCTCATCAACGTCATCCGCGGCGAGATGAGCCTGGTCGGCCCGAGGCCCGAGCGTCCCGAACTCATCGAGCGTTTTCGTGAAGACTGGCGCGGGTACATGCTGCGGCAGCACGTGAAGGCGGGCATGACCGGGTGGGCGCAGGTCAACGGCCTGCGCGGCGATACCAGCCTGCGTCGCCGGCTGCGGTACGACCTGTACTACGTGCGCAACTGGTCGCTGCTCTTCGATCTTCGCATCCTGGCCATGACGCCGATGCGTGGGTTCGTGCACCGCAACGCGCACTGACGCATGGCCGGCCACGAATCCCAGACGATCGAACCAGACACGAGCCGGCGAGCGCTCCGCTACCGCGATGATGGCGGACGAGACCTGCGGCTCGACTGGCTGCGCGGGTACGCCGTGCTGGCGATGAGCATCAACCACTTCGGCATCGATCGCTCGATCTTCCGGCCGGTCACCGGTGGCTCGGTCTTCCTGATCAACGCGGCCGAGGTGTTCTTCTTTGTGTCTGGGCTCACGCTCGGGCTCGTTTCCTCGCGCAAGCCGCTGGCCGATTCGGTGCGTCGCTGCTATCGGCGTGCCTGGGAGTTGTACGTTGCGGTGTTCGTGCTCGCGGCTGGCGCGGTGGCCATCGAGGGCGCTGGCCACGGTGAGCCCTGGGTGTTCTTGGGCGCCGTCGCGACGCTCCAGGAGGCGCCGTTCTGGGGCGATGTGCTCGTCAGCTACGTGCTGTTCTTGCTGCTCGTGCCAGCGGCGATCGTCGCGTTGCACGCCGGGCGGTGGGGCGTCGTGCTCGGCGCGACCACCGTCGTGTACGTTGTCAGCCAGGTCGATCCAAACGGACTCGGGTTGCCATTTGCCTCGTTTCGCAACCTGGCGGCCAACGGTCCGATCTTCTTCGGCGGCCTGCTCATTGGGTGGTACCGCGAGCCGATCGCGCGGTGGTGGTCGGGCGTGCGGTGGCGTGCGCTGTTCGATGGTGTTGTGATCGCGATCGCGTTGCTTGGGGTGGCGTTCTATATCTGGGGCAGATCCCTGTTTCCTTGGGCCGACGCCGTCCTTGAGCGCTTCGAGCTCGGCGTGCGAGAGTACGAGATGCCGCCCGAGGCGCTCGCGGTCGTGCTCGTGTACCTGCGGTGCTTGTGGCTGCTTGTGGATCGGCTCTGGGGCATCGTGAACCCGCTGATCGGCTGGGCGACGCGCTGGATCGGGCGCTCGGCCCTCACCGCGTATGTCGGGCACGCGTTCGCGATGGTCGTTGCGTGGTGGGTCGTTGGCCACCTCGGGGTCGAACTCGATCTCGAGTCGCGATGGCATGCGACCGCCTTCGTACTGCTCTACCTCGCGGTGCTGTTCGCCATGGTCGCCACTTGCCGGTGCGTGATGTGGCTCGTGCGTCGCGCATCCAAACGCCGCGACTTTACGTTGCTGCCAGCGCCCGTACTCGTTGCGGCGCTCGTGGCCATCGGGTTTGCGTTCGGGCCGCTGTCCGACGACGATGAATGGGAAGGCGACTGGGACGGCGAGTGGACGGAATTGGTCGTACCGGTCGACGAGGTTGCGGGATACATCTACAACGAGCTCGCACGGCATGACACGGCGGCCGCCGCACTGCTCGTGCGAGTCTGGTGGGCGCTGCCGCCCGATCACGACGAAGCGACCCCCGAGCGTCGCGGGGAGGAGTTCGACGAGCTGGCCGAGATCGTCGGCGAGGCCATCGGGGACGAACTCGGTCGCGACTGGGCGGATGCAACGCTGACCATGGCGTCCGTTGGCGCCGAGGCATGGGTGCAGCTCGGTATTGCGCGCTCGTTGCTCGAGCGCGGCGTCGCCGACGGCGTACCGACGCGAGACCCGGAGGTGCTCCTGGTGCTGGTGCCGGCGAGCACGCTCGAGGACGGTCTGGACGCGGTCGACCAAGCGCTCGAGCGCGAGCGTTCGCGGAATCCCGACGCGATGGCCATCGTGCTGGTTGTCGTGTCCGACGACTGAGCAAGCGGTGCGAAGTAAGGTGCACGATTGGCCTTGCATCGCTGGTCGGGTTCTGGTACTCTCTTCTCAAAGGAGATGGCCATGCCGACGAGACCTGTATCGACGATGGTTGCTAGTACGGCGATCGCCATTGCCATTGCTGCGATACCTGCGCACTCAAACGGCCAGACGGCCTGCGGCACATGGACCCCGCTCGTGGAAGATCTCATTGGCAACATCGCCTCCGGGTCTGTACGTGAACGCGTGTCAGATCTGGTCGTGTTTGACGCTGGCGATGGCCCGATGCTCTACATGGCTGGCAATTTCGAAGTCGTCGTTGATCCCGTGTTTGGAGAGGTCCGAGCGCCCGGCCTCGCTCGATGGGACGGCGAACGCTGGTCGGCCGTGCCGGGGCTGGACGCACCCGGACTCGAACTCGATCGACGTGCCATCGCATTGGAAGTGTTCGACGACGGCTCGGGACCCGCGCTTTACGTCGGCGGTGAATTCAGTACGGCGGCTGGTCTGGAAGCTCGCCGAATCGCGCGGTGGGATGGCACAGAATGGGCTGCGCTTGGAACGCCCGGTGGCCCCGAAGTTCGCAACACCGTGTTTGACATCCATCACCACGACTTTGGAGATGGACCGATGCTGTACGTTGGAGGCTTCTTCTTTGAGGACGCGAGTCCGCCCGTCCAAGGCCTGCTTCGATGGGACGGCACCGGGTGGATGGAGCCGGGTCTAGCGCCACCAACCGGAAACGCCGTGTACGAGTTGGCCAGCTATGGAGGCGATCTCTTCGCCGCTGGTGCATTCATGCGCATTGGTGAGGAACAAGCAGACGGCATCGCCCGGTTCGATGGCACGGATTGGACGACGCCACTCGGACCCGATCAGGGCATCCGCCCGGTTCGGTTTTGGCCGCTGATGCCGGCTGTACGGGACGGTCGGAGCGTCCTTGTTGTCGGCGGATGGTTCATGATCGATCAGGGCGATGACGTGATCGCCAATCGCTTGGCTGTTTGGGATGGGAACATGTGGACCTCGCTTACGCCGGAACCGGCCGTTGATGTGAGAGATCCGGCTTCGTTGATTGAGTTTGACGATGGGTTGGGCGAAGCCGTCTTTGTGGCTGGAAACAACGTTGCTGGTTCTGCAAGCGTCTCACGCCTTCGCGATGGTGTGCTCTTGCCGATGCCAGATCCGGGTTTCGATGTTGCCGTCGAGCTGTTCGTCTTCGACGATGGCTCGGGCCCCGTGCTCCTCGTTGGCGGGCAGGCCGACCGCGATGTGATTCCGCCGGCATTCCTAGTGCGCTGGCAGCCCGCCGCTCCATGCCCGGCCGACATCAACTCCGACTGCCAGCTAGATCTGTTCGATTTCCTCGCGTTCCAGGACGCATTCGACGACGGCGATCCGCGCGCGGATATCGATGGCGATGGCCGGCTGAGCGTGTTCGATTTCCTCGCCTTCCAGAACGCGTTCGACGCTGGATGCGGCTAGTCCGAGGGCCACGCAACCACGCTTGATAGCCAGCGAGCATTCCAGTAACTTGCCCGGCTGGCGTGGTGTACCACCGGCGAGGGGAGCATTGCCATGGCTGGAAGATCGTGCGGCTTAATGGGCCTGCTGGCTGTTGTTGCCGTGTTGTGTAACGGGGTGCCGGCCTTCGGGCAGACCATCGTGGGCGGGGCGATCGGCGCCGACACGACGTGGACGCTTGCCGGAAGCCCGTACCTGGCGACCGACGACGTCGAGCTCCGCAATGACGCGGTGCTGACCATCGAGCCGGGCGTCGAGGTGGCCTTCAGGCCGGGTACGGCGCTGGACGCACGCCAGGGCGTGCTTATCGCCGACGGTGCGGGTGGCGACACCATCGTGCTGCGGTCGGCCGCGAACACGATGGGCGACTGGCAGGGCGTGCTGACCAGCGCCAATGCGCCCTCGATCATCACGCCCGAGGGCGAGTACGTGGGCGGGCCAATCTTCCGCAACGTGCGCATCACCGGGGCGGACGTCGCCGTGCGGGCCGACGACCAGCCGCTGTACTTCGAGTCGGTCACGATCGAACGCAACGACTCGCGGGGCATCCAGTTCACGGGCAGCACGGCTGACGCGACGACATGGCTCAAGGGCGTGACGATCCGCGACTCGGGCATCGGGCTGTCGAGCTTCAGCGACGCGGGCCGGTTCGTACTTCGCGACTGCGTGTTCGAGGACAACCCGGCCAACGGCGTCCTGCTCCGCGATGGCAGCGGCGAGCTCGTGCGCTGCGTGTTCCGGCGCAACGGCTTCGCGGACGCGGCGTTCGGCGGCGGGGGTGCGTTCCTCCGGGGCAGCTGGCAGGTCCGCGAGTGTGTCTTCGAGGAGAACGGGGCGATCTTTACGATCCTGTCAGGGGGAGGCGGCGGGCTGCGGCTGGAAGGCAGCGAATCGACCGTCGCCGACTGCGAGTTCATCTCAAATACGGCATCGGGTCCCGGCGGCGGAGCGGAAATCCGACCATTTTCCTTTGACGCTCGCGTGACGATCGAGAACTGCCGCTTCATCGCCAACACGTCTGAGACCAGTTCGGGCGCCGGATTGCTCGCCGGCGCGAACAGCGGCTCACAACTGGTGATCGACATCCGCGGGTGCACGTTCGAGGACAATCAGGGGGACAGCAACGGCGGGCTGGCCGTCGGCAACGCCACCGGCCACGTGGTCGACAACGTCTTTCGCAACAACACCGGCAGGACGAGCGGCGGGGCGATGCGGATCTTCAACGAAGTGCGCGGCCTGATCATCGCGGACAACGAGTTCACGAACAACGCAACGCAGGCCGGCGGGGGTGCCATAGACCTCACCCAGCTCTTTCGCGGGACCGCGCTGAGCATCGAGGGCAACAGCTTCCGGGACAACTCGGCCGATCGTGGCGGCGCCATCGCCGGCGTTGGCCGCGTGGAACTCTCCGCCTCCGGCAACGCCTTCGAGGGTAACACCGCCCGGCTGGGTGGCGCGATCGAGATCCGTCCGGACGCCGCCGACGTGGTGCTCGCCCTTGCGGGACCACCGAGCAACCGCTTCGCCGCAAACCTCGCCGGCCTTGGTGCCGCGATCTACAACGACAGCGCCCTGGCCATCGACGCCACCGGCAACTGCTGGGGTACGAGCGACCCCGCTGCCATCGCCGAGCGCATCTATGACGCGAGCGACGACCCGACCAGGGGCGTTGTCGCGTTCGATCCCATCGCCGCCGACTGTGACGCGTGCCCGGCTGATCTCGACGGCGACGGTCGGCTCACGCTCTTCGACTTCCTCGCCTTCCAAACGCACTTCGACGCGGGAGACGCGGCGGCGGACTTCGATGGCGACGGTCGATTGACCTTCTTCGACTTCCTCGCCTTCCAGACTGCGTTCGACGCGGGTTGCGGCTAGCCCGTGGGACGCACTTTCGCGGTCTACGGGCGGCGTGCAATCGAGTAACTTGCCCGGCTGGCGTGGTGTACCACCGGCGAGGGGAGCATTGCCATGGCTGGAAGATCGAGCGGTTTCGTGGGCCTGCTGGCCGCTTTGGGCGTGTTGTGCGGCGTGCTTCCGGCCCTCGGGCAGACCGATGTGGGTGGGATCATCGATCAGGACACGGTCTGGACGCTCGCGGAGAGTCCGTATATCGCAACCCAAGACGTTGAGGTGGTCGACGGCGCCGTGCTGACGATCGAGCCGGGCGTCGAGGTGGCCTTCGAAGCCGACACGGCCCTGAATGCCGAGATGGGTGTGCTCATTGCCGACGGACAAGGCGGGGGCCCGATCGTGCTGAGATCGGTTTCCGGCGACGTCGGCGGGTGGCAGGGCGTTGTCTGCACCTTGGACGTGCCGGCGATCACCACGCCCGAGGGTGAGTATGTGAGCGGGCCGATCCTCCGAAACGTGCATATTTCTGAGGCCGTGCGGGCGGTGCAGGTCGGACTTGCTCCGACCCACCTGGAGAACGTAGACATCGAGCGTTGCTCCGAAGCCGGGGTGTACTTTTTTTACAACATGCAAGACCCCACCATGTGGTTGAAGGACGTGTCCGTCCGCGATGCGGGCATCGGTGCGCTGTTTCGAGGAGGCTCGTCGATCTTCTATCGCCTGGTACTGCACGACTGTGTGTTCGAGGACAATCCGGACGGTGGATTCCGCATGCCAGACTCCGACACCGCTGGGGGCGAGATGCTCCGGTGCGTGTTCCGTCGCAACGGTGTCGGGGGATCTTCCGTCGCGGGCGGCGGCGCCTTCCTCGTTGGCGGCTGGGACCTTCGCGAGTGCGTCTTCGAGGAGAATGAGTCAAACGACACGCGAGAAGGCGGCGGCGGGCTCGCGCTCAACCCAAGCTTGCCGTCATCGATCATGGATTGTGAGTTTCGTGCAAACACGAGCTTTCGATCTGGTGGTGGTGCCGCAGTGCGCTTGACCGCACCGTTCGGGCCCGATTTTGATCTTCGGATCGAGCGGACTCGGTTCATCGGGAACAGGTCGTCCGGCTCTTCCGGCGGGGGGATGATCGTGTCGCATGCCGTCGCATCGGGGTCGCTTGAGATTCTCGATTGTGTGTTCGAGGAGAATCATGGCGAACTCAATGGGGCGCTCGCGATGAACGCGAGGACTGCGATCATCGAGGGCAACACGTTCGAGCGAAATTCGGCGGTCGATAGCGCTGGGGCGATTCGATTCATCAGTGGTGCGAATCCGGATACGTACACCATCAAGGACAACGCCTTTATCGAGAACTCGACCGATGCCGCGGGCGGGGCCATCGATCAAGCGGCGAGGGGCGTTCGCAATCTCCGGATCGAGTCGAACGTCTTTCGTGGGAACACGGCCGATCTAGGCGGAGCCTTGGGCGGCATACTCCCGAATACGACGACGGAGATCGTCGGGAACGTGTTTGAAGGAAACTCGGCTCGACTCGGCGGTGCCGTGCACTTCGAGGTTCTTTCCACAGACGCGGACATGCTTGCTGCAGAGGGCGACCTGGTGAACCGATTCACAGGCAACGCCGCGGACTTCGGTGCCGATATCTACAACGACACGCGAGCGAACATTGGTGCCACCGGCAACTGCTGGGGCACCGACGACCTCGCGGCCATCGCCGATCGCATCTTCGATGCGGCCGATGATCCGTCGAAGGGTGTCGTGACGTTTGATCCCATCGCCACCGATTGCGACGACTGCCCGGCAGACCTCGACGGCGACGGTCGGCTCACGCTCTTCGACTTCCTCGCCTTCCAGACGCTCTTCGACGCGGGGGACGCGGCAGCGGACTTCGATGGCGACGGTCGATTGACCCTCTTCGACTTCCTCGCCTTCCAGACCGCGTTCGATACGGGCTGCGGCTAGGCGCGAGGACTGTTCAGGAAGCTTGAAGATTCTGTATGCGCTGCGCAGGAGGGGTTAGGGTCTCTTGCGTGGGCTCTACCTTCGCCGTGTAGGCGTGCGGCGTTGTGTGCAGTACGCCGCCTTGGCATCGAAGAGGAGAGCCCGCATATGTCCAAGACGTTGTTGACCCGAACGCTCGCCGTGGCCGGTCTGGCCGTCGCCACCATCGCTGCGCCCGCCGCAGCACAGAGCGTCGAGCTCGAGTTCCTCGGACGCTACGAGACCGGCGCGTTCGATGAGGGCGCCGCCGAGATCGTGGTGTACGACGCCGACAGCGGCCTCGCGTTTGTGACCAACGCCAACGCGAACACCGTGGACGCCTTGGACATCAGCGACCCGAGCAACCCGACGCTGTCGTTCACCATCGACCTTGCGGCCTTTGGAGCGGGTGTCAACTCGGTGGCGGTTTCGGGCGGCCGCGTCGCCGTGGCCGTCGAGGCTGAGGTCAAGCAGGACCGCGGAAGCGTGGTCTTCTTTGACACACGCGGTCGCTTCCAGTCGGCCGTCACGGTCGGTGCGCTGCCCGACATGGTCACCTTCACGCCCGATGGCCGCAACCTGCTCGTGGCCAACGAGGGTGAGCCCAACGACGAGTACACCGTTGACCCCGAGGGCAGCGTGAGCATCATCCGCATGCGCGGGTGGCGCGCCCCTCGCCAGTTCGATGTTCGTACCGTCCGCTTCGGCGGCATCGATCGCGACGACCTGGATCCGAGCGTCCGCATCTTTGGCCCGGGCGCGACCATCGCCCAGGACCTCGAGCCCGAGTACATCGCGGTCGACGCCGACAGCCGCAAGGCCTATGTCGCCTGCCAGGAGAACAACGCGATCCTCGTGATCGACGTGCGTCGTGCTCGCATCACCGACATCTGGGGCCTGGGCGTCAAGAATCACAACCGTGCCGCCAACGCCATGGACGTCAGCAACCGCGACGATGAGATCAATATCACGACCTGGCCGGTCTTCGGCATCCGCCAGCCCGACTCGATCGCCACGTTTGACAACGGCTGGGACACCTTCGTCGTCACCGCTAACGAGGGCGACTCGCGTGACTACGACGGCTTCAGCGAGGAAGAGCGCGTCGGCGACATCGTCCTCGATCCGGACGCCTTCCCCGGTGCCGCCCGCCTGCAGCTCGAGGAGAACCTCGGCCGGCTGAACATCACGACGACCGCCGGCGATCCCGATGGCGACGGTGACTTTGATCGCCTGTTCAGCTACGGCGCTCGCAGCTTCAGCATTTTCGATTCCGAGGGCAACCTCGTGTTCGACTCGGGCGACGATCTCGAGCAGATCACTGCTCGCCTGCTGCCCGATGACTTCAACAGCACCAACGACGAGAACGGCAGCTTCGACGCACGCAGCGACGATAAGGGCCCCGAGCCCGAGGCGCTGACCGTTGGCAGCCTGGGCGATCGCACCTACGCGTTTGTTGGTGCCGAGCGCATCGGTGGCATCTTCGTCTACGACATCACCGACCCCTACGAGCCGACCTTCGAGAGCTACAACACCAGCCGCGACTACTCGGGCGCTCCCACGCTCGGCACCGCGAGCGACTTGGCCCCCGAGGGACTCGCGAACAACTCGGCCGAGGCCCGCCCGCCGGGCGCCGCCCTGCTCCTGGCCGCCCACGAGGTGTCCGGTACGACCGCGATCTACCGCGTGCTTGGCGGCGGATGCTCGCTCTTCGGCGACGTCAACGGCGACTGCTCGGTCGATTTCCTCGACTTCTTCGCGGTGCTGGCGGCCCTGGGCCCCTGCGGCGGCTGCCCCGAGGACCTGAACGACGACGGCCGCGTCGACCTGTTCGACGTGCTTCTGGTGTTCCGGGCGATCCGGGACCAGTAAGCGTTCGGCTTCGATCCGAATTCCATAGGTGGAATTGTCGGTGACGCCCGCCCACGAGGAGTAAACTCCCGTGACCGCGGGTGTGCTGTCATATAGTCTTTTGGCTCCCCGCTCATCGTTTTTCTGCTGGAGAGCCGTCATCGTCAGTGTTCGCGGCGGTATATCACGAAGAACGGTCACCCTCCTGTGCATCACGGCGATCGCGTTGACGTGTGCGGGCTACTTCGCAAACAAGCTGTTCTACTTCGGGCCCGGGCTGCCGCAACGGGACTACATGGCCGACTACACGCAACACGCCGTGCAAGCTTCCGGGGTGTCCGTGGAGCGAGCGGACGCTGCGCGTGCGAAGCTCTTGGAGATTGAGCAGACACTGAGGTCTGAGTTTCTGGACGATCTGCACGCCGTCGATGCCTCGTTCGGGCTGCTGGGCAGTGAGGCTGAGGGGGATGACGTTTGGGCGGATATCGAGCCAGTTGTTCTCGCATCGCTCCAAAAGGTTGAAGAGCAGGGGATGCGGCAGGAAGCAGACGAGTTGATCGCGCTGGGCCTGTTTGTGGATCTTAACGTCATCCAGGCCGATCCGTACGCTCAACCCACGCCCCCACAGATTGACACTCTCAGGCAACTCGCTCGGATGGAAGCGGACTTCCTCGTACTCGCGGCTCGAGCGGGCGACGCCGAGGGCGTGGTCGAGGCGTACGAGCGGATCGCCGGATTGGCCGATGTTGTCGCATCCGGAGGCGGTGGGATCATCGTGCATCTCACGGGAATCGCGATCCGGACCACTGGCATAGAGCATCTGATGGACGCGGTATGTGCTCGCGAGCACGACCTCACGTTTCTGGAGGAACTACAAGATCTCGCGGAGATCGACAAGGATTGGCCGGACGTCTCCACCGTCTTCGAAGGTGAGCTCATCGGTTCCAGACACCTTGCTTCGCAATTGGGCAACCTCCGGCTCAAGGCCGTGAATCCCGCGTACCAGACCAAATTGATGGAGCGGGGTTTTCAATCCGCCCTCGATCTGTGGAGCTCACACCCGCAGGGCCCTGTCGCGGGATTGCGCGAGTTTCGTGGCTCCGGCGAAACCTTCCAAGCGACCGGATTGCTCGCTGATCTCCTGCTGCCGTCGATCGAGAACTACCTCGTCGCCGTGACGCACTTCCAGCTCATGCGCGTGGCGGAGCGGACGGTGCTGGCCATCGAACTCCATCGTGCCCGCACAGGCTCGCTGCCGGCATCACTCGAGGCGCTGGTGCCTGGGTATCTGACATCGGAACCGATCGATCCCTTCTCTCGCGTCCTGCTGGTATATGTCATCGAGCCGACGCTGCCCAAAGGCTATAGGCTGTACGCCCGCGGTGCCGACGGTCAGGATGATGGCGGAACATTCGAGCCGGAACGGCGGGCCGAGGCGATCTCGCTTGACGCTCGGGGCGTCGACTACCCGCTCGTGCCGCGCCATCCCTAGCCGCGTCACACGCCAGTCCCCGACCACAAACCCAGCCTACCATCTCGACCCGCCTGCGGGCCCGGCCCATGCCGGAACTAGCCCCCGACCAGCAGGCGTGTTCAGACAACCAGACCCTAAGGAGCATCCAGTGGTCCGGATCCGTATGCAGCGCCTCGGGCGCACCCATCGTCCCTTCTACCGCATCGCCGCCGCCGAAAAGCGTGTCAAGCGCGATGGCAAGGTCCTCGAGAACCTGGGTTGGTACAACCCGATCGAGAAGGACCCCGAGAAGCAGCTCAAGCTCGAAGCCGAGCGCATCAAGTACTGGCTGAGCGTTGGCGCCCAGCCTAGTGACACGATGATGGACATCCTGGGCAAGCAGGAACTGCTCACCCCCAAGCTCAAAGAGAAGTGGCTGGCCAAGCGTGAGGCCGACCGCAACCGCGTCGCGTGCAAGGTCGCCGTGACCACGGCCGAGAAGGCCGCCGAGGCCATCGGCGAGATCCCCGGCGCCGACGACGTCGACCTGGCCGGCTTCACCGCCACCATCGGCGAGGCCCTCAAGGAGGCCAAGGCCGCGGTGTCAGCCGCAGATCCCAAGGCCGCCGACGCCGCGAAGGCCAAGGCCGACGGCGCATTGAGCGACGCCAAGGCCGCGGTCGAAAAGGCCGTCGCCGACAAGAAGGCCGCCGAGGAAGCGGAGGCCAAGGCCGCCGCTGAAGCCGAAGCCGCCGCGGCCGAGGAAGCGCCCGTCGAAGACGGTGGCGAAGAGAAGCCCGCCGAGGGTTGAACGAACGAGCCCCTCGCGCGAGCGAGGGGACACCATCGTGCGTTGGCACGGTGATCAGCCGGTTCGATACGAAGTCCCCTCGCTCGCGCGAGGGGCTCGTTATTTTAGGATCCAGGTGCAGCCATGCGCATCGACGTCCTCACAACCTTCCCCGAGATGTTCGGCTACGAGCCGCCGGCGGCGCTCGGCGTGAGCATTCCCGGCCGGGCGCGCGCGGCCGGATTGGTCGACTGGCACGCCACCGACATCCGCGGTTACGCGGACAACAAGCACGCCAAGACCGACGATCGCCCTTTCGGCGGCGGCCCCGGAATGGTCATGATGTGCCAGCCGGTCTGGGATGCCGTGATGGCAGTGGAGGCGATGGATGCGGCGCCCGCGCACCGCGTCCTGCTCTCGCCGCAGGGCCAACCGCTCACCCAAGCCACCGTGGAGCGCCTGAGCGCCATGCCCCGGCTGCTGCTCATCTGCGGCCACTACGAGGGCGTCGACGAACGCGTCATCGAGAAGCTCGCGCCCGAGGAGATCAGCCTGGGCGACTACGTGCTTAGCGGCGGGGAACTGGCCGCCATGGTGCTCATGGACGCGATCATCCGCCGGCTGCCGGGCGTGCTCGGGCACGAGGACTCGGGTATCCAGGACAGCTTCGGCCCGCCGCCGTCGACCGATCCGAATGGTGACCCCATCGACGCGAAGCTGGCCCGCGAGGTCGGCGTGCCCGACGGTGCCCGCCTGCTCGACTGCCCGCACTACACCCGGCCGCGGGAGTGGATGGGTATGGCCGTGCCCGAGGTGCTGCTGGGGGGCGATCACTCGGCCGTGGCCCGCTGGCGGCTCCAGCAGCGGTTCGAGCGGACCCAAGAACGCCGCCCGGACCTTCTGGAGCCGCCCGACGATCGCTCGGGGCGGCTTGCAGATCCCGGCCACGAGGCCTAACATCTCGACCCGCTGCGGCCCGTGGAGGCCCTCAGGAATCCTCGTATCGCTGGAGCTCGCCGATGTCGCTTGCCAACCCCAAGAGCCAACAGGCCATCCTCGAGTCGGTCGCCCAAGAGCACATCAAGGACGACCTGCCTCGCATGGACATCGGCGACACCATCCAGGTGCACGTCCGCATCGTGGAGGGCGAGCGCGAACGCACGCAGGTCTACACCGGCGTGCTCATCAGCCGCAAGGGCCGGGGCATCAACGAGACGATCACCGTCCGCCGCGTCGTCGACGACATCGGCATCGAGCGTACCTGGCCGATCAACAGCCCGCTGATCGCCAAGTTCGCCGTGGTGCGCCGCTCCGACGCCCGCCGGGCCAAGCTCTACTACCTCCGCGATCGCGTCGGCAAGAAGCGCCGCCTCCGCGACCGCCGCCGCGGTATGAAGCACGTCGAGGGCCTTAAGACGGTGCAGAAGTAGAGAACCCTGCTAGAGCCAAACGAGCCGCCCAATCGGGCGGCTTTTTTGTTGGTGTTCCAACGTACTAGCCTTGGTGATGGCGTGGCGACGAATCCGAGACGATCGCGGCAAGTCCATGCTACTGCGTCGTTCCTATGTGTTCCACAAGCGACCGTGGGCAGACTACTGGTACCATGACACAGTCCAACGGAGGATCTTGATCCTCGTTGTTGTTGTTTTCACGCCACTTGTGGTTGTGACGCAAAGACTGCTGACCAATTGGCAGGGGTGGAACCACCCGGACTGGCTCTGGGTCTTGTTGGCGTGGTGCGTTTTCATCGCGGGGGTCTCTATGGCCGGCTGGATCTTCATCGGATTTCAGCGGCGTAAGGACCGGCTTGTATCCCTGTGCCTTGCGTGCGGGACCGATCTGGAGGGCCGTTCGAGCGAGTCGGATGGGTGCACCGTGTGCCATGGTTGTGGTGCTGCGTGGCGGCTCGGCCTTCACGATGGCCAGGTTCATACGCGCGGGCGATTGTTCCGGCGTTCGCCCATCATCGATGATCGAGGCACAGAGCACAACGCGTCGCCCGAGCTTGTGCCAACGGGACGGTTCGCGCTGCCGAGTGATGCACGTGTGCCACTGCCCGGTGAAGCACGGCGGGCGTACCGACGACTCTGGCTCGGAATGTACGGCTCCTTTGCCGCGATCTTCGTCGGCGTGTTCATGACGCAGGGCATTCGGAGCGACTGGGTACCTGTAGCGATCGTCCTTACAGGGATGGTGCCCATCGCTGTTGTACTCATCTCGTTCAAGGTCTCGTTCAACCGACATGTGATGCCGGTGATGGCACGCCGGATGGTGCACGACGGTCGATGCCCCTCGTGTGCCGCCGTGCTCGATGGAAGACCAGAGCCAGACGGATGCACGATCTGCGGGCAGTGCGGGGCGGCGTGGCGATTGCCCGAGAGGCAGAACGAAGACACGTTCGCCTATCCTGACCCATGAACGCTCTCGTCTGCACCGCCCAAGCCAATATCGTCGCTCCAAACATCGAGTATCAGACCGACTGGCCCGACCTCGAGCCGACGCTGGCCGGCCACGCCAAACTGCGCACGCTGTGCAGCGCGCTCAACCACATGGACCTGTGGGTCGGCATGGGCATCCCAGGTGTTGATCTCACCTGGCCGCGGGTCAGCGGGTGCGACGCGTGCGCGGTGGTTGAGGAAGTAGGGGAGGGTGTCGATCCGTCATGGGTCGGTCGACGCGTGATCGTCAACGCCGCGGTGGAAGTGCCGCCGCGCGAGCGGCCGACGGATCCGCCCGGCAGCACGCTCGCGCCCGACTACGAGCTCATCGGCGAGCACCACAACGGCATGCACCGCGAGTTCTTCAACGCTCCGGCCACGCATCTGGCCGACCTTGGGGCGGATGACGCGAGCGATATCGACCCGGTCGAAGCCGCCGCCTTCGGTCTGACCGCCCTGACGGCGTGGAGCATGATGGTCACCAAGGGCCAGCTGCGCAGCGGCCAGAGCGTGCTCGTCACCGGCATCGGTGGGGGCGTGGCGACCAGCGCGATGCAGATCGCCAAGCACTTCGGCTGCCCCGTTGTCGTCACAAGCCGCCACCAGTGGAAGATCGACAAGGCCCTCCAGATGGGCGCGGATCATGGCGTCTTGGATACCGGTGAAGACTGGTCGCGCGACGTGCGAGCCTGGACCGGCAAACGAGGCGTCGACATGGCCGTCGACAGCATCGGCAAGGCCACCCACCTCTGCTGCATCAAGAGCCTCGCTCGAGGCGGCGCCTACGTCACCCCCGGCTGCACCGCCGGCCCCAACGCGACCACCGACCTCGCGCGCATCTTCTGGAACCAGCTGCGCATCCTCGGCTCGACCATGGGCACGCCCGCCGAGTTCCGCGAGGTCGCGAGCTTGTTCAAGGCCGGGGCGCTCAAGCCGGTGGTGGATCGGGTGTTCAAGGCCAGTGATGGCCGAGCGGCGTACGAGCGGCTGGAGGCGCAGGAACAGCTGGGGAAGGTTGTCATCGACTGGCGGTAGTTGAGCCTGCTTTACTGATCTGCTGAAAACAAGACGTACAGGCCAGACTCAGCTGCATGTTTGAAGAAAGGCAGCAGTCCTTCGAAATACTCGAGCGTGTAGTCGAGATCTTCAGCCGATTTCGAGACCTGATAGTCTTCATCATGTATGGATGAATATGCCTTGACGACGTCCTCACGGCGAACTCGAGGCAGCGCTTCGGCAATCTCACGCACTTGGGATGGCTCAACGAGCCGCATGATGTAGTCCGGCGCTTCATACAACGACTTGCCGCCGAGTATCACGAGACTAAGGGAAGCAATGTCGAGGTGAGGCATGTGCCGCCCGCTCGTGAGGACGCGGTGAATGGCGTCCCACGCCTTATCTGTCTCGTAGGCACACTCGGTGCCCAGGAGTGCTTCTTCGATGTACTCGGCGAGGTATTCGCGACGTTCAGCATCGGTGGTTATCGACTGTAGAGTTTCGACCTGCTCGCTACTCAATGCAAAATGGACGCCTAGGCAAGACACGATCCGACTTTAGTCCAACCAATCCTCCGCCGCCAAGCGCTCGGGCACGTACGTCTCGGTCACGTAGCTGATGTCGATGTTGATCAACGCCTCGACTTCGAGCTTGAAGCCGTTCTTGAGGAGCTTGGCGATCTCCTTCTGCCAGCCCTTGTGGTCCTTGAACCAGGGGTAGGCGGCGATCTGCTTCGCGCGGGCGGTGTCGCGATCGTTCAGCGAGATCTGCACGCTATCGCTGAGGTTGCATCGCTCGAAGTCGTTCGAGCGGATGCCCAGGAACTTCGCGTCGGGGATGGCCAACCGCTCGCTCTCGAACGCGAGCGAGATGCTGCCCTGCTTGATGACGCTGTAGATGTAGTGCCCCCAGGGGTCGCAATCGAGCAGGCAGATGATGGGCAGGCCGAGCTCCTTGTTGAGGCGGTGCAGCAGGCGGCGCACGCCACGGGGGGGCTGGCCGCTGCCCTCGGTCAGGATGCAGTTGTGCGTCTTCCAGAAGCGGTCCTCGTTGAAGCGTTGCCAGACGGTGTCTTTCTCGACGTGCAGCACGAAGTCGGCCTCGCACTTGCCAAATTTCACGCGGTCGGGCTCGCAGATGCTGGGGATCGCGTAGCCGCCGCTGCCCATCTTGCGGCAGTCGATCGTGTCGCCGCTGTCCTCGATGGTGATGTTGCCAACCATGGCGCCGCGCTTCTTGGCGAAGATATGTAGCTCTTCGCGGAGCGCGCCGAGCGTGACCTCCAGATCCTCGAGGATCGCGTCGCTCTCGGTCTGGTCGTCGAAGGTCTTCTCGCCCACCTTCTTGCCGCCGACGTCGTGGACGTCGCCCAGCCCGGTGTAGAACATGCCGCGGAGGCTGGTGGTCTTGTCCTGGTCGATGAGGCGGCTGATGCCGTGGGCGTGCCGCAGGCTCTGCATGAACTTGCGGGCCTGTCCCAGGTTGAAGATCTGCCGCGTGCTGGCCGCGTCGCCCATCTGCAGGATGCCGCGCTTGCGATTCCAGTTCGTATTGCTCGACGAACGCGTAGGCACGTCGAACGTCGGTTCGACGCCCGAAAGCGCGCTCTTGGCGATACCCCCGGCGAGGTCCTTGAGGGCGGCCTGCGTCTTCGCATCCCGATCGGCGGCGTCTTTAGATCGCGTGCGCGGGGCGGAGCGGACTTTCTTGGTGGTCTTCTTTGCCATATTGCTACACTTGCGCGTTTAGCGAATTGTGACTTGGCCACGAGACGCGAATTCGATCGGAGTCCTGATCATGGGTGGTCTTTCGTCCCTCTTGTCTATGTTGTGCCATCCGGCGCCCGGGTTGAAGTTTCCACATCATGATGGTTCTGGAGTCGGCCCGGTTGTTGTCCCCGTATCACATCATGGAGAGCCTCCGGCTTCGGATGCTGGACTCAAACAGATTGACGCTCTTTGTGAAAATGCCCCCGAGTTGGCGAGCCAATTGGGTGCACTCTACGGCAAGCATGACGGAGTTGCGATGTCGGTTCTTCCTGCCTTGCCCGGCGAGGATCCCATGCCGGCTGCGTGGCTGCTTCCTACCGAGGACTGGGACGCGGCGACCGATGAGTGGACAGGCGATGACATGTCTTGGGCCTTTGAAGGGCTGGAGATGTATTCTGCCGGCACTTGGCGGGTGATCGGTGGCATAGCTGGTGAGGGGACAGACATTGTTCTCTTCTTCGATGGAGAGCACAATGGCGAGCCTTTGGCTGGGAAGTGCTTCTGCATCAGCTTGGACCCAGTTCTGGGATACGAAGAAGTCGTTGCAAGGAGTGTTGATAGCTTGCTTGCACGACTTGGCGATGACCTCGTCGGGTTCTTGTCCGAAGTAGAATTTTGCTGGACGACAGCATCCGATGAAGGTACCGAGTACGGCTGGGAACCGGATGAGTACTTGCCCGATGTTCGGGGCAATGAGCTGCTGGTGGAACCACATTGACATTCAAGCCCTCGGTCGTGTCGGCTTCCTCGCTCTTGAACGTGACTTCGTCTTCTTTCGTCGCACCGGAACGCTCTCGCCGTCAGTGCCGAACAATCCTCGTCCGGCGTCGCTTTCTGAAGCCGATGCGGCCTCCCCGTTCCCCTTCGCCTCCACCTGTGCCGGGCTCGGCTCACTCTCCACGATGATCACGCCATCGTCTTCGGCCGGCTTTTTCTCGGGCTTGACGTAGTTGCCATCCTCATCGAGCTCGGCGTCCGCGATCGCCGTGCGGGCCTGGGCCTGCTTCAGTAATGCGTCGAGCAGCGCGCCCTCATCGTCGCCGGTGAGCGCCGAGGTCGAGCGCGCGATCTCGGCGATGTACCGCGAGAAGACGTCACGCCGCTGGCCCTCGCGGCGCATCTTCTGGCGGCGGCGGAGGTACGTGCCAAGCTTGCGGCCGCACTCTTGCAGCGCGAGGCGCATCTCCTTGCGGATCTCGTCGTAGTCGGCGATCGCCTCCTTGCTCTCGCTCGTGAACGGCACCCACACGCTGGCCATGTGCACCATGATGACCATCGGGCCCACCGGCAGCGCCCCGCGCGGCTGGCTGAGGCTGTAGTTCTTCCAGCCCGTCTCGACCACGGCCTTGAACGAGCAGCACGCGCTCTGCTGGTAGAGCAGCGGCACGCGGTTAGCAAAGCGGATGACCCGGGCCGACTCATCGCCCGGCAGGTCGCCGCCGAAGGCGATGGCCGCCTCGATCTGGAACGGGTTGCCGCGGTACACCGCCGGGTCGCGCGTGCTGGCGGCATAGAACTCGGCCTTCACGCCCTTGAGCAGGCCGCTGAGCATCTGCCGCACGCCGATGGGAGCGAGACAGTCCGTGGGCGGCGCTCGCAGCTTGCTGTCCTGTAACGCCCGGTACAAACGCTCGGCCGCGTCGTGGTCGACCGTGCTCACGTACGTCTGGCCCGTGAGCGTCTTGCCGCCCTTCACGGTCGACTTCGACGTGATGTCCTTGACCACCGCCGGCGGCACACGGCTGAACTCGTTCTTGAAGAAGCCGGCCAGCTGCTTCTCGTTCGTGCCCTTGAGCATGCGCAGGAAGTTTCCGAGCTCGACGCCATAAGGGTGGGGCTTAATCTCCTCGGTCTCGGGCGGCAACTCCTCGACCGCGCGCGGGAAGATGTAGCGATCGGCGAGCTCGGTCGTGTGACTGAGCTCGGTCGACACCTCCTCGACCTCGAGTGCGGGGCCACCGGCGGCTTTCTCGGGCGGGATGAACGTGATCTGCGCGTGCGGGTTGGCGATGGCCGTCTGCTCGAGGTACGCCTCGACGCTGGTCTTGCCGCGCTGGTAGCGGGCCTCCATCTCGATGCGCACGCGCGTACCCGTGCCGCTGGAGGTCTCGGGGAAGTCGTCGGTCTCGACGTCGATGGTCACCTCGGGCTTGTTCTTGGTGGTGTCCATCGCGAGCTCGAGGTGGTGCGCCGCCTTTCGCTTGCCGGGCTTGGTCGTGATGACCATGGGCTTGCCGGTGGTCATCAGCCCGTACATGCCCGCCGCCGAGATGCCGATGCCCTGCTGGCCGCGGCTCATCTTCATGCGGTGGAACTTGCTGCCGTAGAGCAGCCGGCCGAAGATGTTCTCCACCTGCTTGCGGACGATGCCCGGACCGTTGTCGGTGATGGTGACGGCGTACCGCCCGGGCTTGCTCGGGCTCGGCGGGGCGGTCAACTCCTCGATGAGCACCTCGATGTCGGGGAGGATCCCCGCCTCTTCGCAGGCATCGAGAGCGTTATCGACGGCCTCCTTGACGGTGGTCAGGAGGGCCTTTCGGGGGTTGTCGAAGCCCAGCAGGTGGCGGTTCTTGGCGAAGAACTCGCTGACGGAAATGTCCCGCTGCTTGCCGGCCATCGTCTCGGCGGTCGCACGGGTCCTGGAAGTCGTCTTCTTGGCGGCCAAGGTCACCCTCCGTGGTGTCGGGCCAGATGTCGGTGTTCGGGCAGCATAGGGGCGAAATCCGCGTGCTGGAGTCCATAATCGCCCTTGGGCATGGGGAAAGACCCATTCCCAATCGACCAAAAACCCTTGCAATGTTCCAGAGAAACCAGTATCGTACCTCGACGGGGTGGTGTGCCCCGGTTGTTCGTGATGTGATCCGGATCGTGTTTTGCGCGTGCGGTCACTGCTCACCCCGAGGCGCGGGGTGCTTGGAGGAATCGGCATGATCGGGGCACTCGTGGGATCGATCGTCGGCGGAGCCATTGGCGCGGCTATCTGGGCTGCGGTTGGGTACTACACCGGGTACGCGGTCGGCTGGATCGCGTGGGGCGTCGGCGCTCTGGCTGGACTGGGAGCCGCCTTGGGTGCGAGCCTC
>CALCCF010000095.1 GCA_937899905.1 uncultured Phycisphaeraceae bacterium
TGCCCATCCGCGTGCGCAACAAACCAGCCACCGGACGAGCACACACGTATCGCTGGCTGCACCGATAGGCGTGATCCGAGTGGGCGTGGGTGATAATCGCCAGCGGCGCGGGCCGCCACGGATCGATCATGGCCAACGGCTCAGACTCGCCGGCATCGACCGCCAGCCCACCCGGAGCCGCCGAAACCAGTGGTGGTGGCCCGATCTTCCCGACCATGGGGCAGGCTATGGCAGGCTTGGTATGGACGATACCAGACCTGCTACAAGCACCCAGCATCGAAGGCGTTCTGGAACGCCAAGAAATCGAAGAGCGTGAGCCTGCCATCGCCGTCGAAGTCGGCGGCGGGGTCGGCGTCCTGGAAGAGGTTCTGGAAGGCGAGGAAGTCGAACAGCGTGAGCCGACCGTCGCCGTCGATGTCGGCGGGGCAGGGGACTGCCGGGCAGCCCCAGCGGGCCATGTACTGTGACACCACGCCTCCGGCCGTGTCGAACGAGCCACCCGCGTGCAAGGCCGAGCCCGAACCGTCATCGAAGGCGGCCAAGGCGTGGACCTGATCGAACCTCCCAACAAGACCCTCGCCGAGGGGCAGCCAGCGAAGCCCGTCCCAACGAGCGATGTTGTTCGCGTCTCGCGCACCAGCAACGGAGAACTCGCCCGCGGCGTACAGCGCCTCGCCCGTGCCGTCATCGAAGACCTCGAGGCTGAAGATCCTGCCGTCAACGCCAGTGCCCACACGGCGCCATCTGGAGCCATCCCACTGGACAATGCTGTTCGCCCCGGACCCACCGGCCGACGAGAACGCGCCCGCGACGTACAAGTCTGCGCCGCCACCGTCGTCGAAGGCGACGAGCGCCGCCACCGAACCATCAAGCCTGCTGCTCAGGGGCCACCATGCCGTGCCATCCCATCTCGCGATACGCACGAACTCGCCGGTGCGAACGATCGTGAATTGGCCTCCGGCGAACAGGGCGGGGCCGGACCCGTCGTCGAATACGGTCAAGGCCGAGACCGAGCCGTCCAGGCCTTCGCCAACCTGCGCCCACGACGAGCCGTCCCAGCGTGCGATATCCGTCGCGACAGCACCGCCGGCCATGTCCAGCCGTCCTCCCGCGAACAGAGTCGGCCCGGCACCATCGTCGAACACCGCGAGGGCGCTAACGCTCGTCCGTACGCCGATGATGCCATCGCCGAATGGCGCCCAGTGTGATCCGTCCCACCGCGCAACCGCGATGGCGTCCTCGCCTCCAGCTTCAGAAAAGCCGCCTCCGGCCACAAGAACCGGGCCCGAGCCGTCATCAAACACGGGTGTCGCGAAGACGTAGTCGTTTAGGCCGGTGCCCAGCGCCGACCATGCCGATCCGTCCCAGCGCGCGATTCGGTTGGCAACGGCGTCGCCGGCGGTAGTAAACGTGCCGCCGGCGTAGAGCGCTGTCCCCGTTCCGTCGTCGAACTCGGTGAAGGAGTAGACAATGTCGTCTAGGCCCTTGCCGAGCGTTGCCCACGCGGACCCATCCCAGCTCGCGATGCCCCTGGTAAACAGGCCTCCGGCCTCAATGAAGTATCCACCGGCAAAGAGCTCGGGGCCCGAACCGTCGTCAAACACGGTGAGCGCCTGGACCCAGCTGCTCATGCCCATTCCAAGCCGCGACCATGAGTCGCCATCCCAGCGAACGACGTACGCGGCGGGCATACCACCGGCCCACTCGAACAACCCTCCAATGAACAGTGCCGGCCCCGAGCCGTCGTCGTACACCACCATGGACTGGACGGTGTTCTGCATTCCAGGGCCCGAACCAACCGGGGACCACGCCGAGCCGTCCCATCGCGCGATTCGCGAGGCGGCCTCTCCACCCGCCGTCTCAAACCGGCCGCCGACATACAGGACCGGCCCGGCGCCGTCATCGAAAACGGTCAGCGCACGCACCGCCGTCAGCGCACTCCGTCCGTCGACCCCGGTGCCAAGGCGTGACCATCCCGAGCCGTCCCACCGGGCGATGAAGTTGGCCGACTCGCCGCCCGCATTCCTAAACCCGCCGCCCGCGTAGAGCGCCGGACCCCGGCCGTCGTCGAACACGGTGAGCGCGCGAACGTTGTCGTCGAGCCCGGCTCCCAAGGTTGACCACTCAGAGCCGTCCCAGCGTGCGATGTAGTTGGCCGGTTCGCCGCCGGCGGACGTGAAGCCCCCGCCGACGTAAAGGGCTTCCCCGGATCCGTCGTCGAATACGACCATCGCCGAGACGAAGCCATCGATCCCCTCTCCCAAGGGGCTCCAGGACGACCCATCCCAGCGTGCGATGCCGCTGGCGGGCTCACCACCCGCGGTCAAAAACCCGCCGCCCGCGTACAGCGCGGGCCCCTCGCCATCATCGAAGACGGCCAACGAAAGCGAACTGCCACCCAAGCCCTCGCCCAGGGGGCTCCACTTCGATCCATCCCAACGAGCGATGTTGTTCGCGCTCGCGCCTCCGGCGTTTTCGAATTCCCCCGTCGCATAGAGCGCCTCTCCGGACCCGTCATCGAAGACCGTGACGGCTTGGACGATGCCGTCCACCCCGGCGATCTCGAACTCGCCTTCGGCCCACTGCAGATCGCACGGCTGGGCCAGCGCGCGATCGCTGGAGCACAGCAGGATCACAAGACCCGCGAGCGGCACGGCAAGCAATTCGTGGCGTATTCCAAATCGCATCAGCAGTCCTCGAGCATCCAGGGCTTCGAGGTCCGCGAAACGCCGCCAGACCTCGTATGGAGATATCAATATACACCAAACCACGGGGTGCGTTGCTGGGGCTTCCACCCACAACTTTGGGAGGGAGTCGAGCCAGCCAAGATGCAGGGCTGGCTTGTGATTAGCCGGGCAACAGCCTGCCGCCAAGGCTCAGCCCGCTCGCCGACACGACCTCTACCGGCACGATGCGGCCAATAAGGCTCTTCGCCTCCGCCGCATCGCGCGCCTCGAAGTGGATGATCAGGTCGCCGTCGCTGCGGCCGGTGACCTGCACGGGGCCTTCGACATGCTCGGCCTCATCGACGATCGGAGCCGTCGCGACGGCCGAGCCGCCGATGGTGACCTCGATGGTGCGCGGCTTGCGTGCGCCCTGGCTGAGGCCCGAGGCCTTGAGCTGCTTCTGGCTCAGACCCTCGACGAGCACGTCAAAGGTCTGGCCGACCTGCTCGCGGCCGAGCGCTTCGCCGATGCGCTTCTGGACTGCCAGCAGGTGGTTATTGCGCTCGCGCTTGATTGGGTCGGGCACGGTGTCGGGGATCTTGTCGTACGCGACAGTGCCGGGCCGGGGTGAGTACTTGAAGATGAAGCAGTTCTTGTACCGGCTCTTTTCCAGCAGATCGACGGTGCCCTCGTAGTCTTCGTCGGTCTCGCCGGGGAAGCCCACGATGATGTCGCCGCTAAGCATGAGCGGGCGGCCGATCTCCGGCTGGTCAAGGAACTGCCTCGCGCGATCGAGGAACTCGAGGTACTCGCCCACGGTGTACCCGCGGTTCATGCGCTTGAGCACGGTGTCGCTGCCGCTCTGGGCGGGCACGTGCAGGTACCGACAGATGCGCGGGCTGTCGCGTATGACCTCGAGCACGTCATTGCCGAAGTCACGCGGGTAGCTCGTGACGAAGCGCAGCCGCTGGATGGTGGGCACCTTCTCGTGGATCAGGTGCAAGAGGTCGGCAAACGTCGTGACGCTCTGGCCCGCAAACGCATCGCGGTGATGGCTGCCCTTGTACGTCCGGCCCTTCTGCGGTTGGGTCACGCCGCCGACGCTCACCGACGCTCCGTGCTCGAAGCGGTAGTGATTGACAGTTTGGCCTAGGAGCGTCACCTCGACCACGCCGGCGTCGGCGAGTCGCTTGCACTCTTCGACGATGTGCTCGGGTGGCCTGTGGATCTCGGCGCCACGCGTGAACGGCACAACACAGTACGTGCAGAATTTGTTGCAGCCGCGAGTGATACGGACGTAGGCGCTGCGATGGCTCGCGTCGGTATCGACCGGAGAAACGGTGCGAGAAAGATCGAGCAACTCGAGTTGATCTTCGGCTGCGGCGAGTGTTCCGCTGCGGCGGCTGGTGTTACCTTGGAGTGCCGCGAGATTCACCGACTCGCTGCCGAGGAGCGACGCCCTCGTTCGCACGGCGTTGTCCAGCAATTCCGGCAGCTTGTCGAGCTCGCCGGGGCCACACATGATGTCGACGACGGGCATCCGCTTCATCAAATCGGCGCCGTCGCGCTCTGCCATGCAACCGAGAACGCCGACAACCAGCTCTGGCTTCCCCTTCTTGGTCTTCTTCAGCTCACCCAGGCGGCTCCAGACCTTCTGCTCGGCTTGCTCGCGCACGGAGCACGTGTTGTAGAGCATGACGTCTGCACCATCGGGCTCACGCGTCATGGTGTAGCCGAGTTGGGCCAGTCGACCCGCGACCAGCTCGCTGTCGAGCTCGTTCATCTGGCAGCCAAAGGTCTCGAGGTAGACTCGGGGCATCGCCGCGATGGTACGCGGGCCGCGGTCGGTTCGAACACTCGCGCCGATCTACGATTGCCCTAGATGTTCGCATGGGCCGGGACAATCCTGGAACGCATTCGTCGGCTGGCGCTGGCCGATAAGGCGCTGGTGCTCTTCGGCGCCGCCTTGGTGCTGATTGTCTCGGCCGCCCTCTTCGTCGCCTGGCTGCGTATGAGCGCCCTCGTCAGCATCGGCGAGCTCCAAGTCAGCCGCCAGATGGTCGACGCGTGGCGTTCGGCCGAGCCTGGGCTGCCCGAGCCGTCGCAAGCAACCGAGCGGGGCGGGGTGCAGGCGATCTGGTACGACCTCGAATCGGCGAGGCGAGTGGGGAGGCAAACACCGTTCGTCGAGCGAGCGCTATCTCGATTCGATCGCGAGGACTCGCCGAGGCCGGACCTTCGCGATCACTCCTGGGCCTATTCGTGGAAGATCCTGACCAAGACCGAGCGTACCGAGCGATACGCGCAGGCCGTCCGTAGCCCCGCGGGTGACCTGCTGGGAATCATCGTGCTGGAGCGGCCCGCCGAGGGAGCGGCTTGGCTGATGGCTGTCAACGCGATCTACCTGCTCAACGCCGGAGCGGCGGTGCTTGCGCTCGCGGTTGCATTGTTCTACGTGTTGCTCCACCGGATCGTGCTCCGTCCGGTCGACGTGCTGCGTGAGGCGGCCGACAAGGTTGGTGGAGGAGACCTGGACCATCGCGTCGAGGTGAAGAGCCACGATGAATTCGAGCAGCTCGCCAACGCGTTCAACGAGATGCTCTCGGCCTTGCAGCGCAACGAGAATCGCCTCCGTGCTACCGGCACCGCGCTTGAGAGCAAGGTAAGCGAACTCGCCGAAGCAAACCGAGTGCTCTACGACGCGAACCAGCTCAAGAGCGACTTTCTGGCAAACGTGAGCCACGAGCTGCGCACACCACTTAATGCGATCAATGGATTCGCCGAGCTCTTGCTCGAGATCGCCCAGAGCAGCGGCGAGGGCGAGGCCGAGACGCCCGAGAAGCGGGCCAAGCGACTCCGCTACATCACCTACATCCACACGGCCGGGCGCGATCTGCTCGAGATGATCAACGGCTTGCTGGAGATGGCCAAGCTTGAAGCCGGGCGGTTCGAGCTGCACGTGCAGGCGCTCAGCGTCCCCGCGCTCTGTGAGACGCTGATCGGCCTCGTCGACCCGCTGGCCCAGCGGCGGGGCATCGAACTAATCCGACACATCGAGCCCGGCCTGCCGCTGATCGAGACCGATCCGAAGAAGCTGCAGCAGGTTGTGTTCAATTTCCTGAGCAATGCCGTCAAGTTCACCGGGGCCCCCGGCTCGACCGGGCCGATGCGTGTTGAGATGCGTGCCGAGCGCCTGCACGATGCCGACGGCGAGGAGCGCGTCCGCATCAGCGTGATCGATAATGGCCCGGGCATCCCGCCCGAGGATCAGAGTCGCGTGTTCGAGAAGTTCACGCAGGTCGATGCGAGCCGGACTCGCGAGCACGCCGGCACCGGACTGGGCCTTGCGATCGCCAAGGAACTGGCAAATCTGCTCCAGTGCGAGATCCAGTTGGTGTCCGATGCTGGTCGGGGCTCGATGTTCAGCGTGATCGTGCCGCTGCGGCTCGACCTGCAGATCGTCGAGGAGCGCCGGGCCGAGGCCCAGTTCCGAAATCGGCTCGCGGGGCGTCGTGATTGGTCGGATCCTGAGCCGGCATCGGCCCAGGCCGCTGACTGAACGGCCGCTTCGCGAGCTATCGCGCAGCCCCGCCTTGTCGCACCGCATCGGTGATATGCCGAAGCGCCGGTTTCGGGCCCAGCCATCGTCGGCGACGAAACTCGACGGCGACGACATCGATCCGTCTCGGGCGATCGTGCCATCCGTTCGCCCGGACAAGGTGCTCCAAGATGCGCGTCAGGCCTTGCCGCTTCTTCTGGGTCACCGCGGCTTCGGGCGGCGGTCCTGGACGCTCAGATCGCCGGGACTTGACTTCGACCACAACGACCACGTGGTCCGGAGACTCGCACACGATGTCGGCCTCTCCGAACGGCGTTACGAGGTTGCGTCCGAGGACTCGGAATCCCTGACGCCTCAAGAACCGAACGGCCGCGCGCTCGCCTTGTGGCCCAAGCTTGTCACGGCGGCCGGTGCGCATAGGTGCCCCGCTGATCAATGGCGTTCGAGCTCACTCCGTGGGATAGAACCACGCCGTTGCGACCTCGAGCAGTTCGGCCCGCATGGTTTGGATGTCGGTCATGCCCGCCTGCTCGAAGAGCCTCGTCATGGCTCGGAAGTTCGCTTCTTCAAACCGCTGCATAAAGAGCTCCTCGCGAAGCTCGCTCTGCGCCTCGGCCCAGGTCTTATAGCCGATCTCAACGCCATCAACATAGACCCAGTGCGCGTTTCGCTCGTCTTCGATCGGACCACGCCACTCGCCCGGTGTCAGTTCACGCAGGGCCATGTCAATCTCGGGAGCGTTGGCCAGGAACGACGCTTCGGCACGCGAGCCCTGGAACGTCATCGCGGGCCAGAGACCGCCAGACGAGCGCCTGGACGTGTTCGACTCATCGGTCGCGACCTCCTCGAACGACTCGCCTGAAGCCAAACGCTCTGATATCCGGGCCGCGCCTTCGGGATCACGCAGGGGAACCCGGATACGACGGAACGTCAGCGTCGACTCGCGTTTGGCGTCTCCGTATCGCCGCAAGTAGGCTCTCTGGACATCACTCCGCGTCACCACGATGGTGCGCCGAAGCTCCTGATAGAACTGCCGGATGAGCTCCTGGTTGCGGACGTCTTGCAAGTACTCGCTGAGCGTCTGGCCCGTGCCGAGTTCTCGAACCGCACGAGTGATGCTGCCACCGGCGTTGCGCTCCAAGCTCCGGCGCGCCAGCCCGATGAAGTTGCGCAGCCCCGTACGCTGCGCGGGCGTGAAGCTTGCCAGGCCCTCGGCGATGACCAGCTCGTTCTCAACGAATGTCCTGAGTTGCTCGGTGATGACCTGATTGGCTTGGAACCGCCACTGCTCTCGAGGGATCAGCTGCGCCGTGGTGCCACCCCCGGGCAGCGGCACGTCGCGGTAGGCCATGGCGCGAAGTCGTTGGGCGATCGGATCGAGGAACTCTGCCGCGAAGACGGGCTTGTTGTTGACCTCACCCACCTTGACATCAAACAGCACCGGCTGCGCGACGACCGGCGCTGGCGCGAGATCCGGGCCGACCATACCAGACGCCTCTACCGCTTCGACGGCAGGTGGGACCAGCACCGCATCCCCCGAGGCGACAAAAGCAGAGGCGTCCAAGGGCTCGCGACCCGAAGGCTGCCTTGCACGCTGGGGCGTCCCAGAGACGATGTCGGGCGAGGCCGAAGGCGAACGGGACGCGAAGTCCTCCGGGCCCAGGCTGGGCATAGGCCCGCCGCCACTCCCCTGACACCCGACGAGAACGGCCGGGACGAGGACCAACGCCATGCACCATAACCCGAACGGGCGGGGCCTTACGAGGGCCGAGACACAACGTTCGCCTACGCTCATGTGAAAAGGATACTCGCGGTTCACGGTGTAAAAGCTGGGCCGCAATTGCAGTTTCAAGGAGGCGTCGTGGCCGATCAGGAAGAGCAGCCGAAGCTGATTATCGACTCGGATTGGAAGAGCGAGGCAGAGGCCGAGCGGCAGAAACTGGCCGATGAGGCGAACAAGAAGGCCCAGGAAGCCGGCGACCGCGAACTGCCGCCCGCCGACATCACGGGCATCGTGCAGATTCTCGCGACACAAGCACTGCTGTACATGGGGGCCTTCCCCGACCCACAAACGGGGCGTGCGATGGTCGCGATGGACCTTGCCAAGTTCCACGTTGACCTCCTGGGCACCCTCGAAGAGAAGACCAAGGGCAACCTATCCGAGGACGAGGAGAAGCTCGTGAGCCAGACGGCCCACGAGCTGCGGCTCCAGTTCGTGGAGGTCAACAAGGCCGTCGATCAGGCGATCGCCGACGGCCGGGCCAAGCAGGTCGACATGGGGCCGGGCGGCGGGGCCCCCGGTGGCGCGCCGGGCGGCATCGCGGGCCCCTAGCTCACAGGAGCCACCCGCGGCACGGCTCAAGGCCGCGCAAGCCCGAGCCGATAACCCTTCTAGACCCCTTTCGAGGAGCCCACACTTGGCGAGCGGCCCAGACACGAAGCCGACCCTCACGCCGGCACAGATCCAGCGACACTTCCTGCTGCGACGGTTGCATTCGCTGACCGGCCTCGTGCCGATCGGCGTATTCCTCGTCGTGCACCTCGTCACAAACTCTTCGCTCGCTTGGGGGCGTTTCGCTCTTCGCGGCAAGGGCGAGGGCCTGACCGTTGCCGAAGGTGGCGTCAAGTACTTCCAGCACGAAGTGACCTTCATCAACGAGTCGGTGCCGCACTTGCTGCTCATCGAGATCACGCTGTGGGTCTCGATTGCTTTTCACAGCATCCTTGGCGTTGTCTACGCGACCAGCGGCAAGAGCAACCTGCAGCGGTACCCGCACCAGGACAACTGGCGGTACACGCTGCAGCGCATCAGCGGCTACGTGGGCATCCTCTTCATCTTCTACCACGTCGCCACGCTGCGATGGGGCTGGACGTTCCTGATCCCCGAAGGCACGAAGTGGAGCCACAGCTTCTCGGCGTCAACGCTCGCCGCGGCCATGCAGGGATCGACCGAGGGCTTCACGATCTTCGGGGTCGCCGTTTCGGTGCTGTACATGGTCGGTGTGACCGCCCTGGTGTTCCACTTCGCCAACGGGCTGTGGACCGCGGCGATCACCTGGGGCATCACGATCTCGGCCAAGGCCCAGAAGCGGTGGGGCATCGCCTGTGCCGGCCTGGGCGCCGGGCTGATGCTCGCGGGCTGGTCCTCGCTGATCGCCACGATGACGCTCGACTACGACGAGGCCCACCTTATCGAGCGACAGATGTTCATCGAGAAGTACGGCGAGGCCGAGTACGAGGCGTATGTGGAGCAGAAGGGCATCGAGACCGCCGACCCCCAGCCCGAACAATCAACGGGCAGCGGGGGCGGCGAATAAGCAGTTTTCCTATCGGCTACGGGTTTTCACAGTTTTCAGGTTTCCTTGAAAATTTGGCCGCCGTGACCGATACTTCTCGAATAGACAGCAGCTCACTAGAAGCCTGTCGGGGAGCCGAATCGTGCAACAGCAGCAACGCGTGATCGTGGTTGGTGGAGGCCTCGCTGGCCTTGCCGCAACCGTGAGGATCGCCGAGGCCGGGATCCCGGTCGATCTCTTCAGCATGGTGCCCGTGAAGCGCAGCCACTCGGTGTGCGCACAGGGCGGCATCAACGCGTGCAACGAGGTCGCCCGCCAGCAGGGCTATAGCGAGTACCAGCACTTCGACGAGACGATCTATGGCGGCGATTACCTCGCCGACCAAGGACCGGTCCTCGAGATGGCCAACTTCGCCCCCAAGGTGATCGACCTGCTCGACCGCATGGGGGTGCCCTTCAACCGAACGAACGAGGGCCAGCGGGACCTTCGTTTGTTCGGCGGAAGCCTGTTCAAGCGCACGCACTTCTCGGGAGCGACCACAGGGCAGCAACTGCTCTACGCGCTCGACGAGCAAACGCGCCGGTACGAGGCGTCCGGGCTTGTGCGCAAGTACGAGTTCTGGGAGTTCCTCTGGCCGATCATCGAAGGCGAGGTTGACGGCCTCGACGGTGACGGCCGCTGCGTGGGTATGGTCGCCCAAGACATGCGCACGATGCAAATCCGCTCGTTCCGCGGCGCCTCGGTCATCATGGCCACCGGCGGGTGCGGGCTCGTGTTCGGCAAGAGCACGAACAGCATCATCTGCACGGGCGGTGCTGCGAGCCGGTGTTATCAAGCCGGAGCCTGGTACGGCAACGGCGAGATGATCCAGGTCCATCCCACGGCCATCCCCGGCGCCGACAAGTGCCGCCTCATGAGCGAGAGCGCTCGCGGCGAGGGCGGGCGTGTGTGGGTGCCCCGTAAGAAGGGCGACGATCGCAAGCCCAGTGACATCCCCGAGAACGAGCGGTACTACTTCCTCGAGGAGAAGTACCCGGCGTACGGCAACCTCGTGCCCCGCGACATCGCGACGCGCGAGATCTTCGACATTTGCGTCAACGAGGGCATGGGCGTCAAGGGCGAGAACCAGGTCTACCTCGACCTGACCCACAAGGACCCCGACTACCTGACCCGCAAGCTCGGCGGGATCATGGAGATCTACGAGAAGTTCGCCGGCGACGACCCCCGCCACACGCCCATGCGCATCTTCCCGGCCGTGCACTACTCGATGGGTGGCATATGGACCCAGTACACGCCCGGCACGTACACGCCCGGAACCCAGCACGGCGAGCACAAGCCCGGCATGGCGGCGCCGGTTGACGCGCAGCCGGGCCAGGGCATGGCGCTCGGCGCACCGAACAACATGATGACCAACATCCCGGGGCTGTATGCCTTCGGCGAGGTCAACTTCGCATACCACGGCGCGACCCGCCTTGGTGCCAACGCGTTGCTCAGCTGCATCTTCGACGGCCTCTACTGCGGCGTCAGCGTGGCGAATTACGTGACCCAGGGCGACCCGGCCGAGCGACCGATCGACAGCATAGATCAGGGGCTCTACGACGCGGCCGTGGAGTCCGAGCAGGCCAAGATGTCCCGCTTCATCGACACGGTCGATGGGGCCGAGGTCAGCGACGACACCAACCCCTACCTCATCGGCAAGGAGATGGGCGAGGAGATGGAAGCGGCGTGTACGGTCGTGAAGACCGAGCCCAGGCTCAAGCAGTGCCTGGACAAGCTGGCCGAGCTGCGTGAGCGGTTCAGCCGCGCCCGCCTGCCCGACTCGGCCGCATGGACCAACCAGTCGCTCAGCTACAGCCGAGCGGTGGGCGACATGCTCATCATGGCCGAGATGATCGCCAAGTGCAGCCTGCTCCGCGAGGAGAGCCGCGGGTCGCACTACCGCCTGGACTTCCCGGATCGCAACGACGAGCGATTCCTGAAGACCACGGTCGCGAGCTTCAACGCTCAGAGCCAGGGTGCGGCACAGCACGATGTCAGCTACCGCGATGTGCAGACCAAGCTGGTCAAGCCGCGTGCCCGTACCTACGGCAAGGTCGAGAAGCAGGAGCCGGCGAAGACAGAAACCCCAGCGAAGGAAGCAGCCTCGGTATGATCGCTTCACAAGAAACCGCGAGCAAGGGTCAGCACATCCGCATCCGCATCAAGCGGAGCGACGGACCCGGCAAGCCCTCGTACTGGCAAGCCTTCGATGTCCCGCGCGAGCCCGGTGCAAACATCATCAGCTGCTTGCAGTGGATCGCCGCGCACCCGGTCACCGTCGACGGCGAGAAGACCACGCCCGTGGTCTGGGACTCGGGCTGCCTCGAAGAGGTCTGTGGCGCCTGCACCATGCTGATCAACGGCGGCGTTCGCCAGAGCTGCTCGGCGCTCATCAGTGACATCGCGCCCAATGACGGCGACGAGATCACGCTCGAGCCCATGAGCAAGTTCCCGGTGATCCGCGACCTCTGGGTCGATCGCCAGCGCTTGTTCGATTCACTCAAGCGTGTCCAGGCCTGGGTGCCCATCGATGGGTCGTACAGCCTCGGCGCCGGCCCGAAGGAGAGCCCCGACAAGCAGGGCACGCGGTACACGCTTTCGACCTGCATGAGCTGCGGCTGCTGCCTAGAAGCGTGCCCTCAGTACAACCTCGAGGAAGACGAGAGCCAGTGGCCCACGAGCTTCATCGGGGCGGCAGCGATCAGCCAGGCCCGCCTCTTCAACGAGCACGAGACCGGCAAGCAGCTCAAGCGTGAGCGCCTGGACGCCCTCATGGGTCCCGGCGGCGTCTCGGACTGCGGCAACGCCCAGAACTGCGTCAAGGTGTGCCCCAAGGAGATCCCGCTGACCGAGTCGATCTCGGCCATGGGTCGCGCGACGACGATCCACGCGATCACGTCGTGGTTCCGCCGCTAAGCGCTGCTCCAAATTGGGCTGGGAATAAACGGGCTGTCCGCATGCTCGTACCCTGACCCATGCAAACGAGCAACCAACAAGACAAGCAAACGATCATCCGCGCGAGCATCGGCCTGGCCGCCCTCGCCGCTGTTACGTTTTCGACCGGCTGCGGCGAGTCGGGATCCGATGCCGCCGGCGGCGAAGCCCAAGGAACCCAGAGCATGACGAGCGAGAGCAGCACACCGCAGCAAGACGTCGCAACCCCACCCGTCATTCCCACTTCGGGTCGCCCCCTCGCGGCCGAGCTCCAGGAGCGTCGGGCGGGATTCGCAGAGCGGGCTCCCGATGCCATCAAGACGCTGTACGAGGACGGCATCGAGGCCGTTGTCCGTGCGGGCGTGGTCGATAACGCGAAGGCCATGGGGGACCAGGCTCCTGCGTTCACGCTCACGAACCAGACCGGCGAGGAGGTCTCGCTGGCCTCATTGCTCGAGTCGGGGCCCGTGGTCCTGTTGTGGTACCGTGGCGGCTGGTGCCCGTATTGCAACCTGACGCTCAGGGCCTACCAGGAGCGGCTGGACGAGTTCTCAGCCCTCGGCGCCACGCTCGTGGCGTTGTCGCCCGAGCTACCCGACCGCACGCTGTCGACGGCCGAGAAGGAGGGCCTTGGGTTCCAGGTGCTCAGCGACGTTGGCAACGGTGTCGCTCGCGAGTATGGCGTTGTCTTTGAGCTCACCGAGGGCGTGCAGGCGAACTATGAGCAGGCGTTCGGCCTGAGCGCGTACAACGGCGATGACTCCGGTGAGCTGCCGCTTGCGGCGACCTACGTGATCGGCCGCGACGGCGTCATCCGCTGGGCGTTCCTCGACGCGGACTATCGGAACCGAGCCGAGCCCGCCGACGTCATCGAGGCGTTGCAGCGAATCCAGCCCGCAAGCGGCGGATAACACGCACGGATCGCCAGCGCAGACCGCAGCACCATGAGAGCCGGTGCGGATCGCCCGCACCGGCTTTTGCGTACGCGTGTGGGCTGCCTCATGCCGCCGATGACAAAGGCGATGAACACTCTCCAACGGTTGCAGCGGGGGACGGCCGGGAGGCCCGACCAAGACACCACGGCGGTTTCCGGGCTTGCGTGGGTCGTCGGCACGTGTGCGTTTGTGCTGACGGCCTGGCTGTTGGGAGCCTCGTGGCTCGGCGCCACCTTCTTGGGCCTGCCCGTTGGTCTTTGGATGATGGGGGCCGTAGTCGGCGGTCGCTTCGCGTTCGTCCGCCTGATGGCGAACTCGACCGGCACAAACCATGCGATCTTCAGCCCGGCTGCGGCAACCCGAGCCCAAGCACCCGCGACATCCGTCCCGATCGAGATCGAACAAGACAATGCGCCAGCCCAGCCAGAGGCCTCCGAGCTGGATTACTCGGAGACCGATGACGCGATCGAACTCGAATCGGAGGGCATCACGCAGCAAGTGCCGGCGTCGGCGCCCAGCCCGGTGCCCGCTCCCGCACGAGCCATGGCCGATCTTGCCGACGGCCTTCTCACCATCGTCCGTTCGAGCACCGGTGGTGCCCTGCCGGCTTGGCTCGAACGCCTCGATGAGGCCTCCGGCACGCCGGGTGCGTCGCTCTCTCGGCCGCTGCGTATCGCCGCGAGCCTCGAGGATCGCCAGCTCCAGGCGCTGACCGATACACCCGGCGCCCTTGACCTGACGTTCTCGCCGTGGAGCGGCGCGGCCGACGCCGCCCGGCTCCGCCGCCTCGGATTCGACGCACTCATCAAAGACCCGCCCGCCGGTGATTCGGTGGTGCTCCACATCGCCGAAGCTCCCGAGGCCCCCGCGGCTTGGCACGACTGGTCGCTCGCCCTCCCGCTGAGCTACGCGTCGCTCTTCCCCGCCCGCCTCGATACCGCGATCGTCACGGTTGAGCCGTTCGATTGGAGTGATGAAGGCTCGGTACAGGTCCTTCGAAGCGTGCTTGAGACTTCGGCACTACTAGGGCGGTACCCGAGCCGCTTGAGCTCTGGTGACCGCCTCCGCGGCCGACCGGCCCTGGGCCTCGTACTCGGCTCACCGGTCGTGGGAGACCCGGCTCTCGATCGTGCGATGACACACATGGCCGAGGTGCTTGCGGAGCGACCAGCTGATCGTGTGGGCTCGATCGAACGCACCGCGATGCGCGTGCTCGCGACATATCTGGCGTGGAACGGCTGCGGCATGCTTCCCGACCAGCGGGCCGCGGCCGCCCAGTCGATCAACCGTCTCGGCCCGGGCGAGGGCGAGACGTATCTCCGCGCGTGTGTTGCGGCGTTCGCCGGCGGCAGGGACGTGCTGGCGTACGACCTCATGCTCACCGGCCACGAGCGTCTCTCCATCGAGCGGCCCGAGCCATTGGTCGACCCGATGGAGTTCCTGATCTCGGATATCGGGTTCAATCGCAACGATATCGAGTCGCTCGGCAAGCTCGCCGCCGGACTGGGCTACTCCACGGCACTCATCGACCGATCCAAGCTGCCGTACATCCTCGACGATGTGCGCGACGAGGTCATGGGCGCACAGTGGTTGATCAGCAACGCGGACGCCCAAGAGCGGGTG
>CALCCF010000096.1 GCA_937899905.1 uncultured Phycisphaeraceae bacterium
CGCGTAGGTAAGCGGGTGATTCATGACCTTGGCGATGACGTCGAAGGGGACGGTCGCGACATCGGCGCCGGCGAGCGCGCACTGCAGCAGGTGGTTCGGGTGGCGGATCGAGGCGGCCAGGATCTTGGTCTGCATGCCGTAGTTGTCGTAGATCTGGCGGATCTTGACGATCAGTTCCATGCCGTCCTCGCCGATGTCGTCGACGCGGCCGATGAACGGGCTCACGAGGTACGCCCCGGCCTTGGCGACCATGAGCGCTTGGAGCGACTGGAAGCACAGCGTCAGGTTGGTGCGGATGCCGTCATCGCTGAGGGCCTTGCAGGCGCGTAGGCCGTCGACGGTGCTGGGCAGCTTGACCACGATGTTGCCCGCGATGGTGGCCCGGTCCTTGCCCTCGGCGATCATCTCGGCCGACTTGGTTGCGATGACCTCGGCCGACACGGGGCCGGAGACGACGCCGCAGATCTCGGCGAGTCGGGCGCCGTAGTCGACGCCCTCCTTGGCGATCAGCGTGGGGTTGGTCGTGACGCCGTCGAGCACGCCCAGGTCGTGCGCCTCGCGGATCTGGTCGAGATTCGCCGTATCGATGTAGAGTTCCACGCTTGGGTTCCTTGCAACTGCCTTCGGTTCGGGATTAGTCGCAGACCGTAGCCTGATCCTCACGCTCGAGTGTCGCCTTGAGCTCGCGACGCATGATCTTGCCGGTGGGGTTCCGCGGCAGGGCTTCGATGACGCGGACTTCTCTCGGGATCTTGTAGCCGGCGATCTTGTCTCGGCACCAGGTCTTCAGTGTGCCCGGCTCCGGCGTGGTGCCTTCCTCGGGCTGCACGAAGGCGACGATCTCCTCGCCGCGCGTCGGGCAGACGCGGCTGGTGACGCCCGAGGCGTGGACGTCGGGGTGCCTGTTGAGCACTTCTTCGACCTCGCGGGGGAACACGTTCTCGCCGCCGACGATCATCATCTCTTTGCGGCGGCCGGTGATCAGCAGCCGCCCAGCGTCGTCGACGTGACCGATGTCACCGGTGCGGAAGTAGCCGCGATCGTCGAAGACCTTGGCCGTCTCGTCGGGGGCGTTGTAGTAGCCCTTCATGACGTTTGGGCCGCTGACGCGGATCTCGCCGTCCTCGCCCGGCGGTAGCTCGCGATCGGTTTCAACGTCTGTGATGCGCTGTGACACGTCGGGAAGCGGCAAGCCCACGCAATGGGCGCGGAACTCGGTCGGGCGGCACCAGTGCGTGACCGGGCTGGTCTCGGTCAGGCCATACCCCTCGTGGATGGTGATTCCGTATCGCTCCTGGAAGCGATCGAAGATGTCCTGGGGCAGCGGCTCGCCGCCGGAGACGGCGTAGCGGACCTGCTCGAAGTCCTCGGGCGTGGCGCTCTTGACCGACAACAGCGCACCATACATGGAGGGGATTCCGATGAACACCGTGGGCTTGTGCTCGCGGAAGAGCTTCATGACGGTCTGAGGAACGAAGCGGGACGTGTAGATCACGCGCTGGCCCATCAAAAGCGGCAGGAGCGTCATGACCGTGAGGCCGAAGCTATGGAACTGAGGCAGCACGCTTAGGAAGCGGTGGTTGTCGCGTGTGAAGCGCACGAAGCGATCGATCTGGGAGACGTTGCTTAGCAGGTTGTTGTGCGTGAGCATGACGCCCTTGGGGCGGCCGCTGGTGCCCGAGGTGTACAGCAACACCGCGAGGTCGTCCTTCTCGGAGCGGGCCGGCCAGCGCAGGTCGGGCATGCCCTTGAAGCGGACGTCCTCCAGCTTGAGCAGCGTCTTGCACTTGGGCTCGTAGCCGAGGAACTCGAGCATCGGCTCGACGGTGACGATCGTGTCGGTGCCGCAATGGTCGATGACGTACTGGAGTTCCTCGGGCTTGAGAAGGTAGTTGAGGGGCACGACGGTCTTGCCGAGCATCCAACCTGCGAGCGCCGCGATGGGAAAGCCGCCGCTGGTGGGCAAGAGCACGCCCACGGTGTCGGTGGAGCACTTCTTCTCGATCTCCGAGGCGAGGTAATAGCTCGCGGCGAGGATCTTCAGGCCGGTATAGCTGGATCGATCGTCGACGACCAGCGTCTTGCGGCCGTGGCGGATGAGGCTGCGCAGCAGGGCCCATTGGATGCTCAAGGTTGGGTCCCTCCGTGGAGCGTTCGGGCGGCCGACCCCGGATCTGGCCGCGCGAGACGCGAATGATCGGTGATGATAGTACACCAACCACTAACCTTGGTTCGGTCGGTCGGGCCCCTGCTGGGGCTGATCCTGGCGATGTGGGCGATCTGGATCGGCGGGTGTTCGGCTGGCAGCGGCTCCGGCCAGGCGACCTATCGGGAGCAGTACGAGGCCGGGATGTACCGCCAGGCCCTTGCGAGCGCTCAGGCGAGGGCGGGCCGGCCGGGGGCCTCGAGCGAGGCGGCCTTGGTCGCCGGCCTCTCCGCCGAGGCCTTGCGCGACGACGCGACGGCCAAGCGTTGGTTGGAACCAGTGGCGCGCAGTACCGGAGATCGCGCAGCCAGGGCGCGGGCTGGCCTGGCGCTCATCGAGCTGCGCACCGGAGACCCCTTGCGCGCGGCACGCGACCTCGAGATCGTGAGCGCACAGCTCAGTGGGCAGGACGCTCGGGAGGCGGCACGTGTCTCGGCGACCGCCTACGAGCGTGCCGGGCGGCCGACGGATGCGGAGCGCATGCGCCGGCGCGCGGTTGGTGCGATGCCCGCGGGTTCGAGGACCAGTGCCGGTTTCGTGGCTACGGGCTACACACTGCAGGTCGGGGCGTACAGCACGCGGAGCCGAGCGAACCAACGCGTAGCGGAGGTCGGATCGGCGGTGCGCAGCGCGGGACTTGGGCCGGCCCGAGTGGAACTCGCCTCGCGTGACGGCCGCGTGCTGTACCTCGTGCACGTGGGGCGATTCTCGACCTTCGATGACGCGGAGCGTGCGCGACGCACGCTTGGTGTATCAACGATCGTGGCCGAGGCACTCTAAGAAAAGCGGCCCGTGTTTCCACGGGCCGCTCGGGGTCGGGCTGTTACTCGCGCGGTCTTACGGGCAGCTCAGAGTGAAGATCTGGAAGGCATCGACGGCGGCCTCGGTGACCGAGTCGTTGGGGTTGTCGGTGGCCAGGAAGCGGAAGCGCATCTGGCTGGTCACCGGCACGAAGTCGGAGATGGTCCAGGTTTGCTTCACCCAGCCGACGGTGTCGCCGACGCTCTCGATGGTGGTCCAGGTGGATCCACCGTCATTGGAGACCTCGACGTCGAGTCTGTCCACGTCCTGGTCGTCGTTGGTGAACCAGCGGGCGTAGGAGAGCCGCACATCGGGCGTGGTGCTGAGGTTGTACACCGGTGAGGTGAGGATCGTGGGCCCGCCGTCGACGTCGCTGTTTCCGGCGACGTTGTCGGTGAGCCAGCACTGGCCCGAGCCGTCGAAGTCGGCGAAGGGGTCGCCGCGGCCGCCGGCGGCCGGCACGCCGCGATCCCACGGGCCATCATCGAGATCGATGTTCTCGACGGTCCAGCCGTCGGCGGTCTCGAAGTCGAGATCGACGACGAAGGTCTGGGTTGCCACGAAGTAGGTCAGCGCGTCGGCCGGTGCGGTCGGCGGGAATGTAACGGCACCGCTGACGGTGCCCTCGGCCTGGAAGAAGTACTCGGGGTTGCTGCCGCACGGGGCGCCGGGGATCGTCGCCTCGTACACGCCGCCGCCGAGGTCGGTGAGCGCGACCTCGATGAAGTCGCCCGTATCGAAGCGGTACTGCAGGACTTCGGAGCCGCCAACGAGCGCCTCGCCGTCCTTCGCCTCGATCTCGAGCTCGATCGTGACCTCTTCGCCGGGGGCGACGATGTCGGGCAGCAGGCCCTGGACCTCGAAGTCGATGCCTAGCGGTGCGCGGTTGTTGTTGATGTAGACGTCGTCGATGCCGAGGCGGCCCTGGGCTGAGCCGTGGCTGGGGCCGAAGTCGAAGCGGAGCGACGCGACGTCGCCCAGGTCGAGCCCGCTGCCGTTCGTTTGGAAGTCGCCCAAACGGATGCGGATGGTCTCGTACTCGTTCTGCCAGCCGGCGCCCGTGCCGAAGCCGGTACGCTGGTAGGGCTCTTCGACTCCGCCGCCGAACACGCTCGTCTGGATGGTGCTGGTTGTGCCAGCGCCGTCGATAAGCGTGACGCTGAAGTTCAGATCACCGAGCTCGGCGGCCGTCCGCGGGTGGCGCGTGCCCTGGGCGGCGCGGAAGCTCAGGAAGAAGTCGTCGGTCCAGTCACGCTCGCCGGGCACGATCTCAAACTCGATGGAGCTATCGCTGTTCCAATCGAAGACCAGGCCGCGCGAGTCGTCGCCGCCGGTGGCCCGGGTCATGCCATTGCTGGGCTGCGCGCCGGTCCAGCTGTAGGAGCCGTCGCCGTCGCTCTGGAGCACCTCGGTGGCGTTGGACACGGAGAGCGTGACAGCGCCACCGGAGCTGCTGACGGTGAGGTCGGTGTTGGTCTGGAAGTCATCGATGTAGAAATCGTCGCCGTCGAGCGTCTCGCGGTACTCGCGCACGACGACGGTGTTGGGGTTGATGCTCAGCGACTCGAGGCTCTCGGCCTGACGCCAGAGGTACTCGGTTGCCATCTGACCGCCGATGCTCTCTTCGTTGTGCAGCTTGGCGAGCACAAGGTAAACGGCGTTTTGCACGCGCTGGGCCTCGGGGCGGCCGATCTCGGTGCCGGCTGGGCCGGAGAAATCGTTGAAGCCACAGCAGTTGAAGTCGTTGTGGTCGGCGCCGTGGATGTAGGTGCTGTAGCGGTTGCCCTCGGCGCGATCGTGGATGGCGAACGAACTGACACCGCCCGAGGGCGCGCCGGAGATGTCGCCGTCCGCCGAGCCCCAGAGCAGGTGGAAGTTCACAAGGCCGGGCTCGGTGCTTCCCGAGCCGAGCGAGTTGTTCGGCGCGATGCTGGAGACCAGCGTGATGTCGTCCGAGTCGTAGTTCTGGGTCGTGACTAGGCCGTCGCGTACGCGGGTGAACGCGCGAGCGACGCCCTCGCCGCCGCGGCTGTGGCCGATCCACATGATGCGGCTGGAGTCGACCTCGCCCTGCAGCACGCCGCCTCCGATGGTGTCGAGCAAGCCCAGGAAGGCGTCGGTGTGCAGGTAGGTGGTCGTGCTGGCGGTCTCGATGCCGGGCACGGTATCGTTCTGGTTGGTCATCACGATGAAGCCGTGGCTGGCCAGGTGCTGCTGGAGGAAGTCATACCAGCGGTAGTCGTGGCCATTGCCGTGGCTGATGACCACGAGCGGCAGCGGCGGCAGGTCGGCGATGTTCGCCGGATACACCGTGCGCTGGCGGTTGCGGCTGGCGATGATGCCCGGCCACGACACGGCATAGTCGAGGGGCGCCGCGGTCGCGAACGGGCCGAGCGCGGTCAGGTCCTTGAAGATGGCGAAGCCGCCGAGGTCGCCGCGGCCGTCGATGAGATCGCCCGAGCTCAGCGAGCCGTCGCCGTCAACGTCGACAACGAGGTCGTATGCGGCGGCGATGTCCTCGTCGGCCGGGCCGGCGAGCGAGCCCGAACCGGTGAGCACGACGGTGTTGTCCTGGATGCTGCCGGCAACGAAGCCGACCGACTGGGGCGCGCCGCGCACGTCGGCCAGGGCCGGGTCGGAGTCCCACTCGGCCGCGCTCTTGTTGGCAACGATGTAGACGTCCGCGGTCTGGCCGGCGATGCCCGCGATCTGGTTCGGATCGACGGCGATGCGGACGTTCGTGCCGGTGTTGAACGCGTCGACAAACGTCGAGAACGGGAAGCCGTCGACGGGGATGGCGGCGAGTTCGGTTTGGATGACGTCGCCGGTCGGGCAGCCCGCGTCGAACTGGTTCTGGAACTCGAGGAAATCGAACAGCGTCAAGCTGCCGTCGCCGTCGAAGTCGGCGGCAAGGTCGCCGGCGTCGAACAGGTTCTGGAACGCAAGGAAATCGAACAGCGTCAGGTCGCCGTCGCCGTCGATGTCGGCCGGGCACTCGGGCGTGGCCAGCGCGGTCGCGGCGATCGTTGTGGCCAATCCGGCGGCGAGCATCAACAGGGAACGACGCGACGGGGCGGAAGCCCCACGTGTGGACGTGGAGGTTGGCATCTGGAGATCTCCTCTGATTCTCTTGGCGTCTCTCGACTCGTCTCTCGTGATCCGGGAAGGTATCGCGGCCGACGGGGAGCCCCCACGGCGGCCTCTCTCCAGCATACAGCCCCTCTAGAAGCTGCGCAACAGAGAAAGCCCGGGCCAGGACCGGTTATCGAGCTGCCAGGGGAGATGAGCCAACGTTTATCAGGGAACTGGCAGGGTCTGCGGGCCCGCGAGGGGCGCCAGGTCGAGCGACTCCCCCACCGCCTCGATCTCGTCGAGGATCAGGGCCAGCTCGGCCTCGGTCGCCCGGTCGTTGGCCGAAACATGCCGGAAGGCCCGCACGCCATAAACCGGCGCGTAGTTGGTCAGCACTCGGCCGCGGAGGCGGACCCGCTCTCGCAACACGTGGGTCGAGGCGTCGAGCGCCTTGCGCCGTTGGTCGGCGGGCAGGTCGTCGAGCGACGGGGCGTGGTAGACGAAGCAGGTGTTGCAGCCACCGCCGACGTCGTCCGGATCGGCGAGCAGCTCGAAGCGATCTCGTTCGTTGACCAGCCGTCGCATGGTCGAGGCGAGCTCGAACTTGCGGTCGACGATCGCGGCCATGCCGGCGTCGCCCCGGGCCTTCCACGCGAGCCAGACCTTCAGCGCGTCGACACGGCGGCCGCACTGGATGCTCATCTCGCCGGTGTCGAGATCCTGCTCCTCGCTGTCGGAGTGGTACAGGTACTCCGCGTGCACGGCGTTGCACTTGTGCAGCAGGCCCGGGTCTCGAACGAGGATGGCCGAGGCGCTCAGCGGCACGGTGAGCATCTTGTGGATGCACCACGTCAGAGAGTCGGCTCGCTCGATGCCGCGCATGAGTTCGCGGCGGGTTTCGCTCAGCAGGGCGCTCGCACCGTAAGCGCCATCGACGTGGAGCCACAGCCCTTCGCGCTCGGTGATGTCGGCGATCGCTTCGATCGGGTCGTACGCGCTGAAGACCGTGGAGCCCGACGTCGCGACAACGGCCATCGGGAGCAGACCGTTCGCACGAGCCTGCGCAATTTCGTGCGCGAGGGCGTCGGGGCGCATCCGGCCGTGGCGATCGTGCGGGACGTCGACAACACCTTGGGCACCCAGCCCAAGGATCGCCGCGGCACGCGCGACTGAGTAGTGGGACTCGGCCGAGGTAAAGATGACCGGACGCGCGTCGCCCATGCCGTTGGCCTTGACCGTCGGCAGCGCGCGCTGCCGCGCCATGAGCATGGCCATGAGGTTCGCCAGGCTCCCGCCGGGGGTGAACAGTCCCTCGCACGCGTCCCAGCCCGCGGCACGGCCCATGCGGGCGATCACCTCGCGCTCGACGAGCGTCATCGCGGGCGCGACCTCGTAGGTGTACATCGAGGCGTTCATGACCGCCGACAGCCACTCGCCGACGATGGCCACGGGGTCGAAGCCGCTGAACAGCTGGTTGGAGAAGTTCGGGCTGGTCGTGCGAACCGAGAATTCCAGCAGGTCCTTGGCCTGCGCGAGCAGGTCCTCAACGGAGGTCGCCGGGCCGTCGAGCTTCAGCGGCACCCTCTGGTGGATCGCGCTGGGCGGCGGATTCTGCGTGACCGGGTTCTTCGGGTCCGCACTCTGGCTCAGGTAGTTCGCGGCGAGGTCGGCCGCGGCGTGGAAGAGGGCAGAAGCGTCGATGGGCTGGTTGGAAGGGGAACGCGACTCAACAGGATCCGGCATGACCAATGGTATTCGCGGGGCGACCCACTCGGCGTACCCTCGGGCATGCCCGAACCAGCACCATCCCATAACGGTCGATCCAAGTCCGTGCTGGGCGCGCCAGGGCGCGCGTTCGCGACGTTCTTACGCATCGTCGAGTGGCTCGGAAACTGCCTGCCGCACCCCGTCACGCTGTTCGCATTGCTCGCGTGCATCGTGGCGGTCGTGAGCGGTATCGCGGCTTGGGCCAACTGGGAGGTCGTGTTCGAGCGCCCCTTGCCGGGCGGCGGCTTCGAGGAAGAGACCATCGTCGCGACGAGCATCATGAGCGGCGATGGGTTCCGCTGGCTCGTGACCAACCTCGTGAGGAACTTCACGAACTTTGCGCCGCTGGGCACGGTGCTCGTGGCGCTGCTTGGCGTGGCGGTTGCCGAGCGAAGTGGCTTGCTCGGTGCGGTCATCCGCGGCATGGTCCTTTCGGCGCCCCCGAAGCTCGTGACGCTCGTGGTTGTGTTCGCTGGTGTGCAGAGCAACATCGCCAGTGAGATGGGCTACGTCGTGCTCATTCCGTTGGCGATGGTCGTATTCCATGCCCTTGGACGTCACCCGATGGCGGGGCTCGCCGCGGCATTCGCCGGCGTGAGCGGCGGATACAGCGCAAACCTGCTAATCGGGACGATCGATCCGCTGCTGGCTGGCATCACGCAGGAAGCCGCACAGATCGTGTCGCCCGGCTACGAGGTACACGCGGCCGTCAATTGGTTCTTCATGATTATCAGCGTATTCATGATCACGATCGTGGGATGGGCGGTCACCACGTTCATCGTCGAGCCGCGGCTTGGTGCATATGACGCGGCCAACGCAGACGAGAGCATCGAGAAGGATCCAACGCTCGGCAAGCTCACAGAAGATGAGAAGCGTGGTCTTGTGCGTGCAGGAATCGCGGCACTGGTTGCGGCGCTCGCGTTCGCCTACGTCGCCGGGCCCCAACTTACCCAGAAGGTCGAAGTCGCGCCGGACGTCACCATCACGCAGTATCTCGAGGCGGACGAAGCCCAGCAGCTCGAGTTTCGTACCCAAGCCGAAGGACCAGTGGAGAAGCGCGCACTCCGCATCACGACGGACAACGCACTCAACAGCGCCCTGACGGCCTTGCCCGGCTACGGCGTGCTTCGCAACCAGGAAACCGGCGGCCTGATGCCCAGCCCGTTCCTCCGCGGCGTGGTCGCCATGATCTTCGTCTTCTTCATCATCCCGGGCTTCGTCTACGGCCGGGCGGTCGGCACGATGAAGAACGACCGCGACGTTATTGACGCGATGGCCCACGGCATGAGCACGCTGGGCTTGTACATCGTGCTCGTCTTCTTCGCGGCCCAGTTCGTGGCGATGTTCAACTACTCCGGGCTCGGGCGCATGCTCGCGGTCGTCGGGGCCGACGGCATCCGGGCGCTGGGCATCGACTCGCCGATCGTGTTCATCCCGTTCATCCTGATGTGCTGCTTCATCAACCTCATGCTCGGCAGCGCAAGCGCCCAGTGGGCGGCGACCGCGCCGATCTTCGTGCCCATGCTCATGGGCGTGGGGTACTCGCCCGAGGTCATCCAGGCGGCGTATCGCATCGGCGACAGCACGACCAACATCATCACGCCCATGATGAGCTACTTCGGGCTGATCCTGGCCGTGGCCGCGCGGTACGACAAGAAGCTAGGCATCGGCACGATGATCGCGACCATGCTGCCCTACTCGATCGCGTTCCTCGTCTGCTGGATCATCCTGTTTTATGTCTGGGTGTTCGGCTTCGGCTTGCCGGTGGGTCCGGGGGCGGAGACGTACTTCACGCCGTGAGAGTGATCCGATGGAAGTTCCGTTCGCCACACCGCCAGAGACGCCGATCGAGCCGCATAATGGTCGGTTTTCGAGCACGGTGAAGCCGATCGGCGAGTACCGGCCCGATCCGGACGGGCGCCGTGCGGTCGTGATCCTCGGCATGCCGGACGACACGGGTGTGACGCTCAACAAAGGACGGCCGGGCGCGAAGGAAGGGCCGAGCGCGATCCGGCGGGTGTTGTCGCGACTGGGTGTCGAGCGACCGGCGACGTTCGATTGGCCGGCGGTGTACGACGCGGGCGATGTGCTTCCTGCGGGCGATGACCTCGACGAAACACACCGTCGGGTGAGCGAGGCATCGAAGGCGCTCACGATGTCAGGACTGCTGCCAATTGGTCTCGGCGGCGGCCACGACCTGACCTTCGCGTTCGTTCGTGGCGTGATCGAAGGATCGCCGGATACCCTGAAGCCACGCACGGGCGAGTACTTCGACCCGCATCTCGATGTCCGAGAGCGCCAGGGTTCCGGGATGCCGTTCCGTCGACTCATCGAGGCATGCGGAGTGACACGGCTTTTGAATACGGGCATGGACGCGAAGGCCAACAGCCGCGATCACTACGAGTGGTTCCTTTCGCATGGCGGTGAGATTCCTCAAGTCCCAAGCGAGCCGCACACGGAGTCGTACTTTGCAAGCTTCGACCTTGACGCACTCGATGCGTCACACGCGCCCGGCGTGAGCGCTCCAGCACCGTGTGGCGAACCAGCGTTCACCGCTCCGCTCTGGATCAGCCGGGTTGTGAGCTCCCGTCACCTGCGATGCTTTGACATCATGGAGCTGAGTCCCCCACATGACGAGGGAGATCGCACCACACGGCTCGCCGCGTATCTCTTTCTTCATGCCGTGCAGCACATGAGCTTGGCGCAGCCATGACCACCATCGCCAACGCCCGAATCCTGACTCTCGATCCGTCACTCGGTGAAGGCCAACTCGGCGTCATCGAACGCGGCTGGATCTGCTTCAAGAACGGTCGAATCGACGAGGTCCGCGCTGGCGAACCGATCGGAAGCGCCGATATCAACGCCGATGGTCGCGTGCTCATGCCGGCGTTCGTCGATTGCCACACGCACGCGTGCTGGGCGGGGGATCGCACCGACGAGTGGGCGGCGCGGCTGGCGGGCGCGTCGTACCTCGAACTGCTCGAGGCGGGCGGTGGCATCATGAGCACCGTCCGTGCCGTGCGCGCGGCATCGCAGCAAGAGCTCGCGGATCTCCTGCTCGAGCGATTGCGCACGATGCTCGCGCTCGGCACCACGGTCGTCGAGGTCAAGAGCGGATACGGCCTGTCGACCGACGACGAACTGAAGATGCTCCGCGCGATCGCCGACGCGGGCGAGCGGTTCGAGGGTGTTGTCGTGCCCACCGCGTGCATCGGCCACGCGCTCGACCCTGACGTCCCGCGTGAGCGGTTCATTCGGACGACCATCGACGAGACGCTGCCAGCCGTCACCGCCGAATTCCCGGGCATCGCCGTCGACGCGTACGCCGAGCCGGCGGCCTGGCATCTCGAGGAGTGCCTCGAGCTGTTCGACAAGGCCGCGGCTGCTGGCCACACGTGCCGCGTGCACGCCGACCAGTTCACATCGATGGGCATGGTCGAGGCGGCGCTCGAGCGGGGCTTTATGAGCGTGGACCATCTCGAAGCGAGCGACACATCGCTGCTCGAGCGCGTTGCCCGGAGCGAGACGCACGCGGTTGTGCTGCCGTGCAGCGGGTTTCATGTCGATCGCCGGTACGCGGATGCGCGCACGCTGGTGGATCATGGCGCGAAGCTGTGCCTCGCGACAAACCTGAACCCGGGCAGCGCGCCGTGCCCGAGCATGCCGATGGCCATCGCGCTCGCGTGCCGGTTCTGTGGCGAGCCGCCGATCTCACCCGAGCAGGCCATCGTCGCGACAACGCGCACGCCGGCGCGGATGCTGGGGCTGCAAGACCGTGGCACGCTGTCCCCAGGCTCGAGCGCCGACGCGATCCTGCTTCATCACCACAGCGAGCGCGAGTTGGCCCACACGTTCGGTGCCAACCCGGTCGAGCGGGTCTGGGTGAATGGTGCCAAGGCCTGATGCCCTCGCCCGCGCCGTCGCGCACTACTTGATGTTCGACCGGAGCATGTAGCTGCTCGGCGGCAGCTCGTCCTCGAAGCCCCACATCGGCACGCCGATCATCGTGTCGCCGGCCTGGTGGTCCTTGATGACGTTGACGGGGCGATCGATCGCCAGCTCGGGGTTCTCGTGGTCGGCGACGAGCAGGCGGACCTGCAGCCGCGAGCGATCCGAGAAGTACCATGTGCCGTTGCTGTAGGTCCACTTGGTCTCACGCTTCCACGCCTCGGCGGGGATCCGGACCTTGAGGACCTCGAACTCGTCCTGCTGGACCTTCCAACCGCTAACGGCTATCGCGATCGTCTTGTCGCGATCCTCACCGGTGTAGTTGTCGGCGGGCATGGTGTTCTCGCGGATGATCAGCTCGCGCAGCTGGTCGGCCTGGGTCTTGAGCCTGGCTTGCGTGGCGTCGTACTGCTCGCGCATCGACGCGCCGGCCGTGGCGTCGAGCGACGCGAGCAGGGTGACCTTTGCATCGGCGAAGCCCATGACCTGCGGGATGCCGCCGTTGAACCAGGCCGGCTTCTGCTCGGCGACCGCCTCGTCGGCGTAGCGCTGGGCGGTTGCCAGATCCTCGCGGATCTTGCCGGGCAGGGCGAGCTGTTCGGCGCGGGCCCGCTCCATGAACGCGGCGTGGTTCTTGAGGAAGCCGTTGCCCACGCCCTCGATGCGCTCGCCCTGGGCGGTGCGCTGCTGGATGAGCCGCGCGTACTTGCGGGCCAGGCGGATCGCCTCGTCGTAGGCCGGCTGGGACTGCGGGATGGTCTCGGCCGCCATCGGGAGATCCGTCTCGAGGATCTCGGGCCGGGCGAACATGATCGAAAGCTCTCGTAGCCGCTTGTGGTCGGCCTCGAACTCGGGATAGTTCGCGGGGTTGATGAGATCCTTGAGCCGCGCGTCGAGGGGACGCAGGTAGTCGGTCGCGACGGTGACCTTGGCCCGTGCAGTGTTCAGTCGCTGCCGCGCAGCGGGCACGCCCCGGCCGTCTTCGGGGAGCTGCACGAGCGTGTCGTTGGCGAAGCCGGTCTTTCGTTCGGCGTTGGCGACCACGCCGAGCAGCGCGTCGACGTCGCGGAAATCGATCGCCAGCTGGTCCTGGATGGCCCTCATCGCCTCGGTGCGCTCGGTGAGGACCTGGGCGTTGCCCTCGACCTCGCGGATGTGGAAGATCGCGTTTCGCAGCAGCTGCTCCTGCTGGTAGTCCAGCCGCGTTCCCGTGTCCGTCTCGGGCTCGAGGGGCGCGGCGTCGCCGACCATGAACTCGCGCAGGCGGTTGAACTCGTTGGCTGCCGCCGCGTACCGCTCGACCGCGGCCGCACGGCCCTCGGCATCGGCGGGAGCCTTCTCGAGCTCGGCCTTGGCCGCGTTGATGTCGCCGAGCGCGCTCTCGAGCCGCTGCATGAGCAGCTTGCCGGCCGACCCCCTGGGCGGGGACGTTCGCCCGCGGATGCTGGCGGCCACCGACTCGAGGTTGGCCTCGGCCCGACGCAGCAGGCCGTTGGCACGATCGACGTCGTTCAGGTGTTCGGCGGCGGGCGCAAGGCTGGCGCACAGCCCCAGGACGAGCATCGCCACGAGCATGAGCGGCGAACGATGGGAAGCGGCGGCGGGCATCATGTCAGACCTCCTCACAAGGGGGCATGGTACGGCTCCGGATCGCACCGTCCCGTGCGCGACCGCCGCCTATCGGGCCTCGGGCCTCCCCGGGTTTCACGGCTGGTCGCGTCAGCCGCCGCGCATCGCATCGAGCTCGGCCCACCGGGCGTACAGGTCCTGCACCCTCTTCTGGACCGCGCCAAGTTGCTCGTACGCCTTGGCCGCCCGCGCGTGGTCGGTGGCGAGCGCCGGATCGTCGGCGGCCGCCTGCAACGCTTCGAGCTCGCCCTCGGCCTCGAGGATCGCCTCTTCCATGCCGTCGTACTCGCGCTGGAGCTTGTACGAGAGCTTGCCGGGCTTGGTCGTGCTCGCCTTCTTCGGCTCATTCGCTGTCGGCTTGGGTTCCGCCCGATCGGCCGCGGCCCGCTCGGCCTTGCGCGCGGCCGACTGCCACTGCTCCATCGACGCGTACCACTTCGCGCCCCCACTGCCATCCAGCGCCACGTACTCGGTGGCGATGCGTTCGAGCAGGAATCGGTCGTGGCTGACCAGCACGATCGCGCCGGCGAACTCCAGCAGCGCCTGCTCGAGCACTTCGAGCGACGGGATATCCAGGTCGTTGGTCGGCTCGTCCAGCAGCAGCACGTCGGCGGGCGAGCGCATGAGGTTGGCGATGAGCACGCGGGCCTGCTCGCCTCCCGACAGATCGCCCAGGCGCATGGGCAGCTGCTCGGGCTCAAACAGGAAGCGTTTTGCCCAACCGGTGATGTGCACCGACGCGCCGCGGTAGTGCACGGTGTCGCCGACGGGGCCGAGCGCGTCGCGCAGGCTCTGCTCCTGCCCATTTTCTAAGAAGAGCGCATCGCGGTGCTGGCTGAAGGTGATGATCTTCAGGTCGTCGGCCGGCTTGATCGTGCCCGAGTCGGGCTGCATGTCGCCGGACATCAGGCGCATGAGGGTTGTCTTGCCCGAGCCGTTGACGCCCATCAGCCCGAGCCGCTGGCCGGGGGTCAGCGTGAGGTCCAGTCCTTCAAACAGCTTCTTGTCGCCCAGCTGCTTGGAGACCGCGCGGAGCGTCAGCAGCTTGTTGGTCCGCCGCTCGGTCGCGTCGAACTCGATCGTCGTCGTCTTCGTGGGCGCGGCGTTGCGGTCCCTGGTGTCCTGCAGCTCCTGCTTCCGCTCGGCGGCGGCCTTGACCTGGCTGTGGTTGCGCGTGCCGCGGCCCTTGACGCCCTGGTGCAGCCAGGCCGTGTCGCGGCGGACCTTGCCGGCGATGGCCGACTGGGCCGCCTTCTGGGCCTCCAGGAACGCGTCCTTGCGGCGGACGAACTCGCTGTAGTTGCCCGCGGCCTCGAACGCGCCGCCGGGGTAGGCCGCCGACAGCTCCATGATGCGCGTGGCGGTGTTCTCCAGGAAGCGCCGGTCGTGCGTCACGAACACCATCGCCATCGGCGAGTTGCGCACGAAGCCCTCGAGCCACAGCACGCCCTCGAGGTCGAGGTGGTTGGTCGGTTCATCGAGGAGGAGTAACTCGGGCTCGCCGACGAGGGCCCGGGCGATCGACAGCCGCTTGCGCCAGCCGCCCGAGAGCGTCTCGACCGGCTGGTCGTGGTCGGCAAAGCCGAGCCTGGTCAGCACGATCGCCGCGCGCGTGCCGGCGTCCGTGTGGTCGCCGTGGTCGTGATCGTCATGCCCGTGCGCTTCGCGTTCGGCCTCGACCGCGCGCCGCACGACCGACATCGGCGTGGCCCCGGGCGCGAACACATCGTCCTGGGGGATGTACGCCGCCCGCAGCCCGCGCCGCCGCACGATCTCGCCCGAGTCGGCCTCGACCAGTTCCACGCCAGCGGCGTCTCCGGCGAGGATCTTCATGAGCGTGGACTTGCCCCCGCCGTTGGGCCCGATGAGCCCCAGCCGCTCGCCGTCCTCGACGTGCACCGACACGCCCTCGAAGAGGGTCTTCGAGGGGTAGGCCTTGGTCAGGTTGCGTGCGGAGAGGAGGGTGGGCATGGGGCGGGGGCTCGGGTCTGGAACGTCGGCCGATACGGTACGCGGCCCGCGTGCCGATCCCGTTCCGCCGCCCGCATGCCCGGTTCCTCGCCGGAGGGCGCTCAGGCCCGCATCGAGCCCCAGGCGCTCGCTGTTGCTTGGCGCTCGTACGGCCGGCCGCACTCGGGGCAGTTGCCGGCCGCGGGCAGTTCGCGCAAGTCGTACATGCAGGCGGTGCACACGAAGTCGCCCGCGAGCGACGCGCGGCGCAGGCGGGCGGCGATCCTGGGCAGGCATACGAGCAGCACGATCGCCAGACCAGCCAGCGGCGCGAACGTGTACGCCCACCAGGGATCGGGCATCAGCCACCAGAAGAACCACAGCACGCCGGTCGCCGGCAGCAGGACGCAGCACGCCAGCAGCACCACCGCGTGCAAGCGCGACAACGCGGGCACGCCCCGCGCGCCCCCGTGCAGTTTGCCGTGGACGGTCATGGCCAGCGCCGCCAGCAGATGGATCGCCGCCGCGATGGCGACCGCGAGCCCGGCGCCGTTCACGATGTTCCACGCGCGGGCCCGGCGATCGATGACGACCGTTGTGAGCTGGCCACGCTGCAGCAGGTCCAGGGCCACGGGCCTAGGATCGAGCCCTTCGTCAAAAGACGTCACGCGGGTCGGGTGGGTCTGAAGAGACGCGCGCAGCGCCGACTCGGCCCGAGCGATCGCCGCCGGATCGGGCTGGGCGAGTGAGACCCCGCCTTCGACCAAAGTAAACGTCCACGCCGTGCGATCCAGCAACGGCCCGGCACCCGTGCGATGCAACTCGTAGAACAGCAGCCCGAACGGCGCGCCGCCCCTCAACCCGGGCGAGGGGTGCGACCAACTGGCGGCGGTCGCGGTCTGCCAGTTCGTGCCGCCGAGGTCGAAGACCGTCTCGAAGATCAGCCGCCCGAAGAACGCCGCCACCACGACGCCGATCGAGAAGTACACCGCCGGCCAACGCCGCCAGCGCGGCCGCCCGTCCTCCCGCCGGGCCCTGAGCGCCGCCATCCCCCGAGCCGTTCGCCGGTCCATCAGCCGAGTCTACCCCATCATGCGGTCGCCACGGTCGACATCGGGCCGGGCCGGAAGACGTGATCGGACCCGCGGAGGAGCCGTTTCCGACCGGTCGGGAGGCGTTCCCGACCGGTCGGGAGGCGCCTCCGAAGGAGCATGGGCCGCTCCCGGGCGATCGGGCGTAACTCGCGTGCTGTCGGCCGGGGTTCGTGGGCGGTCCGAGGCGCTCCGAAAGGCCGCGCGAACCACCCGTACGCCGTCCCAAGCGATCCGCGAGCCGGCCCGAACGATCCGTGACCGCTCCAGAATCGTTCGGGCCGGCGGTTCTCGGGCCCCGTGGATGGCCAGAACCACCCAGGCGCGGCGTGGGGGCGGTTGTGGATATGCGGACGTATCGCGCCGGCGGCGTTAGGGGCCCGTCGCCGCGTCGTAGGCCGCCTGGTACAGGACGGCGTCGGCCGCGTCGGTATCGCCGTCGGTGTCCATGTCCACCCGGCGGGCCCCGGTGGCGAAGAGGTCCGCAAACATCGACATGTCATACAAATCGACCTGGAGGTCGCCGTTGAGGTTGGCGTTGTTGCACGAGATGTCGTTCTCGATCAGCCACACGTCGCGGAGATCGATGTCCGTGATCGTTGAGGGATTACTCCCGTCGTCGTGGACGAGCGTGTGTACCGACCACAGGTCACACGTGAACGGGTCGGCCTGCATGTCGCTGAAGTCGGCCCACCTGTTGTTGGTGGGCGAGTACGCCAGATTGGAGGGCCCGGCGACGACCGGCACGTTCGAACCCGCCACCACCGCGTCGTAGCTGCTGTTGAGCCGGACCCGGCGCAGTTCGGGCCACGTCGTGCCGTTGGAAAACGTGTACTCGATGTACGCCACGCCCTGCTTGGTCACGCCGATGGACGGAAAATAGCAGTCGCCGGCGTTCGTACCATCGGAGCTGATGCGACCGGTTTCCAGGACTTGCGGCGTCCACACCGGCGGGTCCTGTACCTTCCGAAAGTCGTTGAGGTCCGGGTCGATGTAGTACCACTGCACGTGCACGCCGTCGACGTCTCCCATGGCGTCCTGGGTGTACACATGGTGCGTGGCAAAGATCCGGGGCGCTCCATTGGCGTCCTTCACCAGAACGGCGGACGAGATGAAGGCGCCGACCGCCGCGGGGTTGAAGCTCGCCGGCGGCGTGCGTGTGTCGGGCGTCTGAACTTCATAGCCCCCGCGGCTATAGAAGAACTGGAAGCTCGAAGCGAGTTCCATGCCCTCCAGGTCGAGCGAGGTCGTGTTGAGGTGCTGCGTCAGGCGCCAGCGATGGTCGGTCGGACTCGGCGCCGTGTCGTCGAACCACAGCCCGCACAGCCGGATGCGATCGAAGACGGTGCCGGTCTGTTCGTCCGAAACCGACAGGAAGAACTGCGCGTTGTCTTCCTGCTCGAAGGGCTCCTGCACGGCGTAGTGCCGCAAGTGGAAGTCCGATTCGTGGTCGTCGATGTCGTCGTCGGGGTCGAGGTCGATCAGGCGGATGCTGGTGATCAGGTCGTCGGGCGTCTTGTGCCCGTCGAGCATCGACTTGGTCACCCCGCCCTCCTCGAACTCGATCGGAAGGATGAAGATGCTCTGGAACTGGAACGCCGGTTCCGCTGCGAGGTCATCGCGGTCCTGGCCGAAGCAGGTGACGTACACGAACTCGTCGTCGACGGCGATCACCGGAAGGTCGAAGATCGCGCTGCGAAATTGAACGATTGGCCCGCCGCCCGGCGGGGTCGGGCCGGCCGGGATCGGGTTGTGCGGCTCACCATCCTCATAGCGATCCATATCCAGATCCTGCATGTTGAACGCCGGCCCGCCGTTGCCGATCGGTGCCGGCACGGCATCGTCCAGCCCGGTGTAGAACCACCAGTCGAGGTCGCCGAACGTGTCCAGCACGTTCGAGCCGGTCATGTCCCGCGAAACGGCCAGGTGCCAAGGAGAGATGTTGTCGATGCCCGTCGACGCGTTCTCCTCGCTGTAGCTGATCCACAGGCGATTGTGCACGGGGTCGTAGTCCACGCGTCCGTCGAACCAGCGGCTAAAAGGCGGATCAATCGGGGCGGCGGGCGGTGGCTTCTGTCGTCCCACTCGGAGGAACGGGAAGCCGCTGTCGGTCATCTTCGGATTGGCCAGGATCGTGCCGGACTTGTCTAGGAGCGTGAGCCCGTGGTTGGTCGTGACGACGATCGCCTCCTCGCCGACCCCGACCGCGGCATCGGTGGACTTGTCTCCGAATTCGTCGTCGTCGTCGGCGATGCGGGCGACCTCCTCGACCTGCGCGATCGCTGGTGCCCACGAAAAGCGCCAGACGGCCATGCCATTCGCCAGATGGCGTGCGAATCGTTCCATCGGTGACCCCCTTCTTTGTAAGATCTTCACGAGTGTGCATTGGTCGCGCACGCGACCACGCCAAGGACCTTACCACAACATGTCAACGATCCGGCCGGTGCTTTTCTGAATTGGTCAGTTGTGCCCACGAGTCAGGATGTAGAAATCGTGGATCTCCCTCTTGCACGGGCCCAGACCATCGGCGATACTGTGTGTATGCATAAGTCCCTCTCAGCAGCCGGCCTGGGTCTTGCCACGACCCTTGGCGTGGCCCAGCCGGTCGACCCCTGCCTCTCGCAGCGCTTCTTCCCCGACTTCCAGGACCAGCGCCTGGAGTTCGGCGTGGACGTGGCCATCAGTGAGGAGCACCTGCTTGTGGCGGATCGCGCGGGCGGGGCGAAGATCTACGCGTATCGCAAGGATCCGGCGACGGGCCGGTGGGTATTCAGCCACGCCGTGCCCGGGGGCGGACGCGGCAACGTCGCGTTGCACGAGGACCGGTTCATCACCGGCAGCGGCCGCCCCGCGCGCTATGGCGGCGCACTGATCTATGAGTTCGATGGCGAGCGGTGGCACGAGATCGCCGAGCTCGGCTCGCCCGACATCGCGTCGCTCTCGCCGTGGGGCGCAAACGTCGCCATCCACGGCGGCGTGGCGGCGGTGTCCAACTGGGGCACCGACGTGCTGGTGTTCCGTGAGCGCGACGGCGGCGTGTGGGAGGAGGTGGCCCAGCTCGAGCAGCCGCCGCCGGGCGTGCCGCGCGCCGACTACGGCGACGATATCGCGATGGACGAGCGGTTCTTGTTCATTGGGGCGCCAGGTGAAGACATTTCGGGACGACAGAACGGGGCCGTTTACGTCTACGAGTGGGACGCCGATGGCGTGCCCGTGCTGTACCAGAAGCTCGTACAACTACCCGACGGCGTCGTGGGCCCCCGGCTCGGATCGTCCCTTGCGATCGACAACGGGACGCTGGTTGCTGGTGCCAGGAGCCTCGACATTGCTGGACTGCAAAACGTCGGCACTGCGTACGTTTTCGGGTTGGTTGACGGCTCGTGGGAGCTCCAGACGCGGCTGCTGCCCGAACCCCTTACCGATGGCGCACAATTTGGCTGGAGCGTTGACGTGGTCGGTGACGCCATCGTTGTTGGCGCTCCCTCGCAGTACCTCGGGCCGGGTCTGGGCATCGGGGCCGCGCACATGTACCGCCGCGCGCCGTCTGGATCATGGAAACATGCTACAGGTGTTACGATCCAGATCTCGGCCTGGGACTACGCCGAGGCGGTCGCCCTCAGCGGCACCGAACTCGTCGTCGGTGGCAGCGAGACGGTCGTCATAGGCCAGGACCAGGGCGTGGCCGACGTTTTCGAACTAGACTGCCTGCTCTGCATCACCGACCTCGACGCCGACGGCCGCCTGACCCTCTTCGATTTCCTGGCCTTCTTCAACGCCTTCGACGCGGCGAATCCCATCGCCGACCTCGACGGCGACGGCGAGTTCACGCTCTTCGACTTCCTGGCCTTCCAGACGGCCTTCGACACCGGCTGCCCGTAGCTTCTTCCTCTAAAGAAAGCGACTCCAAGCGACGCCAGGCACGCCCGGACACGCCGCGGGTCCGGGCCATCGGAGCCGGCGGTGTCGTTCCCGGACGCCGGGCCCCGCTCTTTCGTCGCGACCATCGCGGGCGTGCTCAAGCTGCCATCCGGTGCACCCGATACGACCGGCACGGGCGGCAGCATCGGCACGGCGTCGATGGCCGAGCCCGGGCACAACGGCGGCGCATCGCGCCGGCCCGCATCGAGGACCTGAGCCATGAGCAGCGGACGCATCCCCCGAACCGACGCCACCTTCATCGCATGGGCACGCCAGCGGGCCAACCAGTGGGCCGGCGGGCAGGGCGGGCCGCCCGAGATCGGATTGGATCCCAGCGAAATCGCCGCGTTCGAGGCAAAGACGGCCGCTGCTGAGGCCGCATACCAGCAGATGCTCGATATGCGCAGCGCTGCTCGCGACGCAACCTCGGCCAAGGACGTCGCCTTCGCCGACCTGCGGCTCGAGGCCAGCAGCGACCTGGCCCGCATCGACGCCTACGCCACAACAACGAACGACCCCGGCGTGTACCCGCTGGCCGGCATCCCCGAGCCCAAAACCCCAAGCGAGCGCGGGGCACCGGGTGCCCCCCCCGACCAGCGCTCGACCGTCGGCCCCGACGGCTCGATCGAACTTACGTTCAAGGTCGCCACCGGCGGCGGCGCAACGTACCTGGTGCAGCGCCGCATCACGGCCATCGACGGCGTGGTTGGCCAGTACGAGTTCATCGGCTTCGCCGACGAGAACAAGACGTTCACCGACACCGCCGTGCCCACGGGCATCCAGAGTGTCGGCTACCGCGTCGCGGCCCGCCTCTCCAGCGGCCCGCAGGGCGGCTGGAGCCAGACGCTGACGGTGCCCTTCGGCAGCCAGAGCTTCGGCCCGGTCGGCAGCATCATGCCCGAGGACCCCGAGGACGCGCAGCAGGCCGGTTAAGGCCGGACCCCCAAGCCCCCACGAGTCGATGACGCCTGGGCTCTCCTTTCGGCCCGGGCGTTGTCGTGCGCCCTCGTACGATTCCCGGCGATGCCGGAACCCACCCGCACCATCCTCCACGCCGACCTCGACGCGTTCTTCGCGTCCGTCGAGCAGCGTGACAACCCCGAGCTGCGCGGCAAGCCGGTGCTCGTGGGTGGCGAGGGTCGGCGGGGTGTTGTCGCGGCGGCGAGCTACGAGGCCCGCGAGTTCGGCTGCCACAGCGCGATGCCCGGGGCGGTCGCGCGGCGGCTGTGCCCGCAGGCGATCTTCGTGAAGGGCAGCTACGCGAAGTACAAGGCCGCGAGCCAGGCGGTGTTCGAGGTGTTCGAGTCGGTCACGCCGCTGGTCGAGCCGCTGAGCATCGACGAGGCGTTCCTCGACGTCACCGGCAGCCAACGCCTGCTCGGCGGCGGCCGCGAGATCGCGATGAAGATCAAGCGTGAGGTCTTCGAGAAGACGCAACTGACCGTCAGCCTCGGCGTCGCGCCGAACAAGCTGGTCGCCAAGATCGCCAGCGACCTGGACAAGCCCGACGGGTTGGTTGTCATCGAGCCCGGCGAGGTCGAGGATCGGCTGGCCGACCTGGAGATCAAGCGGCTCTGGGGCGTGGGCGCCGTCGGGCAGGGCAAGCTCGAGCGGCTGGGCGTGCGCACGTTCGGGCAGCTGCGCTCGCTCGACCTGCCGACGCTGCAGCGCCTCTTCGGCTCGATGGGCGAGAGCCTGTGGAACCGCTGCCGCGGCATCGACGATCGGCCGGTGGTCACCGATCGCCACGCCAAGTCGATCGGCCACGAGCGGACCTTTGGCGAGAACCTGGAGACCCTCGACCAGTGCCACGCGCAGATCGTGGACCTGGCCGAGCGCGTCGCGTGGCGGCTGCGCCGGGCCGATCGATCGGCGGGCACGATCACGCTGAAGATCCGCAACGGGCAGTTCAGGACCATCACGCGCGGGCACACGCTGGCCGAGCCGACGCATGACAGCGGCGTGATCGTGCGCGAGGCGCTGGCGTTGCTCGAGGCGTGGGCGGTTAAGAGCTTCGAGCCCGTGCGGCTGCTCGGTGTCAGCACCAGCCAGCTGCGCACGCCGCAGGGGCCGGGGCTGTTCGATGCTGCCGAGCGGGCACAAGCGTCGCGCGTCGACGAGGCGGCCGACGCGATCCGCGCGAAGTTCGGAGACGGCTCGATCGGGCGTGCGAGCGCGATCGACCCGGCATCGGATCGCTAACCCCTGAGTTGCAGCCGGATCGGGCCTCGGAACCCGTCTGGATCGACGGGCTTGCCACCCTGGGTGATCGTGAGCCTGCCCTCGCGAACGAGCCGCCTCGCAGCGCGGCGTGTCCGCTCCATCAGCGGCTTCCAGTCGTCTGGCTTCACGGCCTTGGCGGCCTCGCTCGGGCAGATGCTCGCGCCGCGATCTCGGGACTTGAGGAGATCGAGGATGGCCGACTCCAACTGGCTATCGAGCTTGCCCGGCTTCTCGCGCCGGCACTGGTCCGAGCAGTATCGCACGTCATCCCAGTTGCGCTCCCACTTCTTCCGCCACGCGAAGGCACGGCCACATGTTGCGCAGATCTTGGTTGGCACATCGGCGCTGCGGCTCATTGCTCCGTCGCCTTGGGATCGGCGAGGGGAGCGACCTTGGGTGTCGGATCGCCATGGATCGCGATGCGCTCGGCGATCTTCGGCCACGCGGCGAGCGCCGTGCCGCGCGGGAGCGATCGGAGGACGGCCCGACGCTCGGTGCTGTTCATGGCCATCGAGTCTTCGAGCTTCGCTTTGCCAAAGCGGCGCGCGGTGTAGGCCGCGACGGCACTCGCGAGCGCCATCGCAATGAGAGACCGCCGGGGCAACACGCCGGTGCCGATGGGCTCGAGCGCGATCGAGGCCTGCATACGCACGGTGTGGCGGCTCTTCTCGCGTTCCAGCCGCTTCACGCCCTGGCAGTCGGCGATCGCGATGATCGGCCGCTCGCCCTCGAACCGCACGATCAGGTTGCTGGGCTTGTGGTCGCGGTTGTGGAGCTCGGCGGCCAAGATGCAGCCAACCTGCGCCCCTACCGCCTGCGCAACGGCGTGCTGCGGGGCGATGGGCACCTGGCCGTCTCGCACATCGCGCAGCCATTGCAGCAGCGTCTGGCCCTCCAGCCGGCCCATGATCAGGCAGTCTTCGCGGACGCCGCCATCGCGCCGGCTGGCCAGCGCGAGCATCTCAGCACAAGGGATCTCCTCGGCCGCCAGCAATGCCGCACCAGCCCAATGCCGGTCCGCCGCGGCCACGCCCAATCGCGATCTCACGCGGCCTCGCGGGCCGCCGTGCCGGTAGAACTTCAGCACGACCGCTCGATCCCGCAGGGTGGTCGAGAGCACGCGGACATCGCCGTCTTCTTTGAGCAGCTCGGCCGAGTCAGACCACGGCTCGGAGCCGAGCGCATCCGCCCACGCTTGGCCGTCAGCGCGCGGGCCTTGCCGCCGGGGGTGCCATTTGGGGCGTGCGGGCATCGCCGCGAGGATATGGGCGTGGGACGGACGAAACCCGAATTCGTGACCGTGTTGGGGTTGAACTACCGCGGCTTGGGCGCTTTGCTCCCCTGCCCATGGCCCTCCCGATCTCGGTTGTGATCGTCTGCAAGGACAGCGAAGCGACGCTCGGCCGGACGCTCGACAGCGTCCGCGGCCTGGGATCGGAGATCGTGGCGGTCGACTCGGGTTCCACCGATGGCACGCTCGACCTGCTGAGGCAGGCCCGGGCGAGGATCATCGAGCGGCCGTGGATGGGATATGTCAAGACCAAGCAATTCGCGCTCGAGCAGTGCACCCAGCCGTGGGCGCTCTCGCTCGATAGCGACGAGTCGCTCGAGCCCGAGCTGCGCCGGAGCGTCGAGGAACTTGGGCTAACCGAGAACGGCGATGATGGCGGGCCCACGGGCTATCGCATGAACCGAAAGGTGTTCTATCGCGGCCGGTTCTTTGAGCACACGTGGCAGCCCGAGTGGCGGCTTCGGCTGGTGCGAGCCGACCGCTACCACTGGCAGGGACTCGACCCGCACGACGAATTGAAGCCGGTTGATCCTGCCGAGCCGATGGCCGACCTCCGCGGCGACATGCGGCACGACAGCTTCTCCAGCTTCCCTGAGCTCATGCTCAAGCACGTCGGGCACGCCCACCTCACGGCCCAGAGCCTGCACGCCGCTGGCAAGCGGGTCGGCCCTATCGGGCTCGCGCTCGCTCCAGCCACCGCGTTCGTGCGGCAGGCGATCACGCGCGGTGGGTATCGGGACGGCACGCGTGGCTGGGCCGCCGCAGGAGCGATGGCGGCTTATACCCTTATGAAGTACGTCTGCCTGCTTGAACTCAAGGACCAGCAGGAGTCGGCGTCCGACAAACCTCCGAAGCGAGACAGAAGGAGCGACAGCTCGTGACACAGGCCCCAGCCGCGACGCCGCAGAGCGCCCCCGCCCACACCGATCTCCAAGGCGTGAACAAAACGCTGCAATTCGAGGACGCGAAGGACCCGCGTATCGCGCCCACCGTCGCTGACATGAAGAAGTGGGTCCTGCGGTGGCGATTCAAGGGCGAGCCGCTGGGCGTCAACGGCGCGGTCAAGAAGCGGTGGTACGTCCGGCCGCACAAGATGTGGGAGTACAGCCGAGGGCTTGCGCTCACGGGCGCGAGCGGGCCGACCCGCGAGCAGGGCCGCAAGCTGCACTGCCTGGACGTCGGCGGCGCGATGACCCTGCCCATCTTCTATATGGGCAGCCTCGGTGATCGGGTCGTGTGCCTCGATATTGATCCGACGATGACCCAGCAGAGCATGGATGCGGCGAGCCGGCAGGGCCTGGATCTCGATTGCCGAACGACCAACCTTGGGCAGGAGGGTCCATCGGCGGCCGATCTGGGCGCGCCCGAGGCCGGCTTCGACCGCGTGTACTGCTTTAGCGTCATCGAGCACATCTTGCCGCCCGAGCAGGAGCGGGTCGCCAGCCGGATGGGCGGGCTCGTTCGGCCCGGAGGCATGCTGTGCATCACCTTCGATTTCGGCGAACACGGGCCGATGGAAGCTCCCATGCGGACCATGGAAGACGCTCACAAGCTCGGTGACCTCATCGGGCTCCCGCTCGTCGGCGGGGATTTCGTGGACACGGGCGACCGCTATCCGCTGAATCGCAAGCACCCCCAGGCCCGGTACACCTTCGGTTCGATGTTCTTCAAGAGGCCCGAGGCCGAAAACGCGTAGGCGTCCGTGCTAGCATCATGGCCCTCGATGTGAGGGTGCGCACGCCCGCGGCACACGCCGCACTGGGGAGCCCAATGGCTAAGAAGACCGCCAAGAAGACCACGAAGAAGACCGCCAAGAAGACGACCAAGAAAACCACCAAGAAGACGGTCCGCAAGGCTCCCGCGGCCAAGAAGACCACGAAGAAGACCAGCAAGAAGACGACCAAGAAGACCTCGCGTTCCAGCGGCTCGAGCCGTCGTAGCGCGGGCTCGTCGCGAGGCACATCCAAGTCTGCCAGCGGGCGTAGCACCGTCACGCGGACCAAGGTCAATTCGATCAGCTCTCGCTGAATCTCAGCCTGCGGTCTGCCCGGCTCGCCCCGATCCGATTTTTGAAGAGGACATCGCTCTGCCCACGCCGAAGAAGCCATCCAAGACCTCCAAGAAGCCAGCGCCCTCGAAGAAGGGCGCGCGGTCGAGTTCCGGCCCGAAGCCCACATCGAAGTCCAAGACCAAGGACGACGAGACGATCTTCGACTCGTCGGTGACCTTCGATGACTTCGACCTTGTCGAGGATGTGCTCGATGGCATCGACGACGAGGGATTCGTCCATCCGACGATGATCCAGTCGATGCTCATCCCCGTTGCGCTCACCGGCAAGGACGTGCTCGGGCAGGCCAAGACTGGCACGGGCAAGACGGCGGCGTTCGGCCTGCCGTTGCTCTCGCTCGTGGATCCGGGCGATGGTTTTGCGGCGCTCGTTCTGGCACCGACCCGCGAGCTTGCGCTACAGATTACCGCCGAGTTGCAAACGCTCGGCAAGCACAGCGGCCTGAAGGTGTGCGCGGTCTACGGCGGCGAGCCCATCGAGAAGCAGGCCAAGCGCCTAAGCCAGAAGCCCGAGATCATTGTCGGCACGCCAGGCCGAGTCATGGACATGGAGCGCCGCGGCTATCTGCGGTTCGACCGAATCCAGGTCGCCATCCTCGACGAGGTCGACCGCATGCTCGACATCGGCTTCCGCGAGGACATCCGCCAGATCCTGGGCGTCTGCCCCAAGGACCGGCAGACCATCTTCGTCTCGGCCACGCTGACGCCGGAGATCGAGAAGCTCGCGCGGAAGTACATGAACGACCCCGAGAAGCTGGTCGCCTCGGCCGGCTCGCTGACGGTCAGCGTGGTCGAGCAGCACTACCTCACCGTGCAGCCCTGGGACAAGAAGCGGCTGCTCGTCCACCTCCTCACGCACGAGGAGCCCGCGCTCACCGTCGTCTTCTGCCGGCTCAAGCGCGTGGTCGACGACCTCGAGAAGCTCCTGCAAAGCAAGGGCATCGATGCGGTGGCCATCCACGGCGACATGCGTCAGAGCCGGCGCAACAGCGTGATGGGCAAGCTGCGGACGGGCAAGCTGGGCGTGCTCATCGCCAGCGATCTGGCCAGCCGCGGCATCGACGTCGAGGGCATCAGCCACGTCATCAACTACGACCTGCCGGAGGACCCGGACCTCTACATCCACCGCATCGGGCGCACGGCGCGGGCCGGCCGCGGCGGCATCGCGTGGAGCCTGGTCACGCCCGAGCAGGGCAAGCTGCTCACCGAGATCGAGACGCGAATCAACACGCACATCCCGTACATGGCCTACCCGGACTTCGAGCCGGGGCCCGAGCCCGATTCCGTGCGGCAGAAACGTGAGCTCGATGCGATGCGCGATGAGCGCTCGAAGCAGCGCACGCTCGAACGCATGGGCAAGGTGCTGCCGAAGGACGCCGACGAGAGCAAGTTCCCCGGCGGCGTTGTGCCAACGAAGCTTCCGCCCAAGCGTCTTGGTGGGCGGATCTCGGGCCGTCGCTGAGCGTCTTTGTTTGAACTCGGGCTAATCGCCGAGCTTGGCCAGCGCCTTCTCGCGCGACTTGGTGATCGTGAACAGGCGATCGACCTTGGTCGTCTTGAGCACGCTCGCGATCGGGCTCGCCAGCCCGCTAATCGCCAGCGAGCCGCCGGCGTTCGCGCAGGCTTCACGCAGTTGCACCAGCATCGAGATGCCGGCACTGGACATGTACTCGACGCGCGCCATGTCCAGCAGGACGCGGCCGTTGGACCGCTCGACGTCGCCGACCACCTCTGCGAGTACGCTGGTCGAGTCACTCTCGGTGATGCTCGGGCCCTTGGGCGTGATGACCAGCATGCCTTGCGTGGTCTCTCGGGTGGTATTCGGGCCGTCGATGATCGAAGCGCCCTCGGGCGTCGCGTTGGTGGTCATGCGCGGTCTCCCTATTCGCGAGCGGCTTCCCCATATCGTCGCCACTAAGCTCGTGAGCGATAGTACACACCCGCCCGTCCTGCCCTGGGTATCGGCAAAAACCACTCTCCAGATGCGTACTGGCTGCGTCTGATCGCCCTGCAGGTTCCTCGTCTCGCCGTGCGTGAAACGGGGGTGTCTCCTCTCCGGTACAACCCAGCGAGGGGGCGTGCGCCCTGAAGCTGGCATCTGGGACATCAATCGACGAGGGGAAGACGATCATGCACACGACCACGACAGACCCCGTACGGGCCATCACGCTGGCAGCGATGACCGCTGTGGCCGCTAGCGCTGCCGGACAGTGTGTTCCCGTCTGGGACCCGACCATCGGCGTGCCGGGCGTCGATGACGGGTACGTCCAGCCGTTCCAGGTCTGGGACGACGGCAGCGGCGAAGCTCTGTTTGCCGGCGGCGCGTTTGGCAGCATCGGCGGGGCTGCGGGAACGACACTCATCGGCCGCTGGGATGGCAGCGAGTGGTCCGCCGTTGGCAGTCCCGGCCTAAGCACGGGCAGCACCAACGGCTTTCTCACCAGCATGGCCATCTTTGACGTCTTTGGCACCGAACGACTTGTGGCCGGCGGCTTCTTCGCCAGCGCGGGCGGCATCTCCGACACGCAGTCGATCGCAACGTGGGACGGCACTGTCTGGAGCAACATGGGCTCTGGGCTCACCGCCCCGGACGCCGTGTGGGCGATGGCGACCGGCGACGTCGGCGATGGCGAGCGGCTCTTCGTGGGCGGGTCGTTCGAGAGCATTGGCGGCGGGCCGGCGGGCGGCATCGCGCAATGGGACGGCGAGAACTGGGCCGCCGTGGGTAGCGGCGATCCGCTCACCGGCCTAGTCACGCCCAACGTGTTCGGCACGATCGTCTTCAATGACGGCTCGGGCCCGGCGCTGTATGCGGGCGGTCGGTTCGATGAGATCGACGGCGCGACGGGTACGACGCTCCTCGGGCGATTCCGCGACGGAGCGTGGGAGCCGGTCGGCGCCGGCCTGACGCGCACCTCGATCACCGGCGACGCGGGCCAGCTCGAAGTGTTCGACGACGGCAGCGGTGCCGCCCTGTACGTCGCGGGGCGCAGCTTCTTTCCGACCGGTCTTGGCGCGGTCGCGGATGTGTACAGGTGGGACGGCACCGAGTGGACGGCCGTCGGGCAGGACATCGCTGGAGTCGTGACCGATCTCGAAGTGTGGGACGATGGCAGCGGGCCGGCGTTGTACCTGACGAGCACGAGCGGGGCCGGTCGCATCGCGCGATTGCAGGATGACGAGTGGGTCACCGTGGACGGCGGAGCCGAGGGCGGCTCGGCGTTCGGCCTGGGCGTCTGGCACGGCGACCTGTACGTCGGCGGCAGCTTCAGCACGGTGAATGGCGAGTCTGCCAACGGCGTGGTGCGTCGCAGCGGCTGCCCGGCTCCGGACTGCTACGCCGACTTCGACGGCGACGGCAGCCTCAATATCTTCGACTTCCTGGCATTCCAGAACGCCTTCGACTCGGGCGACGCGGCGGCGGATTGCGACGAGGACGGCAGCCTGACGCTGTTTGACTTCCTCTGCTTTCAGAACGCCTTCGACGCGGGCTGCTAGTCGGTCGACCCCGAGGGCACGCATACCGCCGATAAAACCCGCGATTCCCGTCTTTTCACGCCCAACTCTGGGCGTTTTTCTGTTTCCCGCGAGTCGGATCTCCCTTATCATCTGTCCCACAGACCCCGACACTGAAACTCAAATCCAAGGAATATGGGAGCCCGCTCCATGAACCGCTTCGCCCTCGCCTCGCTGACCATCCCGTGCCTCACGCTCGCCGCCGCCGGCCAGTGCACCTCCGTCTGGGACGGCTCGTTGGGCCTGCCCGGCATCGACCGCGGCTACATCCAGCCCATGATGAACTGGGACGACGGCACCGGGGAGCGCCTGTACGTCGGCGGCTCGTTCAACGCCGTCCGCGGCGTACCGGGCTCGACGATCCTGGCCCAGTGGGATCGCGACACCAACACCTGGGACCGAGTCGGCACGCCCGGACTCAGCACCGGCAGCACCAATGGGTTTCTGACCAACATCATGCCGTTTGAGGTCCTTGGCGAGGAACGTCTGGTTGTCGCCGGCTTCTTCGCCAGCGCGGGTGGCGTCGCCGATACCCGCTCCATCGCCGCTTGGAACGGCACCGAGTGGATCTCAATGTCGGCCGAACTGCCCTCGCCGCAGAGCATCTGGGCCATGACCACGGGCGACGTCGGGCAGGGCGAAAACCTGATCATCGGCGGAGCGTGGCCCGAGATCGGCGGCACATTCGGAGCCGACCTCGCGCAGTGGGACGGCGATGAGTGGCTGCCCATCGGTGACGGCTCTGGCATCACCGGCGGATTCAGCCCCACGGTCTTTGCTGCCCAGATGTTCGATGACGGCACCGGCCCGGCGCTCTACGCCGGCGGTCGCTTCGACAGCATCGGCTTCGCGCCCAACACCGCCGTGTTTGGTCGCTTCAACGGCACCGAATGGGAAGCGGTTGGCGGCGGCTTGAACCCCGAGGACTTCCTGTCGTCGATCAACGCGATGGCCGTGTTCGATGATGGCACCGGCGAGGCCCTGTATGTTGGCGGCAGCGACGTCTTCGCCCCGGGGCAGCCATTCTCGAGCGTGTACAAGTGGGATGGTGTCGCGTGGTCGGCCATCGGCCAGGAGTTTGGCGGCCGGGTGACCGACCTGAAAGTCTGGGACGACGGCACCGGCCCGGCCCTGTACGTCTCGGGGACGGCGGTTCCAGACATCCAGTACGTCGCCAAGCTTGAAGGCGACGAATGGGTTCCGCTCGCCGGTGGAGCCGCCAGCCAGCCCGCAACCAGCGGCTCGTTCGCCAGCGTCTTCGGCCTGCACGTATGGGATGGCGACCTGTACGTTGGTGGCAACTTTACGCTCGTCGGCGACCCGGCCATCGAGGCCCGCGGCATCGTCCGTCGCACCGGTTGCGCGACACCCGACTGCTACGCCGACTTCGATGACGACGGACGCCTTTCGCTCTTCGACTTCCTCGCCTTCCAGAACGCGTTCGACGCGGGCGATACCGCCGCCGACTGCGATGACGACGGCCGCCTCTCGCTCTTTGACTTCCTGTGCTTCCAGAACGCGTTCGACGCGGGCTGCGACTGATCGCACGAAGCCACCGAGTCACGATGGAATGATCAATCGGGAGGGGCTTTCGCCCTTCCCGTTTTCATTCAATAGCGCATGTCTCAGCGATAACCAGTTGAATCGATCGGCCGGAGCTCTCACTCGGGCTTTGGGCTCAGGCGGATCCACCGGACCGCAACCGTCCCCGGCACCGCGAACTCCATCACGAACCGCCACGCGGTGTAGTCTCGCTCGTCGTAGCCCAGCTTCTGGAACGTTGATCGGAGCACGTCGCGAATCTGCGGGAGGTGCGGTGAGTACAGGCCGTCGATGCCCCGCCCGGCGTGCTCTATCTTCGCTTGAGAATCCAGCGTATCGAGTGAGTCCTCGGGCGTGTAACCGATGCCCGAGAGCGCGCCAAGCCCGCCGAGATGGAACGTCATGAATGGCGGTTGGGCTCCGGGGAAGGCGTCTTCGTGCAGCAAGAGATCGCTGATCCAAACCTTCCGGGCGCTGCGGCTGGCGTAGCGATTGAACACGTAGGGCTTGTCTTCGCTCGCGGCGTAGCGCATGTACGTCTCGGTTGAGCGGTGCGCCATGAACAAATCAACCGAATCGGTGAGGCTCGGAAGCTCACCCGGCAGTCGGACCAGGACCTGTCTGTCCCGCGGCTCGATGTCGAGCGCGGGAAGCGGCTGGGTCGAGAACTCAGGCAAGACGTAATCGCCAAAGTCGTCCGAGTGCTCGTTCTCAAGCGTGCGGAACGAACCAGCCCATCGGGCGGCGCTCTCGTCGCCGGCAAGCGCCGACGCAAACGCCGTGAGCAACATCGGCGAGCCCGGACGAACGCGCCGAAGCTCCGCCCACCCACTCACGGTGGCCGAGTCGCACGACATCGGATCCGTTGCCGACGGCGTGATAATCTCACACGAATAACCAACGCCGATGCGCATGCCGAAGACGTGCATTGCGCCTTGGTAGATCTTCCGTCGCGCTTCGCGATCGGCTGCTTCGGATTGGGACGTCGCGCCGGCGATCGCGGAGATCAGGCCCGATCGACCCTCGGGCACCAGGCCGATCACCCGCTCGAGCTGGCCGATCGCCCGTTCCAATGCCGCAGCGCCCGCGTCGGAGAGCCCATGCTTCAACGCGGACCGCAGCAGGATGCGAAGCCCGGCGGGCGCTGGCGACGATGCAAGAGCGGACAACGGGTAGGCTGTCTCGGCAACCTTGGTCAGCCGCCAGGCGAGCGTCTTGTCGATCTTCAGCCGCTCGGCCACATCCACGGCGCGGGCGGTAGAGAGCCCAACGTCGGCGAGCACGGCCCGAACGGCCTCGGACAGGTCAGGCCCCGCCGCATGGACCTCGGACCCGAAGAACCCGCCTCCAGCGTCCGTAAACGCCGAGGGCGCGGTGATGCCAGACCCCGATGTGGGCGTGTCGGTCACGACGGACTATAGCCGCGGATCGACGCGGGATTTCCATAACTCAGAAAATCTCTGAGAAATTTTCTGTGGGCGTATCCATATCGTCTTCCCAGCCAATACACGGCAGCATGTCCTGACAGACAGCGACCCCATATCTCCCCCATACGACCGACCTGACACGACAGAGAGGAATGCCCAAATGACCCGTTCGACTCGAAAGCACGCCGGATTCCTGAGCCTCGCCGCCGGGCTCGCCCTGGCAACCGCGCCGGCAGCCCAGGGCCAGGAGTTCTTCCCGATTGGCTCCCTCGATGGCTCGACCGGGGCGCGTGGGCAGCTCAACTTCGTCCGGGCCATATCGGCCGACGGCCAGCTCGCTGCCGGCGGCGCGATCCTGAGTGGCACGAGCGTCTGCGATTCACAGCAGGGCTACACCTGGTACCGCGGTGATGGCATCCAGCCGTTCGCCGTGATTGGTGAGTGCGTCACCTCGGTGTTCGACATGTCCGCGGACGGCCAGACGATCGTCGGCTCTGGTTCTCCCACCAACCCGCTCCGCGCATACTTCTGGACCGAGGACTCCGGCTTCACCGAGATCCCGCAGATCTTCGAGGATGGTGGCCGGACGTTCTTCGATCCCGACACCACTCGCCTCCGCCTTACCGGCGATGGCAGCGCTGTCTTCGGCACGGGCTTCTCGATCGAAGCCGGGACCTCGTTCATCGACTCACGCCCCTACCGCTGGACGCCGTCGGGTGGGTACGAGTTCCTCGACATCCCGCCATCCTCGACCGTGGCCATCCCAACGGGAACGAACTCTGACGGCTCGGTCACCGTCGGCTTCACGCGACCTGGCGGAGGCGAAGCCCCATTGATCCCCGCGATCTGGAGCGAGGACGGATCGGTACGAAACATCGACGGGCCGGCCGATACCTCGATCAGCTTCTTCCGCGACGTCACCCCCGACGGCAGCGTCCTGATCGGCGGCGGCCGATTCACCGATAGCAACGTGCCCCGCAGCTACAGCTGGACCGAAGACGGCGGCTGGCTCGATCTGGGCGACTTCCCCGCGGGTGGCACGGGCGGCTTCCCGCTTGCGGTGTCCGATGACGGCAGCGTCATCGTCGGGACGTACACCCTCTTTGGCTTCGGCGGCCGCGCATACATCTGGACCGAAGACACCGGGATCACAGACCTGAACGACTTTGCTCGCGGGCTGGGCATCGATCTGCTTGGTTGGACGCTGACCGAGGCCACCGCGATCTCGGCGGATGGCCGCACCATCGCCGGTGTGGGCACGAACCCTGCGGGCGTTGATGACAGCTGGGTTTTGTCGCTCGAGAGCACGAACTGCCCCGCCGACTTCGACGGCGACGGACGCCTGTCGCTGTTCGACTTCCTGGCGTTCCAGAACGCGTTCGACTCAGGCGACCTTGCCGCCGACTTCGATAGCGACGGCAGATTCAGTTTGTTCGACTTCCTCGCGTTCCAGAACGCCTTCGACGCGGGCTGCGATTGAGCGAAGTCTCAGCCCGAGCCGAATCCCTCGAGCTTCAAGCGCGTGCGATGATGGCCGGGGGCAACGGTGCCCCCGGCCGTCTGTCCTTTGAGGTAATCCTTCTGCCACGAGTCTTCGCCGCCCTGGTGGCGCGTGATGGCCTGTTGGCGCGAGTCGGCCCAGGCCTTGTACGCCTGAGCAGCGGGCTTGTCGGCATGGATCGGCGTGGTCTGTGGCTCGATCCATTCGAGTAACGCCAGTGGATAGGGCTGCAGCATGCAGATCGGCTCGCCCGCGCGGAACCAGACGTCGACCCCGCGCTTCATGATCTTCCAGTTCATCGTGAACGTGCTTGGAGACCAATCGGTCTCGACAAAGCCATCGAGCGGCACGGCGTAGTCCTTGGGCTCGTTGGTTGGCCCGCGCACCATAAGACCGATCTTCGGCGGCGTGCGAAACAACCACGGCAAGCGGAACGTGACGATGCCGCTCCCGAAATGGCTCACGATGAACTGGGCGAGGTGTGGCGGGCCCTCGTGCGCCTTGATGGTCAGCGCGTCGGGGCCGTCCTTGCCCGTCCATTTCATCGACACCGTGCCCGGGCAGCGGATCACCCAGCCGGCCTGGTTCGCGATCGCCAGCGGCAGACAGCGGTACGCGCCCTTGCCGGGCGTCTTGTCCATCCAATCGCGCTTTGGCGCTCCCGGCTCGATGATCCAGCCGGTGGTATCGCTGACGACGTAGGCCGTTAGCGGGCACGGGCCATCGATGGTGATCGTCTCGGGCATGGGCGTTCCTCCTTGGCTCTCACGGCAGCATAGAGCCCGCTCCATCGTGTACTTATCGAAACTTCATACAGATCGGATCCCAAACACTTGACGGCCTGTTCGGGCTCTGGTACACTCGGCCAGCCGGGCACGCGACCAGCGCCGCCCCCGGCCCCTGGGCTCGATTCGGTCACGGTGGACCACGCCCAGGCCACGCGCGCTGCAGCGGTGTGACGCCCGGCTGGGGAACCCGAAACAGGGTCAGCCCCCGCAGGCCACGGCACGCCGAAGACAATTGGAGGTGCCCCATGGCACGCACGAAGGCTCCCGCCGGTTCCGCTCCCGCGTCGCGCTCGAAGACCGATGGCGCGGTTGAGGTCGTCGCCCCCGAGAAGGACAACTCGAAGGGTGATCCCAAGAGCGAGGCGAAGACCCAAGCCCCCACCGCTCCCGCGAAGACCGAGACGAATCCTGAGAAGGCCAAGGCATTGAACCTGGCTGTTGGGCAGATCGAACGCAACTTCGGCAAGGGCGCGATCATGCGCCTGGACGAAAACGCCGCGATGAACATCCCGGGCATCAGCACCGGCGCGCTGTCGCTGGATCTGGCGCTCGGCGGACGCGGCATCCCACGCGGCCGCAGCGTCGAGGTGTTCGGCCCCGAGTCCAGCGGTAAGACGACGCTCGCGCTCACGGTCGCCGCCCACGCGCAAAAGGACGGCGGCGTCGCGGCGTTTATCGACGCCGAGCACGCGCTCGACCCGTCCTGGGCCCGTCGCCTGGGCGTGAACATCGACGACCTGCTGGTCAGCCAGCCCGACACGGGTGAGCAGGCCCTGGAGATCTGCGAGTTGCTGGTGCGCTCGAACGCCGTGGACATCATCGTGGTCGACTCGGTCGCGGCCTTGATTCCCCGTGCCGAGATCGAGGGCGAGATGGGCGACAGCCATGTCGGTTTGCAGGCCCGTCTCATGAGCCAAGCGATGCGTAAGCTCACGGGCATCATCGCCCGCAGTAACTGCACGGTGATCTTCATCAACCAGATCCGCGAGAAGATCGGCGTCATGTTCGGCAGCCCCGAGACCACGCC
>CALCCF010000097.1 GCA_937899905.1 uncultured Phycisphaeraceae bacterium
TCGAAGCCCAGTCGACGGCTCCCCGCAGCTTTTCGCAGTCACTCACGTCCTTCATCGGTTCTTGGCGACAAGGCATCAACCGTTGACTCTTTGTAGCTTGGAAAGAACAAGATCTATCTCGTTCGGATCGACGTCACCCGAGGGTGACGTCTACTCGTACAGGGCGGCCTCGAGGGCCGCCCAAAAAGATGCTCGTGCTTGCTCTGCAGTTCTCAAGGAGCGAAGGATCGAGTCGTCGACTCCTTCAAAACGGAAGAGAAGACGGTGCCGCCGAGACCCCGTGGCGAGGGGAGGGACCGAATCCCTGTCGACCCTCGCTCGGTCGATCATGACGACGCACCAGTGCACCAACAGGTGTGTCTCGGACGGGTCGAACGTGTGTCGACCATCGAACGAGAAAGCACTCCTTAGAAAGGAGGTGATCCAGCCGCACCTTCCGGTACGGCTACCTTGTTACGACTTCACCCCAATCACCGATCCCACCTTCGACGGCTCCCTCTCAAAGAGTTGGGCCACCGGCTTCGGGTGTTACCGACTTTCGTGGTGTGACGGGCGGTGTGTACAAGGCCCGGGAACGTATTCACCCCGGCGTGCTGATCCGGGATTACTAGCAACTCCGGCTTCATGGAGTCGAGTTGCAGACTCCAATCCGAACTGAGACCGGCTTTGGTGGGATTCGCTCACCCTCGCGGGATCGCAGCCCATTGTACCGGCCATTGTAGCGTGTTTGCAGCCCTGGGCATAAGGGGCATGATGACTTGACGTCATCCCCACCTTCCTCCGAGTTGACCCCGGCAGTCTCCTGTGAGTCCCCAACATTACTTGCTGGCAACACAGGATAAGGGTTGCGCTCGTTGCGGGACTTAACCCAACATCTCACGACACGAGCTGACGACAGCCATGCACCACCTGTGTAAGGCCCCGAAGGACACCCTATCTCTAGAGCTTTTCCCTACATGTCAAACCCAGGTAAGGTTCTTCGCGTTGCATCGAATTAAGCAACACGCTCCGCTGCTTGTGCGGGCCCCCGTCAATTCCTTTGAGTTTTAGTCTTGCGACCGTACTCCCCAGGCGGGGCACTTAATGCGTTAGCGACGGCGCGGATCTCGTTGGTTGAGACCCACACCTAGTGCCCAACGTTTACGGCATGGACTACCAGGGTATCTAATCCTGTTTGCTACCCATGCTTTCGCTCCTCAGCGTCAGTTACGGCCCAGAGCGGCGCCTTCGCCACTGGTGTTCCTCCTGATATCTGCGCATTTCACCGCTACACCAGGAATTCCCCGCTCCCCTACCGCACTCGAGTCACAGCAGTATCGGGTGGCGTCCCAAGGTTGAGCCTTGGATTTTCACACCCGACTTACCGAACCGCCTACGAGCTCTTTACGCCCAATGAATCCGGATAACGCTTGGTGCCTACGTGTCACCGCGGCTGCTGGCACGTAGTTGGCCGCACCTTCTTCTGGAGGTACCGTCATTTTCTTCCCTCCTGAAAGCGGTTTACAACCCTAGGGCCGTCTTCCCGCACGCGGCGTTGCTGCATCAGGCTTGCGCCCATTGTGCAAGATTCCCCACTGCTGCCTCCCGTAGGAGTCTGGACCGTGTCTCAGTTCCAGTGTGGCTGATCATCCTCTCAGACCAGCTACCCGTCGATGCCTTGGTGAGCCGTTACCTCTCCAACAAGCTGATAGGCCGCGAGACCCTCCCGGACCGGCGGACCTTTCTTCGCTCAGCCATGCGACTGAGCGGAGGTATCCGGTATTAGCAGTCGTTTCCAACTGTTATCCCAGAGTCCGGGGCAGGTTTCTCACGTGTTACGCACCCGTTCGCCACTAAGTCGTCCGGAGCAAGCTCCATGGACTTCGTTCGACTTGCATGTGTTAAGCACGCCGCCAGCGTTCATCCTGAGCCAGGATCAAACTCTCCAACAAAAGTGTGTCCGGTCCTCGTGACCCGCCGAAGCGAGCGCTCGGACCAGAACGATTGTCAGACAGTGCCATCGACTCCGGTGGAATGCCGGCTCCGACGACTCTGGCTGGATGATCGATCAATGAATGAGACGCCGGAGCGCCTCGTGTCGACCGACCAGTATTCGTGTTGCCGTCGGCTGGGTCGCCGACAGCAGAATTGACAGACCGTTCGACCCAGCCGCCCCACCCGGAGGTGATGCGACCTCGAACGGCCCGCACTGGCGTTCTGTCTTCTCTTCCGTTTTCAAGGAGCCGAAGCTCTGCGGGCAAGCGCCCCGGGGTGGGCCGGAGGCCGGAACCGGGCGGTCTTGCCGTGCTGGCCGAGGTCTCGATCGAGCCGCTCGGCGGTGCCTTTCCGGAGGGACTCCCTCCGTGAGGCGAAGAACAAAGCTAACGCTGCGGGTGGGGCCGCACAACCCGGCGTCAGGAAAAAACTTCGACCAGGTGGTGGGACTTCTTTCCCTTGCGCAGCAAGAGGTAGCGGCCGTGCAGCCGCTCGACGACAGCCAGGTCGGTGCCCTCGTCCATCTTGGCTCCGTTCACCGAGAACGCCCGCTGATCGAGACCCCGTCGGGCGTCGCCGTTCGACGACGCGAGTCCGGTGGCCACGAGTGTCGCCACGGGGTCACCGACATCGCCGGCGGCGATCCGGCTCGAGGGGATCTCGCCGGCCAGTACGTCGAACGCCTCCTCCGATGCACCGGTGGGATCGGAGGTGAAGAGCAGGTCAGCGGCGTCGGCGGCCGCCACCGCTGCGCCCTCGCCGTGGACCAGCGACACGACGTCGTGAGCCAGCGTGCGCTGGGCCTCGCGCCGCTGTGGGGCCTCGAGGTGGGCCGCCGCGATCTCCTCGATCTCGGCGATCGGACGCAGCGAGAACGTGAGCAACTGTTGGCGTACGTCGTCGTCGGCCGTCTGGACGAAGTGTTGTCGGAGCGCGTACGGGCTGGTCTTCTCGGGATCGAGCCAGGTGCGGGCACCCGTGGTCTTGCCGAGTTTCGATCCGTCCGAGGCGGTGAGCAGCGGCCACGAGAACGCATGCACCGCCGCGTGGCGCTTCCGTCGGATGAGGTCGACACCCGAGATGATGTTGCCCCACTGATCGGACCCACCGATCTGGATCGAGCAGCCGTGTGCGTCGTGCAGATGGAGGTAGTCGTTGGCCTGCAGGAGCATGTAGGAGAACTCGGTGAACGAGATCCCGTGCTCGGACTCGATCCTCACCTTGATGCTCTCGCGAGCGAGCATCTGGTTGACGGTGACGTGCTTGCCGACGTCGCGGAGGAACTCGAGCACGGTGATCGGCTCGGTCCAGTCGCGGTTGTCGACGAGGATGCCGCGCGCCGGATCGCTCAGGTCGACGATCCGCCCGAGTTGCCCTTTGATCCGTGCCACGTTGTGGTCGAGCGTCTCCTGGTCGAGGAGGTTCCGTTCCTCGGAGCGACCGCCGGGATCACCGACCATTCCCGTGGCACCGCCGGCGAGGGCGATCGCCTGGTGTCCGGCGTCCTGGAACCGTCGCAGGACCACCAACCCGATGAGATTGCCGACATGGAGGCTGTCCGCTGTGGGGTCGCAGCCGTAGTAGATGCCGACCGGTCCGGCGGCGACGCTCTGGCGCAGCGCCTCGCGATCGGTGGAGTCGTGGATCAGGTTCCGCGCCTCGAGGTCGGCGATCAGGTCGGTCACGTGAGTCGAGAGTACCGGCGCCCGACGCCGCCGCTCCCGACGATTCGTCGGTCCGCCTGGCACGGCGACGTACCCTCCCAGCGTGCGAGACCCCTGGGAGCAGGCCGAGCTGGCGCAGCGGTTCCGAGAGAGCGCCGAGGCGTCGAGGTCGCGAGCACCCTTGAACGCCGCACTCGCCGAGGTCGTGGCCGCCGATCGGTCGCTCGCCGGCCTCCTCCACCACGCGCCGCCCGACCAACGCCTCCCGGTGCTGCTGTTCGCCGCGTTGCACGACCTCGTGCTCGACGGTCTCGCCGCCGAGCTCCGCCCCTGGTACCGCACGGTCACCCCCGATCACCGGTCGCCCGCCGACCGCGCCGCACTCCGCGCTGCGCTCCGGGCGACGGTCGACGAGTACGGCCCCCGGATCGCCGAGGCGGTCGCCACTCGCCAGACGCAGACCAACGAGATCGGCCGATGTGCGCTGTTCCTCGC
>CALCCF010000098.1 GCA_937899905.1 uncultured Phycisphaeraceae bacterium
CCGCGGGCGGGCGCCTCGACCAGGCTACCGCGCAGGCCTCGGCTCGGCCGCGTCGGCTCAGCCGCAACCGCGCGTTCGGCAATCGCGATCAGCCGGCGCTTCGCGTCGTCGAGTTCCTGGTCGGTGAAGCCGTGGAGCGTGGCCCGCCGGACCTCTCGCCCAATCTCCTTCAACACGTCTTGCCAACGGCCGTTCTCGCTGCGGCCGGTCGCCTGCGTCCAGCGGATAGCGCCGGCGAAGTCGCCCGTGCTCACGTTGCCGCTGAGCATGCTGAGCCGGCCGTCTTGCACGCCCTCACTCAGCCGATCGTTCATCATCGAGTTGCCCAGCGACTGCACCAGGTCGTCGCGGTACTGACCCACCGTCGTCGTCGACTCGCCCGGCACATCGATGAAGTTGATCCCAACCTCTTCGCGCGTCTCCTCGGGATCGCTGGCCACGATGGCACGGAGGCCGTCGGTCGCACGCACGCCGGCATCCCGAGGCTCGGGGCGCGGCACGAACTCGCGCTGCCCAAACATCGTCTCGACCATCGGCCTTACGTCCTCGGCGATAACATCTCCAACGACGAGCAGCGTCATGTTACTGGGCACGTACCACGTGTCGTAATAGCGCTTGATGGGCTCGCGGCCGGCGGTCGTCAGAACTTCCATCGTGCCGATCGGGATGCGCTGGCCGAACTGGCTCTCCGGCGCGATGCGCTCGATCACCTCATATAGCACGCGCTGCTGCGGCGACAGTGATGCGCGGCGTTCTTCAAGGATGATCGCCCGCTCCTGCTCGATGACCTCCTCGGGCAGGAGCAGATTGCTCGCAACATCGCTCAAGAACGTGAGCCCGGCTTCCAACGTGGCCGCCTCGTTGTCTGGCAGGCTGATCGTGTAGCCCGTGCGGTCAAAGCCGGTGACGGCGTTCTGGTGGCGACCAAAGGAGAGGCCCAGCCCCTCGAAGAACGGGCGGACCGTGCCGGGCGGAAAGTTCGTGCTGCCACCGAAGGCCACGTGCTCGAGGAAGTGCGCCAGGCCGCGTTGGTCGTCGTCCTCGTTGAGCGACCCGCTATGGACGTGCAGCCAGAGCTCGACGCGGCCGGGCGGCTCGGCATTGGGCAGGATGGCCCAGTCGAGGCCGTTCTCGAGCGTGCCACGGATGAGCCGCGGATCCTCGGGCAGCGACTGGTAAGGGGCGAATTCCTGTCCGATCGCGACCGAGGCGAGGGACAGGGCTGCGACGGTGGCGCTGCGGGCGAGACGGGCGGCGGTGCTAGTCATGGCACACCATAGGGATGCGCCACGAACGCCTCACCCGCCTGCGTCGACGCCTGTCTTCTCGCTCACCGGGCTGAACAGATCCAGCAACTTGCACCCCTCGGCTACGCGGCAGGCGTGCGGCAGATGCGGCGGCAGCACCAGCACCTGGCCGGCCTCGACCACAACCGTCTCGGCCGCATCGCCCTGACCAACCGTGAACTCCGCGCTGCCCTCGAGCATGACCACCATCTGCTCGTTCTCGTGGCTGTGGCTGGCGACCTCGAAGCCCGCGTGCAGCGTGATCGCACTGATCATCATCCGCTCGCCGATGATGCGCTGGCGGTCGATGTGCAGCATGGGCTGGTCGACGGGCAGGTCAGAAACGGTGCAGAGCGTGTGGGCATTGGCCATGCGCGAGCGTAGCGCGGACGGGCATTCCCCATCGGATTGGGCCACGGTTTCGGGTATCGTGGAAGATGGCGGCGATGCGAATCGAACCGCCGCCGGAAGGGGAACATCATGATCAGGCTCGTTGCTGCCGCCGCGTGTCTCGCTCCGCTCGCTGTCTGCCCGACTGTGCTCGGACAATTCGTTGGGTCGGCCGCGCCACCCGGCACGCAATTCTCCTCGAACGTGAAGGTCTCTCGCCAAAACCAGATCGTGGCCGTGGGCATCAGCGCCTCGGCCGTCACAATCTGGGATCCGGCAGCTGGCGTTGTCCTTGGTGCGACACCCGCGCCAGGGTTCTCGACCATCTTTCCCGAAGCTCTGACCGCTGATGGAACCGGGCTGATTGGTTCAATGAACGTCTCGGGTGGCACCCGTGCACCGTTCTTCTGGACGCCTACCGCCGGCACGATCGATCTCACCGGGCTGATCGCCCCGGCCTCGGCGCAACCACGCTTGTCGGACGTGTCGGTGCCATCTCCAGGAATCCCGGGCGCGCTCGTCGGCGATCTGATCGTTGCGACCCCGATGGGCAACGCCGTCCAAGCATTCACGCTGCCCATCGGCGTTGGCCCGATCGTGATCGGCGATCTTCCGGGAGGACCCAACTCGTCCATCGCTGTCGCAGTTGATGCCTCTGGGCAGTTCACGGCGTGCGATGGAAACACCGCATCTGGCCCCGAAGCGTTCAGGCACGACCTCGCGACCGGGGCGCTCACACCACTGGGCGTCCTGAGCACCGCGACCTCCGTGTCGAACGCCGCGGACATCAGCTCGGACGGATCGACCGTCGTGGGCTTCAGCCTTGATGCTGCCGGGCTTCCGCAAGCCTTCCGCTGGACGGCGGCGACGGGCATGGTCTCGCTGGGCACGCTGCCCGGCGGCCTCTTCTCGTTCGCGATGGCAACCAACACGGACGGCTCGATCGTCGTCGGCCTTGGCGACGATGCGACAGGCACGACGCGCGCGTGGATCTGGACCCAACGCTGCGGCGCGATGCGTGACCTGCAGACCGAGATCATCACCGTCTACGGGCAGACCAATGCCGCGGGCTGGACGCTCACGAGCGCGGATGGCATGAGCGACACCGGGTTCGTTGCCGGCATCGGCACCGATCCGGCCGGCAACATCCAGGTCTGGACCAGCCAGATCGCTCGGTGCTGGGCAGACTTCAATGGCGATGGCATGCTCAGTCCCGCCGACGTCGTCGCGTTCAATGCGGCGTTTCTTGCCGGATCGTTGCGAGCCGACTGCGACTGCGATGGGTTGCTGACGGTGGCAGACTTCACGTGCTTCAACGCGGAGTTCGCAGCGGGGTGCCCCTAGACCGGTGCCCTACATCTTGAGCCGCGCCGCAAGTTCCTCGAAGCCCGGCTTGCCCATCAACGCGAACGTCGCCTTCTTGCCAAGCTCGACGGCGGGCTGGTCGTACGCATCAACACCCAGCATCAGGCCGGCGTACGCGGTGGCGACCTGCCAGAGCATCATGAACTGGCCGACGGTGTGGGGCGTGACTTCGGGGAACCTGATGGTCAGGTTCGGGCGGCGGCTCTCGGTTAGCGCGAACTCGGTGGCCTTCTTCTCAGCGCTCAAGAGCTTGGCGAGGCTCGAGCCCTCGAGGTAGGCCAGTGCGTCCTCGCCGAGGCCGGCGGGAATCGTGACGTCGCTCGAGAACTTCTCGACCTCGAGGAAGATGATGGCCTTGTCGTTGGGCCCCTCGCGGTACAGCTGCACTTGGCTGTGCTGGTCGGTCGCACCGAGCGCCTTGACGGGCGTAAAGCCGGCGTAGGTCACGCCCTGCACGCCGCGAACGATCTTGCCCAGGCTCTCGGCCCACAGCTGCCGCCACCAGTCGGCCATGAGGTAGAGCTGGTTGGCGTAGGGCATCATGACGTGGACTGTCTTGCCCTGCCGCTGGCCGAGCTCGACGAGCACGGTCGCCAGCAAGGCAGCGGGATTGCCGTGCAGGTCGCCGCTGCGGCACGCCTGTTCCATCGCGGCGGCGCCGTCGAGCAGCTCGTCGATGTCGATGCCGCAGAGCGCGCCGCTGATGAGCCCCACCGGGCTGAGCGCACTGAAGCGGCCGCCGACGCCTTCGGGCACGGGAAGCGTCGCATAGCCCGCGGCGTCGCAGAGGCGTCGCATCGTGCCCTTCTCGGGATCGGTCACCGCGATCAACCGATCGGCGTGGCCATCGCCGCGGGCCTTCTGGAGAATGTCGCGCACGATCAGGAACTGGGCGGCCGTCTCCGCGGTCTCGCCGCTCTTGGAAATGACGACGAAGAGCGTGCGATCGAACTTAGGATCCTCGCTGGTGATGAGCGACATCGTCTCGTGGAACGGCACCGGGTCGGCGTTGTCGAGCACGAAGAGGCGTGGGTTCGTGCGATCACCCTTCAGGTTGTGCGTGAGCGGGTTGAGCGCGCTCTGCAGCGCGATGTTGCCAAGGGCGCTCCCGCCGATGCCCAGAACGACGACGTTATCGAGCATGCCGGCGTACTTCTCGGCGATGGCCTTGACGCCCTTCACATGATCTTCACGCATCGGGCCCTCGGCCAGCAGCCGCCAGCGCTCCCAGCCGGTGCCTCGGGTGCTCTCCAGACGCTCGGTCAGCGCTGCGGCCGCCTTGGCCGCCGGGCCATTGGGGGCGAGAAGGTCGGGGTCGAGCCCGTGTTCGTGAACCGCTGTAGAAAGGCAGCGTGAAGTGTCGAGTGAGAGGTTCCTGGCGTGCGTCTCATTGGGCATGGCGGGAGGGTAGATACCTCACGCTTGGTTCCCATCGAAATGAAGCCTTCGCGCCATCTTTGCAGGCGTATCGATCCCCTATCCTCCCCGTTCATGCCCCGCCCCACTCGCGTCGGCATCCTGCACAACCGCTTCTCCGGCAAGGGCCGGGGGCCAGACTTCGTCGCCCGGCTGCGCGCCCGCGTGGCGGGAGGTGCAGAGCTTCGCGAACGCTACGACCTGACCGACCTGCCGCTCGATCTGGCGACCGCCGAGGGCGCGCTCGATCGGCTTGACGCGGTCGTTCTGGTTGGCGGCGACGGCACCATCCATCACGCGCTGCCCGCGCTCACCGCCGCGAACGAGGGCCGCGGCATCCCCACGTTGCTGGCGCCGCTGGGTACCGAGAACGTGATCGCCCGCGAGCTCGGCCACAAGCCACGCGTGTCGAGCACGCTCGACGCTCTGGACGCGTTCCGCGAAGGCGCGTCGACGATGCGGAGCGATCTCGGTACGGTGCACCACCCGGATGGCTCTGGAAGCGTCCACTTTGCGCTCATGCTGACGACGGGTCCCGACGCCGCAATCCTCCACCGTGTCGCCCGCGCACGCACCGGCACCACGAGCAAGCTGCTCTTCGTCCGCCCTACCGTCGAGCGCGCATTCCGACCAAAAATCGGCCGACTGAGTGTGGCCGTGGATGGCACCGAGCTTGCCAGTGACCGCCGCGGGTGCCTCATCGTCGCGGTCGGCCCGCGCTATCCGCTCAAGCTCGACCTTGCCCGCCACGCCACACGCACGGACGGCCTGCTGGACGCGATGTTCCTGCCCGCCAGCAACACCGCAAGCCTGCTCGGCTGGGTCGCGCTCGCCCGCCTGGGCCTGCACGTGAAGCACCCGCAGGCCCGCTACGCCCAGGGCCGACGCATCGAATTCACGATGCACGATCATGATCCGAGCGACGAGATGCTCGAGGACCTGCAGATCGACGGCGAGATCGAGCGCGCGGCCTGCGATGGCCAGGGCCGCATGGTCATCGAGAGCGTGCCCAGCGCGTTGCCGCTGATCCTGCCCGCGCCGACCGAGGTGCGAGCCCGCCGTGGACAACCCGCCATCGCCGGGTGCTACCCTTTCCTCAACATGGTGTTCGCGAACCTCGTCAACGTGCTCGTGGGCGTGCTCGGCCTGGCCGTTCTGGGCGTGGGCATGTTGGTCTGGCGGGGCCGGAGGGTCGAAGGTCCACACTGCCGCCGCTGCTGGTACGACCTGTCAGGCGTTGAGCAAGACCAACACCCACCCTGCCCCGAGTGCGGCTACCAAGCGCGGCACACGCTCGACCTACACCCCAGGCGTCGGCGATGGAAGGCACTGGGCGTCTTCGCCGCATCGGCGGTCGCGATCATCGTCCTGCCCTGGCCGACGGATCTCGGGCAGCGCACGTACCCGTTGCTGCCCGATCACGCCCTGGCGATCATCTACGCCAACAGCAACGACCAGGAGGTGCGTAGACGCTTGGCGATCAAGCTCGTCAACCACGCGCAAGCAGGAAGCCCATTCCCAGACCACACGCTCCGCGTGATGACCGAGGGCGCGATCAAGAAGGCGACTGGTTCCGGACGCCATCGATTGGCCGAAATGGATGTGCACGTGCTCATGAGCGCGCGCTGGCAGTTCGACAACGCGACAGATTCGGCACGCCTGGCCGCATTAGGCCAGAGCCTGTACGGCCACCCCGACCGGTCCGTACGCGAGACCGGCGGCCGCCTGTCCGCCGATGCGCACGACCCGGCCTCGACCGCTCCGTTCGCCATCGAGATGTCCCAGAGCCCCGCGCTCGAGCGGCGACAGGCCGCGCGCGAGGCCATCATCGAGCACCTCGCGCGCATCGGACCGATCTACGACGACACCGAGAACGCCCTGTACCAGGCGTACGTAGCCATGCTCAACGACCCGGACTACGGGATCCAGCAGCTCACCGAATCGGGCATCAACCATCTGGTCGCGTTGGACGACGACCGTCCCGACCTGGCGGCCGCGCTCCTGGACCTCGCGCCCCGCACGAGGTACGCCAGAGCGTGCCGCGCCGAACAGTTGGCCTTGCTGCTACGCAACACCCGACTCGAGGCGTTCGCGCGCGACATCGTGCTGCATGGCGACGAGGGCGAACGTGAAGCCTTCCTGCACGAGCTTGAAGACCTCTATCGCGACGATGCGATCCGCGCGGCAGAGGCCATGCCCGTCGTATTCGAGCGGCTCGAACGCCGTGGGCTCGACCAATTTGACATCAGCGACTGGCTCCACGACGCCGAGGACTTCTGCACCAACCGCTGGGCCCACGAGCTCGGCCCATAATCCACTATGAGCCTCGCCGGCCTGATCAGCATCGCGGTCGTCCTCGTCGGCATGGCGATCGTCGTGCTGGGCGTAGTCATGGTTGTCGGCCGCCGGCGTTCGACGGACCCCGAGTGCCCGCGGTGCCGATACGCGCTGGCGGGGCTGCCAGGGGCGGATGCGCCCCTGGAGCGCTTCGAGCCCATCACCTGCCCGGAGTGCGGGCACACCGCGCAGAAACGCAAGCTTCTATATCGACGCAAGCGCCGGCCCGCATGGATTGTCGCGGTCGTCCTGGGCGCGGCGATCGCCGCCGAGCCGCTGTTCGTGGGTTCGGCCAATCGCGTGTACGACGGGCTGTCGGACTCTTCGATCGCGTGGCTCTACGCCAGCTGGGCCGACCCCGCCGCCATGGGCATCGTCGAGGATCGCCTGGGCCAGCGCGGCGCGCAGAACCAGCCGTTCCAGGATGCGGACCTGCGTGTCATGGCCGAGGGTGCGCTCGGGCGCATCGAGCGCGGGCGTGTCGGTGACCAGACGGTGTACCTCGACGTGCTGATCCTGTTCGAGTACGACCATCGCGCACCCGATCCCGAGTTCACGGCCCAGGTTGCCGAGGCCATGCCGTCGCTGTTCGGCCACTTCTACGAACAACTGCGGCTGGCCGCGGCGGAGCTCTCGTCCGATCGGCACGACCCCGAGGGCTCGGCCGGCCCCGCGGTCGAGGCGATCGACGACGAGGACTGGGTAGTGCGCCAGACCGCGGCGATCGCGCTGTTCACCGCGCTCGCGCGCGGCGCCGAGGTCGGCGAGGCGTTTGTCAAGGCGCTCGAAGATCCCGACGCCCGCGTCCGCGACCGAGCGGCGCTGCTCCTACAGCGGCACGCGGAGGTGGAACTCCTGCCGGAGCACTTCCGTGAGCCGGTCCGGTCGGTCGAGCCGATGAACGCCACCGTGGCGTGGGCTCGGACCCTTGGCATCCTGGCGACCTATCACGGCGAGGATCGGGCGATCGAGCTCGAACGCCGCCTGCGTGAGGGCGACCGCGACACGCAACTGCTGGCGATCGAGGCGATCCTGATCGAGCCCAACCTGCGAGACCGCCTCATGCCCAACGCACGCCAGGCCATCGGCTCGATGCCCCCGCTCGAGTGGCTCCGCCAGAACCTGCGGGGCTATCGACCGATCGAGGACCTGCTGGACGAGCTGGGATTCTCCGCCGCGGCGGACGGCCCGGGCTGATCACGGCACGGCGGCCCGCCTTCTCGGACCACCCAGGAGTGCGAGCGGCCCGGAACGGCGAGAATCGGCCTGGTATGGGCATTCCTGGCGTAGCCCGGTCCGGATAATCGGGCGGCCGGGTCTTTCAACCGTCCCGCCGGGCTCCCCGACCGCTCCACCGGGCTCTTCGACCGTGCCGCCGGGCTCTCCGGCCGCCCCGCTGCGCTCTCCCACCGCCCCGTTGCGCTCCCCGACCGTGCCGCACGATTCCGCGCCCGGGCCGGCGCGGGCCGTGATCGCACCGCCGGGACGACCGGGCGTGGGTCCGCGTGCTCACGCCCGCGGCTCGGAAGGACGAGCACCCCCTCTGCTCCACTTCCGCTCCGCCCTGTGTTGATCTTGTCTGTGCCCCAGTCGCGCTGTGGTGAACTTCTCCCCTCCCCTACAGTTGCCGCCCGATCGAACTCGGGGGCCATTCCGAGGAAGGGAATCACCATGCTCCAGCGCACGCACGCCTGCGGCGAACTCCGCATCGAACACGCCTCCGAGACCGCGCACCTGGCCGGCTGGGTCAACAACTACCGCGACCACGGCACCGGCCTGGTCTTCATCGACCTGCGCGACCACACCGGCCTGACCCAGCTGGTTTTCGATAAGGAAGACGTGCCCGCCGACGTTCGTGACGAGATCGTTGAAGCCGCCGACAAGCTGCGGGCCGAGGACGTGATCGCCGTGAAGGGCGTCGTCCGCAAGCGCGACGGCGGGCCCAACCCAAAGCTGCCCACCGGCGAGATCGAGCTGGTGGTCGAGAAGCTCGAGGTGCTGGCCAAGGCCGACACGCCTCCCTTCCAGCCCGGCGACGAGCAGAATTTACCGGGAGAAGAGCTGCGCTTGCGGCACCGCTACCTCGACCTGCGCCGCCCGGCGATGCAGAACATGCTGCGCACGCGGCATCGCGTGACCAAGGTCGCGCGCGACTTCTTCGACACGATGGGCTTCATCGAGGTCGAGACGCCGAACCTGTGCCGCAGCACGCCCGAGGGCGCGCGAGACTTCCTCGTGCCCAGCCGCCTGCAGGCCGGTGAGTTCTACGCGCTGCCGCAGAGCCCGCAGCTGTTCAAGCAGATCCTCATGGTCGCCGGCGCCGACCGGTACATGCAGATCTGCCGCTGCTTCCGCGACGAGGACCCGCGTGCCGATCGGCAGGCCGAGTTCAGCCAGATCGACCTGGAGATGGCCTTCGTCACGCGCGAGGACGTGCTCAACACGATGGAGGCCTTCGCGCGCACGCTGTGGAAGGAGGTCCTCGGCGTCGAGGTGCCCAGGTTCCCACGCATGACCTGGCAGGAGGCGATGGACCGCTACGGCAGCGACCGGCCCGACCTGCGGTTCGGCCTCGAGCTCGTGGACATCAGCGACCTGGCGGCCAAGACCGACTTCAAGGTCTTCCAGCAGGCGCTCGCGAAGAACCCCGATTCGTCTGGAACCGGGGGGCACCCGTCCACACGCGACGGCGGCGTGGTCAAGGCGTTCCGCGTGCCCGGCGGTGCCGAGAAGCTCACACGCAAGCTAACCGACGGCTACGCGGAGTTCGTCAAGCAGTTCGGCGCGGGCGGCGCACCGGTGACCAAGGTGACCGACTCGGGCTTCGAGACCGGCATCGCGCGGTTCATCGAGCCGATCACCGCCGAGCTCAAGGAGAGGCTCAAGCTCGAGCCGGGCGACTCCGTGATCTTCGGCGCCGATGGCTACAACACCGCGTCCAAGGCGCTGGGCGAGCTCCGCCTCAAGGTCGCCAAGGACCTCGACCTGATCGAGGACGGGCACTGGGCGTTCCTGTGGGTTGTCGACTTCCCGATGTTCGAGTACGACGAAGGAGACGGTCAGTCGGGTGGGCGGTACAAGGCTCTGCACCACCCGTTCACCGCGCCGAGAGACGATCAGGTCGATCGGTTCCTCGGTGCCGACGCGGGCGACACGCAGACGCTGCTGGGCATCCTCAGCGATGGGTACGACATGGTGTGCAACGGCAGCGAGATCGGCGGCGGATCGATCCGTATCCACCGCCGCGACGTGCAGCAAAAGGTCTTCGGCCTGCTCGGGCTCGACGATGCCGAAGCGGAGGCCAAGTTCGGCTTCCTGCTCGAGGCGTTGCGCTTCGGTGCTCCGCCCCACGGCGGCATCGCGTTCGGCCTCGATCGCGTGGTCATGCACCTCGCCGGCACCGACAACATCCGCGACGTCATCGCCTTCCCCAAGACGCAGACCGGGGCTGACCTGATGACCGAGGCCCCGTCCTCGGTGGACGAGGCCCAGCTCCAAGAGCTGCACGTGCGGTCGGTCGAGCCCGAGGCCACGGCGAGCACCTCCCCGGCGGTCTAAGCGGGCGTGATCGAGAGATCCATCCAGAGCGGCGACGCCCGGATCTGGACGGCGTCGGAGGGCAAAGGCCCGCCACTGCTGCTGTGCAACGGCGGGCCGGGCTGTTGCGACTATCTCGGACCGGTCAGCGCGATGCTCTCCGATCGCTTCCGGGTGATCCGCTTCGAAGAACGCGGCTGCGGCCGCAGTTCGTTCACGCCGCCGTACGACTTCGGCCAGACGGTCATCGACCTGGAAGCGGTCCGAAACGCGTACGCCGTCGATCGCTGGATCATCGTCGGCCACTCCGCTGGCGTCGATCTAGCGCTCCTCTATGCGCTGACAAAACCACAGCACAGCCGAGCCATCATCGGACTCGCCGGCGGCCGCTTGGTGAATGACCGTGAGTGGAGCACCACATACCGACACAATCGCGAGACCATCGGCGAGCCTCTACCCGAGCAGCCGCACCCGTGCGATCCTCGCGTCAATGCGGAGAGCAACGCATGGTGGAGGCGGTCCATCACCCGGCCGTCCCTGCTCGCCGACCTCGCTCGGCTGGAGACACCAACGCACTTCGTCCTGGCCGAGCGCGACATCAGGCCCGCCTGGCCCACGCTCCAGCTTGCGGAACTGCTGCCACGCGGCTCATCGGAGACGATCCCTGGAGCACAGCACATGATCTGGCTCGATCAGCCCGAGCTGCTCAGGAGGGCGCTGCGTTCGTTCCTCGATTCGATGCAAGCCAACGCGTAGGCGACTTGACGTGTGGAAGGGCCCTCTGTGACGACCGTCCAGCCACGTGCCGCTATCGGCGCCCGGAGCTCCGTTCAGCCTCACGCTTGGCCAGAGGCGAGAAGTTCGCTCGTTCGAGAACCCCGTAGGTCAGCGTCGCGGACCACGCGATCAGCATGAGGCCAGTGATGGACTCGACGGCGACCAACAGGCGGAGCGGCCCGAACGGCACGATGTCGCCGAAGCCGAGCGTTGAGAACACAACACCCGAGAAGTAGATCCGCTCGGTGAGCGAACCGTCGGCGGCCATGCTCAGGATCCCGACACGCTCGCCGTAGATCTTCTCGACAACGAAGTGGACGAGCGCGAAGATGTGGACCTGCACGATGTGCGTGGCCAGCAAGACCAGCACACAGCTGGGCAGCACGAGCCGCAACGACCGCTTCGTCGCGTCTCCCCACGCCGCCAGCCGGCATACGACCTCCGCGTGCAACCCCACGCATGCCACCGCGGCGATGGCTGCGGCGACAATCACCGGCAGCACGGCGGCATCGGTCTCCCACACGGGCGCAACGGTGTCGGGTGTCATGGCAGATCTCGGCTGGGTTCTTCGAGCATCAACGAAGCGTAGTCGCGTCCGCATCGGTCGCCCGCTCGTTACTCAACGACACGCTCGCCCTCGTGGGCCGTGAGCTTCCCGAAGAGTTCGGACAGCCGATCGGTCATTGGCCCCATGCCGCCGTCGCCAATCCGCCGACCATCGATCTCGACCACCGGCGCGATCTCGCCCATGGTGCCCGTGCAGAACACCTCATCAGCCCGATACGCCTCGGCGAGCGTCATGTCCGCCTCTTCGCACGCGATGCCATTGGCGTGGCACAGCTCGAGAATGACCGAACGCGTGATGCCCTCGGGGCACGCCGCCGTCGTTGGAGTGCGGATCGCGTCGTCTTCAACGAAGAATAGATGAGTCGCATTCGTCTCAGCAATGAACCCGCGCGTGTCCAGCATGAGGGCGTCGTCAGCGCCGGCCGCGTTCGCCTCCAGCTTCGCGAGGATCGATGTCAGCTGGTTACACGAGTGGATCTTCTGGTCGAGGACATCCGACGGCGGGCGCCGGTGCGCGGCCGTCGCCAGCCGGATGCCACGCTTGTCGTACACCTGCGGCTTGTGCTCGGCCAGCACAATAAGCGTGTGCCCGGCCGTGTTGATACGCGGGTCGAGACCGGATGTGTACTTCTCGCCGCGCGAGAGCGTGAGGCGGATGTGCACGCCATCGCGCATGCCGTTCGCCTCGAGCGTCCGCCTGACCTCGGCGATGATCTCGTCATCGCTCGGGATGCTCGCGTACGCGAGCGCCATCGCCGACCGCCTCAGCCGAGCGAGGTGCTCGCGCAGCCGAAAGATCCGCCCGTCGTAGACCCGCAACCCTTCCCAGACGGCATCGCCGTTCTGCACGGACGAGTCGAACGGGCTCACGCGGGCCTCGTCGCGCGGCGTGAGCGTGCCGTTCACGTTCACGAAGATGTCGTGATTGAGCGGGTTCTGCTGCTGGAGCATGCGGCTAGTCCTCCCCGGCCGGAGTAAGGGCGTGCGCCACGAGCCGGTCGTACAGCGCCTCGCACGAGCGGAGCAGCGGCAGGTGCCGTCTGGGGACCTCCACGTCCTTGCGTTTGTAGGGGCCGAAGCCCGTGGACCGCTCGACGCTGCCGTACCAGTGCCGCGCCCAGACGCCATCGGTCGCACGCGGGCCCGGCTCCCACGCCAGCATCCGCTCCGTGAACGGCACTCCAAGGGACTCGCAGAGGGCACGCAGCATCGCGCCGGGATCCATCAGCACGGCCTTCGAGTCGACCACCGGCAGCGCGCCACCAAACCGTTCAAGCAGCCCAACCTGGGCCGGCAGACCGGTCGAGTCGAGATCGGGATTCGGCAGCACCTGCAGCAGCGACGTCAGCATCTCGCGCGGCTCGCGAACCAGCAGTGCATTACTCAGCCCATCGACCCAAGACAGGTCCGTGCCCGGCAGCAGATGGTGGGCCATGTGCTTCTGGTACACCAAGGCGAACGGCTCGGGAGGCAAGGCCGTCAGTTGGCTGACCACCACGCCGAGATCGGTCTCGCCCGCTTCGATCACCTCGTCGGCAGCGGGATGGTCCAGCCCGGTCTCAGACAAGTGGTGCGCATACAGCGGCTCGTCGATCACCAGCGTGTCGCCGCGAGCCTCCCACGATCGCATGAGCGCCGTAGAGATGTTCCGCGGACCGGACCACATCGCGATCTGGCTGGTTTCGTGTGCTCGATCGTCATTCGATCCACTGGTCATTGCAGCCCGCTCCCGCCAGACCGGGTGAGTGTCCAATGCCGGAGAGCACCCGCGCAGCGGCACGATAGCCGAAGCCCACAGCCTCGAATCGGGTCTACCAACCCCACTCGCAATCACGAGGGCGAGATCGACGCACTTGGGGACTCAGACTTTTTCTGTATGCAGCGCAACCGGCCGGTCCGGGCTTCGACTGGAGTGTGTCGATCGCATGAGCGGTGGCAGCACCCTTGCAAACAACGGAGAATCCCAATGTGCACGTCCAGTCTCTACGCCTGCCTCGCCATCTGCCTAGCCGGAATCGCGGGCCCCAATCCCAGCAACGCCATCCAGGGGACCACCGAGACGGGTGCAGCGCTCGGGACGGCTCTTTCGCAATCGGCCTCTGGCGAAGAACGCGTCCCCATCCGTGAGTTCGCGCTGTCCTTCGCCGATCCGTCCAAAGCCGGACACCTCGACATCGACATCAAGCGCGGCGACATCCTGGTCACGGCGCACGACAGCGACGAGGTGCTCGTGCGCCTCTCGGTCCCGAAGGCAAAGACACCGGTTCACGCCGACCGGGCGCCCGGCTTGCAAACCATCTCGGCACGGCCCCTCGACTTCAACGTCCGCCAGAACGGCAACACGATCGAACTCGACGGCAATTCCTACGACGCGATCACGCACATCGAGGTGTTGGTGCCAAGGCATACAGACCTGACCCTGGACTCATACCGGTCGGGCGAGATCCGAGTCGATGGCGTGCGAGGGCACGTCAACGCACGAAGCCAGAACAACACCATCACCCTGACCAAGATCACAGGCTCCGCCCGCATCATCGGACGCAACGGAGACATCTCCGCCAGCTTCCACCAGGTCACGGGTGCCGTGACCATCGAGACCTACAACGGCAACATCGATCTCGCAATCCCCGCAGACACGAAAACCACGGCACTCATCCGAGCCGTGAAGGGCAACGTCCAGAGCCAGTTGAGCATCGTCGAGAGGCCGGCCCGACTTGTCATCGCCAACCCCAAGGATGGAACACGCTCGTTCGAGCTCGGCGAGTACTTCATCGGCGATATCAATGGCGGCGGCGTGCAGTCCGTGCTCGAGACGACCAATGGCTCGGTACGGATACGCAAGTACGACGCACCCGCGACCGACGTTCGCCCGTTGTCTTTCGATTGAATCTACCGACCACTTGGAGGAACCACCATGCCTCTCCCCACGCTTGTACGACTCTCGTGCTTGGTTATGCTCAGCGGGTTCCCGAGCACCGCAACCGCGACGCAAACGGGCTGCAACTCACCGAACTTCATGACCCGAGCCGACATCCGGGGCCTTGGGCTCGCCGAGGTCCGAGGGCAGGAGATCGAGGTCTCGCCCTTCGGATTCGCGGAGTATCCAACGCGGTGCGTCACCGAGGACACGATCTTCGAGGCGGCGTCGCTTACAAAGCCAGTGGTCGCCTACCTCGCGATGCGGTTGGTCGATCAGGGCCGACTCGGGATCGATGACGCCCTCATCGACCACCTTCCCTCGCTCCCACTACCCAAGGACGACCCTCGCAGCCCACGGGTGACCGTTCGCATGGCCCTGGCCCACACGACCGGCCTCGATGGACCCGATGATCAAGAACTCGGCTTCGTCACAGATCCGGGCGCGACGTTCAGCTACTACCCCGCCGGCTACCGCCTCGTGCAGCGCGTGGTCGAGCACATCGAGGGTGAGTCTCTCGAGGCGATTGCCCAGCGCGAGGTCTTCATTCCACTGGGCATGACCAGCAGTTCGCTCGTGTTCCGCGAAGACCTGCTCGATCGCATCGCAACCCGACACCGCATGCTCGGCGACGCGTTCGAACGCACACGCGACCCCGCTCGTGCGGCCAACGCCGCCGCGAGCCTGATCACCACATCAGGGGACTACGCGAGGTTCCTCCGGGCCATGCTGGATGGCGAGGGCCTAACAGAAGAGTCGCGCCGAGTGATGCTCACGCCGCAGATCGACGTCCCGGACACGAATGGCAGCGTTGCGTGGGGCCTTGGCTGGGGTCTGGAGCCAACGCGTGGCACCTTCTTCCACTGGGGGGACGACGGCGCTGCCAAGAGCTTCACGATCGGGTCGCTCGAGCAGGATCGCGCACTCGTGTACTTCGCCAACAGCTACTACGGCATGGCGATCGCCGGAGAGATGGCCGAGCAACTCGTCTCCGGTCCGTCGCCAGCGGTCGAGTGGCTCGGCTACGCCTCATGGGACGACGCGAAGAGGCTCGCACGCCGCGATACGCTCCGAGCATTCGCCGAGGGTGACGCCGATCAAGGCATGGAGACCTTCGAGCGGTACGAACGAGAGTACCCCGACCTGGACATGGACAACCTTGCCTCGTTTCTCTCGTGGGTCCTGGAGGGACGGGGGCTGAACGAGGGAAGGGCACGCGTCCTCGCGTGGCAGATCGAGAGGCGACCGGACAACGTCGACCTTTATCTCAACCTCGCCCGGTCGTATCAGGCCCAAGGCAACCCCCAGTCGGCTGTGGCGACACTTCATCAAGCGCGTCCATATGCGGACGAGTCGACTGCCGCTCTCATCGATACGCAGCTCGATTGGCTCGAAGATGACGTGCTCGCCTCACGCGAGGTCGGCAATGAGCCCAAGCATCGCGCCGAGTCCATCGAAGGCACATATGGAACGTGGCGTGTATTCAGCGCCAAAGGCCGCCTCGTGTTCCAGCCCGGCAGCACCCGCCAGTACCAATTGCGCTGGATGCACGGAACGACATACGCCCTCGAAGACCTCGATTGGTTCCGCCTCCGATTCATCATTAAAGATGGAACCGCCTCCAAGGTCATCGGGCGATACTCCGACGGCCGAACCGACGAGAACGCCCGCGGCGACGGCTAGTCAGTCCACTGCCGACCGACCCAACATCTCATTGAGAGGGAACGCCCGGGGCACAACACCTCGGGCGTTCCGCGATTGAGGCAGCACAACTCGAAACCGAAATCACCGGCATCAGGCTCGCGACAGAACATGCCCGCCCCGGGCCCGTGATGTACCATCGGCCGAAACCAACGGCGTGCTGGTACAGGGCACGCCCCGAGGAGCCCGCCGATGATCCGAACCACCGCGGCCGCAACCATCCTCGTGGCGACGTCCGTGCTCGCCGCCGACCCTGGCGTCATCCTGCCGATGCGCGAGCGAGCCGAGGTCATCGACAGCCTGCTCCGACAGCGCCTCGACACGATCGTGCCCGACCTCATGCGCGAACACGACATCGATATGTGGATCGTACTCGGCCGCGAGTACAACGAGGACCCGGTCCTCAAGACCATGCTGCCCGCCACGTGGCACTCGGCCCGTCGGCGGACGATCCTCGTCTTCCACGATCCCGGCGCCCCGGCAGAGGTCGAACGGCTCGCCGTCTCGAGGTACCCGGTAGGAGACTCCTTCGCGTCATCATGGGACCCAAGCAAGCAGCCCAACCAGTGGGCCAGGCTCACCGAGATCATCGAAAGCCGCAATCCGAAACGCATCGGCCTGAACATCTCAGAGACCTGGGCCCACGCCGACGGGCTTTCGCACTCGCAATTCGAGGCGCTTCACGCGGCCCTGCCGACCGAGTTCCAAGCCCGCATAGTCTCGGCCGAGCATCTGGCCGTCGGTTGGCTCGAGACGCGCCTTCCGGCGGAGATGGACATCTATGCCTCGGTCTGCCGCATCGCGCACGAGATCATGGCCGAGGCCCTCTCGGAGCGGGTCATCCAGCCGGGCGTCACCACCACCGACGACGTCAAGTGGTGGTGCCGCGAGCGTGTGAACGAACTGGGGCTGCAAGACTGGTTCCACCCCATCGTCTCCGTGCAGCGGCCGGCCGCCGAGGGAGACTTCCTCGACATGATGGCCGGCGGCGAACAGATCATCCGGCGTGGCGACTTGATCCACCTTGACCTCGGGATCGAGTACCTCCGCCTGCACACCGACACACAGCAGATGGCCTATGTCCTTAAGCGCGGCGAGTCGGAACCGCCCGAGGGCATCCAACGCGCGTTCCGTCGAGGCAACGAAATGCAAGACATCCTCACCTCGCACTTCGCTCAAGGCCGGACGGGCAACGAGGTACTCAAGCTCGCATTAGACGAGGCCAAGTCACGCGGCATCAACGCGATGGTCTACACACACCCGGTCGGTTCCCACGGCCACGCCGCAGGCCCGGCCATCGGCATGTGGGACAAGCAAGGCGGCGTGCCGGGCAGCGGCGAGTACCCAATACGCGACAACACCGCCTACGCGATCGAACTCAGCATCCTCGAGCCCATCCCCGAGTGGGACGGCATGGAGGTGCGGTTCATGCTCGAAGAGGACGCGGTGTTCGAGGTCGGCCGAGTTACCTACATCGATGGACGCCAAACCAAGCTGCACGTGATCAGGTGACGAGGATCAATCGCCCAGACAACGACAGAGGCGGTGAATTCGCGTGGTCCGTTCTGGCGAGGCCGACAGTACTTCGAGTCCGCAAACGCCGGATCTACAAGACTGCTCAATGGACCGGCGCACCCCGCTGAGGGAGCAAGTATCCGCTCGCTTGAGGCCGTCCGCACGCTCGCGCGTACGCGTGCACGGGAACCGTGGGACTCGCGTGCCACTCCGTTGAGCACGCATGCGCTGGCCCCAGCTGTCGATCTTCTCGACCCGATAGTGCTCGCCTCGCTTCAGACTCTGTCGTTCGAGGCTTCTTGGATCCTCGCCAGGAACGGCATCGATCCTCTTTCCCACGCTACGCTGTCGTGCCATGACCAGCGTGCTGATAATCCAGGGCCATCCGGAAGCCGACTCGTTCGGCACAGCACTCGCCGACGCGTACGCCGCGGGTGCGCGAGACGCGGGTCACGAGGTTCGTGAGTTGCGGCTGCGGGAGCTTGAGTTCGACCCGCTACTGAGAAGTCGCGAGGCACGCGGCGGCGAGGCCGAGCCGTGCATCACCGAGGCCCGCGACTCGATCGTCTGGGCGGAGCACCTGGTCGTCCAGTACCCGACATGGTGGGCGTCGACGCCGGCTCTTCTCAAAGGCTTCATCGACCGAGTGTTCGTGCCGGGATTCGCGTACCGCCCGCACGAGACGGGAAACGGCTGGGACAAGCTCCTGAAGGGCAGATCGTCCCGGCTGCTGATCACGATGGACGCCCCGGTCCTCTACGACTCGCTGTACTACTACGCGTCATCGCGACGGGCGATGAGCAAGGGAGTGATGGGCTTCTGCGGCATCAGGCCGACGAGGGTCACGACATTCGCGCCCATCCGAGGCTCGACGGAACGGAAGCGTGCCAACTGGCTGGTGCGCGCCCGAGAGCTCGGGTCGCGCGCCAGCTAGCGCCGCAGTCGGATGATCGGGCGCGACAACGCGACAGCTCGGTACCAAAACAAACGACGGCCCCCGAGAGCTTCTCAGAGGCCGCCTTCAAGCGAGGCGGACGGGACTCGAACCCGCAACCACCGGATCGACAGTCCGGTACTCTAACCAATTGAGCTACCGCCCCAAATTGTCGGCCAGGCATTCCTGCGACGGTTACCGGCCTCCGACAAGGGTGACAAGCATAGCCACCACCCAAGTGCGGTCAACATTGTACCTTGTTCACCAAGCGACGCCAGGGGCGGCTCGGCTTCGATCACCCAGAAAGTCGGGTTAGTCGGGCAACACGACGGGCGTGCTCGGATCGTTGTCCTGAAGCTCCAGAACGTTGCCGTTCGGGCTCACCGCCGCCGCGGCCTGATAAACGAAGTAGCACCCAAAACCCATCGCCACGATCGCCAGCAGCAGCAGGGCGTCGATCACGCTCAGGCTGGGGCCGCGGTTGGCTCGTCCGCCGGGCATCTGCATTCCGTATTGGCTCATGCCAGTGCTCCCTTGGTGCCTTTGGCGGCTTAGCGGCGGATGTCCGAGACCACGATGTCGCCACGCTGGGGCGTCAGGCCCAGGCCGAGCGTGTCAACCACGCCCTCGGCGAACTGCAGGTCGGTCGACTGCACGTTGAAGTGGCCAACGAGGCGACGGTTCCCGCCCTCGTTGCGGATGATGAAAAGACGCTTGCCGCGTGCCAGGCCATCCTGCGAGCCCAGATCCACGCGGGCAAGCGTGGCGCCCGACTCGTCACGGCCTGTCTCCATGATCATGCCGGTGACGAACGTCGTGATGTCCGGCGATCCGGCGAGCGTATCGCCCGTGCCACCCTCGTCGTTCTCCATGCGGGCGATCTGCTCGCGGAGGCCGCGGACCGTGGCGGTGAGGGCCTCGTTGTTGCTCTGCAGGTCGGAGATGCGATCGAGCAGATCAATCTCGTTCTGACGGAGGGCCAACTCGGTGCCGCGAAGCTCGGTAACCTCGCCGGCGAAGCGATCGCTCAGCTCGGTAAGCATGCGGTTGGTCTCGTTGAGCTGCGAGATCTGGTTCTGCAGCGTCGTCACCTGCTGGCCGGCCGTCAGCTTGTCGCGACGGAGCTCAGCACCCTCGCCGCGGAGGCGGAGCAGTTCGGACTGGTTATCGCTGATCTGCTGACGCAACGCGTCCTGCTCCTGGCGGAGCAAGTCGGCCTGGGCCGAAGCGCTGGCGGCGGCTTCCTGCTCACGGGCCTGCAGCGCGGCGTTGGCCGACAGCAGCCGGTCATAGTCGGTCAGCACGGCACGGTTGTTAATCGCAAACGCGATCGTGAGCGAGGACAACGCGATGCCCGCGACCGCGGCCGCGACAACGAGGATCTTGGTGATTGTGTGCATCGTTTGAAAACCCGTGTTCTGGCCCCGTGATGGGCCCGTGTGAAGGCCGAAGTCCCGGCCTGGTGCTCGCCCGCTACGCCCGAAGGTCGCGATCCGTTTCCGGCCGCCCGGGCCGGTGACTCATTCCCGTTCGAAGCCCACCAAAACGCCTCGCGACGCTGGGAGCCCCATGCTTGCCTTCGAAAGAGTCGTCTCTCAAAACGCCAACCGGCGATGGATAGCGCCGCCGGATAAGGCTCCAGACCGGGGTGCCGATACGCTCGCGGGCCCGAACAGGTTGCTCGCGAACGCCCAGGTTAGCCCCAGAACGCCCCGTTCATACCTCCAAATCGCCGCCAAGACCGTCCGGGCGGTTTTCCGGAGAGGGCACAGGTTATCACGGTCGTGTCAGCCGGACAACAGCCGCCGAGGCGTGAACCCGCACACCGGGGTCTGGGTCGGCCATGAGCGGCTCGAGCCGAGCCAGGTGCTGGGTCTTGCCGATCTCGCCCAACGACAGCGCCGCCAGGCCCCGCACCGGTGCCCGAGGGTCGCTCAGGTACGCGATAGCGAACACATCGCCCTGCGTCCGGCCGAGCTGTGCCAGGGCGTAGATGGCCGAGAGCCTGACCTCGGGCGGCAGCATGTTGCCCTGCTCATCGAGTCGGGCGGTGAGCAAGGCAAGCTGGTTTTCGGACGCATGGTCCCCCACCTCGCCCAGGATCCGAGCGGCCAGCGCCGTGGCCTCCAGATCCTCGGGCCGAGCCGGATAGAGCGCCGCTCGGATCGGCTGGACCTGCTCGGCCTCGCCGAGCTTCACCATGGCCTCGCTCATCTGGAGCACCATCAGCCGGCGCTGGCCCGCCGGCGCAAGGGGCATGTCCCTCAGCAGCGCCTCCCGCAAGAGCGGAACCGCCGAGTCATTGCCGAGCTCACCCAGCACGAGCGCCGCCTGGGCGCGCAACCTCGGATCGTCAGAGTTCAGCAGCGTCGAGGCAATCACCGGCATGCCACGCGTATCACCATTCGCCGCCAACGCGTACGCCGCGCTAAGCCGAACCCACGGCGATCGATCGCGGAGGAGGAATGCCGCCTGCTCGGCCAGATCCGCCCGCTGCGTGCGACCCACACCCATCAACGCGATCGCGCGCACGCCGGGGCTGGAGTCCTGCAGCCCGCGGCGGAGCCACTCGCTCGATCGGCCGGGCGCTTCCAACAGCCCCTCGAGCGCATTGCCGCGAACTTGTGGGTCGGCGTGCTGGGCCAACGTCTCAAGGCTGAGGATCGCGCCTTCTCGGGCTTGGGACAACTGGATCGCATCGGGAGCCGGGCCCTCGGCGAGATCGAGCTGCGGGGATCCAGTCCCAGACGAACAGGCGGCCATCGCGAAAACGAGCACCACCGACGCCCCAGCCATACCAATCCTCGCCCGACGTCCCGATCGCTGCATCGCCTTCTCCATCGTCTCTGAACCGCCCGCAAGAACCGACCGCGTGCCAGCCAAGCATCGGCAAGGCGGGGCTCCCCTCGCTACGTGGTGGATGTGTACGGGTTCAGGCCCGCGGGGCGCGGGGGCCGGTTACCAAACCGTGCAGGAGGACCCAGAGGCCACCGAGCACCAGGAGCCACGGAAAGAGGTGTCCGACGCGAGCAAAGGGCGTTGCCGACCGCGTGCGAGGCGGCACGTCGCCGATCACCACCGCCGCAGTGCGTGTCGCAAAGGTCTGGCCTCCCGTCGAGGTCCGGTGCGTGCCCTCACCCTCGGGATGCTCAACGGCAACGGGCACCACGCCCCCCCGGGCATCGATGATCGTTGAGATGCCGGTGTTCGCCGCACGCACCATGGGGATGCCGGTCTCCAGCGATCGCCATCGCGCGAGCTTGAGATGCATGGCTCGACCGGCATCGCTGGTGCCGAACCACCCGTCGTTGGTCAGGTTCACGAACGCGTCGATGCGATCGCCACCACCACCCGCGAGCCTACGGCAAACGCCCGAGTAGGCCACCTCAAAGCAGATCGGCGTCGCCACCCGCAGCGGCGTGCCGCCACGTGAGGGCAGGTTGAACCACACCGGCGCGCGGCCCGCGTCGAGGTCGAAGGCCATCCCGCCCGCTCCGATCAGCAGCAGCTTTTCCTCGAGCCAGTCCCAACGCGACACCAGCGGCAGCACCTCGCCGAAGATCGTGAGCCTCAGCTTGTCGTATCGCTCTCCAGCAAGCCCACCCCCAACAAAGACGTGGGCGCTGTTGTAGAAGCCGTCGTCATCTTGACTCACCAGTCCTTCGGGCGACACCGACAACCGCAGGTTGTCCACGCCGGTCGCGCCCACGATCATCGGCACGCCCACGTCCTGCTGCAATGCGATTGCTTCGTCCGCAAAGAAGGTCGCCTCAATTCGATCGCGATCGGGCAGGTCGACCTGGTACGCCAGCCCAAAACGCTTCATCTCGGCAATCGCCTGGGGGCTGATGGGCGGGCCGGGAAGCATGGTCTCGGGCCAGACGATGAAGTCGGCACGATCGCCCACGGCCCGCGTCATCGATGCGAAGCGATCGAAGCCGGCGACCTGGTCCTCGATGCTCCAGGCGATGCGGTTGTCCTGCGGCACGTTGGTCTGGATGATCGCGGCGCGCGCACCCGACGGCTCGGCGAGGCCCGGCACAAGCCAGCCGAGCCCTGCAAGCACCAGCCACGGAACGACGGCGAGGACGACCGTGTTCACACGGCGCTCGGACGTGCCACCGAGGCTGATGAGCGCACCCATGCTCAGCGCGAGCGCAAAGCCGACTCCGTAGGCCCCCACCACCGCGCCCGAGCGCGCGATCCAAGCGGCCTCGATCATCGGGTGGCCCACGAGCAGCCACGCGTACCCGCCGAAGAGGATGCTGCCCCGGAAGATCTCGACGAACGACCACACCAGCGCAAGCGTCATGGCGATGCCCAGAGGCTCCTGCCTGCTGCGCAGAGCCGAGCAAGCCAGCAACACGAACAACCCCGCCCACGAGCCCTGGAGCAGCATGCCCGGCACGAAGCCGACCGGCGAGACGCCGGAGATCCAGGCGTGCGTGATCACCCAAAGCGGCAGCGAACCCACCCACACGCCAGCGGCGACTCGCCAACTCGTGCGCCTCGGTGCACGCGACCCAACCAACGCGATCGCGAACAGCGGCAATAGCGACAACGGCGCAAAGGGCCACCACGAGAGCGGCTCCGTCGCCAGGAAACCCAAGAACGCGTACAGCAGCCCGGCGGCGAGGCCGAGCAGCGCCCAGTGCAGGCCCGTGCGCGGCCGCAGCAGCGCCTGGTTGCGGGTCCGGCCGGTCACAGGCCGGCGTAGTCGATCAGGCGTGCGAGCTCGTTACGCAACTCGGCCCGGTGCACGATCTTGTCGATCAGCCCGTGGTCGAGGCAGAACTCGCTGCGCTGGAAGCCCTCTGGGAGCTCCTGGCGGATCGTCTGCCGGATGACCCGCGGACCGGCGAAGCCGATGAGCGCCCCCGGCTCGGCGATGATCACGTCGCCCAGCATCGCGAACGATGCCGTCACGCCGCCGGTGGTCGGATCGGCCAGCACACTGATGAACAGCCCGCCGGCCTTGTCGTGGCGCGCGAGCGCGGCGCTGGTCTTGGCCATCTGCATCAGGCTGAGCGTGCTCTCCTGCATGCGAGCGCCGCCGGAGCAGCTCACGACGACGAGCGGCAGCGACCGCTCGGTGGCCAGCTCGATCGAGCGCGTCACCGTCTCGCCGACCACGCTGCCCATCGAGCCCATCATGAACCCGAGGTCGAGCGAGCAGAGCACGGCCTGGCGACCCTTCACAAAGCCGACGCCCGAGACCACCGCGTCGTGCCGGCCCGTGCGCTTCTGCTCGGCCGAGAGCCGACCGGCGTACGGCTTGAGATCCTCGAAGCCCAAGGGGTCCTTGGGGCGCAACTCCTCGAACATCGCCTCGAACGTGCCCTGGTCGGCCATCTGGTCGATGCGTGTCTGCGCCTGGATGCGGAAGTGGTGCCCGCACTCGGGACAGACGTGGAGGTTGGCCTCCATCTGCTTGCGGTAGATCAGTTGCTCGCAGCTTGGGCAGCGGAGCCAGAGGCCCTCGGGCACGGCACTGCGGCGCTCGGGGCGGAGGTCCGACCAGGTGCGCGCGGCCTTGGCGGTCGTGGTTGCAGCCATGGGAGCATTGTTAGGCATCGCAGGCCTCGACATGCACGGGGCGTCGGATTCGCAAATCGGGCCTCAGACCGCCCGGGCGGGGGCGATCTCGTCGGGCTTGACCCGAAGGCCCAAGAGCATCGGGCCCGAGGCGGCCGGATCCCAGCCCTCGGACGGCTCCATGCCGCGGAGCCGGTTGGCCACCACGTGGAACGCCACGGGGCGCAGGACAACCGCGACGTGGCGGCCCTTGCCGTTGAGCTTGTCCATGGCCTTGGCGAGCGCGCCAAGCAGGCGGTACTCCGCGTCGGCCAGCGGCTCGGCCTCGGGCGGCACGATCGACGACGGGTCCTCTTCCCACTGCGCGAAAGCGCCGCGGAAGCGGTCCTTGAGTTCGTCGAAACGCTGTCCCTCCCAGAGGCCGAGATCGACCTCGCGCAAGTCGTCGATCTTGCGGACCTTGGTATCAACGAGGCGACCGATGTGGTCGGCGGTCTGGGCCGACGCCTCGTCCGGGCTCGTCAGGATCGCGGTGATCGTGGACAGTTCGCGGTCGTGCAGGGCTTGGGTGAGCTCCTCACCCCAGGCCTTGCAGGCAGGCAGGTCGCAATCACCACCCAAGCGGCCGGCCTCGTCCCATTCGGTCCGAGAGCACCGCACCAGCAGTAGATCCACTTCGGCAGGCGTAGCCATGCATTCCTCGCAGCGGCCAGAGCGGCCCGGACATCGGCCCGTCTCGCTCCGGCGTGGGTGCCCGGTCGCAACCCCGGGAACCCAAACTGTACCGGGCAGATTCGCCCGGATGGCACCCCAAGCATCGCATTCCTGTGAATTCCTGATGCAGGAATCGGGCACCTGTGACCGGATAACCGTTCTGGGCGGCCTCGTGTTCGCTACGACCCGCTCGCCGGCCCGCGCATCTGGGTGATCACCGTCACCCGTTCTGGTGGGGAAACCCTAAATACCGCCGACGCCGCGGCGAGTACATCGGCACCCGCCTGCAGCAGATCGGCGGCGTTCGCCGGTCCTACGCCGCCGTCGACCTCGATCCGGGTTGTCTCGGGCACGCGTTCGCGCACGTAGCGGATCTTGTCGAGCGCGCCGGGGTCGAAGGCCTGCCCCGAGAACCCGGCGCGGATCGCCATGATGAGCACGAGGTCGGCGTGCTCGAGCAGCGCGTCGGCCTTCTCGACCGCGGTCGGGCCGTCGATGGCGATGCCTGCGGACATGCCCAACCCACGGATGGTGTCTATGAGGGCTCGGCCACGATCGCCGGCCATCTCGCCATTCATGGCCTCGATGTGGAATGTCAGGTGCCCGGTGCCGGCCTGGGCGAACGGCTTGGCGAACACGTCGGGCCGCTCGATCATGAGATGGGCGTCAAAGAACGCGTCGGGCATGGCGGCCTTCAGCGAGGCGAGCATGTCGACACCCAATGCGAGATTTGGCACGAGGTGGCCGTCCATCACATCGAAGTGGAGCAGGTCGCCGCCGGCTTGGAGCGCGCTGCGGCACTCCTCGCCAAGCTTCGTGTAATCTGCTGCCAGGATCGACGGGGCGATCAACGGCAGTTGCGGCGGGTTGGTCAGCACGTTGGTGATCGGTCGGCTCGTCGCAGGCTGGCTCGCGTGGCTGGGCATGATGCATGGTAAAGCGCCCGCTGGGCTCTACCATCATTCGGACGAGATTTCGCGGCACAAACACGCCAGAGAGAGGACCGGTCGATGACGACAACGCCCGCCGAGACGAGCACGATCGAGGACCTGCGGCCGGCCATCGAGGCGGCCGGCCAAGCGCACGTGCTGTCGTTTGTCGGCGAGCTGTCGTCTGCGGAGGTTGAGGCGTTCCAGGCGCAGCTCGTATCGATCGATTGGGCAAGTCTGCCGGGGGTCATCGAGCGGTATCGCGGCGCGGCGACGGCAGAGACAACGGGCGACCTAGAGCCAGCTGTGGTGTGCTGCCCGTGCGGCACGCCGGGCGATGTCGCCGTCGATGCGAGCGAAGCGCGGGCGGCCGGGCTGGAGTTGATCCGTTCTGGCAAGGTCGCGGCGCTGACCGTCGCGGGCGGGCAGGGCACGAGGCTGGGCTTTGATGGCCCAAAGGGCACGCTGCCAATCGGGCCGGCGAGCTGTCGCACGCTCTTCGAGGTCTTCGCCGACCAGCTTTCGGCGGCCAGCGCATGGGCGGGGCGACCAATCCCCTGGCTGCTGATGACCAGCCCACAGAACCACGGGCAGACACTTCGATTCTTCGAGGAGCGCCATTGGCTGGGGCTCGATCGCGAGCAGGTGCGCTTCTTCACCCAGGGTGTTATGCCGAGCTTCTGCCCTGAATCCGGTCGCCTGCTCCTTTCGAACAAGGGAACGCTCGCCACAAACCCAGACGGTCACGGCGGCGTGGTGCGGGCGTTGGTGGGCAGCGGCGAGCTCGAGTGGCTCGAGCGCCGGGGCGTGGAACACCTCAGCTACTTCCAGGTCGACAACCCGCTTGTGCCACCGGTCGACCCGGTGTTCCTTGGCGCGCACATCGGTGCCGGTGGCGCGCCAAGCTCGGGTCAGTTCTCGAGCAAGATGGTCGCCAAGGCCGACGCGAGCGAGAAGGTCGGCGTGTTCGCGCGGCGAAACGGACAGACGAGCGTCGTGGAGTATTCCGACCTGCCAGCGGATGTTGCCCGATCCACCGATGAGCATGGTCGCTTGCGATTCGAGGCCGGCTCGATCGCCATCCACGCCGCGTCGGTCGCGTTCTTGCGATCGATCGATGAGGCCGGCGAGTCGGCCCTGCCATTCCATCGCGCGTTCAAGAAGGTGCCGCATGTTGACTTGGCATCGGGCGAACGGATCGAGCCAAGCGAGCCCAACGCGGTGAAGCTCGAGCGATTCGTATTTGACGCCATCCCGGTGGCCGACGAACCGATGGTGATGCGCGTGGCCCGCGAGCGCGAATTTGCCCCGACGAAGAACGCCACCGGCGTGGACAGCGTCGAGAGCGCGAAGAAGTTGCAGCACGATCGGGCGGCAGCGTGGCTTACCGAGCGAGGCCAGGCGTGCCCAGATGGCTGCACGCTGGAGCTTTCGGGCGAGGCGGCATGGGCTGACTGTGCGGAGCTCGAGTACACGCCGCGGACCACGCCCGAGGCCGGCTCGAGCGCGGTGCTGTAGTGGCTGGTGCTGCCCAATACCCCGGATCGGCGTTGCGCCTCGCGCGCGCGCTCGACGAGCGGACCAAGCGTGAGACGCTGGCCGGTGATGTGCCCGCACTCATCGCGCACCCGGACTGGGAAACACCCTCGCCGCTCGTGCTCTGGATGCACGGCCGCACCAGCCGCAAAGAGATCGACTCGGGCCGGTATTTGCGACTGATCCGCGCTGGCATCGCGGTGTGCGCCATCGATCTACCTGGCCATGGCGATCGCTACGAGCAACGCTTGCAGGAGCCGCAGGGGACAGTCGATCTGATCGCGAACGCCCGGCCCGAGGTCGACGCCGTTCTTGAATCGCTGCTCGACGGACCGCACCGGGCCGTGCTCGATCGCGATCGTCTGGGCATCGGCGGGATTTCGGCAGGCGGCATGGTCACGCTGCGTCGGTTGTGCGCCCCGCACGGCTTTTCGTGTGCGGTTGTCGAGGCCACTACCGGATGGCTCGAGGGCCTGTACTTCCCGGAGCAAGCCGATCAGCGGCGTTGGCCTGTCGAGCACCCGCGAGAAGCCGTGGAGGCCATTGACCCGATGGCGCACCTGGACGGCTTCGAGCCGCTGCCGGTGCTCGCCCTGCACAGCGAGGCCGACGAGTTGGTGCCGTTCCAGGTGCAGGCGCGGTTCATCGATCGGCTGCGCGAGCACTACCAGGCTCGTGGTGCCGATCCGGAGATGGTCGAATTGGTTACGTGGCCCGAGACCGGAGCACCCCAGGAGCATCTGGGATTCGGTCGGCATTCCAACGAGGCCAAGAACCGCGTCGTTGAGTTCTACTCGCGGCATCTCATCGGTGCGCACGCGTGAAGCTCAATCCGTTCCATGGCCTGCCCAACCCGCGCGAGGTGTGGGCCTGGGGCATGTTCGACTTCGCCAACCAGAGCTTCACGCTGTTGATCATTACGCTGCTATTTAGCGTGTATGTGACGCGGGTGGTCGTTCCGCAGCCGGTCGTCGATCCCGCGATCGCCGAGCAGATCGCACTCATCCAGGCCAACGAACTCGCCAAGGAGCAGGCGCCGCAGGACGTTCAGGACGCGCTCGTGCAAGCCCAAGCCGCCGAAGCACGCGGTAAGTTCGTGTGGTCGCTCATGCAGGGATCATCGCTGCTTGTCGTCGTGATGCTCAGCCCGTTCGTTGGCGCATGGGCCGACATCCGTGGCAAACGCAAGATGCTGCTCATGGGAACGGGTGTCGCGTGCGGCGTGCTGACGTGCTCGCTCGGATTCGTCGGGCCGGGCATGGTCATACTCGCTGCGAGCCTCTACATACCCGCCAACATCTGCTACCAGATCGGCGAGAACTTCCTGGCATCGTTCCTCCCCGATGTCTGCTCGCGGCGCACTATCGGCCGGGTCAGCGCGATCGGCTGGACGATGGGCTATGTCGGCGCACTCTCGTTGCTGGCGATCGTGGTCACGGCGATGCTCGTCTTCGGCTTGAAAGACCCCACGCATTGGCGGGCGTTCTTTGTGTTCGCCGGCGTGTGGTTCCTGCTCGGGATCATCGCGCCCGGCGTGATCCTGCGGAAGGACCAGGCTCCATCAAGCCGGACGGAGCGGCCGCTGCGTGAGGCGGCGCGCCGCGTGCGCCGGACGCTTGCTGGCGCGAGCGAATTCGGCCAGCTGCGGCGATTCCTCATCGCGTTCCTTGTGTATGGGTTCGGCGTGCAGACGTTCATCGCGTTCGCGGCGATCATCGCGCAGGACTTCAACTTTACCGACGTGCTGCTCGTTGCTTTTACCGCGCAGCTGACGATCACGGCGGGCATCGCGGCCGTGGTGACGAGCACGTTCCAGGACCGCGTGGGTGCGAAGGCGACGGTGCTGTTCTACCTGTGCGTGTGGGTGGTCAGTTGCCTGGCGATGGTGGCGATGAGTGTCATCTGGCCGCACGGTGGCCCGCAGTGGCCGGTGTGGGTCGTGGGCAACGGTTTGGGATTTGCGCTCGGTGGCATCGGCACGGCGTCGCGATCCATGGTGGGCCGACTCACGCCCGGGCACCGGACGGCCGAGTTCTTCGGCCTCTGGGGCATGGTGTACAAGTTCGCGGGGGCTCTCGGCGTGCTGGGCTTCGGGGCGGTGGCACGATTCGCCGGTGAGACCGCGTCTTTGGTGCTGCTGGCGTGCTTCTTCGCGGGCGGCTTGATTCTGATCCTGCGGGTCAACGAGACGCAGGGCGTTCGGCAAGCCCGGCGGGCCGAGCGGCTGCACGCGGCCGAGGTTCGTACGCTCGCGCAGGCTGGCGACTGAGCCCAAGGCTACGGGAAACCACGCAGTTATATCCGGGAAATGCCTCCCTATGCTGCGGTATGAACAGATCTGTGTGCATGGCCGCGCGCCGCGCGGTGGTTGTTGGGCTCGCGCTGTTGCTTGGTTCGAGCGCGTTCGCACAGCCCTCGAGCCAATCGACAAGCGACTCGCCGCTGGTAGACCGCCCCAACGGACCAAAGCGGGCCGAGGTCGAGAGGTTCGCGCTCGTCGGCGGCACCATCCACGCCGCGGCGGGCCAAGAGCCGTTCGAGGGCACCGTCTACATCGAGGGCGGCCGGATCACGCTGGTCGATCGCATTGGGGGCGAGCCGCCGGCTGGCTTCGCGATCATCGATGCCACCGACCTGCACCTGTACCCGGCGTTCGTTGAGGCCTTTTACGAGGTCGGTGCGCCGGCACCCGGTTCGCCCGGCTCACCGGGCACGCACTGGAACCCGCTTGTAACACCGCAACGCAGCGCGCTCGATGCAACATGGCCGGACGAGGGCGCGCGCAGCGGTTTGCGCAAGCTCGGGTTTGGCGTGGTCGCGATCGCGCCCGACGGGGGCATCTTCCGCGGCTCGAACGCGGTGATCTCGCTGGCCGAGCCGAGTGACGACGCCAGCGGGCATCGCCCTCTCGTGCTGCGTGATCGGGTCGGGCAGGTCATGGCCTTTGAGAGCAGCGGCTGGGGAAGCAATCGTCAGTATCCCACGAGCCAGATGGGGTCGATCGCGCTCGTTCGGCAGACACTTCTGGACGCCCGATGGCAGTCTCGGCAAGAGGGCATCGCGTCCAACGCGTTGACGCCCCTCGAGGACGAGGGGGTCGCGCTGTGGTTCGATGTACCGACAGAGCTCGAGGCCATCCGTGCGTCGTCCATGGCGCGCGAGTTTGGCCGCTCCGCCGTGATCGTCGGCAGCGGCACCGAGTACCAGCGGCTCGACGCGCTGCGACGCGAGGCCGACCAGGGTGATCTGACGCTCGTGGTCCCGTTGAGATTCCCCAAGGCCCCGCGCGTGAAGTCGCTCGCGGAATCCGAGGCGATCGACCTTGGCACGCTCATGGCCTGGGAGCAGGCACCGACCAATCTCCGGCGTGTTCAGGCCGCCGGCTTCGATCTGGTGCTGACGACGAGCAAGCTTCCGAGCGGCATCGGCGGTCGAAGCGGCTTCCACGGCCACCTGCGGACCGCCATCGAGCACGGCTTCGACGAGCAGGACGCGCTCGCGGCGCTCACCACTCGGCCGGCCGCGCTGCTTGGCATCGAAGACCACGTCGGAACGATCGAGCCCGGCAAGCTCGGCAACCTGATCGTCACGACGGGCCCAATCTTCGACAAGGACACGACCATCCTGGATGTCTGGATCGAGGGCCACCGCCACGAGATCGGCCAGCCAGAGGCCGAGAGCCTCGAGGGCATGTGGGAGCTCACGCTGGCCGGCCGTTTTCGGCTCGACCTGGATATCGACGCGAAGGGCAAGGGCGTGATGTCCGACCCGGGCATGGAAGTGGCCGAGGGCGAAGAGGCCCCCACTACAAAGGCCACGCTCGACCGCACGCTCGACACGCTCACCGTGAACTTCGATCATGAGCCGTTCGGCATGCCCGGCGTGTTCACGCTCACGGGGACTGTGACCGGCGACGAGATTGTCGGTGTGGGCGCTCGGCCCGATGGTGTTGCGTTCGAATTCACGGGCGCGAGAATGGCGCCTGAAGAAGAGGTCGAAGAAGATTCAACGGACGAGGACGCGACCGAAGACGACGACGATGGCCCGCCGGAAGACCTTGGCGGCTATCCCTTCGGCCCGTACTCGGTCGCGCAAATCCCCGAGCAAGAGACGCTCGTGATCACCAACGCCACAGTCTGGACCGTGAGCGATGCGGGCACGATCGTCGGTGGCTGGGTTGCTGTCGCCGACGGGCGCATCGTCGGTGTTGGTGAGGGCTCGCCACCGATGCTCGAGGGTGTTCGCGTCATCGACGCGCAGGGTCGGCACGTGACGCCCGGGCTCATCGACGCGCACAGCCACACCGGCACGTGGAGCGGCGGCACCAACGAGGCCGGACAAGCCGTCACCGCCGAGGTTCGCATGGGCGACACGACCGACCCGGACCCGGTCAATTGGTATCGCCAGCTGGCCGGCGGCGTGACGACCGTCAACACGCTGCATGGCTCGGCCAACCCGATCGGCGGTCAGAACGTCATCCAGAAGGTCCGCTGGGGTGCCGTGCATCCGACGGACATGCACTTCGAGGACGCGCGCCCGGGCATCAAGTTCGCGTTGGGCGAGAACGTCAAGCAGAGTAACTGGGGCGATCGCTTCACGACCCGTTATCCGCAGACGCGCATGGGCGTGGAGACGATCATCCGCGATCGGTTCATCGCCGCCCGCGAGTATGCGGCGAATGGCATGAAGACGCCAACAGGCCGGACCGACCTCGAGCTCGAAGCGCTCGCCGAGATCCTCGCGGGCGATCGGCTGATCCACTGCCACAGCTACCGGCAGGACGAGATCCTGATGCTGTGCCGCGTTGCCGAGGAGTTTGGCTTCAAGATCGGAACGTTCCAGCACGGGCTGGAGTGTTACAAAGTCGCCGAGGCGGTGAGGGAGCACGCGATCGGCGCGAGCATCTTCAGCGATTGGTGGGCGTTCAAGGTCGAGGTGCAGGACGCGATCCCTTATGGTGGGCCGATCTTGCACGCGGCTGGAGTCAACGTCAGCTTCAACAGCGATAGCGACGAGCTTGCGCGACGCATGAACATCGAGGCGGCCAAGGCCATCAAGTACGGCGGTCTCTCGCCCGAAGAGGCCATCCGCTTCATCACGATCAACCCGGCGATCCAGCTGGCGATCGACGATCGCGTCGGCTCGATCGAGGCCGGCAAGGATGCGGACCTCGTGATCTGGAGCGGCAACCCGCTCTCGACGATGTCGCGTTGCGAGCATGTGTTCATCGACGGCCGCGAGTACTTCTCGCTAGAGACGGACATGGCCCACCGCGAACGCATCGCCAGCGAACGCGAGCGACTGATCCAGAAGCTCATGCGCGAGCAGGCCAAGCTGCCCGAACGCGAGGTTGGAGCTGGCACCGACGACGCCGAAGAGCGGCCACGCGACCCACACGGCGTGGACGGCCCGACCCGCCTGGGCGTCTACGCGTGGTTCTATGGGCACGACGGCCGCATGGCCGCCGGAGCGAGCATGTGCGGCGCGTGCGGCGTGCTGCCGGCCGAGTATCTCGAGATGATCCAGCAGGAGGGCCGCTGATGCGCATTGCCACTGCACTTTCCGTTTCGCTCTTGGCCGCTGCGTCCGCGTTCGCTCAGGACCTGACGCCCCGCGGCGAGGTACCCGACCACCCAATCGCGATCACCGGCGCGACGATCCACACGATGGTCGAGGGTGCGGACCCGATCGAGGGCGGCTATGTCCTGTTTGAGGACGGCCGCATCACCGACATCGGACAGGGTGATCGCATGTTCATCGCCACGACGCGCATCATCGATGGCGCCGGCATGCACGTGTATCCGGGCCTGATCGCCGCCGGCACGAGGCTGGGACTCGCCGAGATCGGCGCCGTACGCGCTATGCGGGACTTCGCCGAGGTCGGAAGCATCAAGCCCGAAGTACGCGCCGTCGTCGCGGTAAATCCCGATTCGACGCTGCTCCCCGTCGCGCGTACCAACGGCATCCTGCTCGTCGGCACGTTCCCGTCGGGCGGGCTCGTGAGCGGCCAGGCGGGCGTCATCCGGCTCGATGGCTGGACATGGGAAGATATGACAGCGAACGCGAATGCCGGCATCGTGATGAGCTGGCCCAGCGTTCGGCAGGGCTACCGCGCGTTCGGCGGCGGCCAGCCGCTCACCGAGGCCGCGGTTCGCCAGCGTCTTGAAGCGATCGATCGGCTGTTCGATACCGCCGAGGCGTACCGCGACGCTCGCGCTGCCGACCCGAGCACGCTGATCGACCTCCGGCTCGAGGCGATGCTGGACCTGTTGCCCGGTGTCGAGGACCAGAAGCCGCTCATCATCACCGCCGACGACGTCGAGCGCATCCAGTCGGCGGTCACCTGGGCGGCTGGCCGAGGGCTCAAGGTCATTATCCGCGGCGGCCGCGATGCACCCATGCTCGCCGAACTGCTCAAGAAGCACGACGTTCCGGTGATCGTTCGTGGCGTTCACGCCTTCCCCAGGCGCAACGACAGCCCCGTCGATGAAGCGTTCACTCTGCCGGCTCGCCTTGATGCCACCGGCGTGCGCTGGTGCCTTGCGCCGCGAGACGTCGACGAGCACGTGCGCAATCTGCCGTACGAGGCCGCGTTGGCGGTGGCGTATGGTCGCGGCTTGGGGTTCGACGAGACCGATGCCATGGCGGCCATCACGCGGAGTGCGGCGGACATCTTGGGTATCGGCGATGATTACGGCACGCTGGAGGTCGGCAAGAGCGCCACACTCCTGCTCACCGACGGTACGCCACTGGAGATGACCACCCGGCTCGATGCGGCGTTCATCGATGGTGCACGGGTCGACCTGAGCAACAAGCAGACCGTGCTGCGGGACAAGTACACCGAGAAGTACCACCGCCAAGGTCTGATCGAGCGGGACAATTGAGCCCAATGGTGTGCCACCAGCGTCACCCAGGGGCGAGGACGAAGTCGTTGCTGGCCACCATGGTCTCGCGTTCGCCCGTCGTGAGTTCATGCACGACACGAAGCGTGAGCTCGCCGGCGGAGGTTCGGTATGCCTCGTCGGGCTGGTCCTTCTTGCTCTCCAGTTCGGCGAGCGAACGCTGGAGCCATTCGGGCATGGCCGATTCGGGAACTTCGAGGACGTACGTCCGGGTCACGGGGTCGTAATGCCTGCGGTTCGAGGCCAGGTCGTTGAGGTTGATCTCTTCCCACGCGACGGGCTCGATGCGCCTGCCCTCCCACTGCCCATTGGCGAACAGCTGCACCTGCACGCGGCCGAGCCCCTTGACCTCGTCGTTCCAGGCGTCGACGAAGAAGAAGTGCACTCGCAGCCGCCATCGGCCGTCGCGATCGGTGCTCGCCCGCGTGAGCGGGTGGATGACCACGCGATTCGGCACGAACGGATAGTCCGGGGACTCCTTAGCCCACAGGCCGTCGGTCCAGTGAGACTTGGGATGCGGAGCGCAGCCAAGCCCAACGACCGCACAGGTGATCATCATGGCTAGCACAGAGACGAGGCGGCCAACGCTCATGACGCAACCATACCCGCGCATGGCCACGCACGAACGCACCGGGGGCCTCCCGGCGGCACATCCGCGATCGCGGTACTGGATCCATGAGCCCGGTGTGGTCTACCTCAATCACGGGTCGTTCGGCGGGTGCCCGGCCGCGGTGCTCGAGACGCAGGCGGCGTGGCGTGCTCGGCTCGAGGGCGAGCCGGTTCGGTTCTTCGTTGAGGACCTGTTCGACCTCTTCGATTGGGCTCGAGAGGATACCGCCCGTTTCCTCGGTTGCGACCCTGCAGGATTGGTTTTCGTACCGAACGCGACCACGGGCGTCGCGACGGCGATCCACAACCTCATCGCGTCCGGTCAGGCGTCGGCAGGCGACGAGCTGCTGGTCACCGATCACGAGTACAAGGCGTGTGTCAACAACGCCCGCCAGATGGCCCAGAATGCGGGCCTGTCGGTCGTGGTGGCAGAGCTGCCGTTCCCCGATCCAACGCCGAGCTCGGTACTGGAGGCCGTGCTCGGCGCCGTCACGCCCAGGACACGGATCGCACTCGTCAGCCAGATCACCAGCGTGAGCGGGATGCTGCTGCCCGCGCACGACCTCGTGCGCGAGCTGGAGTCGCGAGGCGTCCGGGTCGTGCTCGATGGCGCGCACGCCCCGGGGCATGTCCGCATGGGCGTCGATGAACTGGGCGCGAGCTACTACACCGCGAATCTGCACAAGTGGGTGTGCTCGCCCAAAGGCTCGGCCGTCTTGCACGCGCATGCTGATCAGCGCGAGCGCTGCCGGCCCATGATCCTCTCGAACATGGCCAATTCGCCCATGCCAGGGCGATCGCACCTGCACACCGAGTTCGACTACGTGGGAACCGCGGACCCGACGGCCGTGCTGTGCGTGCCGGCGGCGCTGCGCATCATGGCGTCGATCGCGCGCGGCGAGCCGCCGAAGCGAGGCCTTCCCGAGGCATTCAACACTCGTGTGGGCGTCGATGCCCTCGATAACGCATGGGCAGCGATCCGTGCCCAGAACCGATCACTCGCCCTGCGTGCCCAGGCATTGATCTGCGAGCGGCTCGGCGTCGGCCCGCCCGTGCCGCCCGGCATGACGGCATGCCTTGCCATGATCGGGCTTCCAAATCTCGGAGATGCCGGTTGGGCCCAGATGGCAACGCGACCGGCACGGTACGACGATCCGATGCAAGATCGGCTGGTCGATCGATGGGGCGTGCAGGTTCCGATTGTCCATCCGTCCGGTGGCTCGCGGTCACGCTGCGTGCGGGTCTCCGCCCAGCTGTACAACAGCCTGGCCCAATGCGACTATTTGGCCGATGCGCTCGCGGCCGAGCTTGAAAACGAACGGAACGAGCAGGGCTGACACCCGTATACTGCTCCGTGCCCGTGCAACAGACCCAGTGTGGGATATCGCCGCCCCTGGCCGACATCGTCGGGTATCTGGAGGGCCTGCGCGGGCGTGCCGATCTTGGTGTCCTGGCGGACCTGCTTGAGGAACTCGACATCACGCGCCACGACATCGCCCCAGCGTGCGTGTTCGGCGCGCGGGGCTATCGGCGGAACACGATCGCACGCGGCGAGTGGTTCGAATTGCTGGCCCTTTGCTGGCGATCCGGCGATTGCACACCCATCCACGACCACGAGGGTTCGAGCTGCGCCTTCAAGGTCATCGAGGGCCAGGGCACCGAAATCCGCTACGAGCGTACAGCCAGCGGCCTTGTGTGCCCAATCGGCCGTGCCATGCTCGACGAGGGCACCGTGTGCGCCGCCGAGGACAACGACATCCATCAGGTCGCGAACATGCAGGCAAAGGAAACCGACCTGATCACGCTGCACATTTACTCGCCCCCCATCAAGCAGATGGGCACGTACGACTTTGCCAAGGGCGAGAGAGCCGACGTCGTTTCATAGACCCGTGCCGGCCGCGACTGAGCGGTGCGTCAGCGGCTGGCCGCGGCTTCGACGCTGGCCGACCAGCCGAGGGACTCGAGCGCCGTGCACCAGCGTGTGCGCAACGCCTCGGCCCGAGCCGAAACCGCCGATTCCTTGCTCCGCTTGTTCTGGGCAAGATCCCACCACCACGCCCGCCAGATGGGGACATCCAGGTCCAGGGCCATCTCGGCGACCTGTGCGTCGCTGAGGTCCATGAGCGGGGCCTGGACCTCGAACACGCTGACGCCGTGCTCGCTCGCGTCGAGTGTGACCAGCCTGGAGACCAGGAGCGTGCGATCGAGCTCTCGCGAGAGCGACTCCACGGTTGGCGGGGCGTTGCAGTCTCGGATGGCGTCGGGGTCGAAGCCGTCGGCGAGCCACGGGCAGACCAGGGCGGCGTACCCGCCAGAGGTGGCCTGTTGGGCGGCCTCCGTCAGGTACCTGTTCCGGCGGGCCCCGCTCATCAGCGCGGCGGGGGCGACGGCCGGGAAGTCGGAGCACTCGGCTGCTTGGGCGTCGGCATACTCGCGGATTCGCGTCGAGACGGCATCGCTGGCGGCCGGCACGATCGGGGCCGATAACACATCGACATCGGCCATCCCGCCAACCGCGTCCTGCGTCAGGCTCAGGGCGACCATCGACGGCAGGTCTCCATCGCAGAGCACCAGCGACCGCTTCGAGTTCATAGGCGTGGGCATGCCCTGATTATCGGCACGCAATCCAATCCGTGACGCTCCCGAGCTGGGAATTCGGACAGCCGAGTTCCAAGCCGCGACTTGAGTCTTTTTGCCGTTTTTTCTGGCACAACACGCCTTTGGCGGCATGTTGCAGGTGAGTTTCTATCGAGAAGAGCGGGAGAAAGACAATGAAGAATTCGAACACAATGCTAATTCTGGCCGCCGGCGTGGCCCTCACCGCCTCCCAGGCGGCGATGGCCCAGTACGTCAGCGGCGATTCGTGGCATCGCTCGACCGACTGGGTCCCCGGCTCGGTTGCGGGCAGCACCGCCAACAACCCCGGCCCCGGCTTCGACGGCGTCGGTGTGTGGCAGTACGAGTACTCGACCGGTGGCGGCGGCCTCACAGCCGACACGCCGTGGTACGCCTCAGACACGACGATGCTCACGTGGGACGACAACTGGTGGAACCACGGCTTTGGTGCGTGGACCAAGGGCGACGACTCGGGCACCCCGATCCGCCAGGATCGCATGACCCACAACCTCACCGGCTCGTACTTCGACGAGGCTCCGATCGTGCGTTGGCTGATGCCCTCGGGCACGAGCGACATGCGTGTGGATATCAACGGCCAGTTCGAGGTCCTCTGGACAGGCAACGAGCTTCGCGGCGTCTCGATCGACGTTGACCTCGTGATCGCCCGCGAGACCGCCGACGGCATCATCGACGTGCTCTTCAGCGACACGCTTTCGAAGCCCACCCTTGGCATCAGCGTCGGCGACACCGCGACGAGCGCTGTCGACCTGTCCGAGATCACGCTGGCAGAGGGCGACTCGCTCATCTTCTCCGGCCGTGGCGTCTCGGGAATCGGCTGGACCGAGGGCCGCTGGATGGCCATCCAGGACGACCTGACGATCAGCGTGAACCCGATCCCCGCGCCGGCCTCGCTGGCGCTGCTCGGCCTCGGTGGCATGGCCGCCGCTCGCCGCCGCCGCTGATCCCGGCCGCCTGACTGGCTACTAGGCCCGACTCCCGCGGGCCGACAAACAAACCCACCAACAATCCCGTGCTGGATTCGTCCAGAGCGGGGTTTTTCTTTCTCGGCCCGCATCGAGCGCGTCTACGTTCGTCAATGGACGACACCGAGCTACGCGCCGTGGCCAGCCTCATTCGCGATGCCAACCGCATAGCCGTGTTCACTGGGGCCGGCGTCTCTGCCGAGAGCGGCATCGAGACCTTTCGCCAGCCGCAGACCGGGCTCTGGGCCCGGTACGACCCCATGGAGCTCGCGCATGTCGACGCCCTCGCGCGGGATCCGGAAACGGTCACGCGGTGGTACCACTGGCGCTTCTCGAAGTGCGCCGATGCGAAGCCGAATGCCGGCCATCATGCGATCGCAGAACTCCAGCGCTTGAAGCGTGCGCGCGGCGGCGGTGTTGATGTCGTGACCCAGAACATCGATGGGCTGCACCAAGCCGGCGGCGCGGAGGACGTCATAGAGCTCCACGGCAGCATCTTGCGCTGGCGATGCCAGAAGACCGGGAGTATGCGCGCGATCGAGGAGGTCGACTTCTCGGCCTTCCCCCCGCGGTCCGAGGCTGGTGGCATCTTGCGGCCGGACATCGTGCTCTTTGGCGAGATGCTTCCGGAGGCGGCGCTCGAAGCGGCAGAGCGTGCGGTGCTGTCGTGCGATGTCTTCTTGACGATCGGTACGAGTGCGGTTGTCTATCCGGCGGCCGGCTACATCGAGATGGCAATCTCTCGTGGCGTGCCATCTGTGGAAGTCGATCCGGATGCAACGCCGATGAGCACCCACATGACACACACGCTCGCCGGGCCGTCGGGAGATGTGCTACCCCGACTGCTCGAGCACATGGGAGTGGGCGATGACACAGAGAGATCGTGAGCACAAGCGAAGCGGGAGGCCACGTCCATGAACGACTTCGATACTCGATCGGTGAAACTCCATGAGCATCATCATGGCAAGATCGAGACGGGCATCAAGGTCCCCCTGGAGACCTCCGACGACCTGTCGATCGCGTACACGCCGGGCGTCGCGGAACCGTGCCGGCTCATCGCGGAGGATCCGAATCGCTCGTTCGATCTGACATCCCGTGGCAACACGGTCGCCATCCTCACCGACGGGTCTGCCGTGCTTGGCTTGGGCGACATCGGACCGGCGGCGGCTTTGCCGGTTATGGAGGGCAAGGCTGCGCTCTTCAAGGCGTTCGCCGGTGTCGATGCGTGGCCGATCTGTGTGGACACGCAAGACACCAACGAGATCGTCGGCCTCGCTCGGCTGCTCGCCCCAACGTTCGGCGGCATCAATCTCGAGGACATCGCGGCACCCCGATGCTTCGAGATCGAGCGGCAGCTCCAGGACCTGGGCATCCCGGTCTTTCACGACGATCAGCACGGCACGGCCATCGTGCTGCTGGCTGGACTCATCAACGCCGCACGCCTGGTCGGCAAGGAGCTCTCCGATCTCTCGGTCGTCATCTCGGGAGCCGGGGCGGCGGGTACGGCCATCGCGCAGTTGCTGCGGTGCGTGAATCAGGATCCAGAACTCTGCGTGCCGGTCCGGGACATCATCGTGTGCGATTCAAGGGGTGCTATTCATGCACGTCGCGAGAGTCTGAGCCCGGAGAAGGCGGCCGTACTGGCGTACACCAACCGAGCCAATCGCGAGGGCAGCATCCATGATGTGCTGGAGGGCGCCGATGTGTTCATCGGCGTGAGCGTGGGTGATCTGCTCGACGCCGAAGATGTGAAGCGAATGAACGACGATCCGATCATCCTCGCGATGGCCAATCCGCAGCCGGAGATCCTGCCCGACGTCGCGAAGGCGGCGGGCGCTGCGATCGTCGGCACGGGTCGCAGCGACTTCCCGAACCAGGTCAATAACGTGCTGGCGTTTCCCGGTATCTTCCGTGGCGCGCTGGACGTGCGTGCGCCACGCATCACTGCGAAGATGAAGCTCGCCGCTGCTTTTGCCTTGGCCGATGCTGTCGGAGATGCAACGGCGGATCGCATCCTTCCAGATGCGTTAGACCGTTCGGTACCCCCAAGGGTGGCGAGTGCGGTAGCCGCCGCTGCGGCCGGTTGAGGCGCCCCGGCTAGTAGTTCGGCGTCGGCGCTCGGAAGCTCTCGATATCGATCGAACGGACGTACTCGATGGTCTTCTGCAGACCCTCGCGCAGTGCCACGGTTGGCTCCCAATCAAGCTTGGCCTTGGCCAGAGTGATATCGGGCTGGCGTTGCTGAGGGTCGTCGGCCACGGGGTCTCGCTTGACGATCTCGGAGCTCGAGCCGCTGAGCTCGATGACCATCTCGGCGAGTTGGCGGATGGTGAACTCGCCGGGGTTGCCGATGTTCACCGGGCCCGGGAAATCATCGGGCCCGTGCATCATGCGATAGATGCCTTCGACCAGGTCGTCGATGTACTGGAATGAGCGAGTCTGCTGGCCGTCGCCGTAGATGGTGATCGGCTCACCCTTGAGCGCCTGGCGGATGAAGTTGGAGACCACGCGGCCGTCGAGGGGGTGCATACGCGGGCCGTAGGTGTTGAAGATGCGAACGACCTTGATGCGCACGCCGTTGTGCCGGTGGTAGTCGAAGAAGAGCGTCTCGGCGGCGCGCTTGCCCTCGTCGTAGCACGCGCGCGGGCCGATGGGGTTGACAGCGCCACGGTAGCTCTCGGGCTGTGGGTGGACCTCCGGATCGCCGTAGACCTCGCTGGTCGACGCCTGGAGCACGGTGGCGTTGCATCGCTTGGCCATGCCCAGCATGTGGATCGCGCCGAGAACGCTGGTCTTCATCGTCTTGATGGGGTTGTATTGATAGTGCCCCGGGGCCGCGGGGCAGGCGAGGTTGTAGATCTCGTCGACCTCGAGCCACATTGGGTGCGTGACGTCGTGGCGTATGAGCTCGAAGTTGTCATTGTCGAGCAAGTGGGCCACGTTGCTCTTTTGGCTCGTGAAGAAGTTGTCGACGCAGATGACGTCTTGGCCTTCGTTCACCAGCCGCTCGCACAGGTGCGAGCCCACGAAGCCGGCGCCGCCGGTGACGAGAATACGACGGATGCTCAACGCTTGTCTCCCGCTCTCTTCTGCAGATAGGACGCGTACTCAGCGATCGCGTTCTGGGGTTCGTACGCCGGCAAGAAGCCAAGCCCGTGCTCGGTCTGGGTCATGTCTGCGAGGGTGAAGTCTTGGTAGAACCTTCGAACACTTTCGGGCATGTCAAAGTACTCGGTTGCCAACTCGCCCGATGCGAGGCCTAGCCCTTGGCGCACGGCGTCGGCGAGCGCGTTGAAGCTCGTTGCGCGGCCGCTGCCGAGGTTGTAGACGCCCGGGATGGGATCGGTGCGCTCGCCCAGGCCCAAGCCGGCGAGCACGCAACGCACGACGTCGTCCACATACACCTGATCGCGCGCTTGGTTACCCGGCGCAAACAGCTTCGGCGGCTGGCCGGCGATCATCTGCTGGGCGAGCTTGTACGCCATCGACGCCATCGCGCCTTTGTTCGACTCGCCAGGGCCGAAGACGTTGAAGAAGCGCAGCCCGACGATCCAGGCCTCGGTGTCGGCCGCTTGCACGCGCCGGTGGGCGTTCTCCATGACCCACTTGCTAAAGCCGTAGATGTTGTCGGGTGTGCCAGCGGCGTCGAGGGGGAACGCGACGCGTTCGGCGGCCTGCGGGGGCGTGCCGTACGTCGCGGCGCTGCTCGCGTACACCAGCCGGTGCCCCACTTCCGCGGTCGCTTCGAGCAACGCGTCCCACGCGGGGCCGGCATTGTCGTCGAGCATCTGGGCCTCGTCCTCGACTGTTGTGTCCGTGATGGCGGCCATGTGGACGATGCCGATGGGTCGGTCGCCGATCAGCGTGTGCAGGTAGGTCCAGTCCTGGGCGACGACCTCGCACGAGACCGCGCCAAGGCCGTGGCGGGCGTAGGCCTCGATGAGGTTTCGGAACGTGCCCACGCGGAAGTCATCGATGCAGATGATCTGGGCGTCGGGACGGGCCTTGGAGAGCGCGGCGCAGCAGTTCGAACCGACAAAGCCGGCGCCGCCCGTGACGATGTAGGTCGATGGCTCGCTCATGAGGCCAAGGGTAGGTCGGGGTGAACCGCTCTTGGGCCTAATTTGGATCCTTCGGGATGTGCAGCACCTGGCCGGGCCGGATCGAGCGGATCGACCGCAGACTCAGCCGTTCGCGGTTGAACTCGTAGATGGCCTGAGCGTAGCGGGTCGTGTCGTAGTGCTGCTTGGAGATGCCGCCGAGCGTGTCATTGGCCTTGACCGTGTAGGTCGTGTAGGTGTCGGAGGCCGGTTCGTCTGATGCCGGTTCCGCGGGGTTGCCGTCGGCGTCGACCACGACACCCTGGATGTTCTCGGGATCGATCGGCACGCGCCAGACCTGGCCCGTAGTAAGCCGGCGTGGATCCTTGAACGGATTCGCCCGCTTGATCACTTCTGCGAGGTTCCTGTCCCCGTAGAACCGCAAGGCGATGTCGCCCAGCGTGCGGTCGCGCTCGGTGACCTCGTACGCCCGGAACTCCGGCTCGATGAGCGTGAGTTGATCGGCCGGGTCGTACAAGATGGGGTCGACAATGAGCGGTGGCTCTGCTTCCTGCTGGGGCGGTTGGGGATCGCCCATCGTGAGGACCACCGGCGGCGGGGGCTCGGGTTCTTCGACCGCTGGTTCGGTGTCCGGCGTCGTATCCTCATCGATGGCCGCCAGAACCACCGGCGGCTCGTCATTGGGCTGCCACAGCCAGTACACCGCGTTCCAGAGCGCGGCCAACGCGACGAGCCCCACGGCCGTCCGCCGCAGCGAGCCCCGGGATGGCTGACCGCTCGTGGTCATGCCTATGTCATCGGCTTGTCGGGCTCGGCCTCTCCCGCGTCCGAGGCCGATGGGCCCGAGAACGGGTTGGGCTTGGCCTCGCCATCCTGATCGCCGCCACGACCCGCCGAGGGATCGGCCTTCGGCGACCACACGAGCGGAGCCGCCACGGCAACCGACGAGTAGGTACCCACGACCATACCGATGAGCAACACGTAGGCGAACGGACGCAGGCCCTCGCCGCCGAACAGGTAGAGCACGAGGACGGCGAACAGGGTGGTGCCCGAGGTGATGACCGTTCGGCTGAGCGTCTGGTTCACCGACAGGTTCACCACGCGTTTGTTGGCGTAGGGCAGCCTGCCACGGTTCTCGCGGATGCGGTCCATGATGATGATCGTGTCGTTGAGCGAGTAGCCGATGATCGTCAGCAACGCGGCCACCGTGTTCAGATCGATGCGGAACGGCAGCACCTTGAACAAGGAGGCAACGTCGGCCCCAGCCGGGAACTCGTACACGATCTCGGCGAGCGCGATCATGCCCAGAGCAATCGATACGTCGTGGGCCAGCGCGACCAGTGCTACGAGCGAGTACCGCACCGAGCCGAAGCGCACCCAGATGTAGATCGTGATCAGCACAAAGCTGATGACGACGGCGAAGATTGCGCGGCCGCGGAATTCCTCGGCGATCGCCGGGCTGAAGTTGTTCACGCTGGCGAGCGTGGTCGACGTGCTCAGCGAGTTTCGGACGAGCGTCCACTCGAGCTGCCCCACGTCCTGCCACCAGCGATCGCGGTCGCCGAAATAGGTGGTCATCGGGTCGTTGACGAGCAGGACGGCGGACTTCACCGATCTGTCGGCATCGTCGTAGCGCTCGAGCACACGCATCTCGCGTGGCCGGCCGAGCGTCGATGAGAAGTCGGCCTGGGAGCGAAGCAGATCGACTCGGTCCTCAAGATCCGCGATGGTCTGCCCCGGCGTCAGGTCCTCGATGACGACGGCTAGACCGCCGACGTAGTCGCCCACGTCGTCACGGAACTGCGGCTTGCCGATGTGTGTGCCGAGAGGCGCGGGATTGGTGATTGGGAACACCGGCGCCACGCGGGCGTCGGTCGCATCGGCTCGCACGAAATCGAGTGCGGCCTGCACATCCAGTACGTCAGAGAACGCCGTCGCCAATTCCTCCTGAACCTCGGTGGAATTGGTCGCCAGGGTCTTGATCTGGAAGGTATCGCTCGTGACGCCGTCGTCTTGGGGATCGAGCGGAACGATGTCGGCCTGCTCGAGCAGCCGGATCTGGCTGCCCAGGGGCGCCGCCTCGGCGACCTCGATGACGCGGTCGTTCACCTCCTGGCGCGTCAGCGTGAAGGGCTGACCGGTGGCCGGGTCCTCTCCGAAGCGGAGGACGACTTGCGTGCCACCGACGAACTCGGTGTCGAGCATGCGCTCGCGTTGGTTGGCAACGAGGCCGATGCTCCCGACGACGAGGCAAATGGAGATCACCCAAAACACGTGCCGCATGCCGACCCAGTTGATCTTGGGCTCGAGCACGCGGTCGATGACCGGCAGGGCGGTCGCCAGCATGGATGTGGACTTGTTGCCAAGCGCCTTGAGGTTCAAGTCGTCGACAAACACAGACAGCAGAAGACGGCTGATGACCAGCGCGGCGATCATGGTGCAGACAACGCCAACACCGAGCGTGATCGCGAAGCCCTTGATCTCCTGCGTGCCCACGCCCACGAGCACGACGCACACGATCAGGTTCGTGACGTTGCCGTCGACGATGGCCGACAGGGCTCGCTGGTAGCCGAGCTTGGCCGACTGGGCGAGATCGAGTCCGTTGCGCAGCTCCTCGCGAATGCGCTCGAAGATCAGAACGTTGGCATCGACGGCCATACCGAAGGTCAGCACGACGCCAGCGATGCCAGGCATGGTGAAGGCGGATTGGTTGTGGGCCATCGCGCCCAGGATCAGTGCGGCGTTGCAGCCCAGCGAGATGACGGCCACACCGCCGTAGGCGAAGTAGTACAGCACCATGAAGATGCTGACGGCGATCAACGCGTAGACGCCGGCGGTCAGGCCGCTCTCGAGATTGTCCTGGCCCAGGCTCGGGCCGATGGTGTTCTCGCTGATGGGCTCGGGGCTCAGGCGGGCCTGGAGCGCACCGGCGTTGAGCACCTGGATGATGTAGTTCAGTTCCTCGCGGGAGAAGTCGCCCGTAATGCTGCCGCTGTTGGAAATACGGCCGAGCAGGTTCGGGGCGGTGATGATGCGATCATCCAGGACGACGGCCATGCTGTCGCCCACGTGCTCGCGGGTCAGCTCACCCAGGCGCTGACCGCCCAGCGTGTCCATATTAAAGATGATGTTGTTGCGGCCGAGTTCATCGCGACCCATGTAGGAGCGTGTGACCTGCCAGTCGCCCTCGGCGCTGGTCAGGCGATTCCCCGGCTGGTCCCACGCGAGCATCCAGTACTCGCCGTCGTAGAACTCCACGACGAAGTCGCGTTGGGCGAAGAACGACACCGGATCGGCTTCGAGCGCTTCGGCCTGCTCGAGCGTATCGAACCAGGATTCGATCTTGGCCAGCTGCAGCCAGACTGCGCCCTCCGGGTTGGAATTTCGCGGGCCGAGCTCTTGGAGCTCGTCACGCAGGGCGGTCTCGTCGGCGCGGGTGTTGACGTCGACGGTGATGCGGAAGTCCAGCTCGCCCGAGCCACGCAGGAGTCGCTTGAGGTCCTGCGGATCGTCGAGCGACCGCCGCTCGCTGGTGTAGAGCTCGTAGGCTTCGAGGACGCGCTCGAGCTCGGCCTGGAGCGAGCTCTGGCCTTCCGCGGTGCCCGTGCCGGCGCGCTCCATGAGGGCCGTCCAGCCACGCTCAAAGGGGCTGGGCAGCGACACGACCTGCTGGGTCTGCGTGTCGACCTTGCGGGCCTGCTCACGGGAGAACTCGAGCACGCGGCGCACCTCGGCGGGCGTGATCGAGAGCCGCAACGCTTCCTCACGCGCGTCGTCGTAGTCGAGCGACGCGAGCGCGGCCTCTTCTTCAGCGGCGACGAACGTTGCCTCATCGGGTTCGGCTTGGGCGAGCAGCTCGCGATATGCCGATTCGGCCGCCAGCAGGCGGTCGTACGCGCTCGAGGCAGCCAGCAGGCGATCGGCCAGCTCGGGGCTGCTCTGGCGGACTTCGGCGATCGAGGCGCCACGCGTGACCGGGTCCTCGCCGACCAGCCGCTCGAAGCGGATGGGGTCGATAGTGAACTGCTCGATTCGGGCGAGCTCTTCGTCAAAGGCTCGCCGCAGTTCCTTCACGCGCTCGGTAGGCAGCGGCATCGTGATTTCGAGCTGGTCGCGGCCGACCGGCACGATGCTGATATCCAGCTGGTTGCCCGGATCGATGCGCTCGCCCAGCACGGTGGCCAGCTGGTTGAGGATCTCTTGGGAGTCCTGCCCGGGCTCGATGAGGACGGAATAGATGAGCGTGACGCCGCCGGCCAGGTCCTTGCCTAGTCGAAGGTTCTCTTTCGGGGGCACGAAGCCCCAGATGGCGAAGGCGAGCAACGCCATCGCCAGCAAGCCCCATCCCAGTCGGTTACGCATCATGGTGTCGCGATTCCTTCATTCGAGCAAAACGGCGTCCCAATCGGACGCCGGGAGAGACGGTCAGTTGGCAGCAGCGGGCTCGGCGTCCTCATCGGGGGTCGCCTCGGCGGGCCCGCCGCGTGACGAGATCACCTGCTGGATGGCCGATCGCGCGAAGCGGATCTTGTTGTGGCCCGCGTCATCGACCTTAAGGATGACCTCGTCATTGCGCACTTCGGCGACGGTGCCGATGATGCCGCCGATGGTCTGCACCTTGTCGTTGCGCTGGAGCGCGTCGAGCATGCCCTGACGCTCGCGCTGCTCACGCTTCTGCCGGCGGCTGCCGGTGAAGATCATGACGATCAGGAACGCCGTCATCCCAATAATGATGATGAAGAACGGGTCGAAGCCCTGGCGCGGAGGTGCGCCACCGGCAGGCGTCGTGCCCGCCGCTCCGGTTGTACCCGGCTGCGCGGCGGCACCCGCGGGCGCATCACCGCTCAGCGGCGGAGCCTCTTGGAGCGTCACGCCGGAGGCCACTGGGCCCATGAAGGAGTCGAGAGCGAGGGTGTTCGGCAAGTGCAAGCCTTCCACGGTGGCGCGGTCCTGTTCGTTGCTGGGCCCGGTTGAAGCCGGGCGGATGGAGCATCCTGGTTATTGTCAGCGTCAAGAGTTCCCGACATCGGCCTGGCCGGAGCGGGAGGCATGGTAAGCGTCTTGTGGGATGCCGGCAGCCGCGCTGGGCCAACGATCGGCAAACGAAGCCCAATCGTCGCTGGCGATCGTGGCCCGCAGGTCGGTCATCAACCGCTGGTAGAAGCGGAGGTTGTGCAGCGAGACCAGGATCGGCCCGAGCATCTCCTGGGACATGAACAGATGCCGTATATATGCCCGGCTGGCGGGGCGACCGGCCGAGGGTGAGCACGCCGGGCAGTCGCATCCGGGTTCCAGTGGCTCGTGGTCCTCGGCGAATCTTGCGTTGCGGAGCCGGATCTGGCCCTCGGGCACGAACGCGTTGGCGTTGCGGCCGTTGCGGCCCGGCAGCACGCAGTCGAACATGTCCACCCCAGCGCACACGGCGGCGACGATGTCCCGCGGGTAGCCCACGCCCATGAGGTACCGCGGCTTGGCGTCGGGCAACAGGGGCGCTGCCAGGCGGACGATCCGAGCGATGTCCTCGCTGGTCTCGCCCACGCTCACGCCGCCGATGGCGTAGCCGGGAAGCTCGACGTTGGTCACACGCTCGGCCGACCATCGCCGGGCGTCCTCGTCGGTGCCGCCCTGAACGATGCCGAAGAGGGCCTGGCGATCGGGCCTGGCGTGGGCGGCCTTGCAGCGTTCGAGCCAACGGATGGTGCGTTCGTTGGCGATCTTGAGGCGTGCGGCGTGGTCGTAGCGGCCGCCCTTGCGGTCGCGATCGTGGGCCGCCTGGAGCTTGAGGCGCGTCTGCGAGACCGGCCCCTCTCCGAGATCGATCGCCGGCGGGCAATCGTCGAAGGCCATGATGATGTCGGCGCCGATCTTGTTCTGGATGTCCATCGAGACTTCCGGCGTCATGCGCAGCATGCGCCCGTCGACGATGGACTTGAACGTGACCCCGTCCTCGTCGATGGCGTTCGTATCGGCCATCGAGTACGCCTGGTAGCCACCAGAGTCGGTGAGGATCGGTCCGTCCCAACCCATAAATTCGTGCGTGCCGCCGAAGCGGTCGATCAGGTCCGGGCCGGGCCTGAGCCAGAGGTGGTACGCGTTGTTGAGCACGACCTGCGCGCCGATCTGGCGGAGTTGCTCGTTGGTCACGCCGCGCACAGTGGCACGCGTGCCGACGGTCATGAACGCCGGCGTGTCAAACTCGCCGTGGGGCGTCGAGACCCGGCCGACTCGGCCGCGAGTGCGCTTGCTTTGGTCGGAAATCTCAAAGGTGATCGCCATCCGCCGCTAGCCCCGGCGTTGCCGCTCGGTCGCGTCACGCAGGATCTCGCGTTCGCGATCGCTCAGGCTGCCGAGGCCCGTTGCCTGCACCTTCGCCAGCACGGCATCGACCTCGTCCTTGCTGACGCCCCCACCGCCACCACGCGGCCTGCGCGGACCCTTGGGCTGCTTGGGCTTGCGCGAATCGCCGAGCACGTCGAAGAAATCGATGAGCAGGTGGGTGTTGCGGATGAAGAAGAAGCCCGCGATGGCACCGCCGAGGTGGGCGGCCTGTCCGCCGGCGTTCCGTGTGCCGAAGAGCAGCAGGACGAACGCCAGGGCCACGAAGCCGTAGGCGAACGTCTTCATCTTCATCGGGATGGGCGGGAAGAGCAGTTGGATCGTCGCGTTGGGCGCGATGTAGGCACAGGCCATCACGACGCCATACACGCCCGCCGACGCGCCAATGAGCGGCGTCGCGGGGTCGTTGGGGAGCAGCAGCGGGAAGTTGATGCCAACCACGCTGCCGAGGAAGTTCAGAACCAGGTACATCACGCCGCCGAAGATGCCGCACACGAGATAGAACGCCAGGTACTTCTTCGGCCCGAGTTGGTCCTCCACGAGGCGGCCCAGAAACCAGATGCCCATCATGTTGAACGCGAGGTGCATCAAGTTGGCATGGAGGAACTGGAAGCTCAGGAATCGCCAGAACTCGATGCCGTAGATCGCCTCGGCCGTCGAGAAATGGCCGTACTGGAACAGGATGCTCCACACGCCGGGGGCAACGTACTTGAACAGCTCGATGATGACGTTGATCGCGATGAGCAGCGTGGACATCGAGAACGGCAGGCTGCTGCCTCCGCCTGGTCTCAGGCCGCGCGGCCCGTTTTCGCCCTGCATGTACGCCCTGTCGTGCAAGCCCATCGCGCGTGTCTTCCGTCCTTGGCCTTGAGACTATTGGGAAAGCCGCCGGCAGTGTATCGGCTAGCCCGCCCGATCCTGCCGCTTCTTCTGCGATACGCGATCAAGGAACTTGCGTTCGCGCGGCGTGAGCGAGCCCATGCCCTCCTGGGCGATCTTGGCCAGTAGCTTTTCGACCCGGGCCTCGTCTTCCTGCTGCTTTTTGATGGCGGCCATTTGCGAGCGCGAGGGGCCCTTGCGCTTCTTCCCCCCGTCGTCGGTCGAGTACGCGGTCGCATACTGCGGCTCATAGCCCATCATCTTGAGACTCTGCTTCTGCTGCCAGCAGGAGAAGCCACCGAAGAGGGCGATTCCCAGCAGGAGCATCCGCTCGGTCGAGAACGCGACAACAGCGAGCGCGAGGGCCGCACCGACGCCGATGTTGCACGAGATCCAAAGGCTCTTCTGATAGCCGATCTTGCGCCACATCAGGCACTGGATGACACGGCCGCAGTCCATGGGGTACATGGGGACCAGCATGTTGAAGAGCAGCAGCACGAGGTTGATGTAGTGCAAAAGGAAGACGGTGGTCTCGCCCACCCCACCCCTGGGCCAATTCGGCTGGAAGGGATTGAAGACGGCGTACTCCCACCCACCATTGACCACCATGGACAACGCGCCCAAGGGCACGAGCAGCACGGCGTTCACGCCCGGCCCGCCGAGCACCGTAATCAGCTCCGCCCGCCAATGGTGAGGCGCACGGCAGTACGCCAATCCGCCTAAAGGCCAGAGCATGATCTCATCGGCCTCTCCGCCAACCCAGCGGCATGCGAAGCAGTGCCCGTACTCATGCAGCAGCACGATCCCGAACACGATCGCCAGCATGATGGCCGTGAAGATGAGGCCCAGCGAGTCGCGGCTGCCCGACGAGATCAGCCTGATCAGGATGAACAGGATGAAGATCAGGTGGAGCTTGACCGTGATGCCCCAGAGGCTGTACAGCGGCACCGCCCAGCGCATGGGATTGTCACCGTCGCCGAAGACGCGGGCGAAGAAGCCGCGGACGCCGCCTGGCTGCCACTGGTTCATGCGCGCACCCCGAGCATGCCTGCACGAGCCGCCCGCAGGATGGGGATCACGCTCTTGGCGTCCATGAGCCGCCCGTCGTCGATCATCGCCAGCGCCTCGTCGGCCGACACCTCATCCACCTCGATGTGCTCTCCGTCGTCAAGGTCTTGACCGACGTGGGTCAGGCCGCGGGCCACGAACACGTGCATGACCTCGTTGGTCATGCCCGGCGTGGTATAGAACCGGCCGAAGGCCTCAAGTGTTGCAGCCTTGTACCCGGTTTCTTCGATCAACTCACGGCCTGCGCACGGCAGCGGGTCCTCACCGGGGTCGATCGTGCCCGCGGGCAGCTCCCAGAGCGTGGCCCCGACGGCAGGGCGCTGGTTGCGGATCATCACGATCGTCGCGGGTCCGCCCTCGCTGGGCTCACCGAGGATCGGCAGGATGGCGCACGCCCCGGGGTGGCGGACGACGGCCATCTCGCGTGTGCCGCCATCGCGACCGGACAGCGTCAGCAGCTCGAAATCGAACTTCGGGCCCTTGTACAGCGCCTTCGTCTCGATCGGCTTGGGCGTGGCATCCGTGCCGGGCACTCAGGCGCTCCCAGTCGATTGACCCGCGAACTGGGCGCTCGGGCCGAGCTCTTGGACGATCACGAGCAGCCGGTTGTACTTTGCGTTTCGATCGCTGCGGCAGGGCGCGCCCGTCTTGATCTGGCCGCAGTTGGTCGCCACGGCGAGGTCGGCGATGGTGCTGTCCTCGGTCTCGCCGCTGCGGTGGCTCATGACCGCGCCGAATCCACTACGGCGGGCGAGGTCGACGGCCTCGAGGGTTTCGCTGAGCGTGCCGATCTGGTTGGGCTTGATCAGGATCGCATTCGCACAGCCCTCGTCCAGACCGCGCTGCAGGAAGCTGATGTTCGTGACGAAGAGGTCGTCACCAACGAGTTGTACGCGGTCACCCAGGCGTTCGGTCAGCTTCTTCCAGCCCGCCCAGTCGTTCTCGTCAAGGCCGTCCTCGATGGATCGAATGGGGTAGTTGTCGCACCAGCCCGCCCAGGTGTCGATGAGCTCATCGCTCGTGATCACAGCCTGGTCGCTCTTGAAGCGCTTGTAGCCTTCCTTCCCGTCCTTCTTCGCCTCGTTCGCCAACTCGCTGGCGGCTGGGTCCAACGCGACAAACACCTGGTCGCCCCAGCCGTAGCCGGCCTTTTTGGTCGCCTTTTCGAGGAATTGCAGCGCCTCTTCGGCGCTCTTGAAGTCTGGGGCAAAGCCGCCCTCGTCGCCGACGGCGGTGCTCAGGCCGGCTTCGTGCAGGAGGCCGCGCAGGGCGTGGTAGATCTCGACGCCGGCGCGCAGGGCGGTCTCGAAATCGTCGAAGCCCCAGGGCTGGACCATGAACTCCTGGAAGTCGAGGTTGTTGTCGGCGTGCTTGCCGCCATTGATGACGTTGAGCATCGGCACCGGGAGCGTGCGACCCGCGGCTCCACCGACGCTGCGGTAGAGCGGCAGCCCGGCCTCGGCAGCCACCGCATGGGCCGAAGCGAGGGACACGCCGAGGATGGCGTTGGCTCCGAGGTTGCCCTTGTTGGGCGAGCCATCGGCGTCGAGCATCGCGCGATCGAGGGCGGCCTGGTCGCGAGCGTCCAGGCCGACGACCGCAGGGGCCAGCCGCTCGGTCGCGTTGGCCACGGCCTTGGAGACGCCCTTGCCGCCAAAGACGCTGGTGTCACCGTCACGAAGCTCTACCGCCTCGTGCTCGCCCGTGCTGGCCCCGCTGGGCACGAGCGCGACCCCCACGGCCCCGCCGGCCAGCTCGACCTCCGCCCGGATCGTCGGGTTGCCACGAGAGTCCAAGACCCAGCGGGCCCCGAGCGATTCGACGCAAAACTCGTTCATCGGACGGCTGTTTCCTTTCTCGAGCGTGCTCTTGGCCCGGTACCAAACAGAACCGAGGCAGGCTAGGCCCACGATCGGGCGGGTACCCTTCGATATCGGCTAACCACGACCCCTGCCGGAGCCCGATCCCATGCCTGAGTCCCCCGCCGACCTCACGCCCGCGTCCTACGTCCAGCAGCTCGACGTCCTGGCCGAACGCCTGCACGACCAGGGCACCCTGGTGCTCGAGATGGTCGAGGGCGGCTTCGACCATCTGTTTGCGCCCGGGGACGACGGGCTGGCCGCGATGCACGAGGCCGAAGAACGGGTGGACCAGGCGGATGTGGCCATCGAGCAGAGCGCCGTCGATCTGCTGGGGTCGGCGACCGCGGCAGCGTGCCCACTGCCCGACGTCCAGCTCCGCCGGCTGCTCACGGTCGTGAAGATCAACAACGAGCTCGAGCGCATCGCCGACGAGGCCATCAGCTGTGCCACGCTGGGCCAGAGGCTTTCCGAAGCCGGCGCGCAACCTCCCACGACGTTTCGCGTGCTGACAAACAGCGTCGTGGGCCTGGTGCGCGATGCCACCCGGGCCATGACCAGCGGTGATGATCGGCTGGCGCGAATCGTGTTACAGAGCGATGACGCGGTCGAGGCGTTCAAGGCCACACTCATGCAGGGTGCCGAGGCCCGGCTGCGTGAGGGCAAGATCGAGCCCGCCGTGGCATTCATTCTCCTCGAGATCACGACCGCGGCCCATGCCATCGCCGAGCACACCGCCAACATCGCCGAGCAACTGCTGTACCTTCACACCGGCACGATCATGCGTCACGTCGAGGGGACGTGGCGCGAGGTCGATCGGGATGGGCCGGGATCCGCGCAGTAGCGCCAGACCCCCGAACGCTCAGAGCCGTTCGCCTAGCCTCACTCGTGTTCCGTCTGTCATCCGTCAGCAAGTCCTTCGGCAACGCCTCGGTGCTCGCGGGCGTCGATCTCTCGATTGAGCCTGGCACGACCGTTGGGCTCATCGGCCCCAGCGGCTGCGGCAAGTCGACACTGCTGCGACTCATGAACGGCCTTCTAGAGCCGGATTCGGGCGCCGTGGAGTTCGACGGCACACCGATGTTGGGCGACGCGCTCACACCCGCGCGGCGGCGCATCGGCTACGTCGTGCAGGAGGGCGGGCTGTTTGCGCATCTGACGGCAGAGAAGAACGTAACGCTGCTTGGCCGTAGGCTGGGCTGGAGCGCGACTCGGGCGACGCAGCGAGCACGCGAATTGGCAGATCTGGTTCGCCTCGACCACGCGCTGCTGGTTCGGTATCCGCACGAACTCAGCGGCGGGCAGCGTCAGCGAGTTGCGCTCATGCGCGCGCTCGCGAACGACCCCGAGGCCCTGCTGCTCGACGAGCCGCTGGGCGCGCTCGACCCGATGGTGCGTGCCGAACTGCAGGACGAGTTGCGCGAGTTGTTCGAGCGGTTACGCAAGACCGTGGTCCTGGTCACGCACGACCTGGCCGAGGCGGCATTCCTGGCCCGCCGCATCGTGCTCCTTCACGATGGATCGATCGCCCAGGATGGGACGCCGGACGAGCTCGTGCGCGAGCCGGCGAGCGACTTCGTACAACGCTTCGTGAGCGCACAGCGGAAACTGCACGGCATTGAGGGGGCCGCATCATGAGGTGGTGCGTGCTGCTGGTGCTCGTTCTGGCATTGACGGCGAGCGCGCAGGACCGGTTCACTGTGGGCTCCAAGAGCTTCACCGAGTCGGTCCTGCTCGGGGAGATCCTGGCCGAGCGGGCGCGGCGTGAGGGCCTCAATGTCCGGCACACGGCATCGCTGCGCGGCACGCGCCTGGTCTTCGAGGCGGTCAAGAGCGGCGCCATCGACGCGTACCCCGAGTACACCGGTACGCTGCTCCGCGAGGTGTTCGCCGACCAGGGGCTGTCGAGCGAGGTCGAGTTACGGGCCGCGCTTGCCGAAATCGGGCTGGCGATGAGCGCGCCAATCGGGTTCAACAACACCTACGCGATCGGTGTGATGCCGGCGACCGCCGAGGAGTTTGGGCTCTCGACCATCAGCGACATGCGTCGAGCGCCCAATCTGCGCCTCGGATTTACGAACGAGTTCATCGAGCGCAATGACGGCTGGCGTGCGCTCAAGGGCGCGTATGGGTTGCCGCACGAGGACGTCCGCGGCATTGACCATGACCTCGGGTATCGCGCGCTGGGCAGCGGCGCTATCGATGCCAAGGAGGTCTACACGACCGACGCCAAGATCGAGGACATGGGGCTCGTCGTGCTCGAGGATGATCTGGCCCACTTCCCGAGGTACGACGCGGTCTGGGTGTATCGGGCGGACCTGCCCGAGCGTCTGCCGGCCGCGATTGCGGCCATCGAGGCCCTCACCGGCATACTCGACGAACGCGGCATGTCCTCGCTGAATGCCCAGGTCGACATCGATGGGCGCACTGAGGCCGAGGTTGCGTTGAATTATTTTGAGACCGGCGGCGCTGCCGAGGGCACGCTGACGTTCGGCGAGCGCACGCGGCAGGCCATCGCCGACATCCCGAGGACTACGGCCCAGCACGCGCTGCTCGTCGGCGCTTCGATGCTCCTGGCGATCGTGCTCGCCATCCCGATGGGCGTGCTAGCCGCGCGGTCGAGTCGATTCGAGCAGGTGGTGCTCGGCGGCAGCGGTATCTTGCAGACTATTCCGAGCCTCGCACTACTGGCATTGCTGGTCAGCGTGCTGGCGATCACTGGGGCCGTGCCGACGATCGTGGCGCTCTTCGTGTACTCGCTGCTTCCAATCGTGCGGACCACGCACAGCGGGCTCACGCAGATCCCCCAGTCGGTTCGCGACTCGGCTCGGTCGCTGGGCCTGCCACGCGGACGGATGCTGCTCGATGTCGAGTTGCCGCTCGCGTTGCCGAGCATTTTTGCGGGGATCAAGACGGCCGTGGTCATCAACGTTGGGACCGCAACGCTCGGCGCATTCATCGCCGCGGGTGGCTACGGCGAGCCGATCCTCGCGGGCATCCGCCGCGGCGACACCATGCTCATTCTGTCTGGTCTCATCCCGGCGGCGCTGATGGCGATCGTGCTGACGCTCTTGCTCGATCTGCTGGAGCGAGTCATCACGCCGTCGGGCGCACACTCGAATTCGTCTTGACGCGCTCGCGTACACCTCGAGATTCCTGCATTTTCTCGGAATTCCCGCCCTTCACTTCAAGGGATTCCATCACTTTGCGCAATTGCGCGGTTGATTCGTGACGCGTCCGTGCAGCGGGGCTAGCCTGCAGCGAGACCGCAACGCCCCACGTGGAAGGGAAGGGCGCCATGGGCATCACGAGTATCTCCACTCTCCAGACCGACGCGTCGCTTGCCGAACGCTACGAGTTCGTTCGTGCGACGACCGACGCACTACGAGCGCCGCTTTCGCCCGAGGACTGCGTCGTGCAATCGATGACCGATTGCAGCCCCACGAAGTGGCACCTGGCGCACACAACGTGGTTCTTTGAGGAGTTTGTGCTGTCGGGCGCGGGGCGTGGGGCTCGCTTCGACGAACGATTCGCGTACCTGTTCAACAGCTACTACACCCAGATCGGCGATCGTCGGCCGCGGCACTCCAGGGGGCTGATGACCAGGCCGAGCTTGGAGAGCGTGCTTGAGTATCGGTCGCACGTGGATGAGCGGATGCTCGACCTGCTCTCCAGCGATCGGTTGAGCGAAGAGGCGGCGCGCATCACCGGAATCGGGCTGCAGCACGAGCAGCAGCACCAGGAGCTCTTGCTGACCGACATCCGGCACGCGCTGTGGTGCGGTGCGGCTTGCGAGTGCTACGACGAGTCTGATCGCCACGAGCTGGCCGAGGTGGCCGAGCGGTCGTGGATCGAGTTCGAAGCCGGGTTGCTGTGGATCGGCTGCGATGGGCCGGACTTCTGTTACGATAACGAGCAGCCCGCGCACAAGGTGTTCCTCAAGCCGTTTGCGCTCGACAGCCATCCGGTCACGTGCGGCCAGTATCTGGAGTTCATGGCCGACGACGGGTACGGGCGTGAGCACCTATGGCTCGATGAGGGCGCTGCGGCGGTTCGGGCGGAAGGCTGGGAAGCGCCCATGTACTGGGTGGGCGAGGGTGACGACTGGCGCATCTCGACCATGCACGGGGAACGCGGCGTGGACCCCAACGAGCCGGTGACCAACCTGAGCTTCTTCGAGGCCGAGGCCTACGCGCGGTGGGCGGGCGCGCGGCTGCCCACGGAGGCCGAGTGGGAGGCGGCGTGCCTGCGCGACCTGGAGCGTGCGGCCGTGTCGTGGCGCGAGGTGGTTACGACGGCGCACATGCTCGAGCGCGGCCACTTCCATCCGACGATGCCATCTCTGGGACCCGGACGGCTGGCCGGCATGTTCGGCGGGGTCTGGGAGTGGACGCGCAGCGGCTACGACCCATATCCGGGGTACGCGGCCGAGCCCGGCGCCCTGGGCGAGTACAACGGCAAGTTCATGAGCGGCCAGTACGTGTTGCGTGGCGGTTCGTGTGCGACGCCGGCGGACCACATCCGGCCGACCTACCGCAACTTCTTCCATCCCACCAAGCGTTGGCAATTCTCGGGATTGCGATTGGCGAAAGACACGGCATGACCCAGCAGGTCGGATCCATCACCGATCGCCAGGCCGTTGTGCTCGATCTGACCGTCGAACACTCCGAACAGGCGCAGAGCGAGGCGGCCGGTCGTACGGCGGACGACGCGGCGTTCCGTGCCGATGTGCTCGCGGGTCTGGCTCGGACCCCGAAGTCGATCCCGAGCCAGTACCTGTACGACACCATCGGCGCGAAGCTGTTCGAGCGGATCACCGAACAGCCCGAGTATTACCCGACGCGAACCGAGATCGATCTGCTCCGCGAGCATGCCGCGAGCATCGCTGCGGCTATCGGGCCGCATGCAACCATCGTGGAACCGGGGAGCGGCGCGGGCGAGAAGGTCGAGATCCTCCTGCGGGCGCTCGACCGGCCTCGTGGCATGGTGCCGGTCGACATCGCTCGAGAGCAGCTCCGCAGCGTTGCCCGGACCCTCTCGTCACGGCACCCGGGCCTGAAGATCGCGCCGCTCTGGGCCGACTTCACGCAGCCAATCGAGTTACCGCCCGCGATCGCCGAACTGCATCCGAGGCTCGTGTTCTTCCCGGGGTCGACGATTGGAAACTTCATGCCCGATATGCAGCGTCGGCTGCTGCGATCGCTGGCCGAGTTGGCCGGTCAGGATGGAGCGCTGCTCATCGGCTTCGATCGGATTAAGGACGAGACGATCCTCATCCCCGCGTACGACGACCCGGCGGGAGTGACGCGCGAGTTCGAGCTCAACATCCTCACGCGGATGAATCGGGAACTCGATGCGAAGTTCGACTTGTCCAAGTTCCGCTACGAAGCTCGGTGGAATGCCGGCGACGCGCGGATCGAGATGTACCTCGTCGCAACCGAAGCCCACCAAGTGATGGTGGCTGGTGAGCTGATCGAGTTTGCTCAAGGCGAGGCGATCTGGAACGAGAGCAGCCACAAGTACGACGACGCACGCATCGATGGCTTGGCCGCGAGTGCGGGCCTGACCGTTGATCGCTCATGGTCGGATGAGCGCGGATGGTTCACACTGGCGCTCTTGCGTCACAAGACTTGAGGCCACTGCTACTCCGGTGGGATCGTGGCCACGATCTCCGGAACCTCTTGTTTGAGGCGAAGCACGCGCAGCCGACCGCCACGATCGGCGATCTCGCTGACGTAGACCTCTCCATTTGGGCCGCTGGCCACGCCGAGCGGTGCCCAGCGTCGGCCGCTGTCGTGGATCGTCGAGATCGCTCCCTCGGGAGTGATCCGTAGGACTCGACGGCCGCCGTGGTACGCGACCAGCGCATTGCCATCGGCGTCAACCGCAAGGCCGTACAGCCGGTTCCAGGTGGTTTCCGGCCCGCCACGGGTGGGCGGGTCCTTTGGCGGCGTGTCGATCAGGCTCGATCCCTGGGTGTGCGTTGTGAACGAGCCGGCCCCATCGGGCACCAAGCGGCGTACGCGGTCGCGATCGAGGAGCACGATCGTGCCGTCGGCGAGCTGGCGTATGTCGAGGATCATGCGGAAGGTCGCATGCAAGGCAGGGCCGTCGCGATACAACGGCCCCTCGAGCGATCCCGCGATCGTGCGGACGCGGGAGCCGTCGTGGTCGTCTGGATCTCGCTGCCTGATGATGGCCCGCCACTTCCCGTCGACGCCTCGCACCGTGTGGGCGAACGTCACGACACCGTCGGGGCCGCGGAAGAAGGCGTTCGAACCGAATCGTGCACGGTCGGGCGGCGGCGGGATGAGGACACGCCGCTCGCCGTCGGGCAGGATCTGGTTCACCGACTGTGGCGCACGCTCTCTGCCGGTGTGCTCGCGCTCGTAGACAAGCGTCCCTGCGGGTTCACCGTCTGGCCCCTCGCGATCCAGGAGGTGGAACTCGTGGGTCCATGCGTGCTGCACCAGCGGCTCAACGGTCCCATCGGGCGCGATCCGCCAGATCGTCTCACGCGCCACATCGGCGACGTACACGAACCCCTCCGCCGAGACTTCCAGCCCCGAACCGGGATGTGGTCGTTCGCTGGTGACTGCTGAGATCAGCACGAACGTGACAGCGACCAAGAACGATGCGCCCATGGCACGTTGTACGCTCGCCCGCGTTCAGGGTTTCGGGTCGCGGCGCTTCAGCAGTTCGCGCTGCACCATGAGGTTGATCGCTTCGAGGCTCTTGCGGGCCTCGGCACGCAGTTGGCTGGGTCCGGGGTGGACCAGCACGATTCCGACACGGCAGCGTCGCTGCGTGAGTTCTTCGCTCCGGCGGATGGCGCCAACAACCTGGATGGCATGACCCTCGATCGTTGTGGAGAGCACAACGCGCTCGAAGCGTTGCAACTGCATGGCCGACACGCCGTACATGGTCATGCCGATACCACTCGGCGAGATGTCCGCGATGCGAGTACGAGCATGCGGGCGAGACTCTTGCGCGGCGCTGATGATCGATGGCCAATCGACGGCATCAGACGGCACGAGCGTTCGCCAGCGCAAAGCGATGTCGGATGGCGTCTCGGCCTGCTCGGGCGCCGGGAGCGCGCTCTCTTCGTTCGCGATGGGGTTGCCGTCCTCGTCGAGCTGCGCCGGGAGCGGCGTTCCGTAGTACTCGGCGATCGCTTCTTCCGACGGCGGCGGGTAGAGCGAAGACATCCTGGCCGCCGCACGGATCGAAGTGAACAGGGGGTTTGGGTCTTCGGCGATCGTGGAACGCGGATCGAACTCACCGGCCCAGCGATCGAGGAACCAGACGTCGCCCTCGTACTCGCCACCGAGCACGCTCAGCTGGGCGCGGTATCCCGCTCGGCGGTTGCCGAACTCGACGCCGGTCGGGCCCTGGAGCTTGATGGAACGGACCACGGTGGACTCGTTCAGCCGCTGCGGGCGGGCCATGTCGAGAACCTTGGCTCCGAACGAAATGACGTCCTCGCCGATGGTCGCGTAGCACTCGAGACGATCGCCGATGCCGAATCGGATCTCTCCGCCGATAACCTGCAGTTCTTCGACCTCGAGCCCCTTGTCCCCCCACTTGAGGAGGCGGCCGGTTGCGAGCGGGTCTTGACCGACGTATCCGAGGCGTGCGAAGCCGGCGGGGCAATTCCGCTCGAAGGCGTCGCGCAGGGCCTCCACGGCACCGGGAGAGCCGTCAACCGTCTTCTCGGACGTCTGCTTCTTGCCGAAGATGGCCGCCATACGGAAGCTATTCGGCCCAATGGAATCCGGGCTTGTGGAAAATCGGACGCTGGTTCGCCCTACCCGTCCCGCCGGATGCTGATCCAGACGTCGTCGAGCAGGCCGGACTGCACGGCGAGCCCGGCCTCGGGCTCGTGGACCACCTCGGCGAGTTTGCTGAGCAGCGCCGCCAGCTGATCGGGGGCAAGCCCCTCGCCCTCGAACAGGCCGGGGACCTCGGGGATGGCGGCGAGGCCGTGGTCCTTGAGTTGAGACACCGGCATGAATGGCTCGGCGTCGGGTGTGGCGTTGAAGCGGATGGCGATGGCGAAGGTGGGCATAGCACTATCTGATAAGCAGTTTACGCACAAGCACGGGTTTTTGGCCGACCTAGCGTGCGGTTCAACCAATCACCAGGCTTAGTGGAGTACCGTCGTCACGACTCCCTCCAAACCCGAATCCCAATCACCAACTCCCAAGATGCAACACAGAACTGGTTCACGTCAGTCGATCTGTATTACGAACCTTTAGATTCACGTTGCTCGCGCGCTCCAATTCGAGTAGCATCATCACGATCATGCGGTATAAGACTAATGAAGCCACCGTCTTCCACTTCCATTTCCAAGACAGCCGAAGTGTCTTTATCCTGGTTGCTGGTTGGCTGAACCAATCAAAATATTACATTTGAAATATAAGCGCCATCAGACTCACAGCAGTCGCTATGACAGCGATGAGAGTAGTTATTATGTACTTTCGCGCAGATTCTGATTGCTCACGAAGCGCGGATATCTCGCGACCAAAGTTTGCCTCAGCCTCTTCAACAGCTTTGTGTACAAACTCCCGAAGCTGTAGCACCCTGCGCTCATTTTCAGACGCTTGCAATGGGTGCTGAGATTTTAAATAAGTGATGACTTCATTTACTTTCTTGTCAAGAGCCAATCGATCCTCTTGATTGGAGGATCGAATCTGTGACAGGTCGTCTTCAAATCGCTCAGTGTTCAGTGAAATCTGATCTTGCAACTCTCGCTGCATCTCATCCAAGCTGCCATCGATTCGACCGCCCAACGAAGCATACCCATCCTCGGCACGCCTTCGTACCTGCTCGACCTTTCGCACGAAGTTCCGCTCAACGCGAGACAGTTTCTCGTTGACTGAAGCGTTGAAATGGCCTAGTTGCTTCTCGACTGACGCCTCAACGCGAACAACGTTAGTATCCAATTCAGCCGAAACTGAGGTCAATCGCTTCTCAATTGTACCGATCGTCTCACGAACCTCGTCTATTCTTGTCGAGGCTCTACCCATCTCTTCTCTTGTAGTTTGATCATGTGCTCCAAAAGCCTCAGACAACCGAGAAAGATCTGCTTGAATCTTCTCAGTCTCAGAAATGAGACGAGTATTCACGTCAGTCAATTCTTTGCGAAGGGCCCTGTTTTCCTTCAATTGCTTTACTTCGGATTGAAGATCTACGATTTGCTTTTTGATGTCTGTAAATTCACCGTAAACATCTTCCTGAAAGGACCTGACGGCATTTTCAGCAATTGCCCTTCCAGGATCACTCTCGCCACTAGGTTCAATTACTGACGCTTCAGGGCTTTCCGGATTGACACCATCCGAAATCACCAAATCACTGGAGTCAGACTCTGGGGTTTCTCTCGGCACTCAAGCCCCCTATCAAGAATTCGGCAAGATATAGATAACGGGGCTTTTTGTCAACTCGGGCGCTGCAAAAAGGCAGGGGGCTTCCAGTCCCCTAATCGAGGGGTACACGAAAGATACTACAGATTCCCCCGCTTCTCCTGCTCCAGCTCCAGCGCCTCGAACAACGCCTTGAAGTTGCCCTTGCCGAAGCTCTGGCTGCCTCGGCGGGCGATGATCTCGAAGAACAGGGTCGGGCGGTCTTGCAGCGGCTTGGTGAATAGCTGGAGCAGGTAGCCCTCGTCGTCGGCGTCGACCAGGATGCCCAGGTCCTTGACCTTCTCGTGGTCTTCCTTTACGACCGAGTGGCCGTGCTCGGTGAGGACCTTGTTCACGCGGTCCCACACCAGCTCGTAGTAGGTGTCCGGCAGGCTCAGGAAGTCGACGCCGCGGCGGCGCAGCTCGGCGACGGAGTGCATCTCGTCGTCGGTGCGGAGCGCCAGGTGCTGCACGCCTGGGGTCATGCTGTGCCACTCGAGGTACTCGAGGATCTGGCTCTTCTTCTTGCCCGGGGCCGGCTCGTTGATGGGCATCTTGATGAGGTTGTTGCCGCTGGCCATGACCTTGGACATGAGGGCCGAGTACTCGGTGGAGATATCGGCGTCGTCGAAGTGCTTGAACATCGCGAAGCCCATGACGTCCTCGTACCACTGCACCCAGTGGTTCATCTTGCCCTCTTCGACATTGCCAACGCAGTGGTCGACAAAGCGGAGGCCGCAGGGGTTGGCCTTGTTGTAGTCGTTCAGCGAGAACGCGCCGAAAGGCGCGAAGCCCGGCGCGAACGCGCCGCCGCTCTTGACCTTGTCGAGCTCGTACGCGCCGGTCCGGCTCACGAAGCTGTGCACCGCGCGGCCATAGGCCTTGACGCCCGCCATGGTGACGCTGCCGGTCTCGTCGCTGAGGGTCACCGGCTCGTAGGCGCTCTCGCCGCCGTTGCGCAGCACCTGCTCGTACGCGGCGGTCGCGTCGGCGACGGTGAGCGCGACGTCCTTGACGCCGTCACCATACTTGACGAGCTCGTTGTTGATGGGATGGTCCGGCGTCAGCGGCGTGGTCAGCAGCAGGCGGATGTTGCCCTGTGTGAGCAGGTACTGGGCCTGGTCGCGGCTGCCGGTGGTTAGATCGGCGACCTGCTCGACCTGGAAGCCGAAGAGCTGGGCGTAGAACACGGCGGCCTGCTTGGCGTTGCCGACATAGAAGCGGACGTGATCGATGTCGATGAGGTCGAGGGGATCGACGGCCTGCGAGGTGCCGGTGCTGGTGGCGGCGGAGGTCATGGGGCGCTCCATTTCCTTCGGTTCACCCGACACCAAGGGGCACACGCCTCCGCTCGCCGGATCGATTGCCCGGGTCTGCACGGCAGGCGGCCAACGCGGGTGACCGCGTTTGAGCATTATACGCGAACGGAGCCCAATCGGATGAATCCCCGCACCCCGGGGGTTAGCCTTGTGATGATGGCCGCCGACGATCCATCACGCCACCCACCCAGTCGAGGATTCTGGCACACGGCCCGAGCCCTGGGCCGCCAGTGGGCCCCGGTGGTGGCCGAGCAGGCGGGCATTCGCAAGGCCGAAGAGCCCGTCGCGGCCTCGGGCGGCATCCCGGAACGCGACGCGTGGGAGTCGGCGGCGTTCGGTGCCCTGTGGATGGGCCAGGCAACCACGCTGCTGCGTGTCGGCGGGCAGACCGTCTTGACCGACCCACACTTCGCCGAGCACGCGGGCGTCAGCATCGCCGGCAAGCCAACGGGCCGCCGGCGTTCGATCGCGCTGCCCGGCGAGGTCCACGACCTGCCGCCCGTAGATGTGCTCGTACTCACGCACGCGCACATGGACCACTGGCACAAGCCGACACTCGAGCGATTGGTCAGCCCCGCGACCACGGTTGTGGTGCCTCATCACACGCGCCGCCTGCTGCCCCAGCGCGGACGGGGCTTTGGGAACGTCATCGAACTGCGCTGGGAGGAACAGGAAGACTTGGACGGCGTCGGCGTGACGGCGTGGCCGTGCAAGCACTGGGGCGCGCGGTACCTGATCGATCGCCACCGAGGGTACAACGCGTACATTATCGAGGATGACTCGCGCCGGCTGCTCTTCGCTGGCGACACCGCCGATACGCACCACTTCGACGAACTTCAGCAAATCGAGACGGCGATCCTGGGCATCGGCAACAGCTACGCGCCCTGGGACCGCGTGCACGCCACGCCGGAACAGGCGGCGGCCATGGCCGAGCGGATGGGTGCGGCTCGCATCATGCCGATCCACCATTCGACGTTCCACGATGCAGGGGAGCCGGTGGGTGAGGCGTTGGATCGAGTCAAGAAGGTGTGGTCTCCGCGGAATGTCATCTGTGAAGACATCGGCGCCGCGCATCTCGAGTAGTTTTCACAACTGCGTTCTACGACTGGATTTGCTGCAGGATGCTCGGGTCTCGGATTTCTGAGTCTCGCGACAGCATGAGCGTCTTCGCAAGCACCTCGGCGGTACGTGGATCGTCATCTGCGAACGGCAGGAACAGGCGGCCACGGTACTGGCTGTGGACGGCGACGATGAACAACGCCTTCCCTGGCTTCAGCGTTGCATTGGCGCTGCCAAGGTGGAGGGCGTAGCCGGCCAATTCGCCGTCGATGTGCGCGTGGTGGCCCTCGACGCGGACGTTGTCGAGGTTGAGCAGTCGGGCGGTCTCTCGCAAGAGCGCGGCCCTCATCTCGATGGTGCTCGCACTGGCCTCGGGATCAACGCCGCCCATGTGAGCCACAGATACGACGAGATCGAGGTCGCGCATCGCCTCGCTAAACACGACGTCGGGCACGTCCGAAAGGCTCAGCCTCTTGTACTCGTTCGAACGCTTGCGAAAGTACGCGCTCTCGAGCGTGATTCCATCGATCTCGGCCGGCGTGTAGAAGTGCTCTTCGAACGAAAGCTCGGCGACCAGGCCGCGATCGTGCCAGACGCGGCGGACGCCCTCCTCGGGCTTGAACGCCCAGTTTCGTGCCTTGAGCAAGGCGAGGGCTTGTCTCGGGTTCACCTGGTGGCCGGCGTACCGGCGGGTCAGGTCTGGGGCGTACTTCGACTTCGATTTTCCGGAGCCGAGCTCGGTCTCGGTCTTCGGATACACCTCACGGAAGATCTGCTTGAACGGCTGGACGCGCTCGGCCTCGAAGCAGTCGCGTTGCCACTCATGCCAATCGCCGCGATCAAGGAGATCGAGGGGGTGTGCGAGGCGGAGAGTGTCGTTCTTGCCAACGGGCTCGCGCGCGTCGTCATGCGCGCGAAGGAGCTTGCCGCGCTTCTCGGGATAGCCGACGAGACCCGCCTTGTCGCCAACGAACACGAGCCTTTCAAGCATCGGGCGCAAGATTGGGTGCGACAGGAGCTCGGTCAACTCGGCCCCGGAGAACGTGTCGCCGCGGCACATCGCCTCCTCAAGGCTCAGGCGCATGCGTGAGGCCTGGCGTCTGAGCTCGGTGACCCGTCCCTTCAGCTCGACGAAGGGACGGTGTGTCTTGAGCTTGGCTGGGATTGCCTTGAGCTGCTTTTCGCCCTTCACGATGGTGATCTCGGGAGCGCCTTCGTCGTTGATCGCGAGCGTCACGATCGTCTCGACCTTCTTGCCGCGGACCGTTTCGGTCTTGGACTCGGTGACGGGCCCCTTCTTGAGGTCGGCGACGGCGTCCGCTTCCATGGCCCATTGCAGGCGGGCGGGGTCCTTGTATCCCGCGGTGCGGGCGAGGTTCTGCATCGCGATGTCGACGGCGCGACCCTCGCTGGCCTGGCGTTGGCTGCCGAACTGTCGGCTCTGCCTCTTGTATTCCTGCATCAGCGTGTAGCGCCGCAGGGTCTCGGCCTTGGCCGTCTTCTTCAGCAGCGGGAGCAGACCGAGGGCCCGGAGGCTATCTTGATGGCGAGTCCGGTCGATGCGTTCCTCGAGATCTGCGGCCTTGCACTGGCCCAGCATCGCGGTCGCGAACAGCTCGGCACGCTTGTGTCCGCCACTCGTCGACGCGTACTTCGCGGCCTTCTGCACGGCTTGCCAGTTTTCGGCGCCGAGCTTTTCGTACGTCTCATTGAACCACGCGACATCGACGGCCCCGTCGAGCAGGTCGTCGCTGGTCAGGCTGGTCCGCTCGTGGATCTGCGAATTCCAGATATCGCGGAACTCCTGATCGCGGAAGTAGTCGCTCTGCTTCGTGTGGGCGTGGATCCACCATGCGGCATCCTCGAGTCCGGGCATCTCCAGCGCATGCTCGGCGTGGCGGGCCCACTGGGGTGCGTAGATTGCCACCTCGAGAAGACGCGCGGGCTTGATGCCGCTCTCCGTATACAGCTTGGTAAATGCGTCGTGCGTCTCGGACTCGTGCGGAGCCGTGACGGAGATAAGCCTGCTCAATGACGCCGGCCTGGTGAGTTGCTCGCTGTACGACCAGAATCCGCCGCGATGGAGCTTGTCCTTGCCCATAGCCGCGATCAGGCGGAACAGGACCTCGGCACCCCCCGCGTGGCGGATGTCCGAGGCCGCATTGGTCGCGGGTGAGGGACGCTCGCCGCGCGTGAGCTCGATGTCGATCAGCCGATCGCGAACGGCCATCGCGACGTCTTGCAGCTTCGGACGCGTCGCAAGGGCCGGGTGCGGCTTCAGCCCGGTGACCGCGTTGATGTCGCCGCAACTCACGCGTTCATCATCGTGATACGAAGGCCGTGGGGCGAGCAGCAGCCACGTGAAGTCGTGCTCGTTGAAGTGCCCGGCGTCGTACGCGAGGCAAAAGTCCTCGATCGCGGGGCCTCGTTCGGAATTAGGCACCTTGAGGTCGAGCGCGAGCATCTCGAGGCGTGCGATGCGGATGATCTGCTCGGTTCGTTCCTCGGACTCGACGAGATACGAAGACAGTCCTTCGGCAACCCCGATATCGCCTGCGAGCGGCGTCGTCTTGCCCAGATAAGGGATCTTGCGTGGTTGAAACGTCCCCTTCTCGATGAACGTCGCCAGGCGATCCTCGGCGATCTGCGCGAGATGCGGAAGTTCGTTGCCATCGGGCTGGAGCAGCGGCAGCCACCCGACGAGGTGGTCGAACGCCCATTGTGCTTGCCACGCCGTCGAACTAAACGTCCGGTTCTTAAACGATCTCCACCACTCCTCATGATCATCGTGTTCGGAGAGCACCCAGGCCCGAAGCAGTTCCAGCCCGTCGTCGTCCCGGAGGTCTGCCGACCGGCCCTCGGCCCACTCGAGCCAGACCTCGCGGAGCGGCATGTTCTCGAGGTTCGCGTTTGGATCTGCACCGTCACGGGAGCGCCCACGCCGCGGAGACGGGAAGTGGCTGCCGAGCCGGTCACGCCGCCCCCGCTCCATAAATTCGTGGTTGGGCTCGACCTCGATCTCGGTGTCCGAGTGCTTGCGGAAGAGCGCTGCCAGCGACTTCAGGCACGCCTTCGCGGTAGCCGTGTCCTGGGCGACGGCCGCGTTCTCAGGCTCGATCGGCTTCATTCGGCTATCGGGCGGGAGCAGGCCAAAGCAGTCGTCCGTGCTCGGCTCGTCCTGCTCGGCTTCCAGCAGCCTCGCGGCGGAGGCCTTTGTTTCGTTGTCGGTGAGCACGCTCTGGTGGGTCTCCACCAGCGCGCGCGCCTCGTCGGCCATCTTGTCCTGCTCGATCAGTGTGGCACAGAGTTCCAGTCCCGCCGCTCGGCGCTTTGCGTGCTTGTCACCCAGCAGGCGCTCGGCGACGGCCAGACGCTCGGCGGCCTTCAGCTTCGCCAGCCGCACGATGGCGCCCTTGCGGAACGTGGCGGCGACGCGGTGGAGATTCTTCACCAGCAGGTCGACCTCGGCCTGCGACACAGGGACTCGCTTGTACCTGAGGCAGTCGAACGCCTCGGCATGGACGTCCTTGCGCGCGTCGGTGGTCATGCGAACCACGAAGTCGACCGCCTCCTGGCTAAGCGGCCCCTTCGGTGGATTCTTGGGCTTTGTTTCGTACGGCTCGAACCGACCGCACAGGTGACGCATGAACCGCGCGCAGTCCCACGAATCGAGGCTTTCCGCGTACGGCAGCATGCGCATTGGGTCCGGACCGGCGATGGCGGCCAGGGCGCGCGCGGGTGTCTTCTTCTCGTCGGTGAACTCGAGCCAGGGCCACAGCAGGGCCGTGGGCGTGGTCTCCTTCCTGGGCATCTCCTCGTAGTACCGGCCCATCGCCGCGAAGAGGTCGGCGTCGAACGCCTTGAACTCGGGCTGAGCGAGCACCTCGGCCCACAGCATGCGGATGTGGCCGCAGGTCTCTTTGCCGGCCAGCATGTGCTCGCGGATGAGGCTGGTCAGCTCGGGCTGGAGCCTGGCTCGGCTGACGATGAGCCACGCCGCGAACCGGCGCTCGGGGTCGGCGCTGCTCTCGATGACCGCCGCGCCGAAGCGCATCGCGTCCTCAGCGTCGAGGAATGCCGCGGCCCACAGCGCGAAGTACGCCTCCTGCGGCGTGCCCTGGGCAACCAAACGCTCGAGTTCGGCGCGATCGTCCAAGCACTTCGCAACGGTTGTGAGCCCCTCGTTGACCGGCTTCACGCTGCCACCAGCCCACGCCGTTGCAAACCACACGTCGAACGCCCGCACCACGCTGCTGAAACGCGCCAGGTCATGCTCGAGCACGAGGCCGATGAAGTACCGGAACGCGTCCGGGTGGGCCTCGTGGACGTGCTCGAGGATCGACTGCCGCAGGCCTTCCTGCCGCTGGGCGGCCAGCAGCATCCTGCCGATGGCCTCCCAGTCCTTGAGATTGTGGCTGTTCAGCAGGGCGACGATGGTGTGGTCGCCGAAGCGGGCGGTCTCATGCTCGCCGGCGATGGAGTCGAGCAGGATCTGGCGGACTTCTTCAGAAGCCCGGCCACGGGCGTTGAGCGTGGCGGCGAGGAGAAAGCCGAGTTGTTCGGGCCACAGACCTCGCATGTCTGGCACAAGATCCTGCGCATGCCGGGCAACCCATTGGGCGTCGACGTCCAGACCCTTCAGGATGTCACAGAGATCGACAACGAACTCCGCAGCCCGGTGCGACACAACCTGCTCGCGGCCCGGGACCCGAAACGGGGGAGTGTCAAGATCGCTGCCCATTGGCTTCGCATTGACGCTCTTCCAGGCATGCTCGATGGCACCACCGAGTCTGGGAAACAGTGCAGACCAGGTCCGTTCTCGCCCCGCGGCAACAAGCCCATCGGTCATCGATCGCAAAGCAGCGATGCGAGCATC
>CALCCF010000099.1 GCA_937899905.1 uncultured Phycisphaeraceae bacterium
GAGCACGGGGGGGCGGCCGGTCTTCACGTTGCAAAAGCCGCAGGCCCGGGTGCAGGTGTCGCCCAGGATCATGATGGTGGCCACGCCCCGGGCCCAGCATTCGCCCATGTTGGGGCAGCCGGCCTCCTGGCACACGGTGAACAGGCCGTGCTCGTCCATGATGGCCTTGACCCGCTCGTAGCCCGGGCCGCCGGGGAGCTTGGCCTTGAGCCAGCTGGGCTTGCGCTTGTTGGCCAGCTGTGTCGGGCCCTCGTTGTTCAGGACCCGGTCGGTCAGGCTGAGGACCGGCTTGTCGACCCGGCGCAGCGGGTTTCCCCCCAATGGCCGGCTGTGCCTGGGCTTGGGGGCAGCCTGATCGGCTGGGGGCGTGGGCTGGGAGGCGACTGACATAGGCAGAGGATAGGAACCGGCAGGGGGCCAAAACCGGTGTTCTCGGGTGTTCCGACTCAGACTGGGCCCTCGACGTGACGATGCAGGAATGTGCTGGTGGTGGCGAACCCGTCGCCGGCTATGGAGTATGGCTTCGGACCGGTCCCTGGGCTCTCTTGAGGCATTCGGGCATCGGGCTGATAACAATCGTGACCTTCAGCCGGGCCAGGGTTGGCCCGAGCAGTACATGAGACATCGCTCTCGCACAGGGCAAGGGGTGCGTTCCCGATGACCGACACGACACGACCCACACGCCGCGGATCGCACGGACGAGCCCGCCGGCTGGCCACCCCGGTTCTGGTGCTGGGCACCCTGCTGCTGGGCGGCTGCCACATGCATGGCTGGTTCGACCAGAGCGTCATTGGCCGCTGGGAGGTCACGCCGACCACGGCACCGATCCTCGACCGCATCGAAGCGATCGAGGGGCCGGACGACGAGTTCGTCCAATTCAGTGAGGTGACGCCCGACGACCTCGTGCCGCGTCCGCGCGAGTACCGCGTTGGTCCGGGCGACTTCCTCCAGATCATCGTGTTCGATTTGCGTCCCGGCGGAGCGCCCGGCGAGTTTCAGACGGTCGTTGACACCCGCGGCATGGTCTACCTGGAGGAGATCGGCGAGGTGCCGGTCTCCGGGCTTACCGCGGATGGCATCCGCGAGGCGGTTTCGACCGCCGCGCTCGACTTCGTGAGCCGCCCGAACGTGCTGGTCCGCGTTCTCGAGCGACGCCAGTCGACGTACACGATGGTTGGTGCCACGGTCGCCGGCACGTACCCGATCCCGAAGGCAGACTGGTTCCTGATGGACGCGCTGGCGGCCTCGGGCTGGCTGCGAGAGGGCACCGAAGAGATCTTCATCATCCGCCAGATCCCGCTTTCAGAAGTAACTGGACAGGACTTCGGATCGATGGATCCGCAGGGCGGTCCATCCCAGCAGCCAGCGCCGAGCGGTGCCGAGTTGCTGGACGATGTCGATCGATTGCTCGAAGGCGGTGCCAGCCCCGGGGCCTTTGGCGTCGTCCAAGACGGCGACGGGCCGGGCTCGCAAGAGTCGCTGATCGATCTCATCGATGACCAGCCCGCTCGCGTGCAGCCCTCCGACGATGCTCGGGGCTTGGGCGACCAGGAAGCCACCTGGATGTTCCTCGATGGGCAGTGGGTCCGCGTGAACCCTGGGACTCGGGCGATGGCCGAGCAGCGTGCCGATGGTGGCGTGCTGACCGGCGATCTCACGGCGGGCCAGATCGTGACCCAGCGGATCATCCGCGTGCCCGCGCAAAAGCTGATCCAGGGCGACATGCGTTACAACGTCGTCGTCGAGCCTGGCGACATTATCCGCGTCCCGGCTCGCCTCGACGGTCTGTACTTCGTCGCCGGCTTTGTGAACCGGCCCGGCGGCTTCGCGCTGGCCCAGCGGCTCACGCTGATGCGTGCGATCGATCAGGCCGGCGGCATTAACCAGCTTGGCGTGCCCGATCGGATCGAGCTTGTTCGCATGCTCGACGACGATCGCCAGGCGATCATCCAGTTGAACCTGCGGGCCATCAACCGCGGCCTGGAGCCGGACATCTACCTGAAGCCAAACGACCGCATCAACGTCGGCTCGGCCATCTGGGCCTACCCGCTCGCGGTCGTTCGCAACGGATTCCGTGCGACTTACGGCTTCGGATTCCTGCTAGACCGCAACTTCGGTAACGACGTCTTCGGCCCGCCGCCGCTGGACAGCCGGTTCTGATTTGCTCGGTCGTGGCCCGATTCTGGGATTCCAGAACTCGGGCCTCGGACCGGCGTAGGACAAGCACGGGCCCTTCGGGCCAAGAGGGGAGCAGGCTCACGTGAGCGTCGCGTCGGCAACACGTTCGATCGAGCAGGCGGACACCAGCGCGGTGGCCCTCGGCTCGGTGCGTGGGTCCGGTGTGGCAATCCTGGCGATTGGTGGACTGATCGCGTTCGTGTGGCTGTTCTGGCAGTGGTTCATGCGCCAGGGCAACATCAGCATCAACCAGCTCGACGACTGGGGCCACGCGTTCGCCGTACCGGCAATCACGGGCTACCTGCTGTATCAGCGGCGTGAGCGTTTGCTCAACGCCGTCGCCCGCCCGTTCTGGCCTGGGTTGGTGCCGTTGCTCTTGGGCATCGCGTGCTACGTCTTTTTCATCATCGGTGTGCCCACGCACATGTTCCAAGGCTTCGCGCTGGTGCTGGCGATCTTCGGCTTCGTGCTGCTGGTCTTCGGGCCCAAGGTCATGCACGCGGCGATCATGCCGATCGCGTTCCTGCTCTTTGCGGTCACGATCTCCGAGCGGATCATGATCGCGATCACGTTCCAGCTGCAGCTCATCGCCAGCCAGGGCGGCTACCTGCTGCTAACGATCTTCGGATTCCCCTTCGGCATCGAGTCGGTGGTGCAGGGCAACATCATCAGTGTTTTTGACGACACGGGCACCGAACACCAGCTCAACGTTGCTGAGGCTTGCAGCGGCATGCGCATGGTTGTAGCGTTCATCGCGCTCGGTGCGGCGGTTGCACTTTCTCAGTGCAAGCAATGGTGGCAGCGGGTCGCGGTGGTGCTGCTCTCGCTCCCAGTAGCCATCGGCCTGAACGTGGTCCGCGTCGCCGTGCTCGGCTTCCTGACCGTATTGGTTGATCCGGAACTCGCTTCTGGCGAGGCTCACATGATCATCGGCACGCTGCTGCTCGTACCCGGCCTGGGGCTCTTCCTCCTGCTCGTGTGGATCCTGAATCGTGTGGTGAGTGACGAGCCCAGTGAGCCCGAGCCAGATGCCACGAAGGCCAAGGCGGTGAAGGCATGAGCAGCTCGAAGAGCAAGATCCTGGGTCTGCCATCCTCGATCGCGATCGCTGCTGGGGTGGCCATCGTGATCCTGGGCACGTCCGGTGCTGTTCTGGGCATCTCGATCCGGGCTTTGGGGTTGTACCTGCAGAAGAGCCCGATCTATCCGCGAACGGGGCTGGAGATTCGCGAGCTGCCCGCCGAGTCGGAGAACTGGAGGCGCGTCGGTCCCGACCGCTTCGAGTCTCCCGAGATCGAGGTCACGCTCGGCACGACCAACTACGTCACGAGAACGTATGAGGAGAAGAACCCGGCCGAGGGCGAGCCGCCGCGGCAGATCGACGTGCACGTCGCGTACTACACCGGGTCGATCGACACCGTGCCACACATCCCGGAGCGTTGCTTCGTGGGTGGGGGCATGCAGATCGGCAGCGGCACCCGCGTCGTCGATCTGGGACTCGATAGCAGCGGGTGGCTCCCGATGCGCGATGCACCCGAGTCGATGCAGGGGCGGTCGTACACCAAGACGCTTGCTCGAGGTGTTTACTCGAACCGGCCAGGCCAGCGCGTCCTGCTACCGATGGACCCAGGCGAGATGCAGCTCCGCGTGACCGAGTTCGAGGTCCCGGGGCGGCCGAGCTTGTACGCTGGTTACTTCTTCATCGTGAACGGCGAGCATCGCTCAAGCGCCGAGGGTGTCCGGCTGCTCGCCTTCGATCTCAAGACCGATTACGCCTACTACCTCAAGGTCCAGTTTAATAGCCAACGGGTCGAGAGCCCGGAGGAGCTGGCCGAGGTTGCCGCCGACCTTCTCGACGACATCCTGGGCGAGCTCATGCTCTGTGTGCCCGATTGGTCCGAGGTTGTGAGCGGTGAATGGCCCGAGGATGGCGCTCGGGGTGGTACAGAAGGAACAGCTACGAGGGGCTAATCCCCGGCGGCCGCGTTGCGGCGATTCGCGAGACGGAGGCAGATATGGCAGCTCGTGTAAATGTGCGTTTTGTTGCGATCCTCTGCACGATCGTGGGAGTGGTCTTCGTCGGCATGGCCGGCGCCGCGTACTTCATCGTGAAGAAGTCCGCGTCCGACCACTTCGCGACCGGCCAGGAGTACTACCAGGTCGGCGACTTCGTCGAAGCCGAAAAGGCATTCGCCAAGGCGGTCAACAAGGAGCGTACGAACACGGTCTACCTCGAGCGTTGGATCGAGACCATCGAGAAGCTCACGCCCGAGACGCGCGTCAGGTACGCCGACGTGTACAGCAAGAACTACGTGCCCGGCTTGCGGCAGCTCGCGGTGGCCAAGCGCACCGATGTCGACGCGTGGGAAAAGTACCTCGAGACGATCTACGAGCGCCTGCAGATCTTCGGCGCCGGCAATCGTTCCGGCTGGCAGGTCCTGCTTTCGGAGACCAACGCGGCCATCGAGTACTTCCTGGTCACGCAGGACGCCGACGACGATCAGGCGGATTGGCATCGCCTGCGTCGCTATCGGGCCCTGAGCAACCTGAACATGCGATCCGCGACCGGACGCGCCGACGAAGACTTCCGCGACAAGACGATCCTGGATTTCGAGGCGGCGATGCGAGTCGATCCGATGGACGCGGACTCGGCTGTGGGCCTGTACGAGTGGCTCATGACCGAAGCCGATCGAGCCGAGGACACGCGCGACGATCCGGAGGTCTACCTCGCCCGAGCACGTGAGGTGCTTGATGGCTTCCTTGCCGCGAATCCGGACCAGCCACGCGCCCGTCTCGCTCGCGTTTTTTACGATTTGCGCGAGCGTGCCCGCGGCTTGCGCGATCTCCGAGTTCAGAGTGAACGAATCCAGGCCAACATCGCGTTGGCGGCCGAGTTTCGGCCGCGGCTCGAGAGCGTTGTTGAAGAGGTCCTGTCGACCGCCCGCCCCGAGTCGCTCACGATCCATGTTGCCGAGCTTACCAACCGGCTCGAGCGCGTCATTGCGCCCGGTGCTGGCATCCCGATGACGCAACGCGTGATTGCGGCCGCCCGCGAGGGCAACGCAGATAGCCCCGGCGATGTCGCGATGCTCGACTTCTTCGAGGGGGCGTTCCTGGCAGATAGCAACGAGCACGAGAAGGCGATCGCCGCGCTCGAGCGCGTCCTGGAGGCGCCGCTGGTTCCGATCAGCCTTGAGGGCATGCTGCTTTCCAACATGCGGGCCGATGCGGTGCTCAAGCGCGTGCGTAGCGCAATCGACCTGTACGGCTCGGCCGAGGGGGACGACGTCGCCCCGGCGTTGGAGCGAGTGCTCAGCCTTCGAGAAGAAGTGGACGAGCTCGTGCCGCAGGGCACGCCTCAGCTTCTGTTGATCGATGCCCAGATCGCGCTCATCCAGCGCAACCTCGCCGACGCGCAACGGCTGGCGGTTTCGTATCAGCGTGAGGCCGGTATGGCCGACCCCGAGGCGAGCTTTTTGCTCGGCCGGATCTACATGCAACGTAACCAGCCCGGCCAGGCCCTGCAGGAACTCGAGCGGTTTGTCGAGCTGAGTCCCAACGTGCCGGGCGCGTGGGCGCAGCTGAGCTCGCTTCGAGATCGTGTTGGTGATCGCGATGGCGCGCTCGAGGCGATCGAGCGAGCGTACAGCCTCGCGCCGGACGATCCGGGCATCCAGCGCCGCTACGGGGCCGTGCGAGCGATGCTGAATATCGAGCGTTCCACCGACCCGGTGACCAACCTGCTCGTCGCCGTCGAGCGGCTGATCGACACCACCGGCGGTGTCTCACCGAAGTACAACGAGGCGATCGCACTGGTGTTGCGTGGGATCCAGGAGATCGGCGACAACGAGCTTCTCCATATCACGCTCGTACGCCTGTACTCGATGAAGGGCGACAACGAGGCGGGCATCGCGGCCGCTGAGCTGGCCATCGTGCTCTTCCCCGAGAACGAGAGCCTGCGGCAGCTTCGAACCGCCCTGCGGTTCCGTGAGGGCGAGATCCCCGACTCGATCCAGGGCATCCGTCGCACCATGCTCGAGTATCGCCAGGCGGCCACCGAGGGCCGAGACGATGACGCTCGTCGGCTGCTCGAGCGGGCCGAGACCGAAGACCCCAACGACTCCGAGCTCCTGCAGATCCTGATCGGCCTCGCAATCACGGAGCGCGACTTCGAGGCCGCTCGTGGCTACGTCGATCGAGCGACCGCGTTGAACATCGACCAGGCCAACGGCCGGATCCTCCGCGCTGACCTGCTTGAGGCCGAGGGCCGGGCCGAAGAAGCGCTCACGATGATCGACTCGGTCATCGACGACGGCCTGTCGAGCGTGCCGGTCCTGTACCGCAAGGCCCGAGTCCTGCGCACCATGGGACGCACCGAGGACTCTATTGAGGTGTTTGAGGACATCCTCCGCCGCCAGCCCGACAGCGTCGCCAACATCCGCGAAGTCGTGGCCGCACTGGCGCAGCTCGGTCGCCAGCGGCGTGCCCTGGAGATCGCGCGGGAGTCGCAGCGTGTTGCCGGTGCGGATTCGGCGTTCGTCGACACGTGGTTGCGGCTCGAGGCCGAGGTCGGCGACGCGACCGCCGCCATGCTCAAGCGTGAGGACATCCGGGATGACGAGCCCGCGAACCGCAGCAACAACCTGGCGCTCGCGAGCGTGTACCTGCGGCTCGGCGAGTGGGCCAAGGCCCGGCCGCTGATCGACGCGCTGCGTGCTGAGTCCGACGACATCTCATTGGTGCTGCTCGACGCGCGTTGGCACGCCGAGCAGGGCGTGCTCGCGCGAGCGATCGGTGTATTCGATCGGTATCTGTCGGCGCGTCGGGACGCCGGACAGCTCGACGCTCGCGACGTTCTCGTGTACGCCAACTTCTTGCAGGTCGAGGGTCAAGCGAACCGCGCGATCGCGCTGATTCGTGGCTCGAAGGATGTCGACATCGCCGAGGGCCGTCCGCTCTGGAAGCGACTGGCGTTGCTGCTGTTCGCGACGAACCGGATGGACGAGGCCGTCGAAGTCATGGACGAGCTCATCGCCGCGGGAGTCGATGACGACGGCGTGCTCGAGTTGGCACGCGTCGAGTCCTTCATCATGAGCGGCGATTTCGACCGTGCCCAGAGTGCTCTGGACAACCTTGGTGCTGTCGCTCGTTCGACGGAAGAGGCGGGCATTTTGGCTGCCAACCTCGCCGTGCGTCGTGGTGATCGCCGTGCGGCCATGCAGGCCATCAGCAACACGCTGGCAACCTTCCCGACTTCGGCCCGGGCCTACGTCCGTCGCGCCGAGCTGATCTGGGAGGACATCCAGGGCGACGACACGCTGCCTTCCGCGGAACGGGTACAGCTCCAGCGGGACGCCGTTGGCGATCTCGAAGAAGCCATCAAGCACAACCCCGCGGCCTGGGAAGCGCATCGCCTGTTGGGACAGATCGCTCTCGAGGATGGTCGCTACGAAGACGCCGCGAGGCATTTCGCCACCACGATCGAGCTGCGACCGAGCCAGGCTCCGCTGCGCACGATGCTGGTCACCACGCTGCTCGAGCAAGGGGATGTGCCGCGAGCGATGACCATCGTCGATCGCGCCGTGGAGAGCGACCCGGCCAATGTGGACCTCCGGGTCTCTTTTGCCCGTCTGCTCGCAAGCCTCGACCAGCCAGCGGACGCGATCCGGCTGTTCGAGTCGGCTCTTGCGCAGCGTCGCAACCCAGAGATCGCGGCGCAGCTCGTCGAGTTCTTGCTCGGCTTGGGCAGCTCCTCCGATCTCTCGCGGGCGCGTCAGGTGTTGAACGATCCCAACCTCAATGTTGATGGAACGTGGCAGCTGAAGCTCATGGAGGCGGCGGTCTCCCTCGCCGAGGGAAACCAGCGCCGTGGCGTCCTCGAAGCGCGTCAGTCCTTCGAGCTTGTGCGACGAGACACCCCCGCGGTCGTCAATTGGTTCAACACGATGCCCGCATTGATCGAAGACCACCCGGTACGCATGCAGATCGCGCTCCAGCTCGGGGTCGAGGACACCCCGGAGCGGGTGGGCGAGATCATGCTCGCATCGCTCATGCTGCAGGATGCGGCGACGGATCAGCAGGGCATCGACGACCTGCGGCGCCTTTCCGTCGATCAGAACATGACGATCGCGTTGCGTGCGGGCCAGCTGCTCGGCGACACCTTCTATCGCCGCGCCCAGTATGAAGAAGCGGCGGAGGCCTGGCGTGGAGTTGTCGGAAAGGCGCCCGACGCTGGGCAAAGCCTGAACAACCTCGCGTTCGTGCTCGCGACCGAGCTGGGCGGGTGCGATGAAGCGATCGATCTGGCAATTCGCGCCAAGGACGCCCCGGGCGTGGCGCGGACGATCGTGCTGAGCACGCTCACTGTGGCGTACTTGGCATGCGATCAGATCGAGAATGCCGAGCAGAGCGTGGGCGAGCTGGTGAGCCTCTCCCGGGGTTCGCCCGAGGAAGCCCTGGCGGCCATCCGCAGGGGCCAAGTTCTTCTGTACAAGGGGCTCCGCTCGGAGGCGGAGCGGGCGGCAGAGAGCGCCGAGGCATTGATCAACGCGACCGGCGGCCGCGCCGATTCGTATCGCTCGATCCTGGAGGATTTCCGGACCGAGCTCGGGCAGTGATCCTCGCCGGTTGATCCGGCGTGGTGGATTCTGGGACGTTGGTCCCCGTCGGCAGCCAAAGCCGGCACTCAGAATTTGCACGGTGTTGGGCATCCGGGTCGAACCACGATGCCCAGAAGGCCGACGTATCCCTAGGACGTCCAGAGTAACGGCGACCCAAACGACGTGAGAACAGCATGACCATCGCATCGACTACGACGAACGGCTCACTCAATGGATCGCACGGTTCTTCCGGCGGCGGTAGCGCGCAGATCGGCACCAAGGCCGCGTCGAGCGTGGATCCGCTGCGCGTCCTACGGAAGTACAAGTTTGCGTTCGTTATCGCCGCCATTATCGGTGGTGTCTTGGGCGTCGGTGCCCACTTTGCGCTCGCCGAGTTCCGACCGACGTGGTCTACTCCGGTGATCTACAAGTGCTATCCGCCCCAAACCGAGCCAAACCCCGACGAGCTTCGCATCGATGACGACGAGTTCGAGCGCTTCATGGCGACCGAGTCGGCCATGATGGTGTCCGAGAACGTGCTGCGTGTAGCCGTTGAGAACCCGCGTCTGCTGAATGAAGCTCCGCGGTGGATCTCCCGGTACACCGAAGGCGGCGTTGTTGACATTGGCCGGGCAGCCATCGCGCTCGAAGAACAGGTTGGCGCACGTGTCATGCCCGGTACCGACCTCATCAGCATGACCGTCCGCTGGCGAGATCGCGATGAGGTCGCCACGATCGCCGAGGTGCTCAGCAGCGCGTATCTCCAAGATCTGCGTCGGCGTGGGTCCCGGTCGATGTCCGAGCGGCGAGACGCCGTGGAGCAGGCTATTCGTGGCCTGGAGGACGACTTCTCGCAGGCGGATCGGCGCCGCAGTGAGCTGGTTTCCTCTGCCCAGATGGACGTGCTGGACATTAACCAGAGCCAAGAGCGCGCCGAGATGATGATCGTGATCGGGGCCTTTCAGGAGCTTGGCCTTCAGCTCGAGGCCGTGCTGTCTCAGAAGGCCGAGATGGAAGCGCAGCTGGGCAACCCCGGCGGCCTGCAGTTCAACGAGACGCTGCGGGCCCAGGTCGAGCTCCAGCCGCTCGTCCAGAACCTGCGATCGCAGGTCGTGTTCCTGCAGGCGCAGCGTGCTACCGAGCGCGAGCGTCTTTCGGAGGACAACCCGACGATCCGGCGCATCGACGACCAGATCGCCGCGCTCAATCGCAGCCTTGATCAAGAGCGTCAGAAGCTCCTCTTCGAGCTGTTCCAGACCCAGCTTGATCAGCTTCGGCTTGCCGAGAGCCAGATCAGAGCCCAGATGGCGAGCCTCGCCGGGCGTCGTACACAGCTGGGCATGCGTCTGCAGGAGCTGGTGTTCGCCGAGACTGAGCTGAATGACATCGAGATGCGGATGGGGCAGATCCTCGAACTCCAGCAGGACTTCGAGACCGACCTTCGCATGCTCGACGCCACGGCCGCTCTTGCGACGGCTTCGCGTGTCGACGTTATCCAGTCCGCGCGCGTGCCCACGCAGATGAGCTTTCCGAAGATTTACATCGTGGTGCCCGCGGGCGTGTTCCTGCTCGTTGGCCTTACTGCGGGAATCGCGTACCTCATCGAGATGGTCGATCAGCGTGTCAAGAGCCCGGCGGACATCGCCGCCCTGCCAAGCGTGCGCATCCTCGGTATGATCCCGCACGTCAGCGAGGATCCGGCGCGTATCGACTCGCCAGAACGAGTGTTCGCCGAGCAGCCACTCACCACGATGAGCGAGAGCTATCGCCACGTTCGCGGTGCGGTGGTCAAGCGGATGAAGGCGGGCGGGCACAAGTCGCTGCTAGTCGTTCCGGCGATGCCGGGATCGGGAAGCACGACGGTGGCCAGCAACGTTGCCGAGGCACTGGCCGCGGCGGAGAACCGCGTGATCCTGATCGACGCAAACATGCGGCGACCGCGCGTACACGAGGTCTTCGGTCTGCCGACCGGTCCCGGCGTGGGCGAGATGCTCGCCGGCGCTTCGCTCGCGGATGTCGCCCAGAAGACGGGCAACCCGAACCTGCGTGTGATCACCTCGGGCGCTCCGAGCGAGCGTCAGCTTGAGGCGCTCGCGACGGGCGGCATCGCCAAGCTGATCAACCAGGCTGCGGCCGAGGCCGACTTCGTGATCATCGATGTGGCGCCGGCAACGGTGTCGGGCGACGCCCAGGCGTTGGCCCAGGTTGTGGATTCATCGATGCTCGTGGCTCGTGCCTTTGGCGAGACGCGCGGCCAGATTGGCCGTCTGTCGCGGGAACTCGACGAGCAGCCGGCCCGGTACCTGGGTGTGCTGGTGAATGCCGCACGCAGCGCCACCGGCGGCTATCTGCGGGGTAACCTCCGAGCCGGCCACAGCTACACGGCCAAGAGCGTGCCCTCGACGAAGGCAAAGGCGAAGGCCAAGGCCTGAGTCACAGCGAGTCTGGCTAGGGCCGCCACACGGCGCGGGAGAGATCGGTCTTGCATGACGACGCCCCTAACGCTTCGGGACGGCCCGGCCGGGCGCTCGTCACGGGCGGTGCGGGGTTTATCGGCTCCCACCTCGTCGACCGCCTGCTCGCGCGCGGGGATGAGGTGGTTGTCGTCGATGACCTCTCAACTGGTGTCCGTGAGAATCTCCCGGCGTCGCACTCGCGACTGGCATTTGTGCAGGCCGACCTGCGCGAATGGCTCAATGCTGGAGCGGCTGAAGCCGGGCAGTTTGGCGAGATCTACCACATGGCGGCGGCCGTTGGAGTCGAGCTGATCATCACTGACCCGATCGGCAGTATCGAGACCAACACCGAGCAGACCAGCGCGTTGCTCCGTTACGCCTCGGGCGGTCGGGCGGGCACGCCAGCGGTCGTCGTGGCCAGCAGCTCCGAGGTGTACGGCAAGAGCGAACGCGTGCCATTCCGCGAAGATGACGATGTCGTCTACGGTCCGACCACGGCCACGCGCTGGTCGTACGCGTGCTCGAAGGCGCTCGATGAGTACCTGGCCTTGGCGCATCACCGCGCCCAGGGACTTGGTGTCGTGGTCGCGAGGTTGTTCAATACGGTCGGCCCCCGACAGATCGGCCGGTACGGCATGGTGCTGCCGAGGTTCGTTGCGGCGGCACTCGCCAGTGAGCCGCTTCGAGTCTTTGGTGACGGTGAGCAGGTTCGTTGCTTCTGCGATGTGCGCGATGTCTCGAGGGCCTTGATCGGTCTTGTTGGCACTCCCGCGGCGCATGGCGGAATCTACAACGTTGGCAGCTCTGCCGACATCTCGATCATCGATCTCGCTGGCCGCGTTGTCGATGTGCTGGGCTCGTCGTCCAAGATCGATCTCGTGCCCTACGACGAGGCATATGGCCCCGGCTTTGAGGACCTGCGCCGCCGCGTGCCGGATCTCGCTCGGCTCCGTTCCGCCATCGACTTTCGCCCTGAGCACGATCTCGATTCCACGATCCGGGCCGTCGCCGAAGCGATGGGACCGGCGGGAGTCTCGCGATGATCGAGCTGCTGGCCGCAACCATGCCCGGACTCGTTCCGCCCGAAGCATCGGGGGCCGCCGATGCGCTCGCTGCCGACGAGCAACTTGCCACGACCGGTTTATCGATCTTCCACCGCTACATTTGGGTATTCATCGCGGCGTTCGCCATCACGATCATCGCGACTCCGATCGTGCGTCGGGTTGCGCTCGCCTCGGGCATCATCGATCGACCGAGTGATCCGCGGAAGGTCCACCGCGTCCCGGTGGCGTACCTCGGCGGGTTGGCCGTGTTCCTCGGCATCATGGGCGGCACGCTTGTGAGCTACCTTGCCACGGCCTGGGGCGACCTCGGCGTGGTCTATCCCAGTGAGCACATGGTCGATGGCGACCACCACGCTGTGGTCCCGATCAGCGTGCTGCTGGGCATGACCATCATCGTGATCGTTGGGCTGCTCGATGACGCGGTGGGCATCCGGCCCGGTCTCAAGATCAGCGGCCAGCTCGTGGCCGCGGCGGCGCTAGCCATTGAGAACGTCGGCGTGCGTGTCGCCCAGGGCGTCCTGCGACCCGTGGGCGAGGCCCTTGTCAGCATGGGCGTGCTCGAGAACAGCGATCTGGTCTTTTTCATCCCGATTCCGGGTTTTGAGGCGCCGATCCAACTCAGCTTGGTCTATTGGGCGGGTGCCGCCGTCATCGCGATCTTTGTGATCGGCGCGTGCAACGCGGCCAACCTCATCGACGGCCTCGATGGCCTGCTCACAGGCTCGACGGCCATCACGGTGATGGGCCTCACGATCCTCGCGCTCTCGCTCGCCGTCATCGATCAAGGGCCACGGGACGCCCAGCGGATCGTCCTGTGCCTGGCGGTGCTGGGGGCCTGCATGGGCTTCCTGCCGCACAATTTCAATCCCGCGTCGATCTTCCTTGGCGATTGCGGATCGATGCTGCTGGGCTACTGCGCCATCGTGATCATCCTGACGCTGGGCGACATGGGCCAGACCCACCTGGTTTTGGCCGGGCTCATGATGTTCGCGATCCCCATCATCGATAGCGTGCTGGCCATCGTTCGCCGCCGGATGAGTGGCAAGAGCATCACCGACGCCGACGACCAGCACCTGCACCACATGCTCAAGCGGTCTCTGGGTGTTAAGGGGGCCGTATTCGCGCTCTATGGCATCACGGCATGCTTCACGGCGCTGGGTCTGGCTATGAGCCTGAGCCGTGCCCGGGTTGTGTACGCCCTGGCGCTTCTTGTCGTGTGTTACGTGGGCGTGACTGCGATTAAGATCAGCCGCCGGCAGTACCTGGAGAGCCAGGCGAGCCTCGCGATCGACCGAGCCGACGAACCCGCCCGGTCGGCCTCGTGAGCCGCGGACCGCAACGCCGGATTTTCGAGCCGGATTCGCCGCGATTTGCTGATAGAATCGCGCGATGGATACCCACGAGCAAGGCCAGCCGCAGCGTGAACCGAGCGTCCCTCAGCAGCCGCTGCCAGCAGTCTTCGCCCTGATGAACCAGAAGGGCGGCGTGGGCAAATCGACCACGGCCGTCAACCTCGCGGCCGCGCTGGCCCGCCTTGGCAAGCGGGTCCTACTCGTCGATCTCGATCCTCAGGCCCACGCCACGCTGCACCTGGGCGTCGACGCGGGCGACGGGGATGGCGAGTCGCCGGGCACGGTGTACGACGCCCTCCTGGATCCTTCGAGTGCGAAGGCCGTCGCTGCTGGCGAGAACCTCTGGCTGCTGCCTAGCGAGACCGATCTCGCCGGAGTGGAGTCGGAGTTGGCGCAAGCCGATCACCGGCACCACCGGCTACGCATGGCGGTTGAGACCGTCTGCCACGCAACGCCGATCGATGTCGTGCTGATCGATTGCCCGCCGAGCCTCGGCCTGCTCACGCTCAACGGCCTCGCGGCGTCCGACGAGGTTGTGATCCCGATGCAGGCGCACTTCCTGGCACTGCACGGCGTTGGCAAGCTGCTGGAGACCGTGCGGCTCGTTGCACAGCAGGTCAGGCCCGAACTACGTGTCGCCGGCGTCGTGCTGTGCATGTACGACCAGCAGGCCAGCCATACCCAAGAAGTCGTGGGCGACATCGAGGCGTTCTTCGCCGAGGCCCGCGATCGCGATGTGCCGTGGAAGCGCGCTCGCGTGCTTTGGCCGCCGATCCGCCGGAACATCAAGCTGGCCGAGGCCCCGAGCTTCGGGCAGTCGATCTTCGAGTACGCGCCCCAGGCCGCGGGCGCACGTGACTACTCCGCGCTGGCCAAGCACTTCGTCGCACTGCTCGAGCCCGCGGCGCCCGCATCGATTCCGGTGCCAGTTGAGCCCGCGCCTGAGCCCGAGATCGCAGCCAGTCCAGAGCCGCAAGCTCCCGTTCAGCCGGATCCCGTCTCTGAAACAGAGCCGGAAGCGCCCTCCCAACGCGAAATCTCGACCGAGACGGCCGATGAGGATCCGCCCGAGATCGTGACGCCGCCCGCGACGCAGCAGCACGCCTCGTGATCGAGCGGTTCCGGTCGGCCTTGAGGATCATCTTCGTCGTCTATGCGCTCGTGCTCTTTGCCGCCACGCACAAGCCGGGCGTCGATGTCAACGTGGTCCCGGGTATCCGGCTGGACCTGTTCATCCACGCCGCCGCGTTCGGCCTGTGGAATGTGTTGCTCGGTCTGACCATGTGGCTCGGCGACGCCGCACGAATCCGTGGTTTGGCGGCGTTGCTCGCTGTGGGCGTGGCGTATGCCATCATCGATGAGGCCACGCAGGCCGTGCCGATATTCGATCGAGTGTTCGATGTGAAGGACATGGTGGCCAACATCGGTGGGGTCGTGCTGGGGGGCGCCGCGGTCTCGGCGTTCGCGCGGTGGTCGGGCGTCAACCAGCCGGATCAGGCATGAGCGCGACGCTGGCTCGAGCGTTTCGCGTTGTCTCGTCGCTGACGCTGCTCTCGCGCGTGCTCGGTATGGTGCGCGACATCGTGACGGCCCGGTTGTTTGGCGATACGGCCATCGGCTCCTCGTTCGCCGCGGCATTCGCCGTGCCAAATACCTTCCGCCGCCTGTTCGGCGAAGGGGCGCTGGCGGCTGCGTTCGTGCCCGAGTACGCCTCACTCGTCGAGCGAGATCCGCGGGCCGCCGACCGGTTCGCGTCGTTCACCGTTGGGCTCATCGGCCTGGCCACCGCGGCCTTGGCGATGCTTGGTGAAATCGGCCTGTGGGTCGCATTGTCCTTTGCCGAGCCGGGTGGCACGAAGCACTTTTCGATCGCCCTGATCATGGTCGCGCTGCCCTTCATGCCGCTTATCTGCGTTGCAGCGACCCTTGCGGGCATGCTTCAGACCCATGGCCGATTCGGCCCGCCGGCTGCCCAGCCGATCGTGCTCAATACACTGGTCCTCGCGGCGACGGGGCTGCACGCGGTGGACTCACAGGCCTCGCTCGAGTCGGCCGCCATGCTGCTCTGCGGTGCAGTCGTCTTCTCGGGCGTGGTCCAGGTCGCGTGGAGCCTCTGGGCCCTTCGGCCGCTTGTGCATTGGACGCGTGTGCTTGCGGGCGTGGGTGGGAGTGCCAAGACTCTCTTGCGGCGCTGGGCGGGCGCGACGATCGGATTGGGTACGCTGCAGGCCAGCGCCCTGCTCGACGTGCTGCTCGCGATGTGGCCGATCTGGTTCGGCGCGACGATGTTCGGCCTGGTGTACCCGCTCGATGAGCAGTCGAACGCCGTCTTGTTCTACGCGCAACGCTTGTACCAGTTTCCGCTGGGCGTGTTCGGTATCGCCGTGGCCACCGTCGCGTTCCCGTTGCTGAGTCGGCTCACCACCGATCGCGAACGCTTCCACGGCGCGCTCGTCGACGCGCTCTCGCTCTCGCTGGCCATCGCCCTACCCGCGAGCGTCGGGCTGGTGCTGGTCTCGAGCGATCTCACGGCTGTTCTCTTTGGCGGATGGGGAGCGTTCAGCGAAGCCGGCGCGGACCGCGCTGCTGCCGCGCTCATCGGATATGCCGCTTGTGTGTGGGCGTATGGCTGCAACCAAGTGCTAACGCGGGCGTTCTACGCGATTGGCGATACGCGGACGCCCGCCTTTGTCTCTTTGTTTACGCTCGCGGCCAACCTCGCGCTCAACCTCTCGCTCATCTGGTTTCTCCGCGAGGCCGGGCTCGCGTGGGCGACCGCGATCGCCGCGACCGTGCAGACTGGCATCCTCCTGCTGCTGCTCGCCAAGAAGCACGGCGTCCATGTCGTCGGCGAGTCGATCTCCCGTGGCTGGAAGGCCCTGCCCTGCGTGGCGGTCATGGCGATCGCGGTGGGAGTCGTGCTGCTCGTTTGGTCGGGTGAGGAATCTTGGTCGACGAGGGCGCTCCGCCTTGCCGTCTGCGTGTGCCTGGGGGCCCTGGTGTACGGGGCCGTTGCGTGGGCCATCGGCTACCGTGAACTCGCGCGAGCATTGCAACGCAAGGGAAGCACCGATGACCGTTGATCTGAACGGGAAGCCGATCGCGATCGCGGGAGCCAGCAGTGGTATTGGTCGCGCTACCGCGATCGCGTGCGCTCGGGCAGGCATGCCCGTCGCAATCGGTGCTCGCCGGACGGAAAAGCTGCACGCCGTTGCGAGCGAGATCGAGTCTGTGGGTGGTCGCGCCGTTGCGATCGAGCTCGACGTCACCAGCGATGCATCGAGCACGGCGTTCATCGAGCGAGCCGAGGGGGAACTGGGTCCGCTGCACGCTGTGTTCGCCAACGCGGGATTCGGATTCGAACGGCCGGTACACGAAACAACGGACGCAGACATGCGCGAGATCTTCGAGGCCAACTTCTTCGGCACGCTCGCCGTGCTCAACCCGGCGGTCGCCCGGTTCATCGAGCGCCGCTCGGGCCACGTCCTCATCTGCTCGAGCAGCATCGGAAAGGTCGGCATCCCCGGATACGGCGCGTATTGCGCGACGAAGGCGGCCCAGTCCCACGTTGGCCGAGCGATGCGCCACGAGCTCAAGCCGCTGGGCATCGACGTTTCGACGGTCTACCCCATCGGCACCAGGACCGAGTTCTTCGACGAGGCCCGCCGACGCAGCGGGGGTGGCAGTCTTGTCGAGAACACTCCCAAGGCGTTCATGCAGCCACCCGAGCGTGTCGCGCGGGCCATCGTGGCTTGCTTGCGGCGGCCGCGCACCGAGGTGTGGACGAGCTGGACGAGCCGGATCATGCTGGGGGCCCTGTCGACGTTCCCGCGGTTGGGGGACATCGCCCTCGATCGGATCGCGCGGCGTCAGGCCGAGATCAACCGTAGGGCTGGGGATGCCTGAGCCACCTCCGCACGCAAGATCTCTTGTGTTTGCGGGGTGATGGCGGTAATCTGGTCAGGGGAAGAGGCCTCATGGGGCCATCTGGCACACGCACGCAGCACGCTCGCCCCGAGCACAGAGGAGGTCATATGCAACGCAGAATTCTTGGCATCGGAGCCATCTTGTCGCTTGCGGGATCGGCTATCGCTCAGGACGTCGCGTTCGTCGCGGCCGCCACGTCGGCCCAGCTCCAGGAGATCCAGCGCGTCGTCGAAGCCACCGGGCTCTTCAACAGTGTCTCGACCATCGATACCAGTTCCGTGACACCCACGGTTGACGATCTCTCGGACTTCGATGCCGTCATGGTCTGGACGAATCTCACGCCCGACCAGCCGGACGCCTTCGGCGATGCTCTTGCGGACTACGTCGACGCCGGCGGCGGTGTCGTGGTCGCGGTGTTCGCCAACAGCAGCACAACAGCCGACCGAGATATCGCTGGGCGATGGCGTGGCAATCCCGAGTACGAGGTCATCGTGCCTCGGAGCGGAAACCGTCAGGGGGCGGCTTCCTTGGGCACGATCCTGGAGCCAGACAACCCGATCGTCGACGGCGTGTCAACGTTCTTCGGCGGCACTTCGAGTTGGAGGCCCAGCGTCACGAGGCTGACGGCGGGTGCTCGGGCGATCGCCGAGTGGGACGATGGTCGTGTGCTCGTGGCGGTGGGGGCGAACGAGAAGCGTGTCGATCTCGGTTTCTACCCGCCTCCGAGCACGGTCTCCTCTAGTTTCTGGGACATCGATACAGACGGCGATCTGCTTCTGGCTCAGTCGCTGCTCTTCGTTGCCGGCAGGGGCGGGTGTCGAGCCGACCTTGATGGAGATGGTCAGCTGAGCCTCTTCGACTTCTTGGCTTTCCAGAACTTGTTCGACGCTGGCGATCTCACGGCTGACTTCGATGGAGACGGCGACTTGACGCTCTTCGACTTCTTAGCCTTCCAGAACGAGTTTGATGTCGGCTGCGACTAATCGCCGAGTGACGACACCAATGAAAACGGCCCCGCTTCACAGCGGGGCCGTTTCGTTTGGGTCTTTCAAATCCGTGTGGATTAGCGGAGCTGCATGTATTGGGCCTCGAGCGCGCGGCCGATGCGGTCGCTCGCGTCCATGAGGTGGGCCTTGGTGTACATGTCCATACCGCCCGTCTTCATCGCCGCGTCGATCTCCTGGCGGAGCTCACGCAGCTGCAGCGAGGCCACGTTGGCCAGAGCCGTGCCCGACGCCCCCGGGAAGCCCCGGTTCGTCAGGCTGATCAGGCGATCGACGTGCTGGGCCTGCAGGCCGCGACGCAGCGAGCTGATCATGGGCTTGCGCTCGGTGAAGTCACCGCTGGGCTTGTCCGACAGCTCGCTCCAGGCCGCGTCCTTGATGGCCCGCATGACCTCGGCGAGGGTGATGTAGTCCTCGTCGGCGTCGACGTGGACCTCGTTGTTGTACACGCGGTTGAGCGTGGTGGGGTTGAGCACCATGGTCATCGCCGAGGCCTGGATGCCGCGGATGCGATCGTGCACCGGGAAGGCCGGCTCGTCGAAGATCGAGCCCATGCCGCCGCCGTCCCACCACTTGTCGGTGGTCATCTTGCGGAGCAGCTCGGGGCTCAGGCCGAACGCGTCGTCGTAGAACGTGTTGTTGATGACGAAGTTGAGCGCGGCGCGCTGCTGCTCGGCCGGGACCGGGGTCAGCGGCTCGAGGTCGCCGGGGTCACCCTTCTTGGCGCGACTCTGGAAGGTTCCGCCAACCCAATTGGCCATCATGCTTACGGCGTTGATGTGCTGGCCGAGCGTGATGTTGTAGCCGCGGCGGGCGCGGGACCAGCTGTCGCCGTCCTTCACGAACTCGTCGAGGATCTCGCTACGCAGCTTCTCCACCAGACGCATCTGGTTCTCCGCGTAGTGCAGGGGATCGGCTGAGAGGTCGTAGCGACGCGCAAGTGGGTCTGGGCCCCAGGTGTCCTCATCGGTCGCGTATGCCAGGCGCGGATCATCCACCTTTGCCAGCACGTCGTCCAGGTTGCCGTCGGTATAACCGTATTCGATGGCCCAGACGTCGTAGTCGCCGATGTCGATGACCTCGTAGTTGCCCTGGATCTCCCCGGACTCCATGTTGATGTTGATCGGGTTGTAATCCATCACCGACGAGGCGAACGGCTCCTTGTCCTTCACCGCCTCGGAGTTGATCTCCTCCATCGTGAAGATGGCCGACGCCTTGAAGTTGTGCCGCAGGCCGAGAGTGTGGCCGATCTCGTGAGCGGTGAGGTGCGCGAGCGCCGGCCCGACGAACCACTCGGGCACGCCGTCGAGCATGTCGACGTTCTCCATCTCCTCGCTGTCCCACAAGCCCAGGACCTCGCCGCTCAGGCGGGCGACATCCATATTCATGGCCTTGAGATGGGTCATGTTGCACGTGCCGTCGACCATGAAGCTCGAGATCATGCTCTCGCGCGACCCATCGATCGACTGGGGCCCTGCCATCGCCGCGTGGCCACCGAACGGCTGCGGGCCGCGGGCCTCGCGCTGGGCGATGATGAAGTCGCGCTGCTCGGGCGGGGCCATCTGCACGCGAGGGTCCCACTGCGGGTTCTCGTCGAGCCACGCGAGTGTTTCGGGGCCGAAGCCCTCGGTGGCGACCTGCGGCAGCAGATCGTTGTACTGGAACCAGTACGCGCGGATCCAGCCGTCGGTCAGCACGACGTCGGCGTCGAGGATCTCGCCGGTCTCGGGGTTGACGCGGCTCGGGCCGATGGCCGTACCGATACCGTTGGTCAGCCAGCGGACGAAGTTGTAGCGGACGTCCTCGGGGTCCTTCTCCATGTTGGCGCCGGTGGTGGCGTCCTGGTAGACGACCTCGATGGCGCCGACGATCCCGACCTCTTCGTACGCCCGGTTCCAGTACTCGATGCCCTCACGCACCCAGCGGCGGTACTTCACCGGCACCTGGTGGTCAACGTAGTACACGATCGGTTGCTTGGGCGGGCTCTTGCTGAGCTTCGGGTCGGCCTTCTCGAGATGCCAGCGGTTGATGTACCGCGTCCACATCTGCGATCCGTCCATCTCCGAGAAGTCGCGGTACGTCGTGGTGAAGTAGCCCACGCGCGCGTCGGCCTCGCGGGGCTTGTAGCCCGGGGTGCCCTGGATCCGGCTGATGGAGTAGTGGTACGTTGCCAGCTGGCCGCGCTGATCGGGAACCTCGATAGCGATCTCCACATTCTCGGGGAACGCCTTGGCGGTCTTGATCGTCGCGAGGCGCGCATTGAGCCGCGAAGCACGCGGGCCAAAGAACGTGCCGGCGTTGCCGACGAGCAGTCGGTCGAGGTCGATCACCGGCTGGCCGTTCGGGCCCTTGGCAACGATCGGCACCTCGAGCAGCACGCGATCGGTGAAGATGCGGTCGATGCCCTTGTCCAGCTTCTTGTCGCCACCGGAGCGCACGGACATCTGTGGCTCGATGATTGCCAGGCGATCGTCGTACTTCTTCCAGTAGACATAGCGATCGCCGCTCTGCAAGCCGGCGAAGATGTCGCCCGAACCCATCGTCATCGCGAAGAAGTGGCGCTGACGCTCGAAGCCGCGGGGGAGCTCGGCGAGCAACTGGCCGTCCTTGTCGCGCTTCCAGATGTTGAAGAAGCTCTTGCCATCGGCGGTCGAGACGACTTGCTCATAGCCCTCGCTGACCTTCTCGAAGGGGGGCAGGTCCTGGCCTTGCGCCTGGCCGGCCATGGCGAGGACGCTCGCAGCGACACCCGAGATGGCCATCCTGCTGAGTCCGTTTTTCCTATTCCTCATGTTCCGTGTACTCCGTGTCTGAAGGCCCATGCGGTGGCCGATGCCTGGGTTCGAGTCGTTCCAGGGCCAGTGGCCTGAGTTCGCTGGCGGCCCGCGCACATGCCGCGGACGCGTCCGGACTTCCGTGTCGTTTGCTGTGTATTGTGGACGCGCCAACGCGCCACGTCTGGCTTTCCAGAGTTTCTATCGGGTGTTTTGACCGCAATTGGGTCAAACGCGGGGTGTTTCCTGGTTGCTCAAAGCACGAAGCGCAGAGTTGGCCGCCAGATCCAGGTCACCACCGGCTGGCCACTCAGCGGACTCGCGAGCCTGCGGGCTCGGGTCGACTTCCGCAGCTGGGGTCGGTGCATGCGCGGGCCCTGCACCGAGCACGAGGGCCGCGGTGAGCGCCGCGAAGATGATCGCAGCGATTTGGAAATATCGATCTCGTGTAGCCAACTCAGTGGGATCGTCGTATTCGCCGCGTTCCAGCAGCACGATGCATCGCAGTACCGCGAACGTCGCCGGCAGCATCGTCAGCCAGAGCAGGTTGAGACCCAAGGCCGGCGCACCGCCCGAGCCCAGCACGCGATCACCAAGCATCCAGACGAACCGGGACTCGTTGTCCTGCACGTAGCCGGCGTACGTCAGCAGCATGGCGACGGCAGTCACCACGACCATCATCCGCAGGAGCTCGTCGGTGTAAACACCCTGGACCGCGCGGGCGGCGGCGGCGTCTTCGCCAAGCGTCCGACGCTCGCCCAACCGCTTGCCGAAGGCAAGGAACATCGCCAGGAACAGCGTGACGTTGAGGAGCCAAGTGCTTGGCGTGATCCCGACCGCAGCGCAGCCTCCAAGGACGCGGAGCACGAAGCCCAACGCGAGGCTCAGCACATCGATCACGGGGACGTGCTTGAGCCCGAGGCTGTACGCCGAGACGTTCGCGACGTAGAGCCCGAGCATCGCGGCCAGGCCGAGCGCGTGTGTAGGCGTGAGCAATGGTCCGATAGCAGCGACGCATGCTCCGGCCAGTACCCACAGGCCAACGGCGTATGCCTTTGCCACCGATGGTGTGACCCGACCCGAGGCGATCGGGCGGCGACGCTTGCGTGGGTGCAGGCGGTCGGCCTCGGCGTCCCGCAGGTCGTTGATCACATAGCAACCGCTGCTCGCCAGCGCGAACGCGGCCATAGCGAACGCGACGCTCCACAGTTCGGCAATGCTGGTCGCTGCCCCGAAGAACGGCCCAACGGCTACGAACGCGCTCTTGGTCCATTGCTTGGGCCGGGCGAGCCTGAAGAGGGCGAACCAGAGCGGCTCAGGTGCCCCCGCGCGCGTGCCGATGCCTTGGTCGGCACCAGTGGTGCCGATATCTGTCTCGCGGGCCTGGCTTGCGTGGTTCGCGTGCTGGGACATGGATCTCTGGGGGTCTCGGAGCCGGGACGCCCTTCCGTCCGGCGAACACGGGGTCGTCCTGAGGGTAACAATCGGGCCCTCAGGCCGATACGTCCACACGCTTTTCGACGTTCGGGCTCGCGATTCATCGACAGGAGGATCCAATCGAGCCAGAAGCCAGCCCATCAAGCGAAACCCGAGGCCGATTCGCCACGTCATGGTGGATCGCGTGGGTGCTGCCCATCGCCTGGGGGATCTGCCTCGCTCCGATCGCCCTGTTCGATGTGCGGCATGCCCGAGGGCGGGCAACGTTCGATCAGGAGCTGTTCCACGAGCACACGATCCGTGCCTTCGCCGAGACCTGGCCGTTCATACACCTGACATCACCCGAAAAAATTATTCCCGATCACCTGGTAGCCATGACGCCCGGGCTGCACTGGGTGCTCGCGGGGGCCACGCGAATCATCGGTTTGGGCGATGCTGGCTTGCGGGTCGCCGCCCTGCTCATCAGCGTGGCGGTGTTCGGCGTTCTCGGCGTCTTGGTCGGTCGACGGTGCGGACCGATGTTCGGCGCGTTGCTCGTGGCCCCGCTCATGGTCTCGATGTACGTCGCGAGCTCGGCCGCGTGGGTTCTGGCCGACAACGTCGGCTGGTTCTGGGTGGGCGTGCTGTCCCTTCTGGCGCTCTTCTCCCGGACCACGCTCGTGTGGGCGCTCGTGGCCGGCGTGGGCCTGCTGCTTGCGGTATGGACGCGCCAGAACCTGCTGTTCCTGGCGTTGCCCCTGTGGGCGGCGGCCTGGCTGAGCACAGAGTCGGCCGTGGCCACACGCGCGAACCCCTTTGTGCAGACCCCCGCTCGGCTCAAGCACCTGCTGCCGATCGCGATCGCCACCATCCCGTCCCTACTGACGCTCGCGTACCTGTACCGCATCTGGGGCGGGCTCGTCCCGTACGAGTTTCAGGGGCAATACGACGGCGCCAACCCCTCGAACATCGCTCTGCAACTCTCGATGCTCGCTGGCTTCGGGGTGTTCTTCTTGCCGGCGATGCTGGGCGTTGGTGAGCCCGAATGGCGGCCACGGGTCCTCGCTACGTTGCGGCGGTGTGCCCCCTGGGTTGCGTTGTCCGTCGTGGCCTCGGCGATCATCGTTGCGATGCTGCCAACGACGGCAGCTCCAACGAAGGGGCGTGCCGGGTTCGTCTGGAATGCCTTGGACAGGTTGGACGTCATCGGCCCGATCGGCGATACCAACGTGCTCATGGTGCTCATCGCGATGGCCGGCGGGGCCATGCTCGTGGTCATGCTGGCAAGCGTGCCGGCCCGACAACGATGGATCCTCGGCGCGCTTTTCGCCGCGTTCGCCATCGCCCAGGGCGCGAGCTCTGAAGTGTGGCAGCGGTATCACGAGCCCTTTACGCTGCTCTTTCTGGCGATCGCGACGTGCACCGCGCTGCACGGACGTGGCATGCCGGGCCAGCGGCTACGCCGAGTCCAAGTCGTACCGATCGCCGTCCTCGCGCTCGGTCTGTCGGTGATGAGCGCGACCATGATCTGGCAGAAGGAGATCGCGCCCTGGCGACGCGGAGAGCCCCAGATGCCGCGTACGACCATGCTGCCCGAGCCGCCACCGCGGGAGCCGGTCACTCGCCCCGACGGGCAGGAGTGAGGATCATTTCCTGCGCCCGGTGGGTGCCCTCGCCAAGATCGATCATCCGGTACGCCGTGGCACGCCAGCGAGCGCGGTCGATCAGCGCCTGATCGAGGCCGAGGAATGGAATCGTTGTATGGTCCTTGCCACGAAGCCTCACGAAGCGGGGCCAGCCATAGTCCGGACCGATCCCGGCCTTGGCGTGCGCATCGGAGAGACCGGGCAACAGCGCATCGATAGCCGCTGAGCCGCGGCCCGTGTTAAAGTCGCCCACGACGATCTCGGGTTCCGGGAAGCCCTCGATCTCCGAGCGCCGTCGCGGCCCCGCGGCCGTAGGCCTGAACCGCAGGTGCACCGAAGACTCAATCGCGGCGCGCGAAGGCTCCACGAACGCCATACGACCACGCGCCGGGTCGCTCGGCCAGTCCCAGCCCCAAAGGACTGCGGGCCCGGCCCGGGTTTCGAGCCTCGCGTAAATGGCCGTCCCGTGGTCCAGCAGGTCGGGCTCGTTGGTCTCGCCGCGCAGATCGAGGCTCACCCAGCCGGACTCGGACATCGGCGGTCCGCTGATGATCACGAATCGCCCACCGCGGCTGAAGTGGCGCGGCAGGTCCTGCTGGCTAATTGGTGCGTTGGCCAGCATGCGGACGATCTCGCCCCATTGCAGACGGAGCGGGGGGTTGGCGAGCACGACGACCGCCGAGGATGATCGTTCGATGCCGAACGGATCCGCTTCGCGAAGGAAGCTCTGCATCGACTCGTCGGTGGCCTCGGTCGCGTTCCAGTGGTACACGCGCAGCGCGGTCGGCCCGGGCGTACGGAGCAACGCGTTTTGCAGGCGCCAGTGCGCCGTCGCCACGTGGAGTGTCAAGACGGCGGCCACAAGCACGAGCGAGAGCCGCCTCCAACGACGACGCGGCCCACGTGGCACGAGAGCCGCGGTCACCATCACCAGCACCCAAGCGCCGAGGAGCCAAGCCTCGGGCGGCGCCCAGAACAGCCACTGCGTCCAGGAGTAGTGGTCCGTGAGAACACGGCCCGTGAAGTAGCCCAAGGCCAGCAGGAAGAGGCAGACGCGGCCCAGCCACGCCAGGAAGCCGCGAAGCCTCGCACGGCGGCTCGGCCGACGCCATGCCTCGATGGGTGACTCTTCGGGTTGGAAAGTCGAGGGTTTGGCCATGCTGATCGCGGGCTTTCGAGGCAGTCTGGCCATCGGCTGTGCGAGTGCCCGGGCTCCAGACGCCGATAGCACTCCCATGGTTCGCGTCGCGATGCTGTTGATCCTGGTTTCGGGTGTCCTCATGGGGTGCGGCGAGCCTGCCCAATCCGAGGCCGCAACCGCTCACACAGCCTCGGACCCCAAGATTGGTGCTGCAGCCGATTCGCAAGGTTTGATCGGCATCGGCGAGATCCGCACCACGACCTACGAGACCAGTCCGCCGTCGCACCCCAGCCTGGCGTGGCCCGAGCTCGCCCCTCGCATCGAGCTCGCACGCCAGCAGCTCGACGAGATGCCGGAGGTCGGGAGGCCAAGGCCGAGCACGCGACCGCTTGCCGAACGCGCGACGTCCGAGCAGTTCGCGCACGCTTCGGCGGCACGAGACCGTGCCGCCGTGCTTCGCGCTGAAGCGGCGCGCCACGTCGCCACGGGATATCCGGATGCCGCCGTGGAGGAACTCATCAACCTGCTCGGCGTATCGCGAGAGTTGGCGTCGTGGGGCGTACCCGTGGCAGCGGAGGCATCCGCATCGATGATTGAAACGGCCTTGACAGCACTTGAGCAACCAAGAGCCGCGCCGCTGCGCGATGCGCTGTCTCCCGCAGCACAAGCCCGGATGATCGAAGGTCTCGAATCTCTCGAACAGACCGATCCCGCCGGCCGACTCCGAGCGATGGTCGAGAGCGCATCAAGCCGGGCGAACGCGCTGTCGGACCTCTCGCAGGGTCGCGATGGGCCTACCGCCGTCCGCGCAACGGCGGCGCGATACCGCCGCGGGGCCGAGCGCGGCGAAACGCGGGAGATCAGTCGGCTGCTCGAAGAGTCCCGGGCGTTTGCGATGGCACTCGCCGACGGTTGGGACCGCCCGACGCGCTCGGCGATCACCGAGCGGCTCCGGCAACGCCAGGCCGAGGATGCCATGGGTGTGCTCGAGGTGGTCTTTGGCGAGACCGCCGACGCGTGTGATGCCGACGCGCTGCTGCGCGAGCGGATCGCGCGCACGATCGAGGCGCTCCGGTGAGAACGCTACTGGCCGGCCTCATTGCGGTGGGCGGGGCGGCTATGGCTGGGCTCGTTGGAGATCGGGCCGAGCCCAGAGTCGGGTTCGAGTACGCTCGGACGCTTGAGCACACATTTGCCGACCGTGTTCGGACCGAACAAGCGTTCGCCGGAGCCGCCGGACGCCTCGGCCGTGCAGATCGCTGGGCGGTCACGGTTGCGTTGCTTGTCGAGATGGCTCACAGTGCCAACGAGTCCGCCGATCGCGCGTTCGCCCTCGATGCGGCGCTCGTCGAGCTCACACGGAGCGAATCGCGTGGGTTGATCGCCCGAGCATCGCCGGAGCGCGTCCGGGCGCTGGGAGCCTCGCTGGCTCGATTCGATACCGAGGATCCGGCCGGTTTCCGAGATGAAACGCAGCGTCTTGCCCGCGCGCGATTGATCGCGATCGAGCGTCAAGTTCTCCAGCGCGCTGAGCCTTCGGAAGAGCTGGATGCTTTGCTGCTCGAAGTGGGCTGGACCGCCGAAGGCCAGCGCGGGCCACGCGGCCGGCAGCGTGCCGAGGACCGAGCCGACTTCCGCGCGTTCAACCGGCACGAGGTCGGTGTCGTCGATGGCATGGTGAGGCGGCACATCTTCCTCCCGCCGACGGAAGCACTCCAGGGCGTCCCGGTCGCGGACCTTGAGTACGCGTTGAAGCGTTCGCGCAACTTCGTCCGGCGCATCGGCGACCTCTGGGGCCACCAAGACGGTCCCCGCGTGCATGACTTCATCCTCGACTACTCCATGCGAGATGGCACCGGGGTTGCTCGCCTCGTGCACGCCGATACGACACTGCTCGCGCAGCACGATCGGCTCAGACGATGGAGGTTGCGCGAGGCCCTGTGGAGGCTCGATCGTGGCGGCTAGCCGCTCGTCGAGCGGCTCGAGCACCGTATTGGCCGCGGGCGCGATGGCGTATGGGCTGCTCATCATCGGGCCGTTGGTCGCCTGGGCCATGTATTGGCCGCCGGCGTTTGTCGTTGTGGGCGTAGCCGTGGCGGGATTCCTGGCCATCGTCGAGGCGGCCCGCCGGCGCGACGTTGGCGAGGTGGCGAACCGCATCGGGGTGCGACGCGAACGATTCGCACAACTCGCGCGTGCTTCGGGTCTGGCGTGCCCGAGGTGCGGCTATGACCTTGCGGGCGCAGAGGGCGATCGCTGCCCGGAGTGCGGTGAGGATCTTGAGATCGTCGTGCGGGTCCAGTTGCACTACGAATTCGTCGAGAACGCCGGTCCGGGCATCAGCCAACGCGATATGCGCGGGCTGTCGGCTCCAGCCGTACGCGCCATGGGGCTGGCTGCGATGCTGCCGGCGATTGTCGTCCCGGCGGGGGTTCTGGCGCACAAGGCGTTCGACCGTGGCACTCCGGCCGTGTTTGCGGGCGCGTGCCTGCTCTATATGGTGTTCAGCGCATTGCGCTGGTGGCGACGAAGATTCGATCAGGACCTGCCCCGGCAGCGCACCGAAGCCCTGATGAGCACAGCGGCCATCTCGGCTGTCGCTGCCCTCATCTCGCTTGTCGACCTCGCGTTCTAGCCGAATCTGTGCGGCCTACTCGTCGACGCCGAGGTCGGTCTTCGTGAACAACGCGTGGAACACGAATCCTGCGGACTCGATGTTCTCGCGCGCACCCTCTTGGCGGTCGATCGTTGCGATGATGCCGGCGATGGTCGCCCCGGCGGCCTGCAGGTCCTTGGCGGCTTCGAGGGCCTGCCCGCCGCTCGTTGCCACGTCCTCGAACAACACGACCACATCACCCGAATTCAGCTCGCCTTCTACCTGCTTTGCCGTGCCGTAGTCCTTCTTGGCGTTGCGTACAAAGATCGCCGGCAGGCCCATTCGCAGGGCGCACGCGGTTACGAGGGGGATCCCGCCGAGTTCGGCTCCGGCCAGCCTGTGGGTCATGCCAGCGTGGGGCGTGAGGAGCGATTGGGCCTTCTCGGCCAGCAGGTCGGCCACCGGTCCGAGAATCTCCGGCCGCGTGCTGAACTTGTACTTGTCGAGGTAGTACGAACTCGTGCGGCCCGATCTCAGCGTGAAGGTGCCGCGTAGCAGGCAGGCGTCGGCGATCCTGCTGGCGAGTTCGTTCGTATTATGGGAGGGCATCGGACGGGTTGTGGCTTCTGCGGACTCCATGTCTGGACAGTAGGGGAACAGACCGCTCGATCCTTGGGTTGCTTCGGCCGACGAATGCCTTCAGCGGGGCGTCGGGCTTCCGCAGCGGGGCTTGGTTCGGTCCAGCTTTCCGGTAATGATTCGTCCCAATCCGGTGCGACCAGGCTCGGGTAACTTGGCCTCGTCGTGCCACCAAACGCCACGCCCGCCATATCGCGTCCGAGCGTTCCAAGAGGGCTTCACTCCATGCAGCGAACAACGCGTTCTAACCCGAACTTGACCCTCCCCGGCGTGCTGGCCTGCCTTGCCGGAGCCTCACTCTTGGCCGCGTCGGTGGCGGCAAGCCCTTTGCCGACCACGATGTCGGGAGCCGCGCAGCAGGAGTCCAACCCCTTCGCCCCCAAGCCACCGAAGGCGCGGCAGCTCCCGAGCATCCTCGAGCGGGATGATCAGGGCTCGGTCGTCTGGGTCGACGGCGACCCCGCTCGCCACGCGCTGAGACTGATCGGCCTGTCCCAGCGCGTCTCGGCAGAGGTTGAACAGATCCTGGCAGAGCGCGACCGGCTCTTGCTGCAGGCCGCAGTTGTGAATGCGGACAAGATCGTGCGGGCCTTGCAGGCGCAGCGCGCCGACAACCAAGCGCAGTACGACGAGTTCGCGCGGGCATTCGGTGCTTCGCTCGGGCCGCTTCGCGGGCGCAACACGATCCCGAACGACTCGCAAGTGCGAGAGAAGCTTGGTCGCGTCAAGCGAGACGACCTGAGTGCCGTCGTCCGAGAGTACAACCTGGCTCGCGCGGGCGAAGAGCGTGCACGCATGGAGGCCGAAGCGGCTGCCAAAGGCGAAGAGCTCGCCGAGTTCGTCCTGAGAGAATCGACCATCCTCCAACGCTTCATCGCCAGAGACACGGTGACCGACGCCGCCCGAATGCTCGAGGAGCGCCTTGGAGGTGGGGCGGCGCTGGTCTCGGCCCACGACGGGCTCGCGGCCACTCTCGAGTCCGAGGGATACTGGGCAGCGATGTCCGAGCTGACCGCTGCGCAGCTGGCGGCATTCGTCAACGATCGCACCGGCGTCGAGGTTCGGTTCCCCAGCCCCGAGGGCGACGCCGCGCTCGCGCCGCTGGTTGGCACGCCTGCGTTCGATCCGCCAGCCGATCCTGGGGGCCAGGGTTAGCATTACGAAATAGACTGCAAGAGTTGGGCCCACCGGTCGAATCCGCCCGGCGCGTGCCAAAAGCCAGCATGTCCGAGAAGGGGAGTTCCATGATCCGCACGACACCGAAGAATTTGATGGCGGCCGCGGCCATGCTGTGCCTTATTGCCGCAGCGCCCTTGAAGGCCCAAGAGGCACCAGCGACCGGGCCGCAGGTCGAGCCCGCCCCGGGGCGGCCCGCGCAGCCGCCGCAGCCTCAGGTGCCACAGTTCGAGTCGATCTTTGAGGTCGACGCCGAGGGCATCCCGATGGCCCCGGAGACGTGGAACGATCTGGCCGCGTTGGCCGTCAATCCCGAGATATCAGCCGACCAGCGCGAGGCCATCGAGGCGGGCGTACGTGAGTGGCTTGCGGGTGTGCAGAAGCTCGTCCTCGAGAACCCAGATCTGGCGCTTGAAGCCGCCAAGGGCCTATTCGCGGATGTCGACATCGACGCCCGCGCTGAGCTGGCCCACGCATCGGAGGTCATGAAGACGCTCAGCGCCGTCTCGAACCTTTCCTCGAGCCTGTCGAACGCCGGCATCGTGACGAACGAGCAGGCCCAGCTCAACCGCCGCATCGTGCAGGAGTACGTCCGGGCCCGCAGCACGGCGCTCAGCGATCGCGTGATGGGATCCGGCGGTGAGCCCGCCGAGCAGCAGCGCGAGATGCAGGTCATGATGGCCCGCGTGACGATGACCAGCCTGACCGATGACGCGATGCGGATGTTCCGCTCGGTCGCCGTCCGCGGCGCTCCCTTCGCCCGAGCGGCGCTCGAGGACAGCGGCATGGATGCTTCCGCCTACTCGACGCACCTTGAAGCGATCCAGAACGCCGATTCGGATGACGCCAAGGTCGAGGCGATGGTCGCACTCATGGACTCGATCCCTACGCGTGAGCTCTTCCAGTTCGCCGGTTCTCTGGGTCCCAAGCTGCCGCCGGTTGACCTCCCGCAGATCGCGATGATCGGCACGGCGACCGCCGAGAACGCCGGCGACGGCTGATCGCCCCAGGCCGGAGCGTGGAACCGGGGCGCGTCGTGGCGCTGTCTCCCTAGACTGCCTCATGCCCACGTTCTACGTCACCACGCCCATCTACTACGTCAACGATCGCCCACACATCGGCCATTGCTATACCACGCTCCTGGCCGATGTGATCGCGCGCTTCCATCGCCTCAAGGGCGACGACGTGCTCATGCTCACCGGCACAGACGAGCACGCCGAGAAGGTCATCACCCGCGCGACCGAGGCTGGTGTGACGCCGCAAGAGTGGGCCGATCGCAACGCTCAGGCCTTCCGCGAAGCCTTCGAATTTATGGGCTTCTCGCAGGACGACTTCGTTCGCACCAGCGAGGACCGCCACAAGACTCGGGCGAGCGGCTACATCCAGAAGCTGGTCGACAGCGGCGACATCTATCTCGGTGACTACGAGGGTTGGTACGACCCGGGCCAAGAGGAGTACGTCACCGAGTCGGTCGCCAAGGCCCACGACTACACCAGCCCCGTCAGCGGCAAACCGCTGGAAAAGCGCAATGAGAAGAACTACTTCTTCAGGCTCTCGGCTTTCGAGGAGAGGCTGCGCACGTACATCGAGGACCACCCGAGATTTGTTCTGCCCGAGGCGCGACGAAACGAGGTGCTGGGTCGTCTGAGGCAGGGCTTGCAGGACGTGCCGGTCAGCCGAGCGGTGCGGGATGCTGATGGTGCCGACTGGGGCATTCGCATGCCCAACGACCCGGACCATCGCGTGTACGTGTGGATCGAGGCGCTCTGCAACTACCTCACGGTGGTCGACACCGACGATCGGCGCAAGTACTGGCCCGCCTCGATTCACCTGCTCGCAAAGGACATCCTCTGGTTCCACGCGGTCGTTTGGCCCGCGATGCTGATGGCACTCGACGAGCCGCTGCCCGGCTGCGTGTACGCGCACGCGTACTTCGTGGCCGAGGGGCGCAAGATGTCTAAGAGTCTGGGCAACTTCATCGAGATCGACCAGCTCCGCGCCTACGGCGATCGGTTCTCGGTCGATGCGGTTCGGTGGTACCTGGCGACGCAAGGGCCGCTGGGTTCCACCGACGCCGACTTCGCCCACTCGAACTTCGTCGAGGTCTACAACGCCGAGCTCGCCAACGGCCTTGGAAATTGTGCGAGCCGCGTGGTCAACATGATCCACAAGTACTTCGACGGTGAGCTGCCCGAGGCTCGCGACGCCACCGTGCATGCCGGCGTTGATTGGCCCTCGCTCACGGGCGGTCATGTCGAACAGGCTGAGGTCTGCTTCAGCCGGGCTGACCTCCACGGCGCGGGGCACCAGGGCCTGGCCATTGTCACGGCGATCGATGGGTACATCAACACGACCGAGCCGTTTCGCCTGGCGAAGCGCATCGAAGGCCCCGATGACCCCGGGCGTGGCGACTTAGCGCTGATCTTGTTCAACTGCGCCGAGGCGTTGCGCATCGCGGCGATGCTGTTACTGCCCTTCATGCCGAGCAAGGCGGCCGCCGTGCTGGAGATGCTCGGCGCGAGCGCGCCTGGTGATGGCGGGCTGAACGAGCACGCGAAGTGGCGCGGCCCGCAGGGCCTCAAGCCCGGAACACCAGTTGCCAAGGGCCCTGGCCTGTTCATGCGTGCCGAGGCCGACGAGCCCGCGCCAACGGCCTGAGGAGAGTTCGATCTGTGCCTGGAGTCCCGGTCTTCCGATTCCGATCGCCGATGCACGCGGTCGCGGTGCGCGATTATTTTGTGCAGAACGGCGTGCCCGCACAGGTCGTCGGCGGGAACACCGATGCCGCGGCGATGTGGGGCCGCCACGGCGGAGCATACGAGGTGGTGCTCGGATCGAGCGCCGACGGCGATCTCGCGGCGCTGCTCTTCGAGCAGTTCCGAAGCGAGCCGGCCGAGTACGAAGATGGGCTCGATGATCAGGCCGTGCCAGACCTCGGTGTGCTCGATCCGTCGATGGCGCCCCCTTGCCCGATGTGCGGCGTGATGCTGCCACTCGATGCATCAGTGACCGCGTGCCCGAGCTGCCAGGCCGAGGTCGATGTTGCGGCGCTCATCGTCGATCGACACGGCCCTGAGGCCCTCGCACCCTGCTATGACGCGATGCCGTCATCGGACGAGTTGCTCGCCATGGACGGACAGCCCGAGCCATGTCGCACGTGTGGAGGGCCGCTCGATGAGCGTCGCTCGTGCACGTGGTGTGGGCGCCGCGCTTGACGCTCAGGCAACCGGCTCCGGCTCGTAGCGATGCAGCTCGAGCGTGTTGCCGGTGCCCGCGGTGCACGGCCAAGGCACGTCAACTACGGCCATATGGCCGGTTTGCAGCGCTGGCCCTGGCATGCAGCAGCTGGCGCTGGGGCCATGCGAGAGTACCGAGAGCACCGCGGTCATCGTCGGGTTGTGGCCCACGATCGCCATCTGCTCGCCATTGCTGAATCGCTCGATCACGCCGAGCGCCGTGCTCGCGTGGCAGGCAGGCAAGAGATCGTCTACAGACATGATGCCAAGGCCGAGCTCGTCGGCGATGGACTGGGCGGTCTGCATGGTGCGGATTGCCGGGCTGGCGAGGAGGCGTCGAGGTCGCTCGGTGGCATCGAGGGCGCCGAGAATACTGGCGAGGTAACGAGCCTGCAATCGCCCCTTCTTGGTCAGCGTGCGATCGAGATCTCGGCCGGACAGTGCGTGTGGCTGGGCTTCGCCATGCCGACAAATGTAGACGAGCATCAAACGACTCCGGGCTGGGGCCCTCGCGTGCCCCAAGGTTGTACTCTCGCCGAAAGCGGAACCCGATTCAATACCAAACTTCTGCCGAATACAGCCGTTTCTGTCGCATGCGGTGGAAAACTCCAAGGGGAACCGCGGTTGCACTCATCGGCAATATGGGCGAATATGGAGGAGCGGCGAACGCCGCGAGGAGGCACAGGATGCGGAATCACGGAGCGAGCAAGGCGGCAATGTGGTCGGCGATGGGCGCGAGCATGCTGCTCGCACGAGCGGGCCTGGCGGGCCCGGGCGTCGCCGAGCACGCACTGGTCGTGGTCGATCCATCCTCCATCGAGGCGATGTGGGCGGCCAACGAGTACATCACCGCACGCGGAATCCCGGAGACGGCGGTGCTCTACATGACGCCCGAGGCCGCCAACTTCACCAACTTCCGCAACCGCCAGATCGTCGCGCTCTTCGGAGCGCTCGACGGCCGCGGCATCGCCGACCGCGTGGATTACGTGATCGTGGCGCCGCCATCGGAGTACCGCATGGCCGCGACGGCTTCGGTCAGCGACGCGTGCAGCCCGGTCAACAACTTCGGTATCTCTAGCGCCTACACGATGGCCTTCTACGCCGACGATGTTCTCGCCGGCGACTTCACGGTCACACGCTCCCAGCCGTTCCACCGGCCGTCCGGCGAGCCTCGCGCGTTCGACAGCGAGATCGCATACCTCGCGGGCAACCCGAGCGCTTCGTCATTCGCGCGCCAGTCGTTCATCGGTGGCGTGCTGGGCTGGACCGGCCAGCGCGGTAACACGATCGAGGAAGTGCTCGACATGATCGATGACTCGGTCGCCGCAGATGGCGTCTCGCCCGGTGGTGCGGCAGATACGTACTACTTCATGAACACCACCGACGCCGCGCGCAACGTGCGTCGGCCCCAATTTGCTGCGGTCATCGCCGACCTGAACGCCAAAGGCACCAGCGCTGTCCAACTCGACGGCCAGGTGCCCGGTGGAGGCGTGACGGCCGCCGGTATCTTGACCGGCGTACCGAACCCGCCCATCGACTCGGGCGATTTCATGTTCGGCCCCGCAGCGTTCGCCGACCATTTGACGAGCTTCGCGGGCCACTTCGGCACCGCGAGCCAGACCAAGATGAGCCGATGGATCGCGAAGGGCGCTGTTGGTAGTTCCGGCACCGTCGAAGAGCCGTGCAACTACACGGGCAAGTTTCCCCACGCGAGGTTCCACTACTTCTACGACCAGGGCGCCACGATGGGCGAGGCCTATCTGCGCAGCATCGGGTTCGTGCCCTTCCAGGTCCAGTTCATCGGCGATCCGCTCGCTCGACCGTTCACGCACATCCCGAGCGTCACGGCTCCGGGACTCGGCGCCTCGGTGAGCGGAGTCGTCGAGTTCACGCCCGAGGGCTCAACGACAAAGCCGGGGGCCCAAGTGTCGCGATTCCTCGTCATGGCCAACGGCGTCACGCTCGGCGAGGTCGATGCCGGCGATGCCTTCTCGCTCGATACGACGCAGCTGCCCGATGGGCTCAATGAGATCCGTGTCATCGGCTACGACAATACCGACCTCGAAAGCCGCGGCAGCCTTACGCGTTTGATCGACGTCGACAACCTCGGCCTCATCGCAACGATCGAGGTCAGCGGCCTCGAAGCCCTTGACGAGGCGATCAGCGTGACCCTCGAGTCTCCGGGTGCCGCCGAAATCCATCTGGTGCGCGGCGGGCAGGTGCTGGGCGCTGTCCAGGGCGACTCGGGCACCGTGGACCTCTTCGGCGTGAACCTCGGCCCGGGCGAGGTCGAGTTCTGGGGCGTTGCGTACTACGCCGACGGCCGAGTTGTGCGCACGAACGAGGTCAAGGACGTCGACATCGAATTCCGTTCCGCACTCCCTGCGGCGAGCGCGCCGGTGGCCTACGACCACACCCGCCGCGTCGTCCCAGGACAGACGCTGCTCGTCGACCTGCCCGCCGGCCACGATGCCGATCCGGCCGATGTCACGTACGCCATCACCTCATCTCCCGCGTCTGGCGCCGAAGTCCTGTGGCAGGACGGCAAGGCGTTCGCGCTCGTGCGTATTGATGACGATCCTGCGGCCGTCGACAGCCTCGAATTTGAGGTGACGACGCCCGCGGGTAGCGATCGCGGCGTCGTTCGTTTCGAGTTACCGGGCTCGGATTGCCGGGCCGATCTCGACGGCGACGGCTCGCTGACCATCTTCGATTTCCTCGCATTCCAGAACCTGTTCGATTCGGGAGACCCCGCAGCCGACTTCGACGGCGACGGCGCGCTCACGATCTTCGACTTCCTGGCATTCCAGAACGAGTTTGACGCGGGCTGCTGATCGGGCTCCGTTCGATCGCGTCTTTCCGAATTCGCAAACGAACACGCGTGTGGCGCTGTACGCTCTTGCAACACAGGAGGGAATGCCATGCGCACCAAAGCGACCGTCACCGCGATCACCACCATCCTCGGCCTTGCCAGCGCCGCCTCGGCCCAGGTCGATGTCGCCACTGAGGTCTTTCTTACCGGCCTCAACCAGCCGACCGCGCTCGTGCACGCGCCAGGCGACTTCGGCCGCGTGTTCATCACCGAGAAGCGTGGTGTCATCCGTGTCGTGCGGGATGGTGAGCTGCTGCCCACACCCTTCCTGAACATCGACCCACTGATCTCGAGCTTCGGCGAGCGCGGCCTCCTCGGGATCGCGTTCAGCCCCGAGTATGACAGCGACGGCTGGTTCTTCGTGCACTACACCAACAACGGGGGCGATACCGTTATCGCTCGGTACAGCGTGTCGGACACCAACCCGGACATCGCTGACCCGTCTTCGGCCCAGATCCTCCTGACCGAGGACCAGCCTTTCACCAACCACAACGGTGGCTGGATCGATTTCAGTCCCAACGACAACTACCTGTACATCTCTCTTGGTGATGGCGGCAGCGGTGGGGATCCTCGCGGGTTTGGCCAGCGACAGGACACGTTCCTGGGTAAGGTCCTTCGCATCGATGTCCTCGGCCCGTCCTCTCCTGGACTGGAGTACGGCATCCCCGACGACAACCCGTTCATCGGAACCGGCGCGAGGGAAGAGATCTGGGCATACGGCCTGCGCAACGCGTGGCGCAACGACTTCGACCCGGTGACGGGCGACCTGTACATCGCCGACGTCGGCCAGGATGCCCGCGAAGAGGTCAACTTCCAGCCCGGCGATAGCTTCGGCGGTGAGAACTACGGCTGGAAGTGCCGCGAGGGGGACATCTGCTTCTCGAGCCTGACGCCGTGTCCCGACGCGTGCGACCCCTCGCCGTTCGTCGAGCCGATCCTCGCTTACCGCCACACCGCCGCCGGCGAATGCTCGATCACCGGCGGCCAGGTCTACCGAGGTTGCTCGATCGACGGACTGGGCGGCACCTACTTCTACACCGATCTGTGCACGAACCAGGTTTGGTCTTTCCGCGTCGTCGACGGTGAGGTCACCGAGTTCACCGAGCGCACCAGCCAGTTCAGCGGGATCTCAACGATCATCAGCTTCGGCCGCGATGCGTACAACGAGATGTACGTGCTCAGCCAGGGCGGCACGATCCTGAAGGTCATGCCCGTCGGCGGCATCGTTGACTGCGATGGTGACGGCGCGTCCGACGCGTGCGAGATCGCGGCGGGCGCCGAATCCGACATCAACGGCGATGGCATCCCCGACTCCTGCCAGTGCCTGGCCGACCTCGATGGCGACGGCGATCTCTCGCTGTTCGACTTCCTGGCGTTCCAGAACCTCTTCGATTCCGGCGATCTGGCGGCCGACTTCGATGGCGATGGCGAGCTGACGCTGTTCGACTTCCTGGCGTTCCAGAACCTGTTCGACGCCGGCTGCCCGTAGGGCATTGGACCCTCAGAACGGCCGCTTCGTTGGGTTGAGCACCATGCCATCCCGGCCGCACACCAACAGGTCCGCGACCTCGACCGCCTCGGCGAACGACTCGCGGGCCTGATCCACGTTGGCCGCGTCATCGAGCACGCGGCCCTGGGCCAGGTGCTGCCCATCCGGCACGGCGTCGGAGCAGATCAGGATGGTGTGGTTCGGCAGCGCCAGAAGCAGGCCACAGAGGCCGGGCGTCGCGCCCGGTAGCGGGAAGAGGTCGACGCGATCGGCCAAGCGATCGGGCGCGGGTCTGCAGTTCCTGAGTTGAGCCACGCGCTCGCGGAGGGCGTCGAGTGGGTTGGGTTCGTCCTCGCCCTCGGCCGAAGCGAGGTCGCCCTGCTGGGCTGCACGGTGGAGAGTCTCTGCGAGCACGAGGCCGATGGACTCACGCTCGGTCTCGTGGATCCACCACTGGGCACGGTCGAACAGCCGCAGGCCCCTGGTCATGTCGGGCTTGAAGCACGTCAGGAACACGTCGGTGCTCGCGCCGGGTCGCAGGCCTGCCCGCTCGTACAGGCGTGCCGCGAGTGCGACCTCGGGCAGCCCCGGATCGATGAGGATCTTGCGATCGCCGACGCCGATGAGCGTGGTTGTCGCGTGACCGGTACGCACGGGCGCGGGCTCGTCCCAGAGCGGGTTGGCCGCAAGCGTGCCGAGGCTGATGATGCGTAGGTCCATGTCGCCGCGAGGGTATGGCCTCAGCGGGCTTCGAGTCTCGTGAAGCCGACGCTGATCACCGCCTCGTTGCGCGGCGACTCGTGCGTCATCCGGCGGATGAGCAGCGTGGCTTGGTCGAGCCACAGCGTGGCCCGGCCGCCCTCGATCAGATCAACCTCGAGCATGATCGCCTGTTGACCGGTGATCGATGTTGTGCCGACGATGCGAACGTCCGTAGTCTCGTTGGATGGTCCCCAGGAGTCGCCTTCCAGGATGCGCGGCACGCTGGTGGAGTAGTACGTGGTCAGGTCGAGGATGGGCTGGATCGCGGCTTCGAGCGTCGGCGCTTGGCCGTAGGTGCCCGCGCGAACGGTCTCGTACCGCTGCCCGGCTCTTGTCACTCGATAGTCCGAGATTGCGGCACCGGCACCGCCCAAGAGCTGGAAGTAGAACTCCTCGCCTCGCACCGAGAAAGTCTGGAACGTGTACTCGGATCGCCCGCGGGGCTGATCGATGGTCAGCGTTCCCTCGTCGAGGTAGCTCTCGGCAGCGCCGTACGCCATCGCCGATCTCGTGAGCAACTCGTAGGCACCCATGGAGCCCGAGTAGGGGTCGGCTTGGCCGCCCGATCCGCCAGGGCCGGTGCCACCCCTGGGTGATTCGACCGGCTGCTCGGATGGAGCCGCCGGTGGCGGTGGTGGCGGTGGTGGAGGAGGGGGCGGTGCTGCTGGGGGCGGAGACGCCATGATCGGCGGCGGCTCGAGCACCGAGCCGCCGCTCGAGCAGCCCACGGCAACCACAGACGCCGACAGCGCCAGGGCGAGACAGGTGGTGTTTCGTGGGAGAGGGAGCGATCGCGGCATGACAGAGCCTAGAGCGTGGTGGAGCCGCGCGGGCCTTGGCGGCGGTCCCTGGCGGACATCGCCTCGGCGTACACGTGCTCGAGCCCGGCGACCATGGCTCGGTCGCTGAACTCCCTGCCGGCGGTCTCCCTGCCTGCCGCCGCCAGCGCTAAACGCTCATCGGGTCGGTTGGCCAGGTGCCTGATCGCGCGTCCGAGCTCGGCCTTGTCGCCGGTGGGAACAAGCCAACCGGTCTGCTTGTGACGGCAGATCTCGGGCGTTCCGTCGCAGTCGTACGCCACGGGGCACACCCCGGCGAGCAAAGCCTGCGTGACCGTCCGGGGCAGCCCCTCCCGATAACTCGGATGCGCCAGCACGTCCATCGCACGCATGAGCCCCGGCACCTCGGCAGGTGGCACGAGCCCGGTGAGCACGACCCGGTCGGCGATACCCATCGAAGCCAGACGCGCTTCGAGCCGTTCGCGCCAATAGCCATCGCCCACCCACAACAGCCGCCAGTGTTCGTTTTGGATCAGATCCTCGCCAAGCGCATCGAGCAGGTCGTCGTGGCCCTTATCCTCGGCGAGCCGCGCGACCGTGCCGACAACGAAGTGGTGGGGCTCGAGGCCCAGCTTCTCGCGCACCTCGTCGCGCGTCGGGTGGCTGGCGACGTACGGCTCAAGGTCCACGCCGCTGCGCACGGTCGTGTATAGCGCGGGCGTGCCGATGCCGCGGTCCAGGAACTGCCGCGTCATCGCATCGGCCACGCTCACGATCGCATCGCACCGCTTGGCGGCTATGCGCTCGGCGATGGTGTAGATCGCGTTTGGCACCGTCTTGCCCGGCAAGAACGGCGGCCCATGGATCGTGTGCACCACCGCCGGCTTCGAGCGCGCGTGCCACCCGGCAAGGCGACCCAAGATTCCGGCTTTCGAGGAATGCGTATGGACAACGTCGGGCTTGATCTCATCGATGAGCGTCTTGAGCTCCGAGTACGCACGGACATCGGAGATCGGCCGGACCGGCCGAACCAAGTGCGGCACCTCGTGCGTCTCGATCTTCCCGAACGCGCGCACACGATCGAGCATCGAGCCCTCGGGCCCGTAGATCGGGCCGTACGCGAGGTGCACCTCGTGCCCAAGCCCGACCTGGCCCTCGCACGAGAGCACCGTGTTCTCCTGGCTGCCACCGAGGATCAGGCGGGTGGAGATGTGCAGGATGCGGGTCATGCCAGCCGCTGGGCGATCGCGGTGCCGACGTAGGCGTCGATCTGCGGATCGACGCTGAAGTCGCCGCGCTCGTGGACGAGTTCTTCGCGGGTATCGAGGTCCTTGACTTGCACCTTGTCGGGCCCGTGCAGCACGATGGCGAATCGCGCGTGCTGCTTCTCGGCGTCGGCCAGCAGCTTCTTGAGGTTGCGCGTGGTCTTGTACGTGCGGCGGGCATGCATGGGCCGGACGGTGTAGCGGTCGGTAGACCAGGGCTTGCCATCGAATCCTTCCGTTTCAATCCCCCGGCGCAGGTTGGCGAGCAGTGGCTCGATTAACGCGTCCTCGTCTTCGGAGCCCGCAACCACGAACGCCTCGGGCCGCAGGCTCGCCGCCGGCTGGCTGAGCGCGTCAATGAGCTCCTTGCCTTGCGGCATCAGTCCCTTGTCGTCGAGCAACAGCCCAAGCACGACATCGCCCATGCCGAAACCGACCGCCGGCGTGGGCGGCCCGCCGAAGAGCTCGATCAGGTTGTCGTACCGACCGCCGCCGGCGATCGCACGCTCGCCCTCGGCGATGACCTCGAAGACGGTGCCGGTGTAGTAGGCGAGGCCGCGAGCAATCGTTATGCTGTTTGCGATCCAATCACGGATCCCGAGTTCTTCAAAGAGTCGGTTCTGATCAAACAGGTAGGTCTCGTCTGCTGCGTCTGGAAAGAGCCTGTCGAAAGTTCCCTTGTCAGGATGATCTGCCGCGGCCTTTAGGTCTTGGAGCAGTTCGGCAAAAATCTTGACCTGTGATTGACCGATTCCAGTTGCCCGCGCTTGCTTGAGTAATTCTTCGACCGGCTTCTTGCCGGTGTTGTCCATTACCCACAAGAACATCTGCATGTGCTCAGGTTCAAGCCCGCGACTTGTTGCCATCTTCTCGACTAGCCGTCGGTCATTGAGCACGACCTTTAAGGATGATGGACCTAGACCCATACTTCGATATAGATCCACAACTACGCATATCGCATCGCGGTCATCGCTAGCCTGATCGCTGCCCCCCAACACATCCACATTCAACTGCAAAAACTCCCGCAACCTCCCCCGCTGCGGCTTTTCCGCCCGGAAGTACGGCCCGATGCTGAACCACTTGGTCGGGCTCGGCAGGCTGGCGGCCTTGGCCGCGTACATGCGGGCGAGGGTGGGGGTGAACTCGGGGCGCAGGGCATAGTCGTCGTCGCCACCCTCGCGGCGGAAGCGGAAGAGCTCGCTCACGATCCCTTCGCCGCTCTTGCGGGTGTAGAGCTCGAGCATCTCGAAGGAGGGGCCGTTGATCTCCTCGAAGCCGTGGCGGATGGCGGTGTCGCGCCAGAGCTTGGTGATGTAGTTCTGCCGGAGCATCTGGTCCGGGTAGAGGTCTCGCGTACCCTTGGCCGGAGGGACCGGGCTCGAGTTGGGCTTGGTCATCGTGCGGGTTCCTGGATCCGTCGTCCGTGGCCGGGGTTTGTCCGTGCCCACGCGGATCAGTTTAGTGCAAGTACATGCAAAGGACAGGAGAATAGCGATGCGTCTACTCAAAGCGCTCTTGACGGTTTCGATCATCGGTGTTGGCGCCGCGCTCACCGGCTGCGCCGCGACCGGCCTCACCGAGGACGCGCTGGCCATCACCAAGGCGGAGGCCCAGGCCACCATCACCCACCTCTCGAAGACCGAGCCCGAGTTCGATGGCCTCGTCCAGAGCAGCCACGCTTGGGCGGTGTTCCCCGGCGAATTCAATGGCATCTGGGCGTTTCTCGGCGGCGGCGGTAGCGATGGCTTGGTCTACGACAAGTCGGGCGAGGTCATCGGCTACAGCCGCCACGCCCGCATCAACATCGGCCTGGGGTACTTCGGTGAGTATTCCGACTTCGTGATCTTCTTCCCGACCGAGGAGTCTCTGGAGAGCTTCCAGCAGGGCGGCTGGAGCTTCGGTGGAGAGATCGGTGCCGGCATCCTGGGCTTGGGAGCCAGCGGCATGGCGTCGTACACCGAGAACGTGATCTTTGTGAGCGACCCCCGAGCGTCGGGCGGTATCGGGGCGTTCTTCACGATCAACAACTTCAGCTACAACGACATCGAGACCGCGCTCAACAGCAACTGACCGGTCTGGCTAACGGCGGCCAACGCCGACCGAAAGACAGCACGCTCACGCCCCGGTTTGACCAAGCCGGGGCGTGCTCGTTATGGGCTTCGGGGTTGCTCGCAGGCGTGGGCTGCCGGCTCGTGCGATTGCGGGATCGAGGCTACCATGAGACCCGAACCGAACCCTGCTGAACGCTGACCAATCGGCCCACCCGCGTCTTTGACGGGCCGCTTCACGGAAGATCCGCCGCACATGCCCAGCATCACCATCAACGGCACCACCGTCGACTTCGAGCCCGGGCAGACCATCCTCCAGGTCGCCAACGCGAACGACGTCGAGATCCCGTACTACTGCTACCACGACGCGCTGTCGCGGCCGGCCCAGTGCCGCATCTGCCTGGGCGAGATCTGGGCGCCCAACCCCCGCAACGAGAACAAGCTCGAGCCGCAAGCCGGTGGGAAGCTCCAGCCCACCTGCACGACCATGGCCGGCGACGGCATGGTGGTTTACACGGACAGCCCCAAGGCCGTGGCCAACCAGAAGGCGGTGATGGAGTACTTGCTCATCAACCACCCGCTGGACTGCCCGGTGTGCGATCAGAGCGGCGAGTGCTTCCTGCAGGACTACAGCTACGAGTACGGCCGCGGCGTGAGCCGATTCCAGGAGCAGAAGGTCAAGCAGGCCAAGAAGGACTTGGGCCCGCACGTGTGGCTGTACGCCGACCGCTGCATCATGTGTACCCGCTGCGTGCGGTTCGATCGCGAGGTCGCCGGCGCGGGCGAGCTGATGATCGGCGGCCGCGGCAACCGCAGCGAGATCGACGTGTTCCCCGGTCGTGCGTTGCAGAACGAGCTGAGCGGCAACGTCGTGGATCTGTGCCCGGTCGGCGCGTTGCTCGACAAGGACTTCCTCTTTGCCCAGCGCGTGTGGTTCCTCAAGAAGACCGCGAGCATCGACGGCATTACCGCCAGCGGCGACAACATCTCCGTCGAGCACAACGAGGGCAAGGTCTACCGCGTCAAGCCCCGCCAGAACGACGCAATCAACAAGCACTGGATCACCGACGAGGTCCGCTACGGCTGGAAGTTCGTGCACAACAGCGAGCGGCTGACCGAACCCAAGGCACGCCGCTACGGCGCACTGGTCGAGGCCGAGTGGCCTCGCGCATACCGGGCCGCGCTCGATGGCCTGCAGTCGGCGGTCGACGCGGGTAAGCGCGTCGCCTTGCTCGTCAGCCCGATGCTGACCTGCGAGGAGGCCTTCGCCCTGGCGACGCTGGCCAAGGCTATCGACGATGACGCGATCCTCGCCGTCGGCCCCGTCCCCACGAAGGGCGAGGACAAAGCCTTCCCGCCGACCAAGAGCGTGGACGACCCCGACGCCTTCGTGATGGTCGCCGAGAAGGCGCCAAATGCCCGCGGCGTGCGTCGCGTGCTGAAGTCCGTCGCCGGCAGCGATCCGGTCAAGTTCCACGACTTCCTCGACGCGATCGGGGACGCCGGCGCGCTCGTCCTGACGGGCAACTACCCGACGGATTGGGTGCCCCAGGAACTCGCCGATGCCGCGAGCGATCGGTTCACCGTGCTCATCGACACGCTGCCGAGCCGATTGATCGATGCCAGTGATGTTCTGCTTCCGGGCGCAACCTGGGTGGAAAAGGCCGGCACGTTCGAGAACCACCGCAACGTGCTCCAGGCGTTCGATTCGGCTATCCCGCCGATCGCCCGGACCGAGGGCCAGATCGCCCACGATCTCCTCGCTGCCCTGGGCGTCGAAGCGTACGTGTCGGCCATGCCCGAAACCAAGAACCGCCGCCCAGACGTCGTTGTAGTCGACGACGGCCCCGGCCAGGTGCCGCAGGCGACCGAGGTCGAGCTGCCGCGCGGCCTGTTGTTCGTGGCGGCGGACGTGCGCGAGCGCATGGCGGGTGCGGGGCTTGGCGAGTTCACGGCCGAGGTCTCGATTCCGCCGAAGGCCGAGAAGAAGACCGGCGACCTGCGAGTGGTCGAGCTCTAAGTCTCGTCAGGCTACCCGTTGGGCTCGAGCTTCTGGCGGAGCCAAGCGCGGGCCATCGCCCAATCGCCGTCGACAAGCCGCGGCGACACATCCAGGTGGTGGGCGATCTGCTTGATGGTCAGGCCGCCAAAGAACTTCAGCTCGACGATCTCGGATTGCCGCTGGTTGAGTTCTTTGAGCTCTTCGAGCGCGGCGTCCAGATCGAGCACGTCGATGGCCTGCTGTTGGGGCTCGCCTCCGCCGAACTGGTCCATCGTCTCCATCGCGAGACGATCGCGGTCTCCCCCCCTCTTTTGGGCGTTGTGTGAACGGGCGTGGTCGACAAGCAGCCGACGGATCGTGATCGCGGCGATCGCGTAGAAGTGCGTGCGGCATTCCCAGTCTACGTTGTCCTTTCCTACGAGCTTCATAAAGGCCTCGTCGGCAAGTAGAGTCGGCTGGAGCGTGTGGTCGCGGCGTTCCTTGACCATGGCCTGCTGGGCGATCCCTCGGAGCTTATCGAGCAGGATGGGTGCAAGATCTTCACGAGCCTGGGCGTCGTGATTGGCGTCCAGTAAGAGCTTTGTCACGCTGACTGTCTGGTCCATGTGCCCCCCAGATGGAACTCGGCGCTGCGCTTCCGGCCACGCCCGAATCTATGGATAACGCGGCATCTACGATTGTTGCTACGCTATCGCTCACCGGATTCGTTTCAGTGTTTGTTCGATTTAGGGACAGTATATGGACGCCAAAACCTACGAGCGCGTGCGCGAGGAGTTCCTCCGTGTCCACGAGCTGCCGAAGCCCGAACTGGAGGCCGCCCTCGAGCAACTCGATCGTGACGAGCCAGAGATCGCGGTCGAGCTGCGCAAGCTGCTCGCTGGCACAACCAACGGCGGCAGCCAAGACCCCGGCTTCGAGGACGCGATCCATCGTGGCCTGGCCGGGGGCGCCCAGGAACTCATTCCGACACTTCGGCTCAGCTCGGGGACCGAAGTCGGCCCGTTCTCGATCGAGTCCTACATCAACGACGGTGGGTTTGGTGAGGTCTATCTCGCGCGGCAAGACGACCCAAATCGTGAAGTGGCGCTCAAGATTATCAAGCCGGGGATGGACAGCGCGCAGGTGATCCGACGGTTTCGCCAGGAACGTGAAGCTCTTGCGAAAATGAACCATCCGAGTGTTGCTGGGTTCTATCAGGCCGGTAGTACTCCCGCAGAATTGGGCTCCCGGCCGTACTTCGCCATGGAGTTCGTCCACGGAGCGACGATCACCGAGTACTGCATCCGTCAGAATCTCATGATCGAGGCACGGATCAAGCTATTCGTCGAGGTGTGTGCGGCGGTGCAGCACGCGCACTCGAAGGGCGTCATCCACCGAGATCTCAAGCCTTCCAACGTCCTGATCGCCGAGATGGATGGAAAGGCTGTTCCAAAGGTCATCGACTTTGGCATCGCGAAAGCACTCGACCATCGTCTAGGGCAGATGAGTGTGAACACTGTCGAAGGCCAGTTTCTTGGCACACCGGCGTACATGAGCCCCGAGCAGGCCGGCGGCGGCGACATCGATACGCGTACCGATGTTTACGCGCTCGGTGTGATGTTGTATGAGCTCTTGACCAATGCCCTGCCCTTTGACTCGCGCACCTTGGCCGACCTGTCACTGGCCGAGTTGCAGCGCGTGATTCGCGAGTCAACACCCACACGGCCGAGCCAGAAGGTGAAGGACGCGGGTCAGAAGGCGGCCAGCGAGTCGCGTGCTCGCGTGGCGATGGCCCGCAGGCTCCAGCCGGACCTGGATGACATCATCATGCAGTGCCTTGAGAAAGAGCCCAAGGACCGCTATCCCACCGCGAGTGCCCTAGCCGAGGATTTGCAGCGATTCCTCGAAGGCAAGCCCGTCGAAGCGGTCCGGGCGCACGGGCTCTACCGCACGAAGAAGTGGGTGCAGAGACATAAGCTCGTGGTGAGTATCACAGCCGCCGTGACGCTACTCGTGTTCACATCACTCACTACGGCGGTGATCAGCTTTGCTTTGAAGTTGGATGAGAGTCGCAAGCTCGTTGATACAACCAAGACGCTTGAGCAGGTGCAGGTTGAGCTTGAGGACTCTCAGCAAGAGCGAGACAGCAACGCTCAAGAGGCAGGTCGGCTGGCTGCGGAGGTTGCGGGTTCACTGGCGGATTTGGAGTCCATGACCGCTCAACGCAATGAAGCACAGCGTGAAATCGATGACACGAAGGCGCAGTTCGAGGCCAGCCAAGCCGAGCTCGCGCGACTCACAGACGCTGTAGATCGGACGGCGGACGACCTTGGCCGCGCGCGTGCGGAGGCGGCAGCCCAACAGCAGGAGTTTGATCGACAGCGTCGGGAGCAGCAGGATCTCTTCGACCAGGTTCAGCAGGAGCTCGCGAGTCAGGAAGCCGCGCGCCGCGCCGATATCGAGGCACTGAACCAGACCGTTGCGCAGGTCGAGCAGCAGATCGAAGAAAAGCAAGAAGAGCTTCGGAGCACGCAGCGGCTGTACTTGGAAGCCCAGCGTGCGATCGAACAGATGGCCGAGCGCAATCGATCTGATGAAGGCAAGATGGAAGAGTGGGCATACTCAGACGACACGCAGGGACCGATACGCGTCGAGTTCTTGGAGCAGTTGGTGGAGTCGGCACTGGCGAAGCCCGAGATGCCGCAGGCCATCAAGCACCAATCGCAACTCGTCACGGTGAGTATCGGATTGCACGGCTCCGATGACGTCAAAACGCTCACGCGTCGGCTCGAACTGGTTCAGCTGAAGCTGCTGGTTTCGAACCTGGCCGGAGCGGAGGAAGAGCTAGGACGAGTGATCGCGGCGGCCGACCGCAGCCCAGAAAGTGCCGAGGCGATACGCAGCGACCTACTGCTCGCCCAGGCCCGGCTGGCGCTCGAACACTGGTCACTCGACGCGGCACTCGACTTCGCAACCCGGGCCGTCGAACTTCGCACAGCGAGATTCGGCGCGTTCGATCACCGGACATCCGAGGCGATCTTCGTCCGTGCCCTCATTCACATGAAGGCAGGCCGCAACGAGTTAGCGATCCAGGACTACCAATACGTCATCCGCCTCGACGATGCGCAGTTCGGGCCGGATACGCGGGAGTTTCTCGCGATGGCGTGCCACAACCTTGCGTACCTTGAACGCCGCCGAGGGAGCGGCTCACTCTCTGCTGTGCTGCTCGTTCGAGCAAACGACGCTGCGGTCGCCGCGTGGGGCGCTCGCGACTGGCGGACGGCGATCGTGAGTGCGCATCACGGCTACGCGCTGAGCCTTGAGGGCGACTTCGTGACCGCGGAAGCCAAGCTCAAGACGGCGGAGGGCGTGCTGTGGTCCTCGCTCGGGCCAGACCACGCCCAAACACGTGCCCTGCGGCGAGGCCTCGTGCAGTTTTACACATCGTGCAATGACGCCGAAGGGACACGCAAGTACGACGATGAAGTTGCGACGTGGCAGGCAAAGCTCGGTAGTGAGTTGAGCCAGTTCTAGGTCGATCAGGCCTCGTCCGCCTTGGCGAGCTTCCACTCCTCGATCTCGATTGGTGCCTGGCGGCCGAAGATCGTGACGAGCACGCGGACCAAGCCCTTCTCGGGCAGGAGCTCATCGACAGAGCCCTCGTAGCCCTCGAACGGGCCTTCCTTGATCGTGACGTGCTCGCCCTTCTCGAAGTTCATGCGAACCTCGGGCTCCTCCTCCGGAGCGCGGCTGCTCATCTGGATCTTCTCGACCTCGTGCAGCTCCAGCGGCGTCGGGCGCGGCGTGCCGACGAAGTCGCCCACGCCGGTGGTCTCCTTGATCAGGAAGAACACGTCCTGGGGGATGCGGCCGTCGTCCTCGAGCTTCATCTCGACGAACACGTAGCCGGGGTAGAGCTTGGTCTCGGTGATCTTGATCTTGCCGTTCTTGAACGTGCGGCTCTTCTCGGTGGGTACGAGGATGCGGCCGACGAACTCGGTCTTGTGCTCGATCTGGACCTTGCGCAGCAGCGTGTCGCGGACCGAGCTTTCCTTGTTCGAAGCGACGCGGAGCGCGAACCAGCTCATGCCAGGCTGGACGATCGGCTCGTCGTTAGTGGGCTTGGCCTCGGCCTGCGAGTCTGCTGCGGGAGCGGTGTCGGCAGGGGCTGCGGCAGCCGTCTCGGCCGATGCCTCACTCGTCGTCTCAGCGGGAGCCTCGGCGGCTGGCGTCTCGCTTGCCAGCTCGGGCTGCTGCTCGGTCGGGGTGGTCTGCTGCTCGCCTTCGATCATCGCGCCGTGCTCCTGGGGCGTTACCCGAGAGAATGACAGCGGCCGCAGATCCGCACGATGCGGTCCACGGCCGAGACTCCCGATAATAGGCGATTTCCTGGGGTCCGGTCCACCGACCGGGGCCCAGGGCCGTTCAGATATCCAGGACGCCGATCGCGCGGAAGAAGAGCGCAAAGACCGTGTCGAACCCGAAGAGGTACAGGCCCAGGATCGCCGAGGCCCCGATCACGACCCACGTGCTGTTGATCACGTCCTTGCGGGTCGACCAGTTGACCTTCCGCATCTCGCCGTCGGTAGCGATCAGGAAGTCGACCGAGCCCTTCTTCATCGCCACGAAGTAGACGATGCCGATCGCGCCGATGAGCACTGTCACCAGGACCATGGCGCCTTGGACATAGATGCGATCGACAACGGGCACGCCGCGGACGCCGCCGCCGGTGATCGCGACGATCTGGCCGTCGCTGGCCCGCAGGGCGCTGATCTGCGACCGTGTGGCCTCGCCGGTGAGCTGGTAGTCCACGAGGGTGATCGTGCCACCCGTGGAGCTGGCGTCGACGGTCTCGATGGTCGCCGTCCCGAGCTCGGGGCGAGCCGTGAGTCCTTCGGGGCCAAGCAGGTCCACCGGCTGGCTGGCGTCAAAGTTCGCGGCCACGCTGTAGGACATGCTCCACGCCCGGTCGGGCAGCGGGATGAGCAGCGCTTGCCCATACAGCCACACCGCGGCGGCCATCACCAGCACGCCGGCGAAGACCGCCGTCATGACCCGGGTCCAGTAGCCCTGTCCGGGCTTGTAGATCGCAAACGCCATCAGTACTCCAAACCGGCCAAACACCATTCCGCTCATGCCCATCGGCACGAGCAACACGTCAGGAGGGACTCGAACCCCCAACCTGCGGATTTGGAATCCGCTGCTCTACCAATTGAGCTACTGACGTCCGGGATTTCATCCGAACGGGGGGAAACCACCGCCGGGCCGTAATGATTGGCGCACTCTGGGCGTCAAGCGAGCCCAACCAGGACCCTCCCAATCGGTACAGTACACTGCATGACCCAGCCGACCCCAGCCGAGACCCCGGCCCAAACCCCTGCTCCTCACGCCAACGGCGAGGTTGCCAACCCCCATGCCGACGCGCCGACGGTGGCCGAGCTCAACGGCGTCCGGAAGGTCTATTACAAGCCCGACGGCTCGATCATGGTCGAGGCCCTTCGCGGCGTGGACATCGCTGTCCACGAGGGCGAGTACGTCGCCATCATGGGGGCCTCGGGTTCGGGCAAGAGCACGCTTATGAACATCCTGGGCTGTCTCGACCAGCCCACCGACGGGCAATACCTGCTCGCGGGCAAGGACATCAACGAGATGGACGACGAGGGGCTGAGCCAGTTCCGCGGCCGGACCATCGGCTTCGTGTTTCAGGCGTTTAACCTCATCCCCCAGCTGACCGTTGAGGACAACGTCGCCGTTCCGTTGTTCTACCAGGGCGTCGACCCGGCCGAACGGCGGCGACGGGCCGTCGAGAAGCTGACGCTCGTCGGCCTGGGCGAACGCCTGGGCCACCGCCCGCGCGAGCTCTCCGGCGGCCAGCAGCAGCGCGTCGCCATCGCCCGCTCGCTCATCGCCGAGCCCAAGGTGCTCATGGCCGATGAGCCCACCGGTAACCTCGACTCGCGCACGGGCGAGGAGATCCTGACCCTGTTCGAGAAGCTGCACGCGGAGGGCATGACCATCCTGATGGTGACACACGACGATTCGGTGGCGGATCGCTGCGAGCGCGTGATTCGATTGAAAGACGGAGTGGTGGAGTGGGATCGGCGGCTAAGGACGCGGGGATCGGTTTAGGAGTCTTGACTTCGTGCGAAGTGGCGATTCTGTAAGACCTCGACGAGGTACGGCCCCTCTATCTGCAGCAGCATCGAATAGACCGCTGGTCGATGACCGGCCGGAAACTCCCATGCATGTTTGGTAGGGCGAGGTCGGTCGGGCACACGTGTCACCTTGACCGGAATTGGGAGATCTTCTCGAGCGGCTTGTTCCGCGACCGCCTGTGCTCCAAGCTCGGCTAGCTCCTTTCGCGAGCAGGTACATAGCAGCGGATGAAGGAACGAGCTGTCCTCGATCCGGTAGCGCAAATCGACTTCATGGCGTGAGTCACCATCAGCGACATGAACACCTTTGTCGCACGTGTGATACATTGCGAGTTGCCACTCGCGAAAGTGGCCTTCCGGTTCGGCCTGGGCGGCACTCAACATATCCGGCAAAAGAGACCGCAACTCGCACCTATCTACCTTCAACGTGGCTCTCCAGCGCACCTGCTTCACTCTGTCCATGAGTGCTTGCTTAAGAATCCAGGTCGACATCTCTTGTGGGTGCGATCGTTCGAGTGCTTGAACCGCAGTGTCTCGAGAGTGCCACTTGCGCAAGCCGAAGAGCCAGACAAGACACTGCTGCGACAGCACGAAATGCTTCGAGAGCAAACCTAGAAGGTCCGGTGCATTCAATCTGATCCTCTTCTGCTTCGCCGAAGCACACCAGAGAACGGGCGCAAGCAACTCCGGGGTCGCCACCTCGTCCAAGATCATCCGCTGGGTCGCAACGAGGGATTCGATTACAACAGGTGTCCGGTAAGGATCACTAAGACGCCTCCACCTCGGTTTCACCCGCTCGTCCCTAGACACCGGCGTCAACCCATCCACCCGCTCACCAAACGCCGCCACGGCATCAGCGAACGCGCGGCTCGTCGCCTCATCGGGCATCCAGGTCGGGTCATAGCCAGGCTGGCTCATGCTCGATGATACTGGCGTCTCGAACCATGCCTCTGCCGCGACTCGGGCCTTGAAACCATCCTCTCGCCCAAAGCGTGTTTGCTCCCTAGAATCGTTCCAATGTCCTGCGGCCCCACATGCCACTGCCAGAGTGAGAGCGGTGATTATCGCGAGCTCTTCGCCGCCCATGGCCTCCGCTGCACCCGCCAGCGGCAGGTGGTGTACGCCGCCCTAGCCGGCACGCGTGAGCACCCCACGGCCGAGGCGATCTATGACGCCGTCCGGCAGGATTCCGGTTCGGCGGGCATCTCGCTGGCCACCGTGTACAACACGCTCGAGACCCTGAGCAACTGCGGCCTGTGCCGCAAGCTGGCGACGCCCGGCGGCCCGGCCCGGTTCGACGCCCTGACCGACGAGCACGCCCACGTCGTCGCCGCCGACGGCTCGATGATGGACCTGCCCGAAGACCTCAGCGACCGCGTGATGGCCGGCGTCCGAGACCCAGAGCTCATCGCCGAGATCGAGAAGCGGCTCGGCGTGACGGTCGGACGGATCAGCATCCACCTCGCGGCCGAGTAGTTCGGGTCACTCCCGCCAACCCAGCGCCCACTCGTCCTCATTGCGCTCTTCTTCCGCCGTTCGCGGCAGCACCAAGCCATCCCACGCCAGCCGGATGCCGTTCGGCAGCGCGCGATCGACGGGTTCGTGGCGAACCTCGTGGTTCATGTGGATGAACCAGGTTTCTTTGGCACCGACTCGCTGGGCCGCATCGACGGCTTCGTCGATGGAGAAGTGCGTCGGATGCTTCCGCGATCGCAGTGCCCCGAGCACGAGCGTGCGGAGCCCTTCGAGCATGGGCCAGGTCTCGGTTGGGATGCCCGAGACGTCGGTGCAGTACGCCAGGGGCAGCAGGTCGTCGATGCCCGCCCGAGCCGCGACCATGGGATGGACGGCGTCGACGCGGAAGCCGAGCACGGGCAGCTTGCCGTGGAGCAGCGGGATGGGCGTGATGCGGAGGCCGAAGAGTTCCTCGGGCACCATCGGCAGAAGGCGGTGGGGGATCACCGAGGCGACATAGCTCGGCTGGACGTTGTTCTTGGAGTCGAAGATGTGGCCGTACACGCGACGCAGGAACTCGAGCGTGTGGTCGTTGGCGTAGATGTCCACCGGCCCTTCCATGAGGGTGTTGAACCGACGGATCTCGTCGAGCCCCCAGGTGTGATCGACGTGGTTGTGCGTGAAGAGCAGGGCGTCGACCCGTTCGAGCCCAGCGCGAAGGGCTTGCTGGCGCAGATCCGGGCCGGCATCGAAGAGGATCGTCCGTTCCTCGCCTCGGTCTCCGCCGAACCGCAGGGCTGCCGAGCATCGGAGGCGTTTGTCCTTGAGGTCCCTCGAGGTGCAGGTCAGGCACGAGCAGCCAATGACCGGCACGCCGCTGGACACGCCGGTGCCCAGGAACTCGAAGCTGACCTGCCTGTGGATGGGCCGTCTGTTGCTCGGATGGCTCCCGCTGCGATCGCTCACCAGCGAGCGTACGCCGAGGGGGCCGGGCGTTCGTTCTATGATCGTGGATGCCCGAGTCCTTCCACCTGTACAACACCCTCACGAAGCGCATCGAGCCCTTCCGCGCGACAGACCCGAGCCGGGTGACCTTCTACACGTGCGGGCCGACGGTGTACGACGATGTGCACATCGGCAACTTCCGCACCTTCCTCGTTGCCGATCTGCTCCGCCGCTGGCTCGAGAGCCCGCTGTGTGCGATCCAGGATGCCCAAGGCAGAATGCACGCCGGTCCACGAACCGTGCGCCACGCCATGAACATCACCGATGTTGGGCACATGACCGACGATGCGGTCGCAGATGGCGGCGGCGTCGACAAGATGGACGCTGCGCGCATTCGCTTGCTGGAAGCCAAGAAGTCCGGCAAGCTCCCAGCTGGCAGCAACGTCGACCCGAAGGACCCCTTCGCGATCGCCGAGTTTTATGCCCAGCGGTTCATCGAGGACGCGCAGCAGCTTGGCCTGAAGGTCGCCAGCCAGCCCGACTATCAGCCTCGGGCAACCCAGCACATCCCGCAGATGCTCGATCTCATCGCGCGGCTGATCGATAGACGGTGTGCCTACGTGGTCGGCGACACCGGATCTCGTGTTGTCTACTTCGACGTGTCATCGCTCGACACCTATGGCGTGCTCAGCGGTAACACGTTGGACTCACTCTTGTCGGGCGCCGGCGGCCGCGTCCAGGACTCGAACCAGCAGGCAAAGCGGAACCACGCGGACTTCATGCTGTGGAAAGAGGACGAGCATCACCTCATGAAGTGGGACAGCCCGTGGGGTGCCGGATACCCCGGCTGGCACATCGAGTGCTCCGCGATGGCGATCGAGGTGCTCGCCCGTGAGACACTTCGGGACGGTGTCGCTCCCGGGAAACGGCCGTTGATCGACTTGCATTCCGGCGGCGAGGACCTCATCTTCCCGCACCACGAGTGCGAGATCGCACAAAGCAGCTGCGCCTTCAACGAGACGCCAAGCGGAGCTCCGTTCGCGCGGCAGTGGCAGCACACGCGCTTCCTGCTCGTCGATGGCCAAAAGATGAGCAAGAGCAAGGGCAATTTCTTCACGGCCCGAGATCTGTTCAAGAAGGGTGTCGAGCCCGCGGCTCTCAGGTTGGCGTTGATTCGCACACACTATCGCACAAACGCAGACTTTACCGAGCAGTTGCTCAAGGACTCCCAGCGGATGATCGACCGCTGGCGGAGAGTGCAGGATGCCGATGCGCCAGGTGGTCCGCAGCGCGCCACATTGGCGGCCACGCAGGCATTCGCCGAAGCGATGCGCGATGACCTGAACATCGCGGCGGCAGTCGCCGCGATCAACACGATGGTGGGCGCGCTCGAATCGCCAACCCGTGGTGATGCCGAAGCACTGTTGCAGCTTGACAACGTTCTTGGCGTCCTGGAACTCGAATGCGCGCAGGCGGCCGACACGTCTATTGGATTGTTCGCGCCGGGCCTCGCTCCGGATCCGGCAGTGATTGAGAAGCTCGAACTTCGCAGGGCCGCCCGCGCCAGCAAGGACTTCGCGACCTCCGACGCCATTCGCGACGAACTTGCCGGTATGGGCTATGCGATCAAGGACGTTGCCGGAGGTAAGGTCGAGGTCACGAGGGCGTGAAATCGCTCAGCCGCCGACGGTCGCCAGCCGCTCGCTGGCTTGGAACCATCGCTGCCAATCATCGCGGGTGAGCGGCAGGTTTGAGTCCGCCCAGACATCGTCGGGGAAGCTCTCGTACAACCGCTGGGCACGCTCGTTGGCGGCTCGCGCAAGGGCGTATTCGCCCTGCTGCAGGCGGGCGCTGACGATCTGGATCAGTGGCACCAACGCGGCGGGATCGCCCGAGTACTTCGCGTGGGCGGCGGCGTAGTGCTTGACGGCAAGCTCGAAGTCGCCCAGGTCGTACGCGCACGCACCGAGGAAGAAGTACGCGTTGCGTAGCGCCTCTCGCTCGATGGCCGATGCCTGGGAGATGCCACCCAATCCGTCGCGCGCGATCTCGAATTGCTCGATGGCCGTGCGCAGGCGTTCCTCACGCAGCCGCTGCAACTCGCGGCGTTCGCTGCCGGGCATCGCCTGCTGCAGGGCCTCATCGATGCGTGTGCTCTCCAGCCTGAATGCGTCGGCGAGCTTAAATCGGATCTGGTGTATGCGGCGCTCGCCTTCGAATCGGGCAATCGCCTCGCGCAGATACTCGATGGCTGAGACGTACTCGCCCAGCCGGTAGTGCAGCGTGCCGAGCGCGACGAGCGCCTGGCGATACTCTTCGCTCTCGGATCCCACGAGCCCACCGGAAACGACACGCTCAAGCAGAGCTCGTGCCTCGCGGTCGTTGTCGGGGTTCGAGTCGGCCAGCAGCGACTGCGATAGCGGCACGTACGACCGCAGGGCGAACGGGCCGACGCCCTTTCCGGTGTCCGGGTCGTTCGCGTCGTCGATAAGAGAGCGGAACGCCTCCTCGGCGGCCGTGTGCTGATTCTTGGCCTGGTGGATCCGTCCGAGGCGGTACCGAGCCTCTGCGCGCATCGGGCTCTCGCTGATCGCCGTCACAAACGTCGTGAGCTTCTCTTCGGCCAGTTTCAGGTCGCCCGCGCGATCGAAGCAGACCGCGCTGAGCCACGTGCTCTGCTCGAACGCGGTCTCATCGAGCGTGACATCATCGGCGTGCAGGGCGTAGTAGCCGCCGGCCGCACGGAAGTACGTGCGGACCTCTTCTCGCGTTGTGGCGTCGAGGCCGAGCGTGTCGGCCGTGCCGTCCGCCGGCCCGCCGGCGGCCTCGATCATCGCTTCGGCGACGAGCCGGTGCGCCTCGGCGAGCGCGAGCTTGAGCGCCACCGAGCGTTCACCATTGCCGACCGTCTCGGCCATTCGCGCGTATCGCAGTGCTGCCTCCGGGCGATCGGCCGTGCGTTGGTTCTGGTATTGCAGCAGCAGCGCGTTCTCCAGGACGTTGCCGTCGACGCCCGCGGCCGGACCGTTGTCCTGCAACTCGGCGATCGCCTCCTGGAAAAGGTCCAGCGCGAGATCGTCTTCGCCATCGGCCGCGTAGACCTCGGCGAGGCCGAGCCTGGCGGCTTGCGCGGCCGGGGCCCATCCGAGCTCGCGAAGCACTCGGGCGTATCGATCCCGAGCCTCCTGCGGTTGTCCCGCGAGCTCGTCGAGCCGGCCGAGCATGACGATCGCCTGGCCGCGTTCGGTTGATTGCGGCGGGGCGAGGTCTTCGCCGAGCTCGAGCGCGACTCGAGCGGCGTCGAAGTCGTCGAGCTCAAGGTGTGAGGACCCGAGTTCCACGCTCAGTGCCGCCCGCACCGTGGCATCGGCTCGGGCCCACTGCGGATACGTGCGGAGCAGTCGATCGACCACGCCCGAGTGGTCGCCCATTGCCGAGAGCACGCGCGCCCGTTGAAGCTCGGCCCACGCCCGGTTGTTGATGCTGAGCGTCGGATCGGCCACGAAGCGATTGACCAGATCGATCAACCGCTGCCGCCCCCCCGGCGTGCTGATGTCCGGTTGGTCTACCGCGAGCCGGTACAACGCGTGCCGTCGCGGCCGTTCGCTGGGTGGCATAGCGTCGGCGCGCGTCAATGCGGGCTCGAGCTCGCCCAGCCCGATGTACGCGCGCGCGAGCAGCGCCGAGTCGGCAGGCTCGAGCACGGCACCCTGACGTTCTGCTTCGCGATACTCAGAAACGATGCTGCGGTCGTTGGCTTCCTGCCGTGCGTCGAGCTCGGTCTGACCAAGCGCGATCGATCGGGCGCGGAGTGTGTGGAATCGCCGGCGGAACTCGGGCGTGAAGGAATCGCGGTTGAGCAGGGGAGACAGCTTCCGGTTCAGCCCATCGAGCGCCTCGATGTATCGGCGGGCCTCGATACGGGTCTCGGCGGCATCGAGCAGTGCGGCGTAGTCGGGCGTCGGGCGGTACAGCACCGTCACCGCGAGGCCGATCATCAGGGCCGTGCCCGCGATCGCGAGCGTTGGGATCTGCCAGATCTCACGCCACGGCGATACAGCCGGGTCCTTGCCCGGCTTGGCGGTCTGCTCGTCGCTCGCTGCCTTGTCGTCGGCCGACACGATGCCTCCGCACGGCCCGGCGCATGCACGGGCTCGCACATGGCTATCGGTCGTCCGGGCCCCGATCTTGACTGGAATCTGGGCCGGAACTGGACTCGCTGGCGGGCTCGGCAGCCTCACCGATAACCCCAAGGCCCGCCATCGAATCGCCGCGGTGCCGCATCAGCGGACTCATGAGCCCGGCGATGGCGACCAGGGGCAGAAGCCACTTCACGGCGTTACGGGCTAGCGAGGGCCCCAGGCCCGGGCGCCGCGGGCCGATCGGGCGGCCATCGAGTTCGCCGCTGCGGCTCACCGCCAGCCCGAAGACCAGCTTGCCGAGCGTGCGTCCGGTCGCCGCCTCGAGCAGTGCGCTGCCGACGAGCCCGATCGCCAGCCCGAGCACGAGCGGCGCGAAGTCCAAGGCGTCAGCCCCGATGCGGACGGCCAGCCATCCGGGTGGCAGCACACGAGACAACTCGCCGCCGAGGAGCAACGCGAGGAAGCCATCGGCCAAACCTGCCAGGAGTCTTGGGATGGGTGGTGCGAGCACGCACCCGGGCGGGGCCACAAACGGCTTGGCCTCGGATGATGTGCGGACGACAAAGAGCAGCAGCGACGCGCTTACGAGCACCATCAGCACGAGCAGGATGCGTAGATCGCTCGGCGAGATCGGTCCGTCGAACACCGCAGGGCCCACGAAAAACAAGCGACCGGTGTCGAGCGAGAACTCCTCGATCACAAGCCGCGTTGCCGCGCGACCCTGGGCACCCTCGGCCTCATCACCGAGACGTACGGCGATGCCGCGACGAGCTTCGGCGAGCAAGGCCAGGCCGCCCGGCGCGGTCTCGTACAGCGTCGTGGCCAGATCCCCATCGACCTCGATCACGCGCAGTGCATCCGTGGTCTCGACACCGAGGACGAGCCGCGACCCGATTCCGACCACCGCACCATCGACCCGCCCGTCTGCAACCGGGATTTGCAGCGAAGCGGATGATCCCACCCACGCAATCTCGACGGCTTCTTTGATCTCGTCTTCCGCTGGCTCGAACGGTTTGAGCAAGGCATCGGGGTCCAGCAGTTCGAATGTGCTGCTCTCCTGTGGCTGATCGGGCAGCGATGCGATCCATGTCCGAACCTGATCGGAGTCGATGGTTGCCAGAACGATCGAACCGTCTTGGAGAACACCAAGAGACTGCGGGTTGACGGAATCGATGGGACTCGGGCCGTTCGCACGCTCCCACACGTTGCGCTCCAGCCACGCGATCGAGATCGGGCCGTCGGGATCTTCGATCAGCGCGATCGGACCGCGCTCGCCTGCGGCAAGCGCGATGACGCGTCCCGTGGTCTCGAGAAACGCGGTCGACGCCAGCCGGCCACCGGCACCCGTGTACCAGGTGCCGTCGATCGCGCCAGGACGCACGGCCGCCGTCAGGAACGCGTAGCCTGCACGATTCCCGCCCCCGGCGAATGCCATCCAAACCCGACCGCCGTAGGCGGCGATCGCCGCGGGCTGGCGTTCCAGCGAATCGACGATGCGCACCGCGCCGTCTTCGGCCGGCGTCGCGCCCGATCGCGGGGGGATGTGCCAGAGCCCCCAGTCGTTCGAAACGGTCGATGGCGTGACCGCCCAAGCGTGCGAATCGCCGCCCGGCTCGTACGGCCGTGCTCCGGTTGCGATCTGTGCTTCAGCCGCGACGCAGGGCAGCAACACCGCGAAGAGAACGCCCAGCCAATGCCATCGTGTCGATCCGACCGCCGACATCACGATCCGCTATCCCGAAGCCGATCGTGCATCACATCAAGGTCCCGTCGGAGGCCAACGCCGTAGCGCGAGAGCGTGTCCCCGAGATCGAACGCCCGCTCGTCGGGCTTGCGCCGGCTCACACGAGGATCGAGGAACCGCACCTGCACCCGGGCTTCGATTTCCGGCACATCAATGACGATGCGCCGTGGGATGCGGACCTTCGGCGATCCATCCAGGACGCGATCCTGGAACTCGATCGAGCCTTCGAGCATGTCGGCTGTCAGCACGGCGGGCAACCGGTCCGCTCGCCTGATCTCAACTCGAATCGGCTCGAACGTGTCGGGATCGAGCAGGTAGTCCACGATGCCCCAGCGCGCCGGCGCAGAGACCACGATGTGCCGACCGCTCTCGGAAACACGCAGGGGGCGATCTGGATCGAGCGGCTCGTCGGGAAGGGTCGAGAAGCCTAACAGCAGCAACAGGTCCAGCGGATGCACCGGAACGCCGAGGCTGGCCAACTGATCAGGATTCGCGCGTTCATGAGTGCCGATCGACGCGACCTCTTCGTCGGCGATGAGGTCGAGGTACCAGTAGAACCGCTCGTTCGCGCCCAGGGCCGCGACATCGATGCCCACCTTCTCCAGGCTCATCGCGATCATGTCGGGTTGCACGATGTGGATATCGCCGTCGAGCTGGTCGACCTCGTTCTCGCCCTCCTTGCCGATGTACCAGACCTTGACGATCGTCGCCGCCCAGAAGCGTTCCAGCCGCTCGGCCCTCGCGTTCACAACGTTGGCGACCTGCTCGTAGCTGTACTCAGACAGGTCGACCGTCCGGCCGCCTACTGGATCCGCGGGCATCGGCGGCTTGGGCGAGCAGCCCGGCACCGCGAACGTAAGCAACACCGCGAGGACCACGACCGTCCGGATCACGGCGTGTCTCCCGTAGCTTCCGCCGAAACGGGCCCCTCGGGCTCGCCGAGCAATAGAACAGCGACTCGCTCCATCGCCTGCTCGAGCTGGTCCTCGTCGAGCCCGGGATCGCCGACCTCGATCGGTGTCGTGTCGAGGAGCGCGCCGATTGCGCTCACGCGCCGCACACGCATCGCGCCATCGCGCTGGCCTTCGAAGCGGAGCCTGCGTCGCCGCACCAGCATCCAGGCGAGTACATAACGCAGCTCGATGGCCTTCTCGTCGGCCGGCTCGGCGATCTGCTCGAACAGTGCGACCAGATCCTCGTCGTCGACCGGACGGCTGTTGTCCGCGGCCTTTGGTTCGGGCATGTGCCCGCGCCAGATCGCGATGACATCCAAGCCGGCGTCCGGGCGCCAGCCTTCGTCCCATTGCGACTCGGCGGCGTCCAGCCGCTGCGATCCGCTCTCCGAATCGAGCATGAGGATGGAGACGATGCGATCGCCGGGCGTCAAGGCCTCGCCCGTTGCCGCACAGTTCTCGTTGGGCTTGCCGATGGTGATTCCGGGAGGTTGGGGCACGCTCGACTTTACGCGGCAGCCGGGGTGGCGTCGGCACGCTTCGGGACGATCACCGGCAGGACGCGTCGAAGAGCCGCTGCGATGTTCCTCCAGCGCCTACCGGGAAGCGGCACGTCATGCCGCACCGTGGGCATCGGGCGATGTAGCACCGCTCGTGCTGCTGGCGATACACACGGACGTAGGCGCCCGCGCAGGTAAAGTTCACGCCGATCCAAGGCCTCGGCGATCTGTGCCCTGGCTGGGGTGCCGGCGGCTGGTGTATGTAGTCCTGGAACGACATCCAGCCGGTGCATCGGCCTTCGATCGGGGCCGTGTTGAACGGCTGGTATGGCGAAGGAATGTGTTTGGGTAATGATAGGAAATTGCGGTCGCGGTGTGAATTCGGCGCAATAATGTCCGTTACCCTGACGGAGGTCGCCGCTTGCCGAACCCGCTGGTCATCCTGCCCGATCCGCCCTCGCCGCCGACCGCCATCGGCCTGATCGCTGGTGCCGGCCGCCTGCCGATCATCGTCGCCGAGGGCCTTCGCGACATCGGGCACCGCATCCACGGCATCGGGCTGGCCAACATGTACGAGCCCGAGCTTCCAGAGATGTGCGACAGCTTTCACGAGGTGGGGCTCTTTCGTGTCGGCGGCTGGGGTCGGGCGCTCTCGCGCCGAAACGTCAGGCACGCCATCATGGTGGGCAAGGTCGACAAGGCCAAACTGATGCATGACCCGCTTCGCATGGTGCGGCACGTCCCTGACGTTCGGACCATGATCGCCTGGCACCGCAAGCTTCGCCACGACCGCCGCTCGTACGCCGTTCTTGGAGCGATCGCCGACGAGCTCGAACGCAGCGGCGTCCAACTGCTGGACTCGACCACGTCGATTCCCAAGGAACTTGCCGACGCTGGCGTCATGACCAAGCGCCAGCCGTCGGTCGGGCAGCAGGCGGACGTCGAATTCGTCTGGCCCCAACTCGTGGATCTGCTGCGCCTCGATATCGGTCAGGCCGTCGCCGTGCGCGAGCGTGACATCATCGCGGTGGAGGCCGTTGAGGGCACCGACCGCATGATCGAGCGTGCGGGCGGTCTGTGCAAAGCCAAGGGCTGGACGCTCTGCAAGGGCGCGCGCTGCGGGCACGATCGGCGGAGCGACGTGCCGACCATCGGCGTAACCACCATCGAGCGCCTGCATGACGCCGGCGCAGGCTGCTTGGCCTTGGCCGCGGGCGATGTCATCATGATCGACAAGGACGAGGTGATTGCGGAGGCCGACCGTCGCGGCATCGCGATTGTCGGCGTGCCCGTGGGTGCGGCCTGACATGATCCCGCCCATCGCGGACGCGAGCGATGCGACGCCGCTGGGCGTGCCACGCGTCGTGTCTCGTGGGTTCTACAAGCTCCAACACGGGCTGCACACGTTTGGTATCGACGTCGAAGGGTTGGGCTGCGCTGATCTCGGCGCGAGCGTGGGGGGTTTCAGCCAATGCCTGCTCGCATGCGGCGTCCGAACGGTCTACGCCGTCGATACCGCGAAGGGCATCCTCGACTACCTCGTACGGCGGGATGATCGCATCACGGCGATGGAACGCATCAACGCGCTGCACCACGAACCGGAAGACCGCGTAGGCCTCGTGGTGATGGACCTCGGTTGGACGCCGCAGCGGCTCGCGCTACCCGCGGCCGCCACCTGGCTCGAGCCGGAAGGGCTGATTGTCAGCCTCATTAAGCCGCACTACGAGAGCGGAGAGCATCTTGTTGACGAGCAAGAAGCCGAGCGGGTTGCCTGCGACACCGTTCGAGCGGTATCGGAGATCGGATTCGTTTGCGAGGGACTCACGCGTTCACCGATAGCCGGCTCTCGTCGCAAGGCCAAGAAGGGCAAGCAGGGGACCGGCAACGCCGAGTGGCTCGGGCTGTTTCGGGTATCTCAGGCCGCGGCGTTTCAGGCAGACGACGACGCCCAGCCCGGCTGAGCGTTGCCCGCCGGATGCACCATGGCCCACGCGGCCTCGAGCAGTTCACGGAGGCCTTGGCGGGCCGCGCCACTGATCACGAGGACCCGATTGTCGTCGTCGACGCCAATGTCCCGACGCGTCCGCGCGATCGTCTCGTCGAGCTCGGATTGGTCCACGAACAGGTCGGCCTTGTTCAGCGCTATCAGCTCGGGCTTTTCCAGCAGCGCCGGCGCGTACTGGCCGAGCTCGTCTCGGATGCGGGCGTAGTTGGCGGCCGGTGTGTCGGAATCGGGCACAAGGTCGAGCACATGGATCAGCACCTTCGTGCGTTCGACGTGCCGCAGGAACTCGTGACCGAGGCCAGCGCCCGAAGCCGCGCCCTCGATCAGTCCGGGGATGTCGGCGATGATCAGTCGGCGCGAGGTGTCCAATTCGGCGATGCCAAGCTGCGGGCTCAGCGTTGTGAACGGGTAGTTGGCGACCTTCGGCGAGGCTGCGGTGGTCGCGGCCAATAGCGTGCTCTTGCCGGCATTGGGCAGGCCAACCAGCCCGACTTCGGCAATGAGCTTGAGCTCGAGGCGGATGCGCTTGGTCTCGCCGAGTTCGCCCTTGGTCGACTGCCTGGGCGTCTGGTGGGTCGCGCTCTTGAAGTGCTCGTTGCCGAGCCCGCCCTGACCGCCCTGCGCGGCAATAACGCGGTCACCCGGCCCGAGGTCGTAGAGCAAGTCACCGGTGTCGTCGTCGTAGACCAGCGTTCCGGGGGGCAGCCGCACCTCGAGGTCGTCGGCACCGGCGCCGTGGCGCTGCGATCCCTCACCGGGTCGCCCACCGCGAGCCCGCCAGTCGTGCTTGCCTCGGAAGTCGAGCAGCGTTCCGACGTTCTCGTCGGCGATCAGGATCACGCTGCCGCCATCGCCGCCATTGCCGCCATCGGGGCCGCCCTTGGGCAAGCCGCGGGCGCGGCGGAACGACACGCAGCCGTCGCCGCCCTTGCCGGCGTAGATGGTGATGGTGGCTCGGTCGGCGAACATCGGACGCAATGGTACGCGACCGCCTGCCGATCAATCGGTGGAATCAGGCTGCCTGGGCCATGGTCTGGGCGAGGGCCTGCTTCAGGCGCTGCTTGTCGCCGGCCCTGCAGAACATGTTGAAGACCGCCGCCATGCGCGCGGGGCCAAACTCCTCGTCCTGGATCCACACGACCGTGGCGAAGACGAAGATCGCCCGGCCGGGGCCGGTGTCTCGTCCAGGGCCGGCGTGGGGCGAGCGACCGAAGGCCATCGGACCAGGCAACTCGATGCGAACGGCCAGCCTCGTTCCCGGCTCGAACGGGCGATCGAGCTCGAACTGCATGCCGCCTTCGCTGATGTCATAGGCGTGGCCCTCGAACTCGAACTCGTCGCGGTCGAGCGTTCGCACGGCGATGGGGCTGTACATCGGCGGTACGGCGTACCTGGGGTGCTGGCGTCGCTCGCGAATAGGGATGGGGCCGCTCATCGAGTCGATCTGGTCGTGCATCTGGACGCTCCCTTTCGGTTTGCGTATCGGTCTCTACCGTGGTGATCGGAACGAATTGGGTCGGGCTTAAGCGTTCGTGCCGGTTTTGCGGGCTTGGCGCCTCATGGGGATCAGATATCGGGCCTCGCAACCAGTCGCGGGCCCGGCGGTAGGATGCCGACGATGCCGCAAGACGTACATCCCGCACGGGGCTGGGCCGATGCCTCCACGCTGCTGTGCGAGAGATGCGGCTACGTCATCGAGGGGCTGCCGACCGGCGGCCCTTGCCCCGAGTGCGGACTCGATATCGCCTTGAGCCTCCCCCAACGGCGCACCGGCACGCCGTGGCAGAATCGGCGTGGCCGCGGGCCGTTGGCCGCCACGGGCTGGTCGGTCGCCACGAGGCCCAGACGCACGCTCGATCGGATGAGGATCCAGCCGCCAAAGATCGCTTTCCTTCTGGCCATCGCGGCTCTGCCGATCGGATGCCTCTTCGGTGCGGCACTGGTCTTGCTCTTCGAGCGGGAACGACCGCTTCCGGGCGGTGGTACGGTCGCGTGGAGCGCGGGCAGCTTCTTCGGTTCCTGGATGCTGGCACTTGTGATCGGCGTCGTGCTCACGCCCGCGGTCGCGGCCACGCTCTGGGCTCTGACATGGGTCGAGGCCCGTGGGCTGGTTATTTTCGGTAAGCAAAACAAGTTTCGCGTGCCGCCGGACCTTGCGCACACGATCGTCCGCCATGGCGCGTTCGGCTGGTTGCTGTGCAGCGTCGGCGCGGTTCTTGCGCTGCCACTGCCCTTGACGCTCGGCTTGGACTGGGAGATGATTTTCGGGCCGCCCGGTCGTCTGGTGTTCTTGCTCGCGTTCGCCGGCTTCGGATTGGCACTGCTTGGCTTCTTGTCGTTCGAGTTCTTCGCTTGGCTCGGCCTCCGTCGGTGCAGATTCGCGAACAGGGAAAGTTCGCACTCGTCCTCACAAGCCGTGGCGCGCGAGGGATGACTCTCGTGCGTTTGTGCGTTACGCCCTTGGGCGTTCGTTCTACGCTTCAGCTGGAGGTCCTGCCGCATGCCTGAACAGGCTGCCACAAGCCCAAAACGCCGCATGATTCGGCGCACGACGTACGTCTTGTGTGGGCTCGTGCTAGCTCTGGCGCTCGTGTTTGTTCTCGCAGGTCCGCGCATTGCGGCCGGTCTTACGCCGTGGCTTGCCGAGAAGGCCGACATACCCGGACGGATCGAGGTGCGCTCGGTCGCCTATACCTGGCGCGGCGAGTTGAGCATCGGTCAGGCCGATCTGTACGACCCCGAAGGCGCGCTCATCGCCTCGGTTTCGGCGCGCACGAAGGGCGGCCTGCTCGGCTTGCTCGACGGCGATCTCGAGTCTGACCTTGCCCTCGATGGCTGGGCGTCAATCACCACCAACGAGGACGGCACGACCAATATTGAGCGGGCGCTCGGGCTTGAACGTGGAGCGGAGACCCAAGAAGTCGAGGAGGTTGCCCGAGAAGGTGAATCGGCGCAGCTCCCGCCGGCACGGCTCATCCTTAGTGGCTTGGATGTCGCCTTCACGAGATTCGGCTCTCCCACGCTTGCACTCGCCGGCGTCAATGGCACCATCGAAACCGGCGGGCAGCGTGTTGGCATCCAACTGAACACGAGCCTCAAGATGCCAGCGGCGGTCCCGCAATCTCGCGAGCAGATCGCACAAAGCACTGGGCATGGAACCGTGGCGTTCGAAGCCGATCTGTCGCTCGCCGACCTGTCTGGCGAAGCGAGTGCGACGGTCGATGGCCTCACAAGCGAGGCCGCCGAGGCCTTCGGAGTACTTGCCGGCAGCGAGTCGATCGCACGTGCGGCGGCGATTGCCGCCGAGGGCGGTTTCCGTTTTGACACCCAGGCGATTCTCGATGCGGGCCTGCCACAGGTGCTGTCATTCGAGGGCGGATCCAACACGATCGCGATCGAGCTCGACATCCAACAGCGCGACGGGCGCATCGAACTGGTTGAGCCTGGATCGATCCGGGTCGACGCCGAGTCGTTCCTCGCCGATGACACGCTCCGCAGAGTCCTGCTGCCAGGTGAAGGCGTGCAAGCGAACGCGGCTGGAGCCATCACCATCGATTTCCAGAGGCTCGTGCTTCCAGCCCTCGACGGTTCTGTGCAGTGGGCTGAGGCAAGCGCGGCGATGCTCGTTGAGGTTGGTGACACCGAATTGCTCGTTCCTGGCTTGGAGGCAGAGCCGGTTCGGCTCCGGCTTGAGGGTTCGACCTTCGAGATCGATGCACCGGGGACTGGGACGATCGGAGTCGAGGCGGGCTTCCGGGCCGCCGTCAACGACGAACGGCCCGGTGAGCTGCGTCTCGAGGGTCAGGCGATCATCGAACAGCTCGCTTCCTTGGCCCAGTCACCCGTGAGCCCCGGTGCGATCGCGAGCGCTGCGCCCGGTGCGACCGTGTCCATCGAGCGCATGCCAACCGTCGCGATTGAGCCCTGGCTTGGAGTGCTCCGGCGCGCCGGGCTCAACCCCCTGGATACGTTCGGGCCCTTCGTCGATGCCAAGGCAACGTGGTTGGCGGCGAACGCCGACGCGGCGGCGATCTCGCTGTCGATCGAATCCCAAGGTGTTACCGCCGTTGCTTCTGGACAATGGAGTTCGGGCGGGCTTGCCCTCGATACGCCCGCCCGCGTGCGTTCGACTCGGCCCAACGCGATCCTCAACGCGTGGATGCCGGATGATTGGGACGTGCTGCCGACTGGTGAGGCCACCCTTGATATCCGTGAGTTCGCGATTTCGGGAGAGGGCTTCGCGCTCCGCCTCGACTCGGTGGAATCGGTGTTCTCGCTATCCGCGGAGAACATCACGATCCGGCGACAGGGACAGCGAGACCTGGGCGTCGAAGCGCTCGAGCTCCAAGCCGACGCGCGTGGCGAGTCGACGTCGATCGCGTTGCGGGCCACACCGCTTGTCGGACAACACCCGGCCCGTGTGGTTGCCGATCTAAGCACGAGCGGCGTGCGTGACCTCATGAGAAACCGGTCAATGCCGCCGCTGATTGGGACGGTTTCGGTCGATGCATCCTCGCAGGCATTGGAGTTCTTGGGCATCGAGACTGCCGGCCGGCCGCTGCACGCGTGGGTGCACGACGCGTTTGGTGCGGACTTGGACCTCGCAATCGACTTGGTCGAGCCGACGGATGGGGCGTTGCTTGCCGCAGGTATCTCCCTGACTGGCGAAAACGCAACGATCCAGATCGAAGCCGCAAACCTGTGGGCCGGTCGCATCGCCCTCGATGGGGCAATGCTGACCGCGATGCCGACACCAGAACTCTGGGATGCGATCGCCCCGCTGGCCCGTGCCGAAGGTACCACGCTTGCCTCCGTTGCTCCCTTGGTGGTCGAGGCGGGTGCGTCAACGTTTTCATTCGCAAGCGGCGGTCAGTGGACTGATGGCCTGGAGTCCATGTCCGTGTCTCTCGTGACAGAGGGCGATCTTCGAATTGACAAAGTGCCGTTGGGTACGGCCGATGAGACGGGCAATCAGCAACGCGCTGATGCGGTCATCGCCGAACTCTCAGCAAGCGTGAACTCGCTGGGTAAGGCGCTCTCCGGTGGATCGGGGCTGGCCGGGGAGTTGGGAGCCCGCATCGAATCTCCTGGGCGAGGGCCCGTGGCAGTGATCCAGGGCACGGTGGCCAGCGACAAACAAGGCGCGATCGACGCAGAACTTGTACTCGATGAACTCGACGCGGCGATGGTGGCAGGCTTGGCGGGGCTCGGTGACCGAATTATTGATGCGATTTCGGGCAGCCTGGGTGATGGCGGCCAGATTACCGCTCGTGCGTCGGCCGTGGGTGGCGCGGGCGGCCGCCCGTGGTCGCTGCGGGAGGCCTCGGTCGACATCCAGACCCAGCGCCTGCAGACGGCTGCTCCGATTGCGGTGGACTTCCGCGCCGAGACAATCGCACTCACCGAGCCCATCACGCTCGCGTGGACGCCGGACTCGGCTTGGCTCGAGGAGGCCATCGGCGCTGGACTGGTCTCGGAAGGCCCGATCGAGATCGCGATGGCCCGGATCGAGCTTGGCAATCCGTTGTCGGGCGAAGTCGCGCTGCTCGACCCCGCATCGGTGTTCATCGACGCTGCGGTGCGTGGCACGGGCGTCGAGCTCACCATCCCCGATCGACCGACGATCGATCTTGCGACGATCGAGGCGCGTGCTCGACGGACCGGCCTGAGCACGTACGCCATCACGGCGAACGCCCGTCCAACCGACGGCGGGACACTCGAACTAAACAGCCTACTCCAGAAGCCCGCGGGGGAGACAGGTCGGTTGAGCCTCGCGACGGCGGTCCTTCGCGGCACGCTCAAGGGCGATGACATCCCGGTGTCGCTGGTCGACGCGATGTCGAACACCGATGGGCTGCTGACCGACAGCCTTGGTCCGATGGTCGATCTCGACGCCGAGCTTACCAACGGTCGGTTCGTGCCGCGAAGGCCACCCAGCGCGGACCTGCGATTCAGTATCAGAGGTCCCCGAGCCGACGCGTCGGGCTATGGCAGGCTGGAGGATCGGGTAATCTCGATGCCCGAGCCCCAGACCATCCTCACGGTGCGTGAGGTTGGGCCAGAGGTCGCCGCCCGGTTCAGCCAATTGATCCCCGAACTGCTGATCGTCGAGAAGCGCCCCGAAGATGGGCCGGCCATCGTGCGGACCGAGGGGCTGGCCATCCCAACAAATGGCCAGTGGTCCAAGGGGCAGGGCAAGGCGACCATCGCACTCGGCAAGGCACGATTCAATACCACGGCGCTGCTCGGTGGAGTGCTCAAAGCTGCCGGCCAGCGCGCCGAAGGCCAAATCGGCCGGCGCATCGCTCCGTTTGAGGTGCGCATGACCAACGGCATCATCGAGTACCCACCATTCACGCTGCCATTGGGTGACTTCAGCATCGAAAGCGAGGGCACCGTAAATCTCGTGGACGAGACCATGAACGTCCTTGTCTGGCTCCCGACAGCCGCGCTGTCTGATGAGGCCGCTGGTAACTTCAACACGGGCTTGGGCAGCGCGCTCGGACGGACCATTCCGGGGTTTGGTTCGGTGACGACCGTGCCTTGGCGCGTGACCGGCCCGCTCGCGCAGCCGACTATCCGGCCCGCCCCACGCGTGCTTATCGAACGCCGCGGCGACGAGCTACTCGGCCCGCTGCTTCGGCCGGGGCAGACGCTCCAGGACATCCTGGGCCTTCCCACGCGGCAGGATCGCAAAGAAGGCGGCGGCTAGGTCCCAGATATCCAGCCTAGATACCGAGCGATCTCCAGCGTCGGCTCGATCACGCCGCCTTCGGTCGACTGGAAGAACGTCGAGAGTTCCTCGATTGGTGCCCATCGCGCGTCGGCGCACTCCCATGCGTGCTCGCCATCGATTCTCAGCGGCGGGGCCTCCCCGTCGATCCTTGCTCGAACGATGATGTCGAGGCTGGCCGCATTCGCATCGGTCACAGCCCCGATCGCACGAGCACCCAGCAGCGTTGGCGTGATGCCAACCTCTTCAAACATCTCAGCCTTGAGGGTCCGAAGTACGTGATCGATGGAGAGAGTCGCAGGAGCATCGACCGCGTGAAGGCCACCGGCGGGCGCAAACTCCCACATGCCGGGATAGCTTCGGGTCTGCGATCCACGCTTGGCAATCAGCGTACATCGAGCGGCGTCTTTCTCGGCCTCGATCACGCCGGTCACGCTCAGGATGGTGGTCCGAACGGCTCGCGACGGCGGCGGGTACACAACGTGCGCGAACCGGTCCGGGACGGCGTCGATCGTGGCTCCGGCGGGATCGATGGAACGGACGGCGAGGATGGCTCCATCGAAGAGCCTCGGATTTGTTGTACACGCGGCCTGCCACTGTCTTTCGATTGCCGGCGACCGATCGGGCGGCTGACCTCGGACACCGATGCGTAGCGGCAGCCCAGCATTGAGTGGGAGGAACGCGACGCTCACAGCCCGATGGCCGAGCCGAACGACCCGCCTAGTTGGGCGCCCAGCTCCTCGGGTAGGCCCAAGGCCTTCGCTTCCTCGGCGATCGTCTCGCGGGCCACAGCCTGGGCCCGGGCCATGGCCTCGTTCGTCGCCTCGGCGATGAGCTCCTGAGCCATGAGGCGGCTCTGTTCATCCGCAGAGAACGCGGCAGCCATCGCTGGTTCGATATGCACGCCGGCTACACGCATCGTGCCCGCGACCGTGACCCGAATCGCGCCGCCGCCCGCGACACCTTCGACGCGGGCGTCCTCGAGGCGAGTCTTCACGCGTTCGGCGGCATCGGCCAGCTTCTCGCGATCCTTCATCAGGCTCGCGATGGCACCCATCGCGCGCATCTGGTCGAACATCAGCGCCCTCCTGCGGCTTGCTCAGGTCGCCCGTTCGATGATTGTGTATGAGATCGCTCGATCGCCGCGGATGACGACCTCGACGATCAGCGTGTTCTTGGGGTCGACGTGCCGCATGTCGAAGCGGTAGCGGCCCTCGCCAACGTCCTGTGGCGCGTCGTGGTTGAGGCGGGCCTTCACGCCCTCAAGGTCGAGCCCCTCCAGAGCCATATCACCGCTTTCGAACCACTCCTGGGCGGCGAACTCGTCCATCGCGCCCGAACCGCGCTGTGTCACAAAGTACCAAGTACCCACGCCGCAGGCGGCGACGATGAGCAGCAGCACGACGTTCTTTACGAGGCCAGACTTCTTCTCTGCCATGGACAAGCTCCAACGGTTGTGCGTGGATAGTGAAGCGTTGTTAGGTTAGTCCCCAGAACGTGACGCATCCGACTCTGGAGCAAACAAGGCTCTGGTCTTGCGCACGAGGGCGTGATCGTGCACGGCTGGCCCGGTATTCGCACTTCGGGGGACTGGCCGGGGCGCGGGCTCCATCTGAGACGCGGCTGGCTTGGCGGGAGTTGGTGGAGTCGGTGGAGTCGGTGGAGTCGGTGGGGCGGTTGGTTGGCTCGCCGCCGGTGGGGCACGCTTTGGTGCGGCCGGCGGCTTCAGGCTTTTCCCCGCGACAGCTCCGGTTGCCGCGTCCGGCCGCCGCCTTCGGCGAGTGCTGACAAGTCGGAGAACCGCTCTGTCATGGCTAGTCGTACCAGCGATGCGTCAAACATCGCCCTGGGAGCAGGGCTCTCGCGGCACACGCGCTGCGCCGTTTCGCAAAGCGCGATCATGTGCGAGAGAGATGGAGCATCAAACGCCGCCGCACGCTCGGCCTCGGTGTGCCGAGCGGCGTCGGGTAGCTCCACGAGCGTTGTCTTCGGCCCGCACACGCACAGCACCATGAGGTCGCGCAGACGATTGGCGAGCGTCTCTAGACCAAGTTCGGGGCCGATGCCCAGGCTCAGGAGCTCATCGCCGGCCTCAAGCGCTCCTTTCGTGTCGGCGTGGGCGATGGCATCGATGAGTCGCCCAACGAGTTCGCGATCGGGGAGCCCCAGCAGCTCTTCCAAGCGAGCCAGCGTGAGGTGGGTGTCGCCCGCGGCCATCAGGCGATCGAGCAGGCTGAGCGCATCTCGCATCGAACCGGCACCAAGCCGAGCGACGGCGGCCAGGAGATCATCGTCGGCTTTCACACCCTCTTGCTCGCTCACCTGGCGCAGATGTTCGGCGATGCGGCCAGCCGGGATCATC
>CALCCF010000100.1 GCA_937899905.1 uncultured Phycisphaeraceae bacterium
GCCGAGCACGCCTCCGAGTCGGTGGCCTCGGGACTGCTCAAGGTGGGCGTCGCGTCGGTCATCGCGATGAGCCACAGCGTGCTCGTGGAGACGGCCCGACGCTTCGTCCACTCGTTCTACAAGAAGCTGGCCGAGGGCGGCCGGGTCGGCGACGCGATGCTCGCCGGGCAGCGCGAGCTCAAGGACGACACGTTGCGGGGCCGAATCTTCGGCCTGGGCGAGCTGCGCCTGGAAGACTGGTTCGTCCCCGTGCTTTATCAGGAAGAGGACGACCCGCAGCTCTTCAGGGCCACTCCCGCCCCACGCACGCAGGACAATGTGCGTAAGGCGCTTTCGGCCCGCATGGGCCGGCTGCCCGAGCCACCGCCGACCGGCTTCATTGGCCGCAGCCGCGACATGCTGGCCATCGAGCGGCTGCTGCGCCGCGAGCGGTACGCCGCCATCCGCGGCCAGGGCGGCGAGGGCAAGACCGCCATCGCCGCCGAGCTCGGCCGCTGGATGGTGCGCTCCCGGCAGGTTCAAAGGGCGGCGTTCGTCTCGGTCGAGCTCAACACCAACGCGGCGGCCGTGGCCAACGAGATCGGCCCGCAACTGGTCCCGGACTTCCAGACCGTAACGGCCGCGACGCTCGAGGACGGGCTCAAGGCGATCGAGCGCGCCCTGCGCGAGCAGGCGACGCTCCTGATCGTCGACAACATGGAGAGCATCCTGCCGCCCCCGAGCGTCGCCGCCCAGCGGCCCGAGGTTCTCGCCGAGGAGGCCCAGGCCGAGCTCGACGGCATCCTCGCGCTCTGTGCCCGGCTGAACGGCATCGGCACAACCAGGATCATCTTCACGACCCGCCAGCCGCTGCCCGCCCCCTTCGATGGCGACGAGAACCGGATCGAGCTAGTCCGATTGGCCAAGCGCGACGCGGTGGAGCTCGTCTCGAAGGTACTGAGCGAGGACGAGCGCGCCACCATCGAGCGTGTGGGCAGCGTCGAGGGGCTGGGCGCGGACGAACGGGCGAGGATCCAGGCGGCGTCGGATGCCGCCGTGGAAGAGATCGAGGAGCTCGTCGACGCCGTGCACTGCAACGCCCGGGCGCTGACGAACCTGGCCCCATCGATCCGGGCGCTCGGCGTGACGCGGACGCGCGCGTCGCTGGTCGAGCTCATGGCCAAGATGGAAGCAGACTTCCCCGGCAGCCGCGAGCAGTCGGTCTACGCCAGCGTCGAGCTCTCCCTGCGACGGATGTCCGAGGCGAACCGCGAGCGGGCGAGGGCGCTGGGAGTGTTCTATGGTGGAGTGGATCTCGACGTTCTCAGGACGATGATGGGGTGGAGCAAAGAGGACGTAGTGTCGCTGGCGGTCGAACTCGTCACCACGGGCCTGGCCACGCCCAACCGCTACAACCACCTCACGCTCAACCCCGCGCTGTGCCCATACCTGCATGGGCGCCTCGACCCGGCGGAGCGCGACGCGCTCACGGCGGAGTGGGCTCAGGCCATGGGGGCGTACGTCAATTTCCTCGATCATCAGCAGAGCCGGAACGCCGAGGTAGCGGCCACGCTGACCGGGCTGGAACTGGCCGGCTTGCTCGCGTTGCTCGAACACGTGCAGCACGCGAGCAACGCCGAGGCGACGATCGACCTGGCCACAGCGCTGCACTCGCTGTTTCAAACGTTGGGCAAGTCCCGGCTGACGCAGCGTGTGGGGCAGGCACGCGACGACGCCGCGCGCGCCCTTAGAGATACTTGGGGTCATGCTGCCTTTCTGGCCGCACAGACCCGAGTCGAGCAGCAACTCGGCAGCAGCCGCCTACAAGAGGCTCTCACGGGTGCGAAGGACCTGCTGGCCCGTGCACGGGCCGCGGGTGAAGGGGCGTATGAGGGTGCCGATTATGACTTGGCGATGGCGTGCTGGCAAATGGGCCGCGCGTTGCAGACTGGCGGCGATGCCGAGCAATCCCTGCCGCTGCAGCAGGAAGCGGAACGGCGTTTCGAGGCCGTCGGGAGTCGCAGGCCCGGCCGCGGCGCTGAGCGAATGGCGCGGGTGTGCATCACCGAGCAGGGCGATTGCCTCCTCGATCTGGGACGCCTCGATGAGGCGGCGAGCGCATACGAGGAGGCGATCCGTCGCGCGGAGGCCAGTGGCGATGAGCGTTCAGTCGCCGTCGGCAAGGGGCAGTTGGGGACAGCCCGATTGCTACAAAGACGGTACCGGGACGCACTGGATGCGTACGCCGAAGCCCGTCAACGCTTCACAAACCTCGACGAGCCCGGAAGCCTTGCAACTGCCTGGCATCAGACCGGCATGGCCTATCAACACACCGGTCAGCCAGAGGCTGCCGAGGAAGCGTATCAGAAGTCTCTTGCGATAGAAGTCAGGCTCGGGAACCTCGCTGGTCAAGCGGCCACGCTTGGGCAACTTGGAAACCTGTACAACGATCTCCTCAACCGACCGGAGGAGGCGGCGACCCAGTACCAGCAGGCGGTGGACCTGTACGTCCAGATCGGCGATGTCACGCGTGAGGGTCGGACACGCACCAACCGTGGCAGAACACTCAAGAATCTCAAACGCTTCGACGAAGCGCGCCGGGAGATCCACCGAGCGATCGAGTGCAAGGCGGAGATCGGCCACGCTGGAACGCCGTGGAACGCATGGGACATCCTCGCCGGCATCGAGATCGCCTCCGGCAACACCGCCGCCGCGGCCGAAGCCACCGCCAACGCCCGGGCCGCCTACCTGGCCTACCGGCGCGACGGGGGAGAGAACCACGCGGGGTCGGGCCGTCTCGCTCACGATGTAGCGCAGGCGCTCGACGCCGGAGAAGTGGGACAGGCCGCAACCCTCCTCCAGCAACTTGCCGCCGACCCACGGGCCGGGCGTCTGCTGCCCTTCATCCAGGCACTCCGATCCATCACCACAGGCAACTTAAAGTCCGACTTAGCCGACGATCCTCGATTGGGCTACGACGAGGCCGCCGAGATCACACTCCTCCTCGAGGCGTTGCGGTCGTCAAATGGGGCCTAGCCGCGATCGAGAGAATCGCCGGGACTCGGCCCGGAAAGTCACGGCCGGGGCTGCAGGCTGGAGTTGCATCCATCGCGACCCGCACAACCGGACCCGCTCGACACAAGACCGCGCTTCCGCGCTGGCGATCGGCCTCACGGAATCCGACAACCGATCCAGCGGTCCGCGACGGTGCGGGCCGGTCGGGGTGCTCGGGCGGATGGCCGCCGGTCGCCCAATGGACCATCGGGACACCGATTCCCAAAGGACGCACGCACATGAGCACGATCGAACAAACGCAGCAGGGCACCCTCGACTTCGTCAGCCAGCGCATCGGCCCGTGGACCGAGAACGCGACCGCCCTCACCCTGACCACCGAAGACACCACCAGCCTCTCGGCGCTGCTGAGCGACGCCCAGACCAAGTTCGACGAGGCCAAGGCGGCGTGGAACGAGTACCGGGCCAAGGTCGACGCCCAGGCCGAGGCCCTCGACGCGCTCCTGGGGATGCGCGGCCGCGAGGGCGAGGCGATGGAG
>CALCCF010000101.1 GCA_937899905.1 uncultured Phycisphaeraceae bacterium
ACCCAATCCACCCCATGCTCCGCGAGTACCAGTGCGAATCCGTCGGCACCGTCTTCTGGCTCCACCACGAGCCATTCCCCGACACCGAACGCACGCTGCGAGACCTCCTGCTCCGCACGCCAGGCGTGGAGCGCGTCATAGTCAACACGCTCCCCACGGCCGGCTTCTTCGAGGTGGACTACCGGGGCATGCGAATCGTGGCGCTCCCTGACGATCCTGAGATTCTCACGCTGCAACAGCCGACCAACGCGGAGCCCTCTCCGCTGTTGCGTGAGTTCGCGGAGCGGTTGGACGAGGTTGTGGAGAGGACGAGGGCAGAAGGTTGAGGCACCTCGCGTACGCTTTCACCCGAAGGACTCCAGCATGACCTCCCCCGACCCCAAACTCGCCGACACCGTGCTCGATGCCCTCTCCTACCCAGACGACCCCAGGTGGCCAACCCAGAACGCGGCGCAGCAGCAACTCGTGTGCATGTCGATCGTCGAGGGTCAGGTCTTCAACGGCGGGTTCCATCAGGTGTACTTCAACGACTGCCACCAGTACCTGCCGCTGGCGCTCGAGGGCTACCGCGCCATCGGCGCAAAGGACCATGCGCGCATCGTCGAGCGGGTCATGGCGATGGTCGCCGAGGACCCGATGACCGGGCCGCCCGAGATCTGGCCCGACCCCGATGCGCCCGACCGGCCCGAGAGTGCGTTAAATATCGGCAACTTCGACGATCCGTGGTACGCTCTCGACGCCGTTCGCCTGCGGTGGCTCAAGAGCTGGTACATCGAGCGGTATCCGGACAAGTTCCCCCAGCCATGATCCTGATGCGCGCCAACGGCCAGTGGTTCGAGTGTGCCGGAGTCGACCATGACGAGGCCGTCGTGCACGCGTGGTGCGGGGCGAAGATGCCCCATCCTGATGACTTCGAGAAGCTGCACCCCTCCTCGACGCGCTGGCATGGCAGCTTCCCACTCGACGCAACGCAGATCCAGTTCTTCGCCGCCGTCTCCTGGCGCGGGATCGTCGTCGAGCCGTTGATGTGGAGCCACACGTCGCCGAAGCCCAAGCTCCATTGCCGAATCTCCGGCGACGCCGTCCGCGAAGCCACCACTGTTGACGGCTTGGCCCCCTCGGCGTCACTCGAAGAAAGGACGGCACGACTCGAGCACGAAGGCTGGAAGCCGAACATCCCCGACGGCTGGACCAGGTGGTGCCACGTCGACGAGCTCGACAAGCAGCCCGGCCCGCCACCGGGCATCCGGGCGTAGCCCCAACTACGCACAAACGCTCCGACCAGTGTCGCATGTGGCTCGGAGCCTCAACGCGATGGTCGGAGCGGTGGGTGTTACTGAGCGAGTCGCGGTCTTACGGGCACGGCGCCAGCGGACCCGTGCACGGGATGGAGGAACAAGGGCACAGCGGCACGATAAAGCAGGGGTAGTTCACAACCGGGTTGAGCTGGTTTGTGACCCAATAGGCGAGGTCGGCGTTGGTAACACTGCCGTCACGATCGAAGTCCACCATCGGATCGAAGGCCGCAAATGCCGCGCTCACGAGCGTGAGATCCGCGTTCGTGACCGCACAATCGAAGTCCCAGTCGTTCACGGCGAACAGGCTCTCGAAGAACGCGTGCCCGCAGGTATCCGAGATCGATGGATCCACCCAGAAGAAGAACCCGATCACGTCCACGTTGCTCGGATTTGCGGCGTAGTCACGGATCTCTTCGATGACCTGGTTGACCCAATACACGTCGGTCGTGCCACCGGCTCGGTGCAGCGCCATCATGGCGAGCATCGGGATCTCCAAGCCGTTGGAATCACGGATGTTCGCGGTCTCATCGAGACCATTGAACGTCTGATCACGCATCTTGCAGTACCTGGGGTGGCTCGGATCGAAGCCAGGCCAGATCTGCGGGTTCAGGAAGTCCACGTCATCGAACATCCCAACTATGCCAAGGTCGACAAGCGCAGCATGCCGGTCGACATGCACAACACCATTGGCATTCGGAATAGACGTCTTACCGATCCCGATCTTGACGGGATATGCCCAGCCACAGAGCTCATGGATAGCCTGCCGAGCAGCTCGCACACGCCGGTCGTAGCCATCGGCAAAGTCCTGCTGCTCCGCTTGGATCTGCGCAGTCGTCTTGCCGGTGCCTCACCACTTGCCACCAGGCTTCCAGTGCTCATGGAGGTCCTTTGGGTTGAACTGCTGTCCGCCCAATACCGTGTCTTCGGCGCCTTCGATGTCCAGAATGATATAGAACTCCGGGTACACGCCGTTCTTGAGAAGATCGCCGATGTGTTGCAACGACCCGCCCGTATCAAGGCGAGCCTTGAACGTGTCCTTGATCTGGTTGAAACTAAAACCCGTGCTCGCCACGCATTGCGCGAGCGTGTGGTGCCTCGCCGCTAGCACGTGGCCCCCGCTTATCGACGTGAAGTTGTCCTGCAGGAGCGGCGTCTTGTCGAACTGGTCGTTCTGACGGGTAGCCCAGCGCTGCTCAAGCACCTGCGCTTGTGCACACGTCGCAATAAGTAATGTCACTGCGAATATCTTCCGAATCATGGGATCTCCTTTCTTCCTGATTGAGGGGATATTGCTTATCTATCCGCCGAGTCTCCCTACCCATAATACCTACATTCACGTTTTTTGAACTCCTCATTTTATTTATTTTGCGCAAAGCGCCATGCGGCCCCACGCCGTAAGTGGAGTCCAGCGTGGCCGCCGTGCATGCGGCAACCCGCTATGCGCTGGGGCATGCACACTGTCCGATGTCGACCTTCTAGCAACCCGTTTGCGAGGCCTCGACCCAAGACGAAACTAGTCCTGTTGATGCTGCGCTCAGCAACGAGTGATTCGCGCAATGTCGCGTTCGACTCGCAGTCTTACTCTCGCTAAGGCTCTCCACCTTGGTTACTCCACACCGCGCCGCTGCATCATCCTCGCTCTCGAACGCCGCGTCGGTGAACAACACACGCCCGCTACACTGCAATGCGGTCAGCACAAGATAATGACGCTGAACGCGACGCCGAGCTAACGAGCCGATGCGTTTCCGTGGACACCGCACATGATGGAGCCGACTGCCATGAACGAACCGGACCAAGAGCACCGTGGGCTTACCGCTCAGGGCGAAGACTTCGTAGACCTCGGGTATCCAGCGACCGACGAGCACGCGGAGGCAGAACCGCAAGACGCGGACGCCGAGGAACGGATCACCGACTGCACCATCCTGTACTGGAACGGCGAGTACCAGAAGCCCAACGTCACGATCACTGGCGGCAAGATCGCCGTCCGACTTGGGGCGCAGGTAAGCAAGATTCAGATGCGCCACGTCGACAGCGGTGGCATCCGCTTTTACAAGGGCGGCACACACCGCATCCCAAACGGCGTGTACGTGCTGTCGTTGTGGGGCCACACCTACCGCCGCAAGTTCATCAAGGCGTGCATCACCTACACGTAGCCGCCGCAGCGATCGGATTCGTTTCGTGGACACCCCAACCCACGCCCGGGGAGGGCACCGAAACAAAACACCCACCCCCG
>CALCCF010000102.1 GCA_937899905.1 uncultured Phycisphaeraceae bacterium
GCCATGATCGATCCGTGGCGGCCCGCGCCGCTGGCGATTATCACCCACGCCCACGCGGATCACGCCTATCGGGGCAGCCAGCGATACGTGTGTGCTCGTCCGGGGGCTGGTGTGTTGCGCACGCGGATGGGCAAGGACGCGGTGATCGATTCGCATCCCTACGGCGAGCCGTTCACGGTTGAGGGCGGTTCTTCCTGTGTTGAGGTGACCTTCTTCCCCGCCGGGCACGTGCTTGGCTCGGCCCAGGTGCGGCTGCGCGTGCTCGAGTCCCAGACTCCGGCAGACGAGCGCGCGTGGGTCGTCACCGGCGATTGCAACTTCTCCAACAGCGTGGTCGATCCCAACCCGACGTGTGCGCGCTTCGAGCCGGTCGCGTGCGACGTGCTGCTGATCGAGAGCACGTTCGGCCTGCCGATCTATCGCTGGCCCGAGCCACGGGACGAGTTCGCACGGATGAACGAGTGGTGGAAGAGCAACGCGGCGAATGGGCGCACGAGCATCGTCATGGCGTACGGGCTCGGCAAGAGCCAGCGCGTGCTCGCGGGGCTTGACCCGTCGATTGGTCCGATCGGCGTGCACGGGGCGATCGAGACACTGCTGCCCGACTACGAGGCCGAACGGATCGAGCTGCCCGAGGTCGTTCACACGACCCAGAAGGCCCGCAAGGGCCTGCGGGGCGTGGGGCTCATCATCGCGCCACCCGGGATCCTGGGCTCGCCGTGGCTGCGCAGCTTCGGCTCGACGCGCACAGCCATGGCCAGCGGATTCATGGTCGTGCGCGGCCGGCGGCGCTGGCGGAGCATGGACCAGGGATTCGTGATCAGCGACCACGCCGACTGGCCGGGCCTGCTCGGAGCGGTCGAGGCGAGTGGTGCACGCAGCGTGGGCGTCACGCACGGGGCCAGCGAGCCGCTAGCACGGTATCTTGCGGAGACGCGTGGGCTGGAGACCTTCGTGGTGCCAACGCGATACCGCGGCGAGGCCGAAGAAGAGAACAACTCTGTCGATGTAGGTGAGGACGCGTAGGTGCGCGCGTTCACGGCCCTGTACGACGCGATCGACACGACGACCGCCACGAGTGAGAAGCTCGCGGCCATGGCGGCGTACTTCCGCGGAGCGCCGCCCGAAGACGCCGCTATTGCGGCCTACTTCTTGAGTGGGCAGCGTGTGCTGCGGAGCGTTCCGACCAAGCTGCTCTACGCGCTGTGCCTCGAACGCACCGGCCTGCCCGCTTGGCTGATCGACGCCTGCTACGAGTCGGTGGGCGACTTCTCCGAGACGATCGCGCTGCTGCTGCCCGATCCTGGTGAGGGGACCGACGCGTCGCTCGCAGATGTGTACGAGGCGCTCATCGAGCCGCTGGCGGGCAGCGACGACGACGCGCGGCGGGCGATCATCCTGCGGGCCTGGGACCGGATGGACGCCCGACAGCGGTACGTGTACCACAAGCTCATCCGCGGAGGCCTGCGGGTTGGCGTGCAAAAGAAGATGGTCGTGCGGGCCCTCGCGATGGCCCATGACCTCGAGCCTGCGGTCGTAGCGGCGCGCATGAGCGGGGCAATGACGCCTACCGCCTCGTACTACGAGTCGATCGTGGCGCCCGACGCCGGGGAGGACCTCGCGCGGCCGCTGCCGTTCTATCTTGCGCACCAGCTCGACGATCCTCCCGCGGAGGCGCTCGGCGACACGGCGAACTGGATCGCCGAGTGGAAGTACGACGGTATCCGTGCCCAGCTCATTGTGCCCGAGCACGCGGCCCCAATGCTCTGGTCGCGCGGCGAGGAGGACGTGAGCGAGCAGTTCCCCGAGATCCTCGCCGCGGCGAAGGAGCTGCCAGCGGGCCTCATCCTCGACGGCGAGGTGCTGGGCTGGGAGGGCGACGACCCCGCGCCGTTTTCGTTTCTGCAAACACGCTTGAACCGGAAGGCCGCGACCGCTGGGCAATTGCCACTCTTCGACTCACGGCGGATCGTGTTGCGTGCGTTCGATGTGCTGCGTTTCGAGGGCAGGGACGTCCGCGACTCGAGCTTCCGCGAGCGGCGGAACATCCTTAAGTTCCTGGAGCTGCCGGCCCCCACGATTGCGCCGACCGAGCCGGTCGAGTTCTCGAATTGGCAAGCGCTCGCGGAGCTCCGGGAAACTAGCCGAGAACGCCGCGTCGAGGGCTTCATGCTTAAGCACGCCGACGGCGTCTACGGCTTCGGCCGCACCAAGCCCGGCGACGGCACCGGCTGGTGGAAATGGAAGATCGGCCCGATGACCCTCGACGCCGTCCTCGTGATGGCCCAGCACGGCACCGGAAGGCGGGCGGGGCTCTACACCGACTACACGTTCGCGCTGTGGCACGAAGGCGGGCTCGTGAACTTCGCGAAGGCCTATAGCGGCCTGACCCAGGAAGAGATCGAACGCGTCGACAAGTGGGTGCGGGCGAACACCATTCGGCGAGCCGGCCCAGTGCGCGAGGTGAAGCCGGAGCTGGTCTTCGAGCTTGGCTTCGAGGGCGTGCAAGAGTCGACGCGGCACAAGAGCGGGCTGGCCGTTCGGTTCCCGAGGATTTTGAAATGGCGAGAGGACAAGAAGGCGGCGGAGGCGGACGGGCTGGCCGCACTGCAGCGGCTTGCCGCGGGAAACATCTAGAACGTCAAGACAGCTTCCGCAATCGCCACCAGCCGTCGTACATCAGCATGAGGCCGCACAGAAACGTCGCAGTGGGAAAGACGATGCCCACCGGCAGAACCTCGGTTTGCACGCCAATACTCGGCCGGAGATGCCCTTCTTCGAGCAGAGGCACCACGAGATAGATCAAGACAAAGAACGGTGTGAGGAAGAAGGTCATCCCAACACCGCTCTGGTACGTGCGGGCGGCCTTGGCCTTGGGCCAGTCATTTCGGATCGGCCGGAACATCACAAGATTCTACACGACAGGCAGGGCCCTCCGTTTCCCGGATTCGTTCGGCCAGCCGGGTACCATGCGAGCCCGACTCTTGCAGGCCTCGGCGAGGGCATGCCGATGGCCTCTGAAGCACGCATCACGCGTGAGTGGATCGCCCAGGAGACGCCCCATGAGCACGACGCGGACGGCCGGCGGCACCCAGCTGATCGTGCCCATGTACGGTTCGGCGCTGTGTTTTGGTCCCGCCGAACCCGGCCAGTTCCCCCGTGTGCGAACGCCCGAAGAGGTGTTCGTTTCGCCCCGCGTCGTCGATCGCGTGGCCTTCGAGGACTACGCCGGGGCCCTCCGCAAGCTCCTGGCCGCGGCCACCACCGAGGGCGAGCACCTGCGGCGGACGGCCGTCGAGGCCAGCAAGAGCCTCCGGGCAATCGGCGACGTGCTGCCCGCGGTCGACAAGAAGCTAGCCCGGGCCGGCGAGTTGGTCGGCCAGCTCTCCGAGAAGCTCGAGCGGGTCGAGGCGGCCGCCAAGCGTGCCGAGGCCGCGGCCGACCGAGCGACGACCGCCGAGCAGCGCATCCGCGACATGGACGAGCGGGCCCGCCACCGCATCTTCGAGGCCAGCGGCTCGGCCACCGACGAGGCCGTGGCCCGCATCGAGGACATCGCCCAGAAGCGGGCCGACGAGCTCGATGACCGTGGCGTGACCCTCAATGAGTTTGTGGACCGCGGTCGTGCGGATCTCGCCGAAACGCGGGCCAAGGCGGCTGAGGCAATGGAGAAGACCGCCGGCCAGGTGAAGGCCGAGACGGCCAATGCGGTCGAGGCCATCAAGACCCAGCGTGCCCAGGCCCAGGACGCCATCGCCGAGGACCACCAGTCGGCGACCCACGCAATCGATGGTGCTCGCGGCGAGGTGGTCGAGGCCATCTCCACCGAGCGTCTGGCGACAGAGCAGGCGCTCGCGGACCGCGTGAGCCGCCTGACGATGAGGGTTGATGAACTCGTTGACGCCGCAGAGCATCGGCTGGGCCAGGTCTTGGAAGAGAAGAGCCAGGAAGCGAATGAGCGTGCCGATTCGGTCGCCCAGCGAATCGATTCGGGCATCACGCCGCAGATCGAGGCGTCCGCCGCCGCCGCCGAAGCCGCCATGGAGCGGGCAAGCGAGGCCGATGCCAAGGCCCGCAGCGTGTTCGAGATCGGGCTCGAAGAGATCGAGAAGCTCTGCGAGCGCGCCGAGGCGGTTGTCGAGGCAAGCGGCGCTGGGCAGGCAAACCCGGCCGAGAACTCCCTGGCGGCGATTACCAAGTCCGCTGCCGGTGCCATGGAGCAGATGACGCTCACGGCCGCCGATGGCGAGCGAGCGCGGCGCCAGGCCGAGGAGAGCCGAAAGGCATTGGGCGAGTCGATCGAGAGCGCCGCGCTCTGGCTCGATCGTTTGGTCGAGCAGCGCGACAGCCTGCAGCAGTCGATCACGCTGGCGACGAAGCTGTGCGATCAGGCCGAGGGCCAACTGGCCGAGCGTCGGGCCGAACTGGACGAGGCGATGCGCGGACCGGCGACCGAGGTGCAGCGTCATGTCGACACGCTCAACGCGCTCGCCGAGCGTGCCGAGGAGAAGCGCGAGGCGCTGGTCGAGCTGATCGAGCAGATCGAGGGTGAGGCCGAGACGCACGCCGGAGCCGCGACCGAGCGGGCGATCCACAAGGCCAAGGTCGAGGCCGAGACGCTGGACGCGAAGGTCGATCAGGCGGTGCAGGCCCTGAGCACGCTGGCCGAGCAGACCGACAGCAAGCGTGTCGAGCTCGCCGACGCGATCGACCAGGCCGAGAAGCGAGCCGAGACCAAGGCGAACGCCGCCGCGGACAAGGCCGCCGAGAAGGCCATCCACAAGGCCAAGGTCGAGTCAGAGAAGCTCGATGCAAAGGCCACGCAGGCGCGGCAGGCTCTCGAGCAGGCCTGGAAGACGCTCGAGACACGCCTCAAGGGCGAGCTGAAGGAGAGCCTCACGGCGTTGAGCGCGGAAGGCCAGCGGGCCGAACGGGCACGGAAGGCGCTGCGCGAGGATATCGAGACCGCCCGGACCGTTGAGAAGGAGACGCGCGCGGCCGTGAGCAAGCCAGCCCCCGCCTCGAGCGTCGAGCAGCTCAACCGGTTGGCGTCGATGATGCAGGACCTTGCGACGAAGACGGCATCGCCCAAGCCCGCGACGTCAAGGGCAGCGGCGAAGCCTCAGGCGAGTGTTGCCGCACCCCCGGCCTCGAAGAAGGTGGCGAAGAAGACCGCCAAGAAGGTCGCGAAGAAGGTGGCCAAGGTTGAGCCAAAGCGGGTCGCGCCGAAGTCGGTTGCCAAGAAGACCAGCAAGGCGGCGGCGAAGAAGACTACGAAGAAGGCCCCGGTGCGCAAGAAGACACGCGGCTAGCCGTCGATCGCGGCCTCGATCGACTCCAGCGATGCTCGCGCCTGGTCGCAGGATTCGTCGCTCGACCTCGAGGCGTGCTCGGCCTGCGTCGTGCCGACGGCCTCGGCGAGCGTCGGCGTGTTGACGGCGACGTTGCACGCGCTGGCCCTGACGGCTGCCTCTGCCAGGATGGCCGCGATCTTGAGATCACTCAGAAGCCACCTGTTGGCGATTGGCGCCAACACCTCGAATGCGCCGAGCAGGTCGAGGCACACACGCTGGACCTCCAGTGGAACGTCAACGCATTTCTGCGCGGCAGCCGGCAGAGACTCCGCACGACTCGGTTCATCCGCTGCGAGCCGCTGCAGGGCATTGAGCTCGGAATATGCATCGGCGTCCGCGTCGGCGAGTTCGAGGAGTAGGCCGCTCGCCCTCGAGCACTCTTCGATCAGTGCCGCGTGCGTGTCCGCGTGCTCGGCCAGGCTCTTCTTCCCACGGCTGTAGGCCAGCACCATGCCCGCGAGCGCCGCCGCGAGGGCGCCGGCAGCGCTCGCAACCGCGCCGCCTCCGGGAGCCGGTGTCTTGCTGGCGATCGCGCCGAGCAACTCGCCGAGTGGCTTCACGCCGATGATTCCATGCGTGTTTCCGGCTGCGGGGGCAGGTGTATCGGTCATTGAGCACTCTACTCACCCCAACGCTCGCCGCGTGGCCGGTTGGTATGCTCGGGGCATGGGAAGATCCCACCGGATGACGTCGTTCCGCGTTCGATCCCAGATGCCTTGCGACGCCCCGGCGTTGTACCGCTGGCACGCCAACCCCGGTGCTTTAGAGCGGCTCACTCCGCCCTGGCAATCGGTGCGCATCGCCGAACGCAAGCCGGGGACCGATCACCCCCGCATCGGGAACGGCGCCATCGCCCGCCTCATGATTGGTGTCGGCCCTTTCAAGCTGCCGTGGATCGCCGAGCACTTCGACCACGATCCGCCGGACCAGTTCTGTGATCGCCAGTTGTCGGGTCCTTTCGGGAGTTGGTCCCATTGCCACCGGTTCACCGGGGCCGGCGACGGGATGAGCGAACTGGATGACGACATCGAGTACAGAGCCCCTGGCGGGCCAGTTGGTGGTGCTCTTCTCGGCTGGAAGCTGGCGAGCGACCTGGACCGGCTCTTCTGGTTTCGCCATGAGCGCACGCGGGTGGACCTCGCTCGCCATGCAAGTGGTCCCGAGCCGATGACCGTGGCCATCGCCGGCTCGAGCGGCATGATCGGCACGGCCTTGGCTGCGTTCCTGGCCACTGGCGGCCACCATGTGATCCGGCTCGTCCGCCATCCGGTTGAGACTGACCCCATCGACGGCATGGAGCAGCGTCGCTGGGACCCCGCCGCACACGAGCTGGCGCCGGCAATGCTCGCCGACGTTGATGCCGTCGTGAATCTCTGCGGCGACAACATCGCGAATGGTCGTTGGACGCCGAAGCGGAAAGCGGAGCTCGAGCGAAGCCGCCTCGACTCGACCTCGACGCTGGCGCACGCGATCGCGTCGCTGCCGGCGTCCTACCGGCCTCGGGTGTTCATCAGCGCATCGGGCGCTCATGCCTACGGCGATCGCGGAGACGAGCCACTCACCGAGACGAGCGACCGGGGCGAGGGGTACCTGCCCAAGCTCGTCGAGCGATGGGAAGCCGCCACGCGGTCGGCCGAGGCCGTTGGCGTTCGTGTCGTGCATGCCCGGATTGGCGTCGTGCTCGGCTCGACCGGCGGCGCGCTCAAGGCGTTGCTCACGCCCGCGAAGCTCGGCGTCGCTGGCCCGATCGGCACCGGCCGCCAGTGGTGGCCCTGGATCGGCCTCGATGATGCCGTGGGTGCGCTGCACTTCGCGGTGCACCGCGAAGACGTGCGCGGGCCCGTGAACATCTGCGCGCTCAGCCCGGCGACCGCAAACGACGTCGCCTCGGCCATCGCCTCCGCGGTCCGGCGTCCAGCGTTCCTCGGGCTGCCCGCGGGCGTGGCCCGCCTGATTCTCGGCGCCGAGAAGGCCAACGAGGTGCTGCTTTCCTCGACTCGGGCCGAGCCCCAGGTACTCAGAGACCTGGGCTTCCGTTGGACACGGCCAACGCTCGCGTCGGCCGTCGGCTGGGAGCTCGGGGTCCGCCGCATGACCGACGCCGCCGCGGAGCCCGCCGCGGCTTCCTTCAACGCAACCACCGCCTAGGAGCCACGAACTATGACGACGACCGATCTCAGCGACCGCGCTTTCCTGCTCATCGGCGGATACGGCGGCATCGGCACCGCACTGGCCCACCGCCTCACAGAGTCGGGCGCCAGCGTCACGATTGCGGGGAGAGACTCGGCCAAGGCCAGTGCCTTGGCAAGCGAGGTCGGCGGGCAGGCTATCGGCGACTTTGACGCGACCGATGCCGACGCGGTCAAGCAGGCGGTGACCGATGCCGCCGCGCACCACGGACGCCTCGACGGCGCGGTAAACCTGCCGGGCAGCATCCTGCTCAAGCCCGCGCACCTGACCACGCCCGACGAGCTTCGTCAGACGCTCGACGTGAACCTCGTGACGGCGTTCAACCTCGTGCGGGCGGCCAGCCAGGCGATGCGAAAGGAGGGCGGCAGCATCGTGCTCATGTCCTCTGCCGCCGCCAGCAGCGGCTTGCCCAACCACGAGGCCATCGCCGCCGCCAAGGCGGGCGTCATCGGGCTGGCCCGCTCGGCCGCCGCGACGTACGCGGGCAATGGCGTCCGCGTGAACGCCGTCGCCCCGGGCATGGTCCGCAGCCCGTTGAGCGCCCCGATCCTGGGCAACGAGATGGCCGAGAAGGCCTCGACCGCGATGCACCCGCTGGGCCGCCTCGGCGAGCCCGCGGACATCGTGCCGGCCATCATGATGCTGCTCGACCCGGCCCAGTCCTGGGTGAGCGGCACCGTGATCGAGGTCGATGGCGGCCTGGGGAACCTGCGGGGCCGGGTGAAGGTCTGAGATCCGGCCTGTTGATCGCTTCGCTCCTACACTTCATGTATGCACTTTGATCGGGTTTGCGGGACGACCAGCGCGCCGTCCACACGATCCGATCCTCTCATCTACACTGCCGACGCGGGCGGGGCCTCGGAGGCGACCCTCGCCGGGCCCACGGACACAAGGACGAACCCACACTTGGCCGAGAACGGAGATCACGCCATGACCCAGGCGACCCCCCAGATGACGACCCCCACTTCGGCCCAGCCCGACGCCACGACCACCGCCAGCGACGGCGAGCGCCCGCTGGTCTACGTCAACGGGAAGATCGTCCCCAAGAGCCAGGCCATGGTCAGCGTCTTCGACCACGGGCTGCTCTACGGCGACGGCGTGTTCGAGGGCATCCGCGTCTACAACGGCAAGATCTTCATGCTCGGCCAGCACATGGACCGGCTGTGGGCCAGCTCGGAGAGGATCTTCCTGGACATCGGCATCAGCCGCGACGAGATGGTCGACATCCAGCGCCAGTGCATCGAGGCCAACGGCATCGTCAACGGCTACATCCGCCTGATCGTCACGCGCGGCGAGGGCACGCTGGGCCTGAACCCCTACCACTGCCCCACCGCCGGCATCATCTGCATCGCCGACCAGATCCAGCTGTACCCCGACGCGATGTACGAGGCCGGCATGCGCGTCGTCGTGGCCCATCGCCCGCGCATCGGCGTCAACAGCCTGGACCCGCGCATCAAGAGCCTGAACTACCTCAACAACATCCTGGCCAAGTGCGAGGCGATCCACCTCACGCGTGACCTGAACATCACCAACGACCAAGACAAGCTGCTCGAGGTGATCATGCTCAACCCCGAGGGCAAGGTGGCCGAGGGCTCGGGCGACAACATCTTCGTCGTGCGCGACGGCAAGCTGACCACGCCGCCGGTCGAGGACGGCACGCTGGAGGGCATCACCCGCCGCTTCGTGATCGATCGCCTGGCGGTCGACTGCGGCATCGAGGTGGCCATCGACCACTTGAGCCTCCAGGACATCTTCAACGCCGACGAGCTGTTCATGACCGGCTCGGCCGCCGAGATCATCGCCGTCCGGGAGGTGCTCGAGCACGACGGCAAGGGCGGGGTCACCGACAGCCATCCCATCAGCGACGGTGAGGGCCCGATCACCAACCGCCTCCGCACGCGCTTCCGCGAGATCGTGACGAGCGACAACGTGCCTGAGGATTAGGCCCGAGGACTCAGGCCCCGGTCCCACGGCCTTGCGTTCCACTCAGGCACGCCCCCATTTCCAAACACCACCCAATTCTCGCGGCCAGACCGCGAGAATTAGCCGTTCTACGCCCGGATAACGCTTGTCGGAGGCGATCTTGGGTATGCCGAAGATCGTCTCGGACTCACCCTCGATCGTCGGCGGCTTGACCACGACAGCCTCGGACACTTCGAGGATCGCGTCGGGCATGACGACGAACACGCGCGCCGACTAGAACATCAGTCCGTGAGCCCGCATCAAGGCTGGTCGAAGGCCGCAGGTCGCGATTCTCAACGTTCCGGGACGAAGTACCCTTGGACTGCCACGGGAAAGCTGGTATCTTGCTTGGAGAAGGAGGCAAACGTGCGATTCACGACCCTGCTGACCCTCGTTACCATCGGCACCGCTTTGTCCTCGGCGGCCCTCGCCGAAGATCTGTTCGTCCCCAGCCCCGAGCACCCGACGATTCAAGCGGCCCTCGACTCGGCGATGGACGGCGACACGATCGTGCTGCGAGCCGGCACGCTGACCGGGCCGGGCAACTGGAACCTGGTCATGCCCGCTATCCGGCTGACCTTCCGCGGCGAGACCGGCGACGCGCGAGACGTGCGCTGGCGGGGCTCGTTCGATCCGGCCACCGACATCGCCCGGGCCATGAGCATCGAGTCGGCCGCGTCCTCGGGCACACGGTTCGAGGACTTGACGATCGAGGGCTTCCGTTCCCAGGGCGGCGGCGCGTTCCGCGTCCGCGGCGTCGATCTCGCGTTCGAGGGCTGCATCATCGAGGACAATCGGGGCGCGGCTGTGGACTGCTTCGAAGGCGAGCGCGGCGGAGCGTTCGAGGTCATCGGCGGATCGGTCCGCTTCATCGACTGCCTCATCAGCAGAAACGGCACGACGAGCATCGTCTGTGACGACGTCGGTGCCGCGTGCAGCGGCGGCGCAATCGAGGCCATCGACGCCACGCTCTTCTTCGAGCGCTGCCGGATCGAGGGCAACGCCGCGTCGCCCGGGGACGGCGCGAGCCCCGGGGCCGGCGGCGCAATCTCTAGCACCGGGCACGTCGAGATGATCGATACGGTTGTCAACGGCAACACCGTTTCGGGCTCGGTCGCTCGGGGTGGAGCGATCTCGGCGGGCACGGTGCTTGCCATCGGCTGCCGATTTCAGAACAACCGGGCCCCTTCGCTCAACGGCACGGCGATCGGGGGAGCCATCCACGCCGGGCGGGCGACCATTATCAACAGCACGTTCACCACGAACCGCGTGGGCTCGGAGAACACGTCCTTCGCCGCCGGCGGCGCGATCGACGCCGACGAACTGACGATGGTCAACGTGCTGGCAGTCACGAACATCGCGCGGGCCACCATCGGAGTCGAGGGCGGCGGCGTGCGGACGACGACGGGCCACTTCACCAACACCACGCTCTTGGACAACCGGATCATCTCTGCGCCCGAAGGGTCGGGCCTGGCGATCTACAGCGACGGCGGCACGATCACCATCCGCAACAGCATCATCGACAACGGACCGGGATGGTTCGACGGCAGTTCGGATGTCACGGCCGTCTGGTCGTGCATCGTTGGCGGCTTCCCCGGCGAGGGGAACATCGACGCCGACCCGATGCTCGACCGCGCGTTTGTACCAATGCCGGGGTCCCCGGTCATCGACGCCGCGAACACGACATTGCTTCCTCCGGACGAATTCGATCTGGATGGCGACGGGGACACGAGCGAGGCGATCTCTCGGGATGTCGACGGCCGAGTTCGCGTGCTCGACGATCCGGACTCGGCCGACAGCGGCGTTGGCTCACCGGTCGTCGACATGGGGTCCTCGGAGGTCGTCCCGCCGTGCGCAGTCGACTTGGACCGGGACGGCGCGCCGACCATCTTGGACTTCCTCGCCTTTCAAAATCTTTTCGCGGCCGGGGATCTTCGCGCCGACTTCGACGGCGATGGCAGCCTCACCCTGTTCGACTTCTTGGCGTTCCAGAACGCCTTTGACGCGGGGTGCCCGTAGGGATCTCAGGTTGTCTGGTCGGGCCGCTCAGGCGTGGGCGGCGTCGCCCAGACGATCGGTCACGTGGATCTCGATCTCGGGGGCCTGATGGGCTTCCTCCGAGGCGATCTGCTCGGCGACCTCACGCCGGTGCACATCGATCGTCCTGGGGAAGTCGAAGGCCAATCGGATCCGGTCGCCCTTGATCGACGCGATCCGCACGATCCCGATGGGGTTGCGCGGGTCGCCAACCACCACTTCCTCGCCCTCGCGACGGGTAATCACAAGCATCCAAACGCCACCTTGCGTCCGTTCGCGGCCCCACCATGCGCCGCGTCGCTCATTGTCTTCGCGCGCCTCGTGTCGACGCGGGCCACCACCGGCTCGCCTTTCCCACCTGCGCCAGTGTAACCGACAACCAACCGGGCCGTTCCAAAAAGCGAGAACTTCATGGTTTGCCCGCACCGATAACCGCAAGTCCATGGTTCACCGGGACTTCGGATTCCGACTGGAATCGAGGAATGCGTCAAAATGGGCAGTTTGGACAGGGCGCTGAGGGCCTCTGAAGCGGGCTACTCCAGGGCCTCGACCGCCTCGACTTCCGGCACGTGCTCACGCAGATTCCGCTCAAGGCCCACCTGGAGGGTCAGGCTGCTGCTGGGGCAGCCGACGCACGCCCCGTGCAGGCGGATTCGCACGATGCCATCCTCGGTAACCTCGAGGAACTCCACATCGCCTCCGTCGGCCTGGATGCTCGGGCGGAGCTGCTCGATGACCTGCTGGACGCGTTCCTCAACCGAGCCGGACGGGGCCGGGGCTTGGTGTGAGAGCGCGTCTAGAGACGGCTGGCTGGCGGGGCTGTTGGCCTGGGGCAGGCTGTGTTCGTTCGCCACGCGGGGCTTCCTCCGTGCAACGCTTCGTCCGATCTCCGAGCGCTTGCTACGGATCGGAACCCGGGACAGCCCGGGGCGTTCGTCACTAGATAGTATTGCCTTATGCATCGATCCGTAGTCCAGCGTGCGTTTTTTCCGATCGCCTTGGCCGTCCAGGTGGCTTGCGTGCTCACGCTGGCACCCGCACTGAGCGGGTGTGCCAGCCGTGGCTCGACGCTCAGCGGCGACCCTCTGACGGACCTCGGCAATCCGGAGTTGCGAGTGCCAGAGCGTGTTGCGGCGATGCGCGCGGCGTGGGAGGACCCGAACGCCGACCGCCAGAAGGTCCGCGAACCGTTGAAGGATCTGGTGTGGTCCGACCAGGCCCCGGCCGAGCTTCGGATCGCCGCAACGGACCTGCTCATGAGCGATGACTCGTGGTCGGGCCTGCGGGACTCGCAGAGCTTCATCCGCGCGCGCGTGCCCACCGAGAACGACTACGAGGTCATCCACCGCATGGGACGGCAGGCCGTGGCCCGAAGCTGGCAAGACCTCACGCCGGCGTTCATCCGATCGTTCGCGATCCAGGATGTCAACATCCCCGACGAGCAGCGCGTGGAGCGGGTGGTGCTCGAAGCGCTCAACCCCGACCAATCGCTGGAGTTGATCGCGACGCGCGTGTTCCTGAACCCCGAGCAGGGCTCGCTGGGTTCCATCGATTTGGACGCCCGAGCGCGGGAGGCGGCGTGGGACCTGTTGGCCCGCCTCGACCCGAGCGGCGAGGCTCGCCGGTCCGTGCTTCGCAGGGGCGACCTGCCCACCGACGAGCAGGGCGCGCGCATCCTGTCGGTGATCCGTCGCGGGCTGGCCGAGCTTGGGGTGGTCGCCCGCAACGGCGAGGAACTGCGTTGGCTGATCGCGCTCGCCGATGGTGACCCCACGTGGTGGTCCCAGACCAGGCAGGCGGTGGCGATGCTCAGCGATGAGCAGGCCGCGGGGCTCAAGCTGCGCAACCTGGAGGCGGTGCGCTGGGCGTCGGTGTATCGCCAGACTTGGATGCGTGATACGCCATCTCAACTCGAAGGACGCCTGCGCTCGAGGGTCGCCGACCGTGAGACCACGCCGCGGCGGGCCGAACGCAGCGAGCTTCGAGATATTCCCAGCACGTTGGACGAGGCGTCGGCGGAGCTGACCTGGGGAGACGTCCTTGGCATGCTTGCAGTGGATGTCGCCCTGCACGATCCCGAGGTTATGGGGCGCATCTTCGAGCAGGTCGAAATGGACCGCGAAGACGACACGACCGAGTACGGTGGCTTGCTGTTCGTCGATGGCTCGGGTCGATTCGTCGCCCAGCTGTATCCGCCTCGGCCGCAGCACCGCCAGGGTGACGACCGATTCGTTGCGTCTTCGGACATGCTCGAACAAAGCGTGCGTGCCCTGGCCATGTACCACTTCCACGTCATGCGCGAGCGCAACAGCCGATTTGCTGGGCCCAGCGTCGAGGACTACGAGCAGGCTCGGGCCCAGGGGCGCCTGGGCGTGGTGATTACCTCGATCAATGAAGACGAGCTGAACATCGACGCCTACGTCGATAACCCGGCGAGTGTCGATCTCGGTGTTCTGCCACGGATCGGTGCGCTCGTCGACGAGGGCTAAGGCTGGCCTCCAGTCCGGCCGGGAGCCGCGTTGCCAAACATCCACGTCCTCATCCTCCTCGTGGGCTTGCTGCTTGGTCGTGACCTCGCCCGGGCGCGCGAGGGCACAGTCGCGGGCGAGCCGATGCAGTTCGCAATCGCCAGCGGCTGGTGCGTGGTGCTTGCGCTGATTGCCCTCGTTGTCCTGCCGGCGTGCGCACGTGGGGCTGCGAGCCGTGGCTCGAGGAGATTGCTGCTCCAGGGCATGCGACTCGCGAGTTGGTTGCGGTGGTTGCTGGTGCTCCCGTTTGCGGGGTGGAGTGTTGCGACCGACGCGATCGGTGCTGTCGAGGCGTGGATCGGTCCTTGGATCGTGCTCGATGAGATCGTGGCCGCACTCCCGCCACTGCTCGCACTCGTGTGTATCTCGTGGGCGGAATACCCGCTGCAGGACCGCATGCGGCAGGCGCTGGTTATGCGTCAACTCGACGAGGGTGGCCTACCGGATCGGCTGCCGACGCGGCTCGAGTCCACCGTGGGCGTTGCCCGGGCGATGCTCGCCATGCCGCTGGTGCCGGTGACGCTCATCGTGTTCTGGCACGAGGCGGTCGCGAAAGTGCTTTCGGACTCTCCTGGCTGGGTCGCGATGTCGATCGACGTCGCAGGGACCATGGTGATCGTGGCCATGGCACCGGCAGTTATCGTGCGGGTCTTGGGTACCCAGCGGCTCGCCGAGGGTGCCTTGCACGATCGCGTGGGCGAGTTGCGCCGAGCCATGGGCACGAGGTTGAGGGGCGTCCGCCTCTGGCAGCACGCGTCCGCCAACGCGGCGCTCATGGGTGTGCTCCCGCTCGCGCGATACGTGCTGGTTACGGATCGGCTTGTGCGATCTATGCCGCGCCACGAGCTTGATGCGGTGTTGGCCCACGAGCTTGCCCACTCGCGGCAGAACCACGTGTTGTGGATCCTGCTGTCGGTTCTCGCCGCGGTGCTGGTGCTGAGCCTCGCCCAGCCTGCCCTCGTGATGATGGTGCCAGGCGGCACGGTCGCCGAAGGTGGTTCGGTCGCTCTTGCGACGGTGCTGGTATTGATGTGGTTTGGGGCTGTGAGCCGCCTCATTGAGAGACAGGCCGATGCGCACGCGGCGGTCGCGATCGGTCGAGAGATCGCGGAGGCCCAGGGCGGAGATACTGGCGTCGTCCATCCGGCGGGTCCCGCGTGCATGGCCGCGTCGCTCGACCGGGTGTGCGTCCTGAACGGCATCGAACCGAGTCGATGGGGTTTCCGTCACGGTTCCGTGTGGCAGCGGCAGCGGGCCTTGGCGGCGTTGCCCGGTCTCGCGATCGATCGCTTGCCCGTGGATCGCCGGGTGCGCCTGCTGAAGTGGGCTACGCTGCTTGGACTGCTGGGATCGGGTGCGTTTTTGGCGATCGGCGCTGCCCTTGGCTGGATTCGCTAACGCCGAGCCACGACGGACGGAGGTTGTGATGCGCTTCACGAAGATGCACGGACTAGGCAACGACTATGTGTACATCGATGCTATCTCCGACCCCGGACTGGAATCGCTTGAGTGGTCGTCGCTTGCGCCAGGCTTGAGCGATCGGCATCGGGGCGTTGGTGGCGATGGCGTTATTGTGATCGATGCGCCTCGCCAATCGGATTGCCACGCTCGCATGCGGACCTTCAATGCCGACGGAAGCGAAGCCGAAGCGTGCGGCAATGGCACGCGGTGTGTTGCGCGATATCTGCAGGATCGTCTCGGCTACGACGATGCGATTCTGTTCATCGAATCCGGACCACGGATCCTGGAGTGTGAGCCGTTGGATGCGGGGCGGGTTCGGGTCTCCATGGGTTCGCCCGGTCTGGAGCTGGCGGACAGTGGTGTCTTGGCCCGAGCGCTCGAGAGTGTGGATCCGCTTGAGCTGGCGATCGATGCCCAGCGGCTTCGGTTTTGTGCCGTGTCGATAGGTAATCCGCACGCGGTCGCGTTTGCGCATGAGAATCTGTGGCTGGGAGATGATCTTGGTTCGCAGATTCGCAGGCTCGGATCTGCGATCGAGCATCACAACGCGTTCGAGCAACGCATCAATGTGCACTTCGTTGCAGTCGACGATCCACGGCACGCGGTCGTGCACACGTGGGAGCGCGGGGCGGGTCCGACGCAGGCCTGCGGGACGGGGGCGTGCGCCGTATTGGTCGCCGGAGCGAGGGAGGGCGTGCTGGGCCATGAAGCGGAACTGGCCTTGCCCGGGGGGCCTTTGATCGTCTCGTGGATCCCGCCTGAGAGTGGTGGCGATGGAATCGTGCGGCAGGCTGGGCCCGCTGAGTTCGTGTTTGAGGGATCGTGGGTGGGCAGCCCGGAAAGGACTCTGGCTTGACTGTGGAGTTAACGGCTGAAGAACGCAAAGCGTGCGATCTGATCGCGGAGCGGTCTGAGTTCCTCTTCGAAGACCTAAAGCGTCATGTCGAGACGCCGACGGGACCAGGGGGCGGTGAGGGTATCGACGAGTCTCGCGAGATCTTTGCGGAGCGCATGCGCGCGATTGGAGCAGACTTCGGGCTTGTCGATGGTGACGAACGCCCCGCGTGGTTGCGCGGGAGTGCGGCCGACGGCGTGCCCCCCACCGCCGTGATGTCTCGACTTCGGCCCGACATGGGGCGTGTGCTCATCGCCGGCCACCTGGACACCGTGCATCCGGCGGACGGCCCGTTCCAGACGCTCGATGTCTCGAAAGATGGATCGACGGCGGTCGGACCGGGCTGCGTCGACATGAAGGGCGGGCTGGTGATCGCGGCGTGCGCACTCGAGTGCCTCGAAGCGGCGGGTGCGCACGCGAGTTGGACGTTCCTTCTCAATGCGGACGAGGAGACCGGGAGCTATCACAGCGAGCGCGCGCTTCGAGAGCAGGCGGGCAAGCACGACTTTGGGATCGCGCTCGAGCCGGCGTTGCCCGGCGGCGAGTTGGCCGTCGAACGCATGGGTAGCGGCCAGTTCATGATCGAGTGCGTCGGTCGGTCATCCCATGTGGGTCGAGACTTTCGCGGCGGGGTAAGCGCAGTGACAGCGCTAGCACGAGCGATGGCCGCGATCGGGGAGATGGCGGACCCGACGAAGGATGGGTCGTACATCATGAACGTCGGCCCGATCGAGGGCGGCTCGGCTACAAACGCCGTTCCTGATCACGCCGCCGCATGGGGGAACGCACGCTACCCGGATCCGACCGTTTCGGAGGAGATGGGGCGCCGGCTCGACGCGCTCGCGACGCCCCATGAGGTATGCGAGGGCGATCGTGCGGCGGTGATTGTTCGGAGATCGTTCAACCGGCCCGCGAAGCCCTTGATCCCGGCCACGGAATCCCTCGCGATGCAGGCCCGGAGCGTTGCTGAGGCGCTGGGCCAATCGCTGCCGTTCACGAAGACGGGCGGTGCGTGCGACGGCAACATCCTGCAGGACGCTGGCCTCCCCACGATTGACACGCTCGGTGTGCGTGGCGGGGGTTTGCACACACCGACCGAGTGGATTGAACTGGCGAGCCTCGTTGAGCGCTGCCAGCTGCTCGCGGTGCTGATCTCCAGGCTCAGCCGCCGGGCTTGAGTCCCAATTGCGGCAATGACAAAGCCGAGCGGACCCATGGGTTGGGACCGCTCGGTGGTCAGCCTCGGGGAGGTGTGAGGCTGACCGGACTTTGCATTCGTGATACGGCTGGCGGTTTACGGGCAGCCGGCGTCGAACTGGGTCTGGAACTCGAGGAAGTCGAAGATGGTCAGCGTGCCGTCGCCGTCGAAGTCGGCAGCGAGGTCGCCGTCATCGAAGAGCGATTGGAACGCGAGGAAGTCGAAGATGGTGAGTGAGCCATCGCCATCGAGATCGGCAGTGCAGGTCGCGGCACCCGACTCACCGTTGGCGATGAGGATCAGGTTGACGTCGGGGAAGCCGATATCGGCGTAGTCGGTCGGATCGACCGCGCCGCACGTTGGGGCACGGATATAGCTCGGAGCTGTCTGCCCGAATGCGTTGGAGCCAGGGAAGAACACGTCGCCGGTTAGGCCGTCGATCGTGAAGTCTGGTGCGAAGAGCTCGACAATGAGTGCATTGCCGGCATCAACAACGCCGTCGATGTCGATGGTAATGATCTCCAGCGCGCGATCGGTCGAGGTGAACACGGCCGACCCGATGAGCTCCTGGCCGAGGGCGGGTGCGGAGCCCGCCGGAGCCTGGTAGATGTTGACCGTCAGATCGGTTTCGATGGAGGTCGGCAGCGCGAGGTTCTCGATTCCGAACTCAACCGTCTCGATGGTGACTGACTCGGTCACGCCGAAGTCTGTAAGCGTAAAGGAGCGGTACACGCTGTTCTCTGCGGTGGTCTGCGGCGCGCCGGTCGAGGCACACAGGATGGTGCCTGTGGTGACCAGGGTCTCTTCGAGGCTGTGCGATAGCCGCACGGGGTCGGCGTGCGCGGCGCCTGCGGCGAGCAGTGTGCCGATGGCGGCGATGCTTGTGGCTTGCTTCTTCATGTTCGATCCTCCCTCTGGGGAATAAGGAAGGCCTCACTCGTCCACTCCCCCGACGCAACGCCGAGGCCTTGGCGTTGCGGACATGTGCTTGTTCTGCACCGTACACGCAACGGTTTCGTGTACCAAGGCGATTAGGCGCGTTGGAGCAAGATGGTGGCACGCGCGTCAAGGTCTTGATAGAAAAAGCCCCCGGAGAAGACGACTCTCCGGGGGCTCAACCAGTTATCCGATATCCGAAACTTGCGGAAGCTCGAGCTTACGGGCAGCCGGCGTCGAAGGCGGTCTGGAACGCCAAGAAGTCGAAGATGGTGAACGAGCCGTCGCCGTCGAAGTCGGCCACGGCCTCCATGTTATCGAAGGCGGTCTGGAACGCCAGGAAGTCGAAGATGGTGAGCACGCCGTCGCCATCGAGGTCGGCCGGGCATCCACCCGGATCGCAGGGCGCGCCGTCGCCGTCGATCGCGAACGCTTGGATGTAGTCGAACGGATCGCCTTGGCCGAGGGTGAGTGCGACCGAGTTTCCATCGATAACCTCGATGTCCATGCCACCAGCGATGTAGCCGATGAAGGTCGTGTCACCAGCAGGATCGGTGTCCACGGAGCGGCCGGTCATCGAGCCACTGGCGGGATCCCACTCGGCGATGCGGGTCTTGGGGGCATCGGAGCCGCCGCCCTCGCCCACGCGGTAGCCGTGGAACCAGACCGTTTCGGTGGCGGGGTCGTATGCAGCACCGTAGGAAGAGATGTCGGCCGACCCAAAGTTGATCAGCGCACCGTTGCGATCGAAGATGTTGACCGTACCGCCGAAGTCCTTGCTGTAGAACTGCTCGAGGTTGGGGTCCCAGGTAAACGCCCGGACCGTGTCGGCGGTATCGAACTGGAGGATCTGCGAGGCGCTCAGGTCGAGGCGCTGCGTGCTGGGGTCGAACACGTACTCGGTGACCTCGCCGTCCTCGGCACCGAAGAAGAGCCGGTTCTCGCTCTCGATGGAGGTGCCATCGCGGTGGCCCCAGCTGGGCGAGTTGGTGAGCTGGAAGTACTCGGCGACGATGTTGAAGTCCTCGTCGGTCTGCACGAGCACCTGGGTGCCTGTGACGAACTCACCGTTGTGGGTGATCCAGTAGTAGCCAAAGGCGAACTCGAAGCCCAGGTTTCCGGTGTCGCCGGTGAGCGTGCTGATGTCCGTGGGGCAGCCGATGGTGTCGCCTAGCTCGTCCACACCCGGGAGCAATGCGGACTTCGACAGCGTGGGGCGGTTCATGTCACCCTCGGTGTCCTGAGCGAGCGCGGCTGTGCTGCCGGCAACCAGGGCGAGCGTGGCGACGGTTGTTGAAGCGAAACGATACATGGATCACCTCTCCTTTGGGCTCGCGTACGCCGAGCCCAGTGATGTTCACGCCGGGACGCACGACGATTTTCGTCAGTGTGCGGACCCAGACACTCTGCGAACGGCCGTACCGATCCCCCCACGATGGGGCACCGGAGGGCCGCCTTCTCTCATAGGTATACCACGATCGGTCGTTGAACGGAACAGGAAATCTCACCATGGCGTGCAGATTCCTCCCAGGAATCTGCTTGGCATCGCCGAAGCCCCAGTTCAGCAACCGGCGTCGAACGCGACTTGGAAGGCCAGGAAGTCGAAGATCGTCAGCCTTCCGTCGCCGTCGAAGTCCGCCGCGGGGATCCCTGCATCGAACGCCGACTGGAAGGCCAGGAAGTCGAACAGCGTGAGATCGCCATCGCCATCGAAATCGGCTTGGCATAGACCGGTCAGCAGCGCGTCGACGGCGGCCGCCATGTCTGGCAGCGGACCGATGTTCCCGCCGGAGCCTTGCGGCTTTCCGGTGTCCATCAGGAGCTGTCGGAGCGTGACCGGATCCATCGGCTGGCCGGTGGCCTCGCGGTGGATGCCCTGGAGGGACACAACCGCGGAGGCGACGATCGGCGAAGCCGAGCTTGTGCCGGAGAAGAAGTTTGTATACGACTGGCGATCATCGCCGCCGACTCGGATGAAGCTGCCGTAGCCGGTGGTGAACACGCTCTCGCCCCAGGCTTGGACGTTCACCCTGCTGCCAAAGGTGCTAAAGCCGAGCTTGCTTCGGCTGCCTCGAGATGATCCCGCACCGACAATGACGGCGCCGCTATCGCCTCTCGAGCGGTACTCGGCATATGGCGCAGAATCGAGGTTCTGGTTGCCGTTGCCCGCCGCGGCAACGACCGTGACTCCGCGATCCGTGCCGACACGCGTGACGAGCCAGACGGAGGGGTCGAGTTCGGCCGGGGCGAAGTCGCCGCCCGGGCCCGTGGTTTGCATCTCCAGGAGGACAACGTCGCCGGCGTCGAGTGTACCAACCGCGCGCGAGACGGCGGCCACGCGGCGGGGCCCGCTCTCGACTGTAGATTCTGGGAAGAAGTAGGCCTGTGCATCGGGCACGAGCCCGGTCACGCCGTAGCCGTTGTCGCCGCCGACCATCTCGCCCAGGACCGCCGTGCCATGCTCGTGCCACCCGAGATCGAAGATGAACGGATCGGGTGTCTGGCCGGGCTCGGGGATGATGTCGCACAGGTCCTCATGCTCCCCGTCGAACCAGTACTCGCAGTCGGCAACCTTTACACCCTCGCCACGTCCCCCGGGAACGGCCCAAGCGGCGGACATTCCGATGCCGGTTGTGACACCGTGGTAACCCTGGAAGCCGAAGTAGCTGCTGGTCGCGGGTGCGATGTCGGTGCACGAGTCGGGACCATTACCAAACCAGCCGGGTGGCGGCGGCGAGACTTGCTGGTAGTGCACGTACTCGACCAGCTCGCTTGCGTGCAGGATGCGGGCTACCGCTTCCATCGACTCGAGCGGAACCGAGACGGCCATCATGCCGCCAAGGTCAGGCTGTGCGCGGCCGCTCCGCTGCGCGGCGTCGGCGAGCATGCCGTCCAGTTGGGCCTCGGTCAGGTCGACCAGCGGGCGGAATGTCACGGCGGCATCACCCGCGATGGTCGCAGAGATCGCGTCCTGGAGGGCCTCAAGGTCAATTCCTGAGAGGCTCGTGAGGCGGCCGTCTGGGCCGATCCGAGCGCGTACCGCGTCAGCGAATTTGACGGTCAAGCGGTGCTCGTACGCGGGCCGGGCAGCGAGGTCGGCCTTGGTGAGGGGCGTCCTCGGCTGGAGGACCTGGGCCTCGTCCGCGGCTGCGGTCGCCGGCGAGCAAACCAACGCCACCGTGAGTGCGAGCCGGAAGGCGGTCTTGAGCGATGTTCGATGCATGGCATTCCCCTTGTGCCGTTCGTAAGTGCCCCACAAGGCCCGTGGGCGTCGATTCTGGGCGGGCCGAGCCTCGGAAGCTCCCTATCGTCAACGTTCCCCTTCGCGTTACGTGATGAGACGGATCTCTCGATGTCCCCGAAACGGTCGACAACCCTGGCCCGCATCAGCGGAGCGCTCGACTGGCGGAACGCCACGGGGGTTGTGGACATCCTTCGAGGCCCGCCTCCACCGGCCCACGGCCTCGATGAGCACGGCAGGCTGCGTTCTGGGCGGCTCAAGGGCCTGTCGATGGCCGCGGCGATCTGGGTGCTTTCCTGGCCCATCCTGGTCGAGAGCGCGCTGAACGCCCTCGTTGGTCTTACTGACACGGTGCTGGCCAGCCAACTGACAGGCGATGGGAAGGGGGCCCTGGGGGTTTCGGCCGTGGATGCCGTCGATGCCATCAGCGCGGCCAGCTTCATCATGTGGTTCATCGGGCTCACCTTCATGGCCCTGGGCATGGGCGCGACGAGCCTGATCAGCCGCTCCGTGGGCAGGGGGCGCATGGGCGTCGCGGGCGCGGCCATGGCGCAGTGCCTGGTGCTGAGCATGGTGCTCGCCGGCGTGGTGGGCGTGCTGGTCGCCGTCAGCACGTACTGGATCCCCGGGTTCATGGGGCTGAGCGAAGCCGGGGCCAAGGCGTTCCGCGTCTACATGCTCATCATCGCGGGGGCGACGCCCATCGCTGGCATCCTGTTTGGGGGTATCGCGTGCCTTCGCGGTGCGGGGGACTCCGTGCGCCCGTTGTGGGCCATGATCGCGCGCAATGTCGTGAACATCGCGGTGAGCTTTGCGCTCAGCGGCGTTGACCTCCCGTTCCTACCGAACCCGTTCGAATTCAATCTTGGAATCGTGGGCATCGCGATCGGCACCGTTGCGGGCGATGCCGTGGGTGCGGCGATGATCTTGTCGTTCTGCCTCAAGGGCAAGTCCGGCGTTCGATTGCGGCTGCGCCGGCTCAGGCCCCACTGGCACACGATCTACCGGCTCGTTCGCCTCGGCCTGCCCAACTACATCGAGTCGCTTGGCATGTGGGTGGGCAACTTCGCGATTGTGTTCTTCGTGGCGCACCTCGCGGTGAAGGACGCGCTCCAGGTCGTGATGGAGTCGACGCCCGGCCAGTCGTCGGGATTGCTGGGGTCGCACATGTGGGCGATCCGTATCGAAGCAATCAGCTTCTTGCCGGGGTTCGCCATGGGCATCGCGGCGGCAACGCTTGCTGGCCAGTACCTCGGGGCCGGGAGTCCGAGGCACGCGATCCGCGGTGTGCTGATCTGCGCGGCGTTGGCGAGCGGGCTCATGGGGGCGATCGGGCTGGCACTCTTCCTGTTCCCGATCCAGATCACCAACGTGCTGACACCCGTGCCCGAACACCGCGAGATCGTGCCGCAGCTGCTCATGATCTGCGGCGTGGTGCAGATCCCCTTCGCGATGGCGATCGTCTTCCGGCAGGCCTTGCGCGGCGTCGGCGATGTCCGGGTGGTCATGGCCCTGACGTGGATCACGACCTACGGCGTTCGGCTGCCAGCCGCGTACCTCATCAGCGGCGTCCGTATCCCTCTGCCAGAGTTCCTTGGCGGTGGCGAGATGCTCAACCCGATGGGCGAATTCATGGGCTGGGAGCCGAGCCTCACGAGGATGTGGCTGGCGATCTGCAGCGAGCTGATCATCCGGGGACTGGTGTTCACGATCCGATTCGGTCAGGGGACGTGGACGAAGATCCGAGTGTGAGCGAGTACCGGACGTGGGTGTGTTGGCAGATGACGTGGCAGCTATCAGTCCCTTGATCGCGACCGTGCCCCGCCGAATGGGCTCACGGTTCGGATGAGGTCGTGCACGAAGAACCGATTCGTTCCCGCGACGATGCTAAAAAGCGTTGCGGCTGACGCAAGACGGATGTACAGATCTGGGATGGTCGTATCAAACACGACGTTGCCTTGAACGACGATGAGCCCGGCTGCGATCGCAAGATACACGCTTAGCCCATTGACGACCGCAGTTATTACGGGAACGTCACGGTCCGAGTCAATGTCCGTTGACTCAGCGTCATCGCTCGATACGGAATCCGTCTCGGAATCCAGATCGCCATCGTCACTGTCCATGCTCCCTGAGCGTGACGCGTTGCGTGTGGCCGGAAGGCCATTTTGGACCATCCGGATGCATGATGCGCCGATCAGTGCTCCCGAGACGCACAGCAGCACGAGGTTCGTTGGTGTGGATGTCAGCGCGATAGCTACGAGGAGTACGGGCAGCCAGCACCAAGTCATTCCGCGAAGGGGGCGAGCGGGGCCAGGGTCGGCTGTCGCTTCAGCATTGCTGGGCTTGGCTGGCTCACCCGGAGAGTCATTCGCGGATTGCACTTCCTCAACCTGCTGCTCGTTGTCTTGCCCTTGAGTTCGCGCAGATTCCTGCATGAGTTTGCGCTTCCTCGCATCCTCTTCGTACTTCTCAAAAGCTTCCCCATCCCGGAGGTTGAAAATTGATACAACCACGATGTCGCGCAAGGGCTGGCTCGGAATCGCAAGGCCCAATGAGAAGACCAGCAGCCACGTTGAGAAAGCGGTGAGCATGAGCGACTGCGTGCGCTGAAGACGGAAGTTCTCGAACATGGCTTCGGTCCTGATTCCTTAAGGACTACGTCGCCACCCCCGTCATGACCGGAGATAGACCCGATCTGAGGTGGCACTCCAATCTCAAACACCGGGATTGGACTGGTGAGCGCTGAGCTCGATGAAGATAATTGTGAAATGGCCCCGGACGTGGGGATTTACCGTGGCCATTGCGTGTGTCTGGCGGACGTCCGATGCCTGTCACTTCTGAGTCTGCCTCGGCATCCAATGTTCGGAAAAAGGCCGGAAGTTGGCTTGATTCGTCGCCGGTTGTGGCGTTTACTTCTCGCTCAGCAAACCGGGCCCGTGTGGGCCGGATCAGACACCCGCTGGCCCGCAGACGCGGTCGCCGGCCTGATCGCCGGGGAATGCCTCGGCACCCTGTGCGACCCAGTTCGGGCCCCATGGGGACGGAGAATGGAAAATGGCGAATTACACCGGGCCCAAGGTCCGCCTTAGCCGCCGCGTCGGCGTCCCGATCGAGGCGGTCGAGAAGCACACCAGCAACGAGCGCGTCCGCCAGCCCCCGGGCATCCACGGCTTCCGTGGCCGCCGTCCGCGTGACTACGGCATCCGCCTGATGGAGAAGCAGAAGCTCCGCTTCCACTACAACGTCGGCGAGAAGCAGTTCCGCCGGTTCGTGAAGGAAGCCAAGCGTCTGCCGGGTAACTCGGGCGACATGCTGCTCGTGTTGCTCGAGCGTCGGCTGGACAACGTCATCCGCCGGATGGGCATCGCCCGCACGATCTGGGCCGCCCGGCAGATGGTCGCCCACGGGCACATCCTGGTGAACGGTCGCAAGACCGATCGCCCGAGCTTCATGGTGAAGCCCGGCATGGAGATCTCCGTCAAGGAGAAGACCCACAAGCTCTGCCGCGAGAACATGGAGAGCATGCCGGGCCACGAGGTGCCGGGGTGGATCAGCTTCAACCCCAGCGAGGTGAAGGCCAAGGTCGTCGCCTCGCCCAAGGCCGACGAGGTTCCGTTCCGCGTGAACACGAACCTGGTTATCGAGTTCTATCGCTTCTAGTCGATCTATCGATGGAAGCGGTGACGGCCGGCGCTCTCGCGCTGGCGCATGCTGGGGCCGGTCGGTCCGCCGGCACCCGGCAGCCACAGGGTCCACGGGCCTCGGGCGGGCGGCATGCTCAAGTTCCTCCGTAAGTACAGCAAGTGGATGCTGATCATCTTCGGCGCCCTGCTCATGGTGGCGTTCACCGCCCCGCAGGTCGTCCAGCAGTTCGGCCGCGGGTTCGCGAACCCCAAGGTTGCGCGCGTTGACGGCACGGACATCCGCCGAGAGGACGTGCTGCTCGCTGAGCGTCAGCAGTCCTTGCTTCGCCAGCGCTTGCCAAGCCAGGTGATGCCCGCGATCGATCCCGACAGCGAGGGCTTGCATTGGTACCTTCTGCGGCGTGAGGCCCGAGACGCCGGCCTGATCGGCGTCGCCGGCGACGGTGCCATGTGGGTCGAGGACTTCGCGCCCCAGATCGCTCGCCAGCAGATGGAGTTACAACTCGCGCAGCAGATCGGGCCGGACCTGGCACGCCAGTTTGCGGGCCAGCAATGGAACGCCATGAATCCGGCCGATCGCCAGGAGATGGTGGATCGAATCGCCGGCTTCCTGAACACGCCGCCGAGCAACATCACCGAACGCGAATATCACGAGGCGTTGAGTGTCGCGCGCGGGGTCTACCGCCTGACTTCCAGCTACTTCGAGAGCGCTCCGCTGAGCGATGCTCGGGCCCGTCTCGACGCGGCTGCGTTGCAGCGTTCGGCCATGATCGAGGCGTTCTGGATCCGTGGCGAGGATGTCGCCGGGATCGCCGGCGACCCGACCGAAGAGCAGATCCGCGAGCACTACGAGCGCTTCGCGAGCACGCCGCTCAACGGCGGCGAGTTCGGAATCGGCTACACCCTCCCCGAGCGGCTGAAGATCGAGTACATCAGGATCGATCGGCCGGCCATTGAGGAAGCGATCACGCCCGACCCGCTGGAGATCCGCAAGCGGTACCAAGCCCAGACCCGTGAGCGCGAGGCCGCGGGGCAAGAGGTCACGCCCTTTGCGGACGACCGGGACCGGATCGAGCGTGAGGTCCGACGGGAGATCGCCGATGACGTGATCCGCTCGGCCCAGCAGGCGTTCGTCGGAGTGATGGGCGAAGCAACTCGGACGCTTGAGTCCGAAGGCCCGTACAAGCGATTGCCGGAGGGGTTCGAGTCAAGTCGCCCCACGTTCGAGGCTGTGGCGCAGCAGATGGTCGAGACCGTGGGGCTCACACGATTCCCCGAGGCGCAGGACGGCTCGGTTTCTCTACCGATGCCCGAGGTTGTGCGTCCCGAGGGGTGGTTGTGGGGTTCAGAGCTCAGCCAACTCGACGGCTTTGGCAGGGCCGAGATCAGCATCGGTTCGGCCAGAGCGCCGATTGCGCAGGTGCTGTTCGCGGTGCGCGAACTCCGGCCTGAGATGGGATCGCGCCTCGCGCTGCAGAAGGGCCTGCCCGTCACCGATGTGCCCGCCACAGATGTGAGCGGGAGTGTCTATTTCTACACCGTGCTCGACGTGCGCGACGAGTCGCAACCCGACAGCATCGATGAGATCCGTGGGCAGCTCATTGACGATTGGCGGGCGTTGCAGGCGTTCGAGCGCATGCAAGAGTTCGCCGAGCAGGCGGCTGCCACGGCGGCGGAGCGTGGCCTCACGGCGGCTGCGATCGAGCTGATCGAGTCCCTGGGTGCCACTCTTGATGCTCCGATTCCGCAGTTGATCCGTGTGACTCCCGCGGCTGTGGTCGCAACGGGCGGTTTCCAGCCGCAGCCGATCGCGGCGCTCAACACCGAGCCGTTCCGTGACGCCGCAATGGAAGTGTTCGACAGCCTCGATCCGCTGAGTGATATCGAAGAGACGCCTCGGGGTGATCGAACGATCGGTGTGGCTATTCCCGAGACCCTTTCGCTCGGCATCGGCACCATCGACAGCATCTCGCCGCTGACGATCGAGGCGTACCGCCGTCAGGCCGACCAGCTGGATATGGTGCTGCGGCTTGACGAACTGCGCGAAGCGCTCCCGTCGGGCAACCCGTTTTCACTCGAAGCAATGCGTACGCGGATGAACGTCGAGATCATCGGCGATGGCGATGAGGTGGTCGGAAGCGAGACGGTCGAACAGGCGACGCCAGCCGAGGAAGGCTGAGTCTCACGCGTCGATCCAGCGATCGACCGGCAAGAGGTCGGGTTGTCCGATCTCGTCTCGTAGCTCGTTCAATGGCATGGCCTGCTCGATCGTGAAGGCCCCGACTGCTGTTCGGCGGAGCGACGCGAGCGTGCCGCCGGTTCCGAGTGCGGTGCCCAGGTCGCGTGCGATGCTACGGATGTAGACGCCCTTGCCGCTGACGATGTCCAGATCCGCAAGGGGCCAGTTGTACTCCGTGACTTTGATTGAGTGAATCTCGACTGGCCGCGGCTCGAGCTCGACTGTGTGGCCCTTTCTCGCGAGCGCATAGGCCCGACGCCCTCCCACCTTCATGGCGCTGAAGGCGGGTGGGCGTTGCATGACCGTGCCCATGAAGGCCGGCAGCGCGTTCTCGACGTCTCTCATCGACGGCGGATCGGCGCACTCCACCTCGGTCCGCTCGCCCTCGCGATCATCCGTTGTTGTGAACGCTGAGAGGTCCACCCGTGCGAGGTATCGCTTGGTACCTCGCATGACTCGGTCGCACAAGGGCGTGGCCTTGCCGCAGAGCACGACGAGCACGCCTGTAGCCAGTGGATCGAGCGTTCCGCCGTGCCCAACCTTGACCCGCTTTGGGGCACCCCCCCGGCGGAGCGCGCCTCTGACACGCGCGCATACCGCCATCGAACTAAGGCCGAGCGGCTTGTCGATTACGAGCAGGCCGCAAAGGGGCTGTTCAGTATCGGGAGTCTCGGTTGGCGTCTGGGCGTCAGGATCCACGGCACTGTGATA
>CALCCF010000103.1 GCA_937899905.1 uncultured Phycisphaeraceae bacterium
AGGTCCGAGCACTCGACGGCGTCGACCTGGAGATCGCCACGGGCGAGTTCGTGGCCATCATGGGCGCCTCCGGCTCGGGCAAGAGCACGCTGATGAACGTGCTGGGCTGCCTCGACCGGCCCACCGCCGGCGAGTACGAACTGGCCGGCATCCCCACACGCAAGATGACCGCAACCCGCCTGGCCAAGGTCCGCAATGAGCGCATCGGCTTCATCTTCCAGACGTTCGAGCTGCTGCCGCGAGCATCGGCCATCCAGAACGTCATGCTCCCGATGATCTACAGCAAGAAGCACACGTTCGGCGCACGCGGACGCTCAAAGGCCGCGCTGCGGCGTGTCGGGCTCGGGGACCGCATGCGCCACCGGCCCAACCAGCTCTCGGGCGGGCAGCGCCAACGCGTCGCGGTCGCGCGGTCGCTCGTCAACGACCCGGCCATCCTGCTCGCCGATGAGCCAACAGGCAACCTCGACTCGCACACGACCACCGAGATCATCCGCCTGTTCACCGAACTGCACGAAGAGGGCCAGACCATCGTCATCGTGACCCACGAGGAAGAGGTCGCCGGCTACGCGGATCGGATCGTGCGGCTCCGTGACGGCAAGGTCTTCAGCGACATGCCTACGGGTGAGGACCCGCTGCACCTCGCGTTCCTGCAGTCGATTGCCAGCACGGCCGCACGCCGGGCCCAAACCAAAGATCAAACCAAGGACCAAGCCGCGGCCGAGTCCAAGGACTCGCCAACAGCGCAAGGAGCGCCGGCATGATCCTGATCCGCCTGCTGATGCAGACCGTCGTCCTCGCGCTCGGGCAGATCCTGGCCAACAAGGTGCGCTCACTGCTCACCACACTGGGCATCGTCATCGGCGTCGCGGCGGTCGTCGCGACCGTGGCCGCGATCGACGGGCTCCGCGGCTTCGTGCTCGACGAGTTCGAGACCGTGGGCACCAGCAAGGTGTACATCGACGGCGACCTGCCCCAGAGCTGGCGCGGCCGGATCTCGTGGCGGGACACGCAGCTGCAGCCCGACGAGATCGAAGCAATCGTCGAACACGCACCGTCGGTGACGGCCATCAACCCGCACTGGCGCGCATCGGCTCGAGTGGACTACGAGAACTTCGTGGTCGATTCGGCCCCTGTGGTCGGCATCCGCCCGGCGTGGCACGACGTCGAGAACCGGCAGGTCACGATGGGCCGGCCGTTCAACATGATCGACGAGGAGCAGCGCCGCTACGTCATCCTGATCAACGATCTGGCGATCGAGGAGTTCAACCTTCCGACATCGCCCGTGGGCGAGTTCCTACTCGTAGGCGGACGCCGCTTCCTCATCGTCGGGGTCGTCGAGACCCTTGATCTTGCCGGCATCTTCGGCGGTGGAAACAGCCGCGCCGAGTTCTTCGTGCCCTTCTCTACTGCCGTCACCCTCAATCCAAACGGCTGGATCACGTACGCCACCGCAACGATGCGGAGCCCCGAAGCCGCAGAGGAGACTCGCGCGGAGATCGACTTCATCCTCCGGTCGGTGCGTGGCCTCGACCCCGACGATGATCCGACGTTCGAGATCCAGATGCCACAGGAGTATCTCGAGCAATTCGAGTCGCTCTCGGCCGGCCTCGTCGCGGGCGCCACGGGCATCGTTGGCATCAGCCTGCTTGTGGGCGGCATCGGCATCATGAACATCATGCTGGTGTCCGTCTCGGAGCGCACGCGCGAGATCGGCCTGCGCAAGGCCGTCGGCGCGCGCCCGCTGGTGATCCTGATCCAGTTCCTGACCGAAGCCGTCGTCTTGTGCCTTATGGGCGGCGCCGTGGGCATCGCCATCGGCCAGACGATCATCCTCGGATTGCAGCAGATCCCCAATGCCCCGCTCGAGAACGCGAGCATGCCCATCTGGGCAATCGGCCTCGCCGTGGGGTTCTGCGCGATCACCGGTGTGGTCTTCGGTGTATTCCCGGCGATCAAGGCGGCGAGACTCGACCCGATCGTCGCGTTGCGGCATGACTGATTTTTCGTGGAGTGGTTGATGCGAGCACGTGCGTGTGGTGTTGTTGTGGTTTCGATGTTGCTGGCAGCGGGCTGCGCGACACCGTTCGATCGAGCACCGACAGATCAATCGCTGCTCGGGCCCGAGGGTCGGCTGAAGCACATCCGCCCGCTGGAACTCAGCGCCACCGCGCCCGAGGCTGGTGAGCCGGACCAGTTGCCCGTCTTACCACGGGCGGTCGTTGTCGATCCGTCCGCGCCCACGGTGCCGCTGACCATCGAGCAAGCCCGCGCTGCGGCGCTCGAGAACAACCTGAACATCCGCGTCTCGCTGATCTCTCCCACTATCGCCGCCGAGCGGGTTTCTGAAGAGGAAGCCGCATTCGAGGCCGTATTCCGCGTGACCGCTGTCGCCCAGCAGACCGATACGCCAACCTTCAGCGAACTCCAGGACGCCCAGCAGGAATTCCAGTCGCTCAATCCCTCGATTGCGATCCCCACGCGCGTGGGCGGAGACTTCACGATCTCGGCACCGTTCACGCGCAACGAGACCAACAATCCGTTTGCCACCGTCGACCCCGCGTTCACGCAGGATTTGGAATTCAGCCTCAGCCAGCCGCTGCTGCGGGGGGCCGGTCGGCGCGCCACGACCGCGGCCTTGCGCATCGCTGCGTTCGACCGCTCTCTTGCGGCCGCGCGCACGAAGCTGGATGTCATCGCCCAGCTCGCGGCGGTGGATCGCGCCTACTGGAGGTTGTACTCGTCTCGGCTGGAGGTCGCCGTCGCACTCCAGCAGCGCGAGCTGGCGATCGCCCAGCTCGAGCGGGCGCAGCGCCGCTTCGATGCGCAGCGCGTCCCCGAGATCGAGGTCCTGCGGGCCGAGAGCGGCGTGGCGGATCGCACCGAGGCGATCATCGTCGCCCAGAACGCCCAGTCGCTGCGCGAGCGGGAGCTCAAGCAGCTGCTCAACCTTCCTGAGCTGCCCATCGAGAGCGAGGCCCGGATCGACCTATCGAGCGTTCCGGATCCAGCGCTCTACGACGCCAACGCGGACATGCTGATGGATCGGGCGCTCGCGTCGCGCATGGAGCTGCTGGAAGTGGAACTCCAGCTCGCGCAGGACCTCGTGCGGATCGACCTTGCCGAGAACCAGGCGCTGCCGACGCTAAACCTCGATGCCTTGTACCGCATCAACGGTTTGGGGGGCAACCACGGCGGCGCGACCGAAGTCCTCGTCGAGAACGACTTCGAAGACTGGCGCGTGGCGCTCACGGCAGGCATTCCCATCGGCAACGAGGCAGCGCTCTCGAACCTGCGCGGCCTCGTGCTCAGTCGACTCCAGCGCATCGCCACCAAGCAGCTCCGCGAGCAGACCATCCGCCAGGAGGTACTCGACTCGGTCGACGACATGGGCACGAGCTGGCAGCGCGTGATCGCCGCCCGCGAGCGATTACGCCTTGCGACTCGCACGCTGCGCGCCGAGGAGCGGCAGTTCAACGTCGGCCGCTCGACCTCGACGGATGTGCTCGACGCGAGCGCCCGCCTAGCCGACGCGCAGCTTAGCGAATTGGCCGCCATCGTGGACTACCAGCTCGCGCAGGTGAACCTCGCCGTCGCGACCGGCACGCTGATGGGGCAGGCCAAGGTTGGTCTCGAGTTTGCGCGCAAGCCGGAGCTGGATGGATTCCGGTATTGGCCCGAAGCGGTCACGCCGTGAGCCTCAGACGCTGAAGGCCCACCAGCCGATGGCACACAGGATGGCGCCGTGGACCGCGGCGATGAGCAGCGTGAGGGCGCGAAAGCCCGGCTTGCTCGTCTTGTGGCGGAACACCCGTTGCGCGATCACGGCACCAAACGCGCCGCCGGCGAGCTCGACCTTGCGCAACGTTGCTTCCTTGGTGCGCCAGCCGCCCTGCTTCGAGGCTCGCTTGTCCACGCCGTAGCGCACGACGGCTGCGATGCCCCAGCCGAGGTACCACACCGCGGCCGCGAGCAGGACCCAGAGCCTGGGATTCTCGGGCACGGGCTACATCGGCTCGGTGACGGTGATCAGTTGGTTCGGATCGATATCCGTCAGTACGGCCTCACGTCCGCTGGGGAACACAACCCGAAGCTCGTCGATGGTGTCGACAGCGCCGAGCCCGAAGTGGGCCTCAAGTGGCGGGGCGCTGTAGAAGCTGCCGCCAACAAATACATCGTGCCGCCACGTGCGGTCGCCGACAGTGACGAACACCTTGCTGCCGACGCCGCGCCGATTGCTGGTGGTGCCGCGAAGGCGGACGCGAAGCCAAGAGTTGCCCGCGCGGTCCGTATCGTTGCGGAGGACGACGGCCTTGCCGAACACGTCGGTGAGGATGATGTCGATGTCGCCGTCGTTCTCGAGGTCGATCGGCACGAGGCCGCGGGTGTCGCCCTGGTGATCGAGCCCGCTGCCCAGGCCGGCATCGATGAAGGTGCCGTCGCCGCGGCCGAGGAAGAACTGGGCCCGCGTGTGCCACTCGGGCTGCACCCAGCCGTTGACGCCCATGAGGTCGAGGTTGCCGTCAAGGTCGGCGTCCCACAGCCAGGTACCCCAGGCGAAGAACGTGTTGTCGGCGCCGGAGGTCTTGGCTCGGTTCTCGAACACGCCGGTGTCGGTGGCCATGTACAAGGCGTTCGGCCCCGGCTCGTCGTTCGTATTGAACGGGCTGAAGGACATGTTGGTGGTGTAGATGTCCAGGCGGCCGTCGCCGTTGACATCCCCCACCGCGACGCCCATGTCGTTGGCGACGTGCACCAGGTTCCACTCGTGGCTGACATCGGTGAACGTGCCGTCGCCGTTGTTGCGCAGCGCATAGTCCTCATCGAAGTCGACCGCGGCGAAGAGGTCCTGATCGCCGTCGTCGTCGAGGTCGAGGAAGACCGGCTGCCAGTGGAAGCGGTCGTCGTCGGGGAAGCCGCCAGCGCTTGCAGCGATATCTGTGAAGCGGAAGCTGCCATCGTTTCGGAAGAGGTGGATCGTCTGCTCGAACCAGCCGCCGATGAAGATGTCCAGATCGCCGTCGTTGTCGATGTCGGCCGCGGCCGCGCCGCCGTGCGTGGCGTCGTAGTGCTCGAGCCCGCTCAGGTCGGTCACGTCGCTGAAGGTCGAGTCGCCGTTGTTGCGATAGACGCGGCTGGTCGGGAATGAGTCGTCGAACTCCGACGAGTCGTTGAACACGACCAGATCATCGAACCCATCGTTGTCCAGGTCGAGCCACAGGGCCTGCTTGCTGAAACCGGCGACGTGGTCGACGCCGGCGGCCGAGGCCATCTCGGTAAAGGTGCCGTCGCCGTTGTTCTGGTAAAGGTGGTTGGCAAAGCCGGCGGAGTTGGGGATGTAGACGTCGTCGAACCCGTCGTTGTTGAAGTCGCCCACGGCCGGTCCGACGCCGAAGCGTTCGTTCTGGCCTGGGAACAGCGGCGGGACGGGCCAGGCGGCCTGGCCATGGGTGAAGTCGATGCGGCAGGCATCGGTCGCGTCGGTGTAGCGGACGCCCTGCGCCCACGCACTCGCGGTGCAGGCAAGGCCACACATCCCGAACAGCACGCTCGTTCTGGTCATCACCATCCTCCTCCTCAGGGAGCGTATACGCCGGCTCAGGAGGCGGCGTTTTGCGGGGCTTCCGTTGGGGTTATCGGGATCTTGGAGAGCCGGGTTGAGCCCTACGCCAGGGCGTCGAGCAGCTCGGGGATGCCGGTGCCGTGGGTGGCCACGGTCTCGAGCACAGGCCGCTTGCCGGAGATGTCCTTGAGGTCACGGACCAGCTCGTTCTCACCCGGATGGTCGGCCTTGTTGCACACGAACAGGTCGGCGATCTCCAGGATTCCCGCCTTGTCCATCTGCACGGCGTCGCCCATGCCCGGGGTGAGCACGACGACGGTGCGGTCGACATGGTCGCGGATGCGCGTCTCGTTCTGGCCGGCGCCGACGGTCTCGATGAACAACGTGTCGTACGCGTCGGCACCCTCGCATGCGCCACCGATCAGCTCCGTGACCTCTTCGAGCGCGTGGTAGTCCTCGCCGCGAATGGCCAGCGAGCGGTAGTAGGCGGCCTCGCCGAGGCGGTTGAAGTCGACACGTAGGCGGTCACCGAGCAACGCGCCGCCCGAGATCGGGCTCATGGGGTCGAACGCGACGACGGCGCAGCGACCGAGGCTCGGGTCTTGCTCGGCACGGCGGGCGTGCTCGCTGACGAGTTGGGCGACCAGCGTGCTCTTGCCGGCGCCGGGCGAGCCGGTGATGCCGATGACGCGCTTGGGGCGTCGGCGGACGGCGCCGGAGCGCACGGGTCGCCCAAGGTGCGCGAGCGAGATGTCGCGCGCGAGCTGGGCGGTCGCGTGGCCGCTCTCGATCTCCTGCGGGTACGCGTCGACCGTCGACGCGGCGGCCTCGACGATATCGATCAGCCCCACGCCGGTCGTAAAGCATCGCGCAACGCCGGCTTCCTTGAGCGCGGGCAGGTCCTCCTGGGGCAGGATGCCGCCCATGTGCACGGGGATATCGCCGCGGCCGACGCCGGCGAGGGCCTTGAGCAGGTTCGGGCCGAGCGTGAGGTGGCTGTTGCTCATCATGCTGGCGGCGATGACGTCGACGTCCTCGTCGCGGGCGCTGATGGCCAGGCTCTTGGGCGTCTGCCACAGGCCGCTGTAGATGACGTGCACGCCCGAGTCGCGCATGGCGCGGGCGATGACCTTGACGCCGCGGTCGTGGCCGTCCAGGCCCATCTTGCCCAGCAGCACGCGTGGGCGGTGGTCGAGGCTCGCGCAGCGGTCGGCCTTCTCGAATTCGGTTGTCGCGGCGCCGAGCGGTTGGGCCATGGAAGCTCCTCAAGATCCGTCCGGACGGACACCTATCAAAAACGCGTGACATCGTCCGGGCCCGCAGGGTATGCGCGATCGCCGGCCCACACGGCCTCGCCAAGGGCCTGCCCGTGCATGGCGCACGCCCCCATCGCGAGGCTGAAAACCGTCTCGCGTTTCACGAATACGGTTGTCGCCATGCCGGAGACCAGCCATGCTTGAGACGAACGAAGCCCACGCCGTCCTCGCGATCTCGCTCATGGCCGCTATGGCAGACGGCCGCACAGGGAGCGAGGAGCGCGAGCACCTGCGTTCGCTGTTTGATTCGCTGAGCAGCGAGCATGATCTTCCCGATCTGCCCGCCTTGTACCAGAGCGTGCTGATGAGGCGGACCTCGCTGGACGCCGAGGCAGCGAAGCTGTCGAGTGATGAGGCCAAGAGCATGGCCTTCGAGATGGCGGTGTGCGTCGCCGACGCCGACGGCACCACGACCGACGCCGAGCAGAAATTCCTGGACACGCTCGAGCGCGCCCTCGGGCTGGATCACGGCCGGGCCGTCGCGTTCGAGCAGGACGCCGAGACGATCGCGCTCGCCGACGACCGGCCCGAGGACGATCGGATGGACGCCGACGCGCTGCTCGGACCCATCGACACGGCCCCGGCGGGTGTGGCCGCAGGCGCCGCGACGCTCCCCGAGCAAACCAAGCCCGCCCAACTCGCCACGGCCGCGCAGCCAAGCGCCGGCGACCTCGCCACACAAGCGGCCGCCAAAGAAACCGCGCAAGCGGTCGACTCGACCATCCTGAAGTACGCCATCCTCAACGGCGCGCTCGAGCTCATGCCGCAGAATCTGGCGACCATGGCCATCCTGCCGCTGCAGACACGCATGGTCTACGTCGTCGGCAAGCACCACGGCTACACGCTCGGGGCCGGGCACATCAAGGAGTTCATCGCCACGCTCGGCCTTGGCGCCACGGGCCAGATGCTCGAGAATTTTGCGCGCAAGGCTCTGGGCAAGCTCGCCAGGAAGACCCTCGGCAAGACCGCCGGTAAGGTCGCGTACGCCGCGACCGGCCCGATGATGACGTTCGCGACGACGTACGCCATTGGCAGGGTCGCCAGCACCTACTACGCCGGCGGCCGCACGCTGAGCAGCCTGGACCTCAAGAGCATGTTCACCCGCGAGCTGGACCGCGGCAAGTCGCTGTACGACCAGCACAGCGGCAGCATTGGTCAAAGGGCCGCGAGCCTGAACCCGGCGGATGTGATGCGGGCGGTGAAGGGCGGGGGGATCTAGAGAGCCTGGTTCTCCTCGTAGATCATCACCCAGTTGCCGCACGTGTCGTCGAGCATTGCCACCTTCGAGCCGGGCATGTCGCTGATGCCGCCCTTGAACTGGACGCCGGCGGCGGCCAGCCGCTCGTGCTCGGCGGCGATGTCGTCGACCCTGAACGCGGTGACCGGGATGCCCTCGCTATACAGGGCGGTCTTCCAGGCCTTGGTGGCCGGGTGCTCGCCGCTGGGCTCGAGCATGAGGGCCGCGCCGTCGGGCTCCTCGGGGCTGACGACGGTCAGGAAGCGGTGGCCGGGGGCGACCTCCATGTCGTCCTTTTTCACGAAGCCGAGCTTCTGGGTGTAGAAGGCCAGGGCGTGGTCCTGGTCGGAAATCGGCACTCCGGCGAGCTTGATGCGCATGGCGGTCTCCCTTCGGTCGCCACTCTATCAGCTGTACCGGAAGAACACCAACTCCGGGTCGCCCTCGTCCAAGTTGTGGATCGTGCCGGTGTGCTCGAAGCCCTCGGCGGCCAGCAGGGCCCGCATGGGGATGTTCGATTCATTGGTAGAGGTGAATATCTTCGGCGTTTCGCTCAGCCGGACGGCCTCGCGAACGAGCCGGGTGCCGATGCCCCGCCGCCGCGCACTCTCGGCGACGTGCAGTATATCGATCATGGCGTTTCCGAAGAAGGTGTGCGTCAGCAGCGCGTAGCCGACAATGGAGCCGCCGGACTCGGCGATGAGGCAGCCCGATGATTGCATCGCAACATCGAGCAGCCAGCGACGGTGGCGGTCATCCCTGCACGCGGGGTCGAGCGCGTACAGCGCCTCGCGGCCAGACTCCTCACCCATGCCAACGTTTGTCTTCAAGACTTACTCCACTGGCACACATTGGATACCACCCTGACAATTACGTTGGACGAGCGCGTCTTTGTGAACAATCGGCAACCAACTGATGACCAAACACGTATGTATGCAACAACCACCGACGCTGTACTCGATTGTACTTCTGAGTCATCATTTCAATGACCGAGAGTATGGAGCCATAAATGGGCAAGTCCTCGAAGGAACCTAAAGACCCGACATCTCCCGTGGTGGTCGTACAAGGGACGCACGAGAACAAACTTCCCCCGTGGGCCGGGATTGCCAAGGCTGCCCTTTGGCCTCTTGCTGCACTGGTTGCATTCTTTTCGATTCGGCCGGCATTCATTGACCTCATCGTTCGCACGGATCGCTTCACTGTGCAGGGCGTTGCAATTTCTACCGACAGCGGTATCTCGGATCGAGTTCGAATCGCACTTCAAGGACTCGATCCGACCTCGGTTGGCTTCCTGATCAGAACCAAAGGGACTGGATCGATTGTGTTTCCAATGGACGCCTGGGAGAGAGCTTACGAAAGGCAAACTGCTGAGTTGCGCGAGCGAGGACTAATCGATATATCACCCGGAACCACAGACCGAGATGAAGAAGGGATCGAGGTGCGTTTCACTGATCTCGGGCTGGACGCCGCCGACCACTTGTTCACCTTTGTTAGACAGAGCCTGCAGTCTCCGTGATCCGTGCAACTAGTGCTTGTACACCCCGTGCCCGCTCTTGTTGCCCAGGCGGCCGGCGGTGACGAGCTGCTCGAGCAGTGGGCACGGGCGGTACCGCTCGCTGTGCAGGCCGTCGGCGAGCACGTTCATGATGTGGGCGCAGGTGTCCAGGCCGATGAAGTCTGCCAGCTGCAGCGGGCCCATCGGGTGGTTCATGCCAAGCTTCATGATCTCGTCGATGTGCTCGGGCTCGGCCACGCCCTCCATCCACGTGTAAAAGGCTTCATTAATCATGGGCATGAGGATGCGGTTGGACACGAAGCCCGCGCGGTCGTTGGCGGGGACGGCCACCTTGCCCATTCGACTCGACAAGTCGAGCACGGCGGTGGTCACGGCCTCTTCGGTCGCCAGGCCGTTGATGACCTCGACGAGCTTCATCACCGGCACGGGGTAGAAGAAGTGCATGCCGATGACGTGCTGGGGGCGCTTGGTCGCGGCGGCGATGGCGGTGATGGAGATGCTGCTGGTGTTGGTAGCCAGGATGCAGCCGTCCTTGCAGGCGCCGTCGAGGTCGGCGAAGACGGCCTTCTTGACGTCCTCGTTCTCGACGACGGCCTCGATGGCGATGTCGCGGTCGGCCATGGCGTTCACGTCGCTGGCGTAGCTGATGCGCGCGAGGGCGGCGTCCGCGTCGGCCTGCTCCATGCGGCCCTTTTCGACCGCGCGGGCCATGAGCTTCTGGTGGGTGGCCTTGCACTTTGCGACCTGCTCGGCGCTGGCGTCGTACACCAGCACATCGAGGCCCGCCACGGCGGAGACCTGCGCGATCCCGCCGCCCATCTGACCCGCTCCAACCACGCCCACCTTCTTGATCGCCATCGCGTACACTCCTTGAAGGAACCCGAACAACTGAGGCAGACGCCTCGGAACCGCAACATTAGCGGTCGGATTGCATCCCGTCAGGCCCACGCGAGAGACCCGCAGAGGAATTGCTCATGGATCGCATCGCCACCCTGGAGAAGATGCTGGCCGCCGAGCCCGAGGACACGTTCGTGCTCTACTCCCTCGGTCACGAACACGCGAAGGAAGGTCGGCACGAGGAAGCCGTGGGCTTCTACGAGAAGTGCCTTGCGGTCGATCCGGGCGAGCACTACGCGTACTTCCACATGGCGCGGTCGCTCGAAGCGCTGGGCGAAGAAGAGCGGGCCACGGGAATCCTGCAGACCGGCCTCGAGCGCGCGCGGGCCGACGGCAACCAGAAGGCCAGCGGCGAGATCGCGCAGTACCTGGCGCAGCTGATCTAGCCCCCGGCACACCAGGCACTCAAAGCATGGCAGAGATCGAGACCATCGCGCTCACGCCCAACGGGCCGAATCGGTGGACGCTCAAGACACCCGAGCACAAGCGGGCGACGCTGGACGACGCGGCCGTGATCGACTGCGCGCTCGTGAACGGCGATCCATGGACGGTCGCTGTACAGGAGCGCGTCCAGCGAGCTATCGGTGAGGCCGGTGCGAGACTGGCGGCCGAGCGGCTCTTGCGCGTGCGGCCGCGATCGAGCGCTGAACTCCGTGAGCGGCTCGGAAAGCGTTACCCGAAGGACGCGGTCGAGCGCGCCGTCGATCGATTGGTGCGCAGCGGCGCGGTGGACGATGCCCGGCTGGCCGACCAACTCGCCGAGCAGCTTGGCGAGATCCGACCGCACGCGCGCGAGGCGGTCCGCTCCCGCCTCGAGCGTGCGCGGGTTGGCAGCGACGTGGTAGAGCGAGCCCTGGACGAGCACGCGCCGAGCATGGGCGAATCCGATCGGGCCGTCGAGGCCGCGCGGGCACAGGCGCGCCGCCTTGCTGCGCTTGGCATCGGACCCGAGGCCATGCGTCGGCGGATCTACGGCGCGCTCGGTCGGCGAGGATTCGACGCGGAGACCGCCGCGGAAGCCGTCGAGGCCGTGCTCGGCTCCTGGGACGAACAGGCCGATGGGCCAGACACCGACGAGGCGGGCTGAGTACCATCGCCGATGCCAAGAATCCGCCCTGCAGCGTTGTGCCTCATTCTCCCTACGGCTTGCCTCGGGCTGATGGGCTGTGTGGCTGATCGGCCCGGACAGGACAGCTACGGGACCGTCGCGGGCGTGTCGCCGCTCTCGGCCTTGGCCTCGCAGGAAACGCTGGAAGCTGTCGAGCCACGCGAGAGCGTGTTTACCCGCGAGGGCGACGTAATGGATCGCCGGTACTGGGCACCCATCGCGCTGCTCGCGCCGAACGATCTCACGCTGCACACTCCGCACTACACGCCGAGCCGACTGCCGACGACCGGCGACTGGCGCTACGGCGGCGATGTGCCCAACATGCTGGACGTGCACGTGTACGGCAGCGGAAACCGCCATCAGCTCAAGAGCCTCGCGTACGAGCCGTTCTTGCAGGTGTATGACCTCGTGATGATCCCCGTGCTGATGATTACGGGTACGCCGCCCAACCGGCTCGACGCATCCCCGGACACCGAGTACGTCCGTTCCCCCGACGCGTGGGATACGCCGCTGCCGCGGACCGGCCTGCCCGTGGGCGCCGTCGGCATGGAAGTCATCTCGCGTCCGGCCGAGGGCCGCCAGCTGTGAGCGATACCTTCGACGACAAGGGCTTGCCGCCCGGATATCCGTTCAAGCCCAGCTATGAGATCGCGCCCGTTGCCGCCGCTGAGAAGCTGTCCAAGGGTGACGCGCTCCTCGTGGATGTGCGCTTGGCCGAGGAGCTTGAGATCGCCGCTCTCCCAGACGTCGGCGAGCACATCCACGCGCCGCTTCACGAGCTCAACGAACACCTCGACGACATCGAGGACGCGGCAAACGGCCGGACCATCCTGACGCTCTGCCACCACGGGGTGCGTTCGATCAAGGCTGCATTAGCCCTGCGCGGCTGCGGCTTTGAGGACACTCACTCGATCGCGGGTGGCATCGAGAATTGGTCGCTGGCGGTCGATCGCGCCGTCCCGCGGTACACGCGTGACGGCGCGCAGTGCACCCGGGTCGAGTAGTTACGCCGCCTGACGCCTCGACATCGCCTCGACGATCGTTGCCACGAGCCGCCCCCGACCGATCGGTTTGGTAGCGTAGGAATCACACCCCACGCCGAAGCAGCGGACACGATCCTCATCCGTCGAATGCGCCGTGAGAGCGATGATCGGTAGCTCGCAGCCAGCCTGGCGTAGCGTTTGCACGACGGTATATCCATCGATCTCGGGCATCTGCATGTCGCTGAGGATCACATCGAACTCCAGCGGAGCCTTAAGGTGACCGTCGGCGGTAAGCATCTTGAGCCCTTCGCGCCCATCGAGTGCGCACGTGACCACCGCGCCGACGCGCTCGAGATGGGTCTTGATCAGGCGGATGTTGTCCACACCGTCTTCCATGAGCAGGATGCGCACGCCTTCGAGCCGCAGGGTATCGGCCGGCTGCACGCGACCGGCCGAACTGGCCGCCTTACCAGATGGGATCGGCTTGACAAAGGCGCCCGTGTCGATCGTCACGTAGAAGGTTGTGCCCACACCTTGTGTGCTCTCGAATGAGATATCGCCGCCGAGCAGACCGGCCAGGCGCTTGCTGATCCGCAGGCCGAGACCGGTGCCACCAAAGCGGCGCGATGTCGATGCGTCCGCCTGGGTGAACGCCTCGAACACATGCTCGGACTGTTCCTGGCTCATCCCGATCCCGGTGTCGACGATCTCCACCGCGAGCACACCCCGGCCCGCCGCGCCCTCGCGGTAGTCCGCAGCAACGCGCACGGATCCGTTCTCGGTGAACTTGATGGCGTTGCCCATGAGGTTTACGAGGATCTGCCGGAGTCTCGTCGGATCTGTCTCGATGATCTCCGGGACGCCCGTTGCGCAGGTGGACTTGATGTCCAGGCCCTTGGCCTCGGCCTGCACGCTCATCAGCCTCACCGCGCTCTCGAGCAGTTCGCGAGGATTGACTCGGATCCGCTCGGTGACCATCTGGCCGGCTTCGATCTTGGAGATATCGAGGATGTCGTTGATGATCGAGAGCAGGTGCTCGCCGTTGCGCCGGATCGTGGAGATGTAATCGGCGCGCTGATCGGCGGTGAGATCCGGCTCTGCCAAGAGGTCGGCGAAGCCGATGATCGACGTCATCGGCGTGCGGATCTCGTGGCTCATATTTGCCAGGAACTCGGTCTTGCTCTGGTTGGCGTCTTCGGCCTTGGCCTGCGCTTCGCGCAGCTCGGCCTCGCGCTCGACTTCGGCGGTCACGTCTCGGGCAGTGCCATAGAGACCGAACACTTCACCAGAGTCGTCAATCCGAGTGCGTCCGTCGATGGCGACATAGCGGATGCCGTTCTCCGTGTTGGCACGCTCCAGCACCAGGGCGTAGGGCGTCCCGTGCATCCTTGCTTTCTGGATCGAGTCGGCCAGCCAACGTGCGTCTTCTTCGAGGTAATGCGAGAGGACCGTGTCGTAGTCGGGTGGGCCGGCCTCGATCGGATGGTCGAAGATTTCGAAGAGCTGCTTGGACCTCGTAACTTCGTCGGTGCGGTAGTCAACGCTCCAACTGCCCATGCGAGCGATGGACTGAGCCGATTCGAGTGCCCGGTTGGATTCCTCGAGCGCGTCGCGTTGCTCGCGTTGCTGGGTGATGTCCTGGAACGCACCAACCAGGCGTGCGACTTCCCCATCGACCATCACGGGTCCGCCCACAGATCGGACCCAGCGCTGCCGTCCGGTGCGTGTGACGAACCGAGCCTCGACATCGAAGCGTTCGCGCTCTTCGATCGCGCGTTGTACTCCCTGAGCGATCATGGCACGATCGTCCGGATGGTAGAAGTCGATCGCCTCCGCCACGTTGGGCTCGTAGTCGTCGGCGACTTCGTGGATAGCGCGCACCTGCTCGGACCAATAGAGCTCTTCCGTGTGGATGTCGAACTCCCAGCCGCCGATGCCAGTCATCTGGGATGTGCTTGCTAAGAGGGCCTCACGACGAGCGATCTCGCGTTCGGCAAGCACTTCATCATGGACGTCCATCTGGATGCCGACGAGTTGGCCGCCCTCGCCCGGTGTCGAGTCTGCCACGAAGGTGGCATAAAGGCGCATCCACCGCCAGTCGCCATTGCGATGCCTCATGCGGCATTGGACGACGATGTGCTGATCTAGGCCCTGCCGATGGCGCTCTAGCGCGTCCTCGAGGCGTTCAACGTCGTCTTCGTGGATTCGGCTCAGCAGCGTCGCGGCGTCGGGCAAGAGGTCATCGTGGCGCTCGCCGAGCGTCTGCGCCCAGCGTGGATCGCAACGGAATGCCCCAGTGTCCATATTCCATTCCCACAGGCCCATCCGACCGGCCTGGAGGGCGAGCTCCGTTCGCTGCGTGGCTCGATCATGCTCCAGCTTCCGATTCATGCGTTCGGTCACGTCGATGTGGATGCCGACCATCCGGACGGGTTCACCCTTCGCATCCCAAGAGACGACCTTGCCCGACGCTTGGATCCACTTCCATGATCCGTCTCGGTGCCGCATGCGGAATTGGACCTCTCGATACGGGACCCCTTCCTCGAAGTGCTGGCGGACACGCTCGAGCGCGATCGGGAGGTCTTCTGGATGAACGTGGCTCGACCACGCCTCGAGATCGCGACCGAGCGATTCGGGCGTCTCACCGATCATGCCGGCCCAACGCGAATCAAAGATGAGCTCGCCAGTGGGTATCTCCCAGTCCCACGTGCCAATCCCGCCACCTGAGAGCGTGAGTTCGGTCCGTTCGGCCTGCTCGAAGAGCTCCTGTTCGATGCTGAGTCGTTCTGTGAGGTCTCGAGCCGCCACGAAGCAGAGTGCGCCCGTTTGGCTGAAACGCCACTCGAGGCTCCGCTGCTCACCATCGCGTGTGACAGACCGGGCACGATGGGCGACCGTGTCCTCACCCGTGCGGGCCCGCTCGAACGCATTGCCGAGGGCCTCTCGGTCGTCGGTGTTGACGAATTCGAAGAGCGGGCGTCCCACCGTCTGGGCATCGCCGGTACGAAGCAGTTCCCAGGCCTCGTTGGCTCGAACGATCAGGCCATCGGCATCGACGATGCAGATCGGTTCCGGGGAGCTCTCGAAGAATCCGGCAAGCTGCTCGAGCTCACCGCTCCGTTCTCTGAGCCTCGAGTCGTTGGCACGTATCCACTGCGCGACGAGTCCGGCGGTGCCGAGCAACAACAGTAAGGCCGCGGCCTTCGCGAGTGTGGGCTGGACCGCCCATGCATGGAAGAAGTGCAGGTCGATCGTCGAGATCACGGCCGCGATCGCGATGGCGCCAAAGAGCAACAGGCGCGCCCGTCGTGATCCGGGTGTGCTGTGCGGCCGCGTCTGCGGTGTGTACTGGACTGGCTCCGTTGGCCCTGGCGTGCGCATCAAAACGTCCTATAACTACATTGGGCCAGCAGGCCCATTGGTGGTCATCGGTTGCACGCCGGGTCCGATCAAGTCGAACTTCCGCTTGAAGACTCGCGACTTAGACCAGCGAGGCTGGAGCTACCATCGTCCGATGCCCCGCCGGCTAGTGCGCTTCTACCAGAAGAGCCGACTGCTCAACATCAACCTGAACCTCGTGGTGGCGGGGTTCTTGGCCATCGCGCTTGCCAAATTCCCGGTGATGCTGGTCGAGCAGTGGCTCGCCGGGCAGAAGTTCCTGATCACGCTGATTGCGTACGGGATCGACACCGTGTTCGATGTCGCGGTGTATTTCGGGTTGCACTGGATCGCCAACCACTGGCGTCCTTCGGCCGTACACGGCAAGGGCCGAAAGCCCCCGAGGCCGGCCCACCGCAAGAACTTCTTCATGGACGCGGGGCGAGTGCAGGCCGAGCGGATGATCCTCGTGCCGGTGTTTGCCGCGGTGTCCATTGGCATGATGTACAGCCTGCAGCGGTACGGCGGCGTGTCGGCTTCGTGGGCCTTCGTGTACAGCTTTGGCACTGCCATCCTTGTCACGCGGACGCTGCACACCATCAGCGGCATCTGGACGGGCACCTTCAAGAGCGACCACCAGTACTACGCCGAGGGCACGGCCCCCGAGGATCCGGCGGCACCGAAGCCGCTCCCCCAGTCTGGGGAGCGTGAGCGGGAGCGGCAGGCCGTGTAGGGCGGCCTACAACCCCACCATGTGCGGCATCGCCGGCGTCCTGCGCATCCACGAACTGGGCAGCAAGCCCCCCCACCCCCTTGAGGCCATCCCCGAGGCGTGGCTCGATGTGCTCGACGACGGCATCAAGCACCGCGGCCCCGACGGCCAGGGCCGATTCCGCGATCGCGCGACGAGGCCCGACGGCTCGGTCGTCGACGTCGCGTTCGTCCACCGCCGCCTGAGCATCCTCGACCACGAGGGCGGCCACCAGCCCATGGTGCACGACGGCGAACGCCTTCGTCCCGACCTGACCTATCAGCCCGGCGAGCCGCCCAAACTAGCGCACGAGTTGTGCCCCGACAAGCCGCTGGTCGCCGTGGTGTTCAACGGCTGCATCTACAACCAGCACGAGCTGCGCACGGAGTTGACACAGCAGGGCGCGTGGTTCGAGACGGACCACAGCGATACGGAGGTGCTGGTGCATGGGTGGCGGGTTTGGGACGATCCGCAAGCAGCATGGATCAAGCAGCTTGAGGGCATGTTCGGGCTGGCGATCTGGTCTCGACCGAACGCCGATATCGTGATCGCTCGGGACACCTTCGGCGAAAAGCCGCTCTACGTCGCTGCGGATGATCGTGACACTATCTTCACTTTTGCCAGCTCCGCCACAGCGCTGATCGCATGTGGCGGGGTCACTCCGCTGCTCTCAATGGAAGAGCATGCCTGCCTGGAGTGGGTGCGATTCGGTTATCACGGCCGCTTCACGCCGCAGGACAGTCTGCAGCAGTTCGGGCCGGGCGAGCGTGGCCGGCCTCGCCGCCCATACACGCCCGCCCAACGGCCAACAGCTAGGCATCCACTTCGTCCGAGGTCTTGGCAGAAGCTCAGACGCGCACTCCCATCACACCCAAGTGGAACTGCAGAAGTCCACAGAGTCGATCGGCTGCTTCGCGCTGCGGTTCAGGCTCGCCTGGAGACGGACGTGCCCCTTGCGTGCCTGCTATCAGGCGGCGTCGATTCGTCGCTGATTTCGGCGTATGCGAGCGAGGCCACCAACGATCGTCTTCGCACACTCTGTGTACGAATGCCCGACGATCGATTCGACGAGTCGCCGCACGCCGAAGTCGTCGCAAGACACCTCGGCACCAAGCACGAGGTTGTCCAAGCCAACGCACATCCCGCCGAAGACCTTCAACTGCTGATCCAGAGCCTCGGGCTTCCTTTCGGTGACAGTTCGCTGCTACCGACCTTTTGGGCCTGCCAAGCTGCCCGAGAACACGCGGGCGTGCTGCTTTCGGGCGATGGCGGTGATGAACTGTTCCTTGGATACGAACGCTACAAAACAGCGGGTTGGCTTGGGACTGGACTCTTCTGGGGGCCGTTGGAGCCCATCATGCAGCACGGGGTACTTCTGCCTCCGAGGCGAGATCCCAAATCACTTTCGGACAAAGTGGCCCGGTTCTTGCTTGCTGGAACAGGCGGAACACCTCAGGGCTATCGCGAGTTGCTGGCCATCTTCATGATGGGTGACATGTCGCGCCTTACCAATCGTTCGGGTTGGTCAACGAATCTCGAAGCCGCAGATGTCGCAGGTGTGTTCGACGCCCGTGACTACGACCTGCTCCACCACCTTCCCGGCGACCTGCTCCGTAAGACCGATACCGCCTCGATGCTTGCGGGCATCGAGCTGCGTGCGCCGTTCCTGGACTCGCAGCTGGCGAAGTGCGCCCTGGAACTGCAACTCGGAAAGATCCTCCCGCGAGGACAACGCAAGGGCCTGCTCAAGCAAGTCGCCCGCAAGTACCTCCCCGACCACATCGTCGACCGCCCCAAGCAGGGCTTCGCCATCCCCATCGGCCGATGGTTCCGCGAGGACTACGGCGGGCTTCGACAGTTGCTCTACGACCATCTTGAGTCGACCGATCCGTTCCCGGGGATCGACCATGCGGGCATCGAGATCAACATGGGCTTTGTGCGGCAGATGCTCCGCGAGCACGATGCGGCGGGTGAGAAGTCGATCAATCCGTGGCACGGGCGCGACCACTCGCAGCGGTTGTACATGTTGCTGGCGCTGAGCATCTGGGCGAAGTGGTTGCACGGGTTGCGCGGGGATGCAATAGAAGACCCCTCGCTTGCGCAAGGGGCTCGTTGATTCCAAAGATGTCGCGACACGTCAGCCGTTGGTGACCTTGACCTGGATGGCCTCGGGCACGTGGATGTCGCGCTGGGGGTACGGGATGCCGATGCCGGCCTCGTCGAGCGCGTACTTGATGTCGCGGACCATGCGCTCCTTGACGGCCCAGTAGTCGGCCGTGGGCGCCCACACGCGGACGGCCCAGTCGATCGACGAGCCGCCGAGCTCGCTGAGGTAGATCACCGGGTCCTGGCTTGCGTCACGGCCCTCGATGGCCTTCGCGGCGGCCATCATGACCTCACGCGCCTTGTCGATGTCGGCCTCGTACGCGGTGCCGACGGCGATGTCGACGCGGCGGGTGCCGTGGTGCGTCACGTTCTCGCTCGTCGAGCCGAAGATCGAGCTGTTGGGCATGATGATGCGGCGGTTGTCGGGCGTGTCGAACGTCGTGGTGAACAGCTCGATCTCGTCGACCTTGGCCGTCACACCGTTGACGCTGATGACATCACCCACGCGGTACGGCCTGAACACCAGCAGCATCACACCGGCGGCGACGTTGCCCAGCGTGCCCGAGAGGGCAAGGCCGATGGCGAAGCCGAGGGCCGCGAGGACGGCGGCGAAGCTGGTCATCTCGACGCCGAACGTCGAGAGGACGCTGATGCCGCCAAGGACGAGGATGGCCCACTTGACGAGGTTGCCGAAGAACTTGGCGAGCGTGATCTCGACACGGGCCTTGGTGGTGGCCTTGATGGTCAGGCGTCGGGCCCATCCGGCGAGGATGAGTACGACGATGATCAGGATGACCGCGACAACCACAGGCTGTGCGACGCCCCAGACTTCGGCGGCCGTGATCTGATCAAACTCCCCGCTGGAGATCTTGCTCCACAGGTTGGCCGCACCTTCGGCCACAGGATTCGGATCGGTTTCGGGCGTGTCGGTCCCGGCTTCGGAACCTTCTTGGAGGATCATGTTCATTCTCCCACGTGTTGGTTTGCGATCAGAACGTCGCGAGGATCGTAATGAAGTACTTCAGATCATTTTCGTCGGCGTCGTCGGTGTTCGAGTCGTACTCGTGCTCAACGCCAAGGCGGAGCGTCAGGTTGTTCTCTTCCGAGAGCAGGATGTCGTAGTTCGCATAGCTGACGGCGCGGATCTCGCCGAGGTCGTTGAGCGATGGGAAGACTTCCGTGCCGGCCGCGAAGGTCTGGCCCTCGTTGATCTCCCAGAGGAAGTCGAGGCCGATGAGTGCCTCGGGCCGGAACTCGTCATCGTCGGTGCCAAACTCGCGCGTCACACCAGCACCGAGCCGGCCCTTCAGGCTGGCGCGATCGTTGCCGCCATCGAGTAGCGAGCGGTCGGTCAGGAAGTCGTAGCCGCCACCTGCGAAGAGCTGAAGGCGCGTGTCCCAGTCCTCGAATTCGTCGAACTCGTAGACGCCGAACGCGAAGACGAAGTACCGCTCGCCTGGGAAGAGCCAATCGTTCTCGCCACGAAGGAGCCACTCGTTCTCCGAGGCAGACCCGTCTTCTTCGCCGTAGAGGTAGCGGGCCCGAAAGAGCGTGCGGAGCGCGTCGGTTTCGCGCTCGGTTTGGAAGATCGCGCGAAGGTCGAACTCGTCGGTGTTGCCGCTCGAGCCGCTGATGCCAAGCTCGGCCGAGCGTGTCCAGCCAGACCAGAAATCGGGCGTCTCATCGGCCTCTGCCACGGCGGCCTCATCGCCGTCTTGGGCTTCTTCCTGGGTGGCCGCAAACGGCAACGCGGGCAGCCCGAAGTCTGACGCCCAGGCGGGCGCCACACACGCGGCAGTCAGTGCGCAGGCGAGGATTCGGAATCTGTTTGAATCGGGCATCCGACTTCTCCTTCTCCGGGATGCTGGATCGATGCGGGGCCCCACGAACGGATGGATGCCCGCAGCAAAATCGGGGAGCGAGTTTATCGCCAACGGGTCCGAGAGTCGAAGGGCGAACCTCTCCATTCTCAGCGGGCTAGTGTCCGATGAACGAGTATGGTGGATCCGACCTCAACACGCCGGCAGGTGCTGTACGCGTCGCTCGCCCTGGGCGGCCTGCTCGCGTGTGGCTGTGCACCCTCTCGCAGGCACGCTCTGGGGCCGCCCTCGCCGGCCTGGCCGCTGGATCGGCGGCACACCACGGGCAGGGAGGCCACCACACCACGACCGGCCCCGAGGACGACGCCGCGGGCGGCTCAAGCCCCTGGTGGCGTTTTCCCTCGCTCATCATGGACTTCCTCCGGCCCGACGCTGGCACTGGCCAATCGCATGGGCCGAATCGAGCGCATCACGATCCACCACGATGCCATGCCGTCCTCGGGCTTCCGTACGGCGGCGGACTCGAAGGATCGGCTCAACGACATCCTTCGTGCGCACCGCAACAACGGCTGGGCGGACATCGGCTATCACTACGCCATTGACCCCATGGGCAACGTGTGGGCGGCCCGGCCGGTGCAGCTTCAAGGCGCCCACGTCCGCGATTGGAACGAACGCAACCTTGGCATCATGATGATGGGCAACTTCATGCACGAGCAGCCGACGCCGCGCGCGACCGCGGCACTCCAGGCTCTCGTCGCCAGCGAGAGCGCTCGGTACCGTGTGCCGTCGGGCCGAGTCGCCACGCATCGCGAACTCGCGAACACCGCGTGCCCGGGCGATTCCCTCCAGCGTCAGATCAACGCCTCACGGTCGCGACGCGACTCGGGCTTCGGTTAAACGACTCGAATCAGTCGGTTTCGGGGGCTTGGTTGGGCTCGGCGTCATCCGTTGTCGTCGATCCGAAGATCGAGCTGCCGACGCGCACGAGGTTTGCGCCTTCTTCGATCGCGACCTCGTAGTCGCCGGACATGCCCATCGAGAGGATGTTGAACGAGGGATCGACCATGCCCTCTGTCTGGACTTCCTCGAAAAGCTCTCGGCAGCGTTGGAACACCGGGCGGCTATCTTCGGCGTGCTCGCCATCGGGCGCGATGGTCATCATGCCGCGCAGCTTGAGGTGGATCATCGAGTGGATCTGCTCGACCACGTGCAGCACGGCGGGTGATGGGCATCCGGCCTTGCCGGCCTCGCCGGAGCAGTTTACCTGAAGCAGGATCTCGACCGGCTTGTCACGCTTGAGGCCAATCTCCTGCAACTCCTCGGCAACGCGCAGGCTATCGACGCTATGGATCAGGCGGCAGGCGTCGGCGACCTGGCGGGTCTTGTTGCGCTGCAGGCGGCCGATCATGTGCCAGCGGATCGGCTCATGAGATCGCGCAGAGGGATCCCCTCCCAGCACGGCCCCCATCGCGCGCATTCGCGAGACGTGCTCGTCGAGCATGGTCGCCCGCTGGAGCAGCTGCTGCACGCGGTTCTCGCCGAAATCGCGATGTCCGGCCTGGACGAGCTGGAGGATCTGCTCGGGCTCGGCGTACTTGGTGACGGCGACGAGGAGGACCTGGTCGGCCGGCTTGCCCGCGCGGGCCGCCGCCTTTTCGATGCTTTCGCGCACGGTTGCGTAGCGATGGAGGAGGTCGCCCTCGGACGCGGTATGCCCAGCCGTTGTCATGAACGTAGCATACTCCTTTAGGCGAACCGCCGCACGGCAACAGCCACCAACCCGCATGATCCCGGAGCACCCGACGCATGGCCGTGACCACCGACCTGCCAACCCTGAGCCAGCCGATCGAGGTCGGCCAGCCCGCGCCCGACTTCACACTGATGACCCAAGCCCGCGAAGAGTGGACGCTGAGTGAGGCCCTGGAGAAGGGCGACGTCGCCCTGTGCTTTTACCCCATGGACTTCAGCCCGGTGTGCTCGACCGAGATGAAGTGTGTGGCCGACGAGTTCGGCTCATGGAACGACAAGGGCGTGCAGGTCGTCGGCGTGTCGTGCGATAGCTTCTTCACGCACGAGGCCTGGGCCAAGGAGCTCGGCCTCAAGCAGACGCTGCTAGCCGACATGCACCGTGCGGTCTCCAAGGCGTATGGCTTCTACTGGGCAGACCTGAACATCGCGAGCCGAGGAACGGTGCTGATCACCAAGGGCGACAGCGGCCCCACCGTCAAGTGGGTGCAGGCCCGCGACATTCCCAACGCGATGGACTTCAACGACCTGCTCGCGCAGATCGGCTAAGCCTAGAGCTCGATAACCTCGCCGCGCTCGGCGCCCCGGAATCCGCGCCTTTCGATTTCCCGGCGGGCATCCGTCTCGGGCCACTGCGCCGGGTTCGTGTGGTTCAGGTGCAGGAACCGCACACGCTCGCGCCGCTCGAATGGGAGCGCGTCGAAGAGCTCCATGGACTCGGTGATCCGCGGGTGTGGGAACGTGCTCATGTCGCGCCCGGGGATCTCGTTATTGTCGTAGAAGGTCCCGTCGATGTACGCACGATCGACACCGCGCACGAGGTCGAGGACATCGACGCCCATGTCCGCCAGTTCATCCCAAGAGTCGATGTCTGGCAAGAAGAGCACGGACCGATTCGGGCCTTCGATGCGGAAGCCGACGACCTCGCTGTACTCCTGCCGATGCGGCACGAGGAACGCCGTGGCCGAAACGCCGGCACCAAGCTCGATCGGTGCCGCGATGTCGATCACGCGTAGCTCGATATTCTGGCGTTGCACGAGCAGATCCCAAGGCCCATTCGAAGACAGGAACTCTGCCATCCTCGGCGCGACGTACGTGGGCACGCGCGAAGCCCCCATCGACTCGTGTCCAAGAAACACCAGCCCCGTGTAGTGGCCGATGTGCGCGTGGGTGATGAGCACGCCGTTGAGCTGGATGAGTGCCTCGGCCTCGGGATGCGCGCGGCTGAGCAGCCACGCCTGCTCGCGGATGTCGGGGGTCGCCTCGATGAGCCAGCGACGGCCAGACGCGGGATCGACGATGCCCAGCGACGACGCGAACCGCTGCTTGGAGGGGTCAAGCCTTGCCGGATGATCCGCGGGCGAGTTGATCTGGGGTGAGCCTGCATCTTGGGCCGTCCCAAGCACAATGACGTACGGCCCGTCGCTCATGGCGCGGTTTGTCGGGTGTGGCGTGGCGCAGCCCGTGGCGACAAACCCGGCGGCCGCAATGCAAGCCATGCCCAAGGCTCGGATGACCCGCCATACCCCGCGATTCGCTGCACGCATGTCAACACCTCCCAAGCATGGTACATGCCTCTCGCCATCGACCATCATCCCGGGCACGACCTATTGTGTAGACACCGAGACCGCAGGCCCCGTAGCTCAGCGGTTAGAGCACGCGACTCATAATCGCTTGGTCCTCGGTTCGAATCCGAGCGGGGCTATTGACCCATTTTTTGGCAGTCGTACCACGGCACGCATCGGCTGTTCAGCCGCAGTGTAAATCGTGGCTTCTTGCTCGCGGCGCGGCTTGTCTCCGCAGCAGGCGTTGATCCGGTTTGCCTCCGATTCGGCGGTCGTCACGAGTAACTGCTCGCGTGCCTGACAAGCCGACCACCCCTTCGCGACGCGAGAGCGGCCCTAGGCGATCGCCGGGTGGCATACTACCATTTCGGCCGGCTGGCAAAGTCGGGCGCATCTGCGTGCACAGAGCCGGTTGGGCTGGCGTGCTTCGCATACCAGGCCAGCATCGCTGCGGGCATGCCTCGATCGCTCGCCGAACAAGTCTGGCAAGAGAGGGTCACCAAGGAGTTCCTTATGAGATTGTTTCGGATCGCGGCCGTCGGAGCCGCAGTACTGGCGTCGGCCCAAGCCAACGCCCAGCAGGTCGAACCCATCCAGTTCACGCTCGACAACGGGATGGAGTTCATGCTCTATCCCCGGAGCGAGGAGCCAAACATCATCGCCGCCGGCTGGTTGGCCAAGGTCGGCTCTGTGAACGAGCGACCGGGGATCACCGGCATCAGCCACTACCTCGAGCACATGCTCTTCAAGGGTACTGGCACTATCGGCACTAATGACCTCGAAGCGGACCGCGCGTCTCACGACGAGCAGCGCGAGCTCCAGGAGCGACTCCTCTCGCAAGTCATTGATGTTCAGTACGACCGCTGGCGCCGCGGCGAGATCAGTGACCCATGGGACGCGACGTATGACACCGACGAGATGCGCGAGATCCGCAGCGAGCTTCGTGAGGTCGTCGATGCACACAAGACCCATGTCGTAACCAATGAATTCGACCGGGTCTACACGACGAAGGGCGCGTCGGGAATGAACGCCTTCACGTCGCACGACCTCACGATGTACTTCATCAACGTTCCGAGCAACAAGTTCGAGCTCTGGGCGTGGATGGAATCCGATCGCCTCAGCAACCCATCGTTCCGAGAATTCGTCTCCGAGAATGGGGTTGTTATCGAGGAACGCAAGCAGGTGCTCGAGTCCACGCCCACGGGGCGTATCGACGAGCAGATCGATTCGGTCTTTTGGTCGAGCACGCCGTACTCGTGGCCCATCGTTGGCTGGCCCACCGATATCAGCGGCTACGCGTATGACAACCTGACCGACTATTTCGACACCTACTACGACCCCAGCAATCTCGTGGGCATCGTCGTTGGCGACTTCAATCCCAGCGAAGTGAAGTCTGTCATCGAAGAGTACTTCGGCCGCCTTGAGACCACAAATCCCGTCATCCAGCCGGTCGTCACGATCCCCATCCACCCCGCGATCGAGAAGCGCATCGATGCCGAGTGCGACTGCCAGACCCGCGTCCGCGTCATGTACCCCGCACCGCCCTTCCGGCACGCTGATGGCTATGTCCTGGAGGTCCTCACCGGCATCCTGAACGGCCGGACGGGTCGCCTCTACAAGTCGATGGTCGAGGGCGATGAGATCGCCGATCGAGCGTCGGCTTCCTATCAGCCCCGCAAGTACGGCGGTGCGCTGGAGTTCACGGGATTCCCCAAGAATGAGGCTACTACGGCCGATCTCGAAGCAGCCTGGGAGCGCGAGGTTGAGCTCCTCAAGACCGAGCCCGTGACCGAGCGCGAACTCCAGAAGATCAAGAACCAGACCATCGCCGACTCCTTCAGGCGACTCCAGAGTAACTTCTTCATTCTCGTCCAGCTCGGCTACTACGAGGGACTCGGCGGCTGGGAGTACATGAACGAGTCGCCCGAGCAGATCCAGGCCGTCACGCCCAGCGACATCATGCGGGTGGCGAACCAGTACTTCGATCATTCGATCCGGACCGTCGCGACGTATACACGCCAGGAAGTGGATCTCTCGACCATGGATCCCGAGCTGGCTGCCATGACGCCGGAGCAGCGTGAGCAGGTCCAGATGATGCTCGCGCAGATGGCCCAGGCGTCTATCGATCAACTCAAGCAGGTCCTGCCCATGATCGAGCAACAGGCATCTTCGGTCCCCGCGGAAGACAAGGCCGCCTTCGACTACATGCTCAAGAAGCTGCGCGAGCGTGTCGAGGCCGAAGGAAACTGAGCACCCCGGAGAGGAAATACCCATGAATAGGTTTTACAGCATCACGGGCGCCGCTCTCATCGCCGCGACCCTCGGCACCGTCGCCACTGCCGACATCCCCGATCGGCCCGAGGAGCTCATCTTCAAGGAGCTCAATTTCACGCCGCCCGCTGCGGGCGATTATCGCTACGAGCTCCCGAGCGGCGTTCGTGTTTACATGGCACCATCGAACGAGTTTCCGCTGGTCAACATCACCTTCAGCTTCAAGGGCGGCTCGTACCTTGTTGCAGACGACAAGGCCGGCCTGAACTCGATGACCGGCTCGCTCATGCGCTCGGGTGGCACCGCGTCCATGACCCCCGCCGAACTGGACGAGGAGATCGCCTACCTCGCGGCCAACATCTCGACAAGTTCTGGCTCAACAACCTCGAGCGCCTCGCTGAACGCGCTCTCCTCGAACCTCGACGACGCGCTCGGCATCTTCATGGACGTTGTCCGCAACCCGCGGTTTGACGACGATCGCAAGCGCATCCTCGTCGAGCAGAGCCTGGAAGGCATGAAGCAGCGCAACGATGCGCCCGGCTCGATCATGGGCCGAGACTTCACCCGCCTGATGTACGGCGAGGACAGCTTCCAGGCCCGAGTCTCAACCGAGGCGACGATCACCAGTATCACCGAGCAGGACATGCGAGACTTCCACGCGCGTGTCTTCCACCCGGGCAACCTCATCATCGGGGTGTCTGGGGACTTCGAGCCGCAAGAGATGCTCGAGACCCTTGAGGCCGCGATCCGGGGCTGGGAATTCGGCGAGAGCGTCCCCAACCCACCGAGTTCTGACAACGTCCCCGAGCCGGGCGTCTACTACGTGAACAAGGACGACGTGCCGCAAGGCATGGTCCGTCTCGGTCACCGCACCGTTGATCGCGATCACCCAGACTCCATCGCGATCTCGGTCATGAACGACATCCTGGGTGGCGGCGGCTTTACCGCACGCATGATGAACCGGCTTCGCAATGACGAAGGCCTCACGTACGGCGTCTACACGTCGTTCGTGCGTCCTTCGTGGTATCCAGGCCACTTCCTGACGCACTTCTCAACCAGCGGCGAGACCGTCGCACTCGCCCTGCGCATGGCGATGGAAGAGATTGACAAGATGCGATCGGGTATGGTGTCCGAAGAGGAACTCACCACCACGCAAAACTCCTTCATCGAGACGTTCCCGCGCACCTTTGAGTCCAAGCCCGCGATGCTTGGTGTCTTCATCAACGACGAGTGGACTGGGCGTGATCCCAACTACTGGGCGACATACAGAGACAGGGTCAGGGCCGTCACCCGCTCGGATGTCCAGATCGTGGCCAACGAGTACCTGCGGCCGGACAACACCGCCATCCTCATCGTTGGACCGTGGGAAGACATCTACCGGGGCAACGTGAACGAGGTTGACCCCAATCGACGCGCTTCCATGGCCGAGTTCTTCGGTGGCGAAGCGACCCAGATCGCTCTTCGCGATCCCATGACTCAGAAGGAACTGCCCGCCGACGGCGGTGGTTAAACACGTTCCAAAACTGAAGGTGTGAATGCGGGCGGCCCAAAGTGGGCCGCCCGCTGCTTTGCGTAAACATGTGTTGCCGACATTTTGAGTTCATGCTCGTGAACACAGGAGGCAACGACAATCGAGCCACGCACCGAACCGGCTCAAGATCGAAAGTTGTGCCCCAGTCGGACTTACGATCAACATCCAGCGTCGAAGAGGTTCTGGAACGCCAGGAAGTCGAAGATTGTGAAGCTGCCGTCGTCGTCCATGTCGGCGCAGCTGTCTTGAGCGTCGAAGGAGTTCTGGAACTCGAGGAAGTCGAAGATGTTGATGGAGCCATCGCCGTTGAAGTCGGCAGCACACTGGCCGAAGCCGCATCGACTATTGGGGACGAGGCTGAACGCGGCATCGCCCGGGCCGAAGGGGCTGTCGAGCACCGAGACCTGCATGATGTAGTTCCCCGGATCGAGCACGGTCGAGGCGCTGGACCAGTTCGGATCGGCAAAGGCGGCTTCGAAGTCGTCGCCGATGCCTTGCCCAAGCCCCTCGGGCTCGCTTGTCATGAACTGGTCGACCACGGTCGCGCCCTGCAGGATGCGGATGTTGAAGCGGTCGCCCGCGAGGTAGCCGTCGGTGATCCGAAGCCGATTGCAATCCTCGGTCGCGGTGAACGGCACGATGAGTGGGCTACCGGGGCCGGTGAAGGAGAAGGTCTGCCATCCGCCGCAGTCGACCTCGGCCGGGGCGCTGGAGAACTCGCCGACCGCGAAGCCCGTGGCGAGCGCGGTGGGGTTCTGGATCCGGACCGACGTGATCGAGTCGCCGCTCTCGGTGCTGAATGCGAAGCCCTCGGCATCGAGCGCTCGGATGGACTCGTTGATGAACCGGATATCTCCCCGGGCGGTGATGACTTGGATGTTGAACTCGAAGGTTCCCCAGCGACGCGGCTGGACGTAGAACGTGAGCGCACCAACTTCGCCCTCGGGGAAGGTAAACTCGACTTCATCGGTGACGAGATCGGTCGTGTAGACCGCGCCTTCATAGCCGTGGCTCCAAGTAGGCCAATCATCGCCAATGCGCTCTAGGCGAAGGGCCTCGTCCCAGGTGGCGGTGCGTGGCGACAAGAGTCCAGCGGTCGGGAACGTTGGGTAGAAGATACCCGAGGCGCGGATCTCGAACGCGGATTGGAGGTCGTAACCATCGATCTCGGACGGCGGGGCTTCAGTACCGAGGTGGGTGTACGAGAGCTGGGCGTGGACGGCCGTGCTCATGGCGGCCATCGCGGCGACACAATAAGCGGAACGAAGATTCATGGGGACGACTCCTTAGTGCGGGGGACGCGATCGCGACCCTCGCTCATGGCGGTGAGGCACACCGCCGACCGGGGGAACAGGAATAACACGATGCGGTGATGGCTGCGGTCCCTGGGGTGGGCCGCGTGCTTGCCAGTACCGACCACACTGGCGAGAACCGGGCCGATGGGGTGACACGGCCGGCTCAAAAAAAAATGCGTGGTCGGCAATCTGTCGATTTCGTGAGGATCCGTGTCCCCCGGCCACGATAAATCGCGCCTGAGCTACATGGGCAAAGAGAATTGGGCTCTGGATTGGGCGGCGCGTCCCCGACAATCCACCAGCCGCATCGGAGTCACCCAGCCATGCAGATCGAGGCACCCACTGCCGATCAATGCTGGATATCGCCAGGACCCCGTTTAGACTGTCGGCATGGCCCGCTCCAGAAGAACCGCCTCAGTCCACATCGCCGCGAGGTCAGCCGCGTGACGCCGCGTGAGCCGATTCGGGGCGAGGACGTCACGGTCCTTCTTGCCGCTTCGGCATCGGGGGGAGTCGAGGCCCGGGATCGACTGGCGGGCATCCTGCATGCGGAACTGCACGCGATGGCTCGGGCACGCATGCGCGGCGAGCGGCCCGATCACACGCTTGGCGCCACGGCCCTGGTCAACGAGACCTTCCTCCGGCTATTCCAGACCGCCGACCATGCGGAAACGCACGCCGATCTAAGTTGGCGTGACCGCCACGCATTCTTTGCAGCCGCCGCGACCGCGATGCGTCGGGTCTTAATCGATCACGCTCGCGCTCGCGCGACGGTGAAGCGTGGCGGTGGCGAGCGCCCCCGAACGCTGGTAGTCGCGGCCGATGCCGTTGCGGCCGCCCAGTCGCTCGAACCCAGCGACTTCTTGGCCCTCGATGAGGCGATGGGCCGGTTGGTATCGGTTGACGATCGGGCCGCCGAGGTCACGCGCCTGAAGTTCTTTGCGGGCCTTGATAGCAACGAGATTGCCGAACTCTTGGGCGTGTCTTCGCGCACCGTAAAGCGCGACTGGGAGTTTGCTAAGGCATGGCTCGCCGCATTTCTCGCCGACGAGAAGGCGTCGGATGACCAGAGCGAACAGGCCTGACCGATGTTGAGCCCAGGCCAATGGAGCGAAGCCAAGAGGCTGTTTTCCGAGTTGTCCGAGCTCGATCCCGAACTGCGTCTCCCGCATCTCGAAGCGTCGGGCGTCGACGCTGAGAGCCGCACGCAGGTCCTCAAGCTTCTCGAGGCCTTCGATGGTGGATCGGAGTTCCTTTCCGCGCCGACACGTCGGCGGTCGAATCATGAGCCGCGCTCGACCATCGCGGCGGGGCAGCACATCGCCGGATACACGATCGTCCGGGAGATCGGGCGTGGCGGGATGGGCACCGTGTACGAGGCGGTCCAGGCGAGCCCAAAGCGGCGTGTCGCGCTCAAGGTGCTGCGGGCGGACATCGCCTCTCAGAGGACAATCGACCGCTTCGTCCGCGAGGGCGAGGTACTGGCGCGTCTGGAACACCCTGGCGTCGCACGCGTCTTCGAGACCGGGAGGGCCAAGGACGACGACGGCCGGGCCCGGCCCTTCATCGCCATGCAGTTCATCGAGCACGCGGCGCCCGTGACCGCGTTCGTGCAGGATCACGGGCTCGCTGACCACGCCAAGCTCGAGCTGATGGTTGCGATCTGCCACGCGGTCCACTACGGCCACCAACGCGGCATCATCCATCGAGACATCAAGCCGAACAACCTCCTGGTTGGAACGGATGGCATCCCGCGCATTATCGACTTTGGCGTGGCTCGAACCGTGGACGCCGAGGATTCGATCGCCGCGAACGACACGATCGCGCACGAGATCCTTGGCACTCTCCGATACATGAGCCCCGAACAGTGCGCCGGCCGGGCGAACGAGGTGGACGTACGCACGGATGTGTACGCGCTCGGAGTGGTTCTCTATGAGGTGTTGCTCGGGCACCTGCCGTACGAATTCACCACCGATTCGCTCGTCGATATTCCCCGAGTCATTGTAGAGCACACGCCGCTCCCTCCAAGTCGCAAGCTCGACGCAGACCTGCAGGCCATCATCTACAAGGCACTCGAGAAGCGGCCGGATGACCGGTACCCGTCCGCCGAGGCGCTGGCGACCGACCTCCGGCGTTATCTCGCGGGCGAACCGATCGAAGCGAAGCGCGATCGAGCGTGGTACGTGCTGACGAAGACGCTCCGCCGATATCGCCGGACCGTGTCGTTGGTCGCGACAGCGTTCGTGGTATTGTGTGGTGTGGCGGTCTGGCTCGGGCTGATGTACGTTCGTGCCGAGCGCGATGCTATGGAGCTGCGGCGCCTGGACTACTTGCAGACGATCGCTCTTGCCGAGCGCGAGCTGGAATCGTCCCGTACCGGTGAGCTACGACGTTTATTGGAGGGCTGCCCAGAGGAGATGCGCGGCTGGGAGTGGGACTATCTCGATCGACGATCCGACGAGAGCATCGCGACGATCCGGACCAGGCCAAATGTGGCTGGAGCAACTTCGCCGGATGGGTGCCTCTTCGCAACCGGTACACGCAACGGTGTCGTGGAGATCTGGGACATCCAATCTCAGACGCTTGTAACGGACGTTGAAATCGACGCGAACTTCGTTGAGAGCCTGTCGTTCTCAGCCGATGGCATGAGGCTTGCCGTTGGAACGCGTGCTTCTGCCGATGACTACATCATCGACTTGGCGTCGATGGACGTCGCTGTTTCCATTAACGCAGACCAGGGCATCAAGACAGTCTGCTTCACTCCTCGTACGGACAAGCTTGTAACGGCGTCGGCTAACGGTGCGCTCGACATTCGCGATCGAGTGACGGGTGAGATCGTCGATTCGCTCTCCACTCGCGGATCGTGGGCGACGGCTTTGGCCTCAAACGCCGACGGTTCACTCTTGCTGAGCGGGCACGAAGATGGTTCGGTCCGACTGTGGGATCTTGCGACAGGCGAACTGGTGTTCGAGTCCAGAGAGTCGCACAGCGATCGGGTGTCGACGGTGGCGCTATCCAGTGACGGCCACTTGATCTTGTCAGGAAGCTGGGACAACACGATCAGGGCATGGACGACTGAGGGTCATCAGGCCGACTTGCGCATGTCCGCCGGCGACTTGGTGCGATCGATCTCGCTTACCGCAGATGGATCGACTCTGCTCGTCGTGACGCCGACTACCGTGGAAATCCGCGATGGCCGAAGCCGGGTCGTCGAGCGTCAACTTGTCGGCCAATCCAATGGCCTTGGCGGGGCCCTGCTTCCGAACACGTACGGCCAGAGCCAGATTCTCACGTGGTCGTCCGAGTCCGTTCAGCTCTGGAACGCCAGGTCGCGAACGGGGGCGTACGAGCTGCTCTCAGGTCAACAGCGCATCGATGCGGTCGCCGAGTCCTCATGCGGACGGTGGGTGGCCGCGGCCCAGCGCGGCGGCCGGATCCAGACATGGGATGGTGGTCGCACCGGGTCGACACTCGAGCTCGCGAGCGGTGCCAGCCGGGTGTATCGCTTGGCCTTCTCTCCCTCGGGCGAGCATCTCGCGGCCGTTTGCGACGACGGTTCTCTGCGAATCTGGCTCGTCGAGTCGGGTGATCTTGTCCATGACGCTCCGGACGCTGGAATGCCGGTTCACGTCGCGTGGTCCTCTGCAGACGAAGTCGTCGTCGCGACCCACTACGACATCATCGTGGCCTGGCGGCTTGGCGTAGACGAGCCCATCTGGACACAACCCGCGGACCAGGGAGGGTTCGGTGCGATCGCGGTCTCTCCCGACTTCGCGTATGTGGCAACCGGAGGCCAAGACGGTTCGATCAAGATCTGGAACAACCGTGTTCGGGGGCTCCAGCAGGTCGGCGTGCTCGACGGGCACTCCACGCTGATTGGTGATCTGGCATGGTCGCCCGATGGCAGCATGCTCGCGTCCGGATCGAATGACGAGGAGATTGTGATCTGGGATGTGGCCTCCCGATCGCAGTTGCACCGGCTGCTTGGCCACGAGGGTCTGATCAAGTCTGTAGATTTTGATCCAACATCGACTCGCCTGATATCCGCGGGCTGGGAAGGGACGCTCCGTCTTTGGGACACTTCGAGCGGAGAACTCGTCCTTCGCTTGCAGGGCCATCGCGGCATCGTTATGGGTGCCCAATTCTCGCAAGATGGCCGCCGTGTCATCAGCGGAGGTAGCGACGGGTCGGTGCGAGTGTGGGACGCCGGCCCCTTGCGCGGTCCCCGGATGCGCTAGCCCTGGTCTCCATGGATAGTCGTGCCGTGCACAGCTTTGGCGGCGATTGCCCAGCGGTGCAACGTGTAGATGAGAAGGGCGAACAAATCGAGAGGATCGAGTGCTGTAGTGAAGACACTCGGCCTAACCACCGATCGACGCGACGGAAGATGGGACACGTGCAGATTTCGAGATCGCTAATCGCGCCTACTTACCCTCTTGCATCACACTTCCGCCAAATCCGAACGAACCACCTTGGAGCCGACAGGCTGGGGCGACCGGTCTATCCGCCGGATACGCCGCCGCCCTTGCGTGGGTCGGCCGCGCCGTCGAGGGCGCCGGTTTGTGGGTCGCGTCGGATGAGTTGGACGGCCCCGATGTCGGTCCGCTCCCGCAGCGCATGCCCTCTCTTCGCAAGCCCAGCCTCGAGCCGAGTGCTTGGCCCGACGCCGTCCCAGGTTTCTATGAAGATGGCGTCCGGCAGCCATTGGTGGTGGATGCGCGGAGCGTCGACGGCTTCCGCCGCGGTGGCGGCGCCACGAAGCACGCGAAGCAAGGCCTGAGCCGTCGACGTGATGATGCGTGGCCCGCCCGACGCACCCGCGACTGCCACGACCTCGCCATGGTCGTCGAGGATGATCGTCGGCGACATGCTCGAGAGCGGACGCTTGCCAGGCTCGGGTAGATTGTCGTCGGATTGAATGAGCCCGAATGCGTTGGCCTCACCAGCAATCGTCGTGAAGTCATCCATCTGATCGTTCAGGCAGAAGCCGAAGCCGCGTACGCCGACGAGCGAACCGAATGCGAGATTGATCGTCTCGGTGCACGCCACGGCGTTGCCTCGTGCATCGATCACGGAGATGTGGCTCGTGCCGCCGTCCTCCGGCAGCACTCGGATCACGCCGTAAGCCGATGCATCGCGCACGGTGTTGGGCTCAATGGAACGAGCGACCCGCTCCAGTTCGGCGTCATCGAGCATCTGATCGACTGGGACGTCGGTAAACGCCGAATCGGCCATGTGCCGGGAGCGATCGGCGAAAGCGTGCTTCATGCTCTCGGCCAGCAAGTGTGCATCTGCAGCCTCAAGCCACCCCGTCACGGGGATGGTGAGGTCCAGCCGCTCGGCCAGCGACAAGATCTGCGCCACGGCAACACCACCGCTCGATGGTGGCGGCATGGACAGGACGCGATGCGACTCAAGCTCGTAGGAGACTGGCTCGACCACACGAATGGCATATCCCGCAAGATCCTGGTGAGTCAACACGCCGCCATCGGCGGTAACCGATGCCACGATCGCCTCGGCGATCTCGCCGCGGTAGAACGCGTCGGCACCATGTTCCGCGATCAGCCGGAGTGCTCGCGCCTGGCCCGGTAGCGTGATGCGTTCGCTAATCTCGATCGTTCCTTGCGCTGTCAGCCCACCCCAAACCAGCGGAAACCGTTCACGCCAGCGTGCATCGCGGCGAAAGCGGTCAGACAGCGATCGAGCGGTGCGCACGTGGTGGGCGTCGGCATCAAACCCACCCTCTGCCAACGCGATCGCGGGCTCGAGAACGGTCGCGCGATCCAGCGTGCCGTAGGTCTCCAGCGCATGCAGCAGGCCGGCGACCGTGCCAGGGACGGCAACCGCCATCCCACCCCGCTTTGACGCCTCCGGATCATCGAGTTCCGCATACGTCTGGGGGCCAACGCCAGCAGGGGACGTCTCACGATAATTGAGGGCAACGGTGGTGGTGCCGTGCCGCGGATCATCGTTGAGGTGGATGAGCATGAACCCGCCGCCACCAATACCGCACGCGTCGGAACGCACCACTGAGAGCGCGAAGCTGGTTGCGACAGCAGCGTCAACGGCGTTGCCGCCCTGCCGCAACATCTGAGCCCCCGCCTCGGCCGCAAGCGGATGATCCGCCGCCACGAGCCCCGTGTGCGCTTGCGCTCGAGCCGTGGGCCCACCAGCGCGCATGGAAACGCATGCCGAAAGCATGAGCACGCCCAACATGCTGACGATCAAGCTCCAGCGGCCGGCCCTTTCAACCCTCATCATGGCTCGTCTCTCCCAGGTCGTGAACATCACTCGGCAGTAGATCCAAGGCATGGCGGCGAGCGATCCAGTCCGTTGGTCGCTCGTTCGGCAGGGCCGCCTGCTCTCCGCCTCGCAGCGCAAAGCGCAGCACGCCGAAGACCGATCGCACAACACCAAGCACGACGCCGCGAACACGCGCGTGCCACGGCATGTAGGGCGTGTGGATCCATCGCACGAGACGATATCCGAACAGGTGCAAAAGCTCGCGACGCAGGATGGCCGCGTACTCGGGCGCGACCACGATGGTGTGCGGCTCGTCTTTGCGGCGCCGAACGCCTGGGAACAGCATTGGCAGGATCGCGTGCATCGCTCGTCGCCGACGCAGCCACGCCGAGAGCGTGAGCCAGATCGACCCGACCCGTGCGATCACGAAGAACGCATCGTCGCCCACACGCGGCGAGGGCTGGCGGTTGGGTAGGAACAGGAGACCGTTCGCGCTGGCCTTGAGTTCTCTGCCGTCCTCGCTCGCGAGCACCGTGCGCTCTGCGGCGACCGGCATAAACGCCGCCGCCCCGAGCCGCATCTCGAACGGCATGGCCCCGATCTCCACGCGCTGGCGGACGTCGTAGAAGTGGTCCTGCCGGCCGGCGGCGGCTTGGGATACGACTTCGAGCGCTGACTCACCACTCAACGTTTGCGGCGAACGACCGCTCATACCCAGAGCGGCAAGCGCGAGCAGCATAATCGCCTCGTGGACATCGGCCGAGCGCGGATCGTCGTGCAGCCCGGCCTCGAAGATGCATGACACGCAACCCAGCGCATTGGTCGCGTAGTCGATGAGGAGGCCCTGCAACTCCTCTTCCAAACCCAGGATCTTCGGCAGTGGGAAGCGAGCCGCGAACCGGCGGGCCGGAAGCGAGTCCTCGAGCGCGATGAACGCCGGGCTCTCGCTCGAGACGGTGTGCAGATCGAGCACGAAGACGCCGCCGCTGGTGCAGTCTTTGATCGACTTGAGGTGCCCCGACAGCTCGTCACGCTCGTGCTGCTCGGCCGACCCGTTGTGCGCCGGTCCCGGCTCAAGAAGGAAGGCCCGATTCAGATCCTCGTCGATGTACCGCTCGCGCAGCCACGGGGTGGAGGCCTCCACGCCGAGCGCTCGCAGGTTGCCCCGAAGCGAGACCAGGCGACCGGCGTGCAGACCGACGTCACCATCCCCGATGCGTTTGTGAACCCGTTGGGCCGCCTCGATGCCAGCCGGCTCGTTCGCGTGCAGCCCACCGATGACCACCAGCGTCGGCCCGGCCTTTCCGCCCGAGACATCGCCGATGAATCTCGAGACGGCGTCCGTCGCCGCGGGGCGATCATCCGCCTGGATCACGGGCCTTGCTCCTCGTGCAGCGCACACTCGAGCAGGCTGCGGGCGATCCTCGCGTAATCACGATCGGAGATGATGCCAACGAGCCGATCGCCCTCAACCACGGGTAGGCACGCGACGTTATGCTCGCCCATCAGCCGGATCGCCTCGAGCGTCGGCGTATTAGGCGAGACGGTGATCGGATCGCGAACCATGATCTCGGACACCGGCAGCGTTCGAACGTCCTGGCCGTCTGAGTCTCGCACGAGAGCGCGCAGCAGCTTCCGATAGGAGACCAGGCCGACAAGCTGGTGCTTCTCGTCTTCGACCGGGACGTGCCGCAATCGCCGCCAATCCATGATCGATGCGACGAGATCGATGCATTCTCCCTCGCCCACGGTGTACAGATCGGTCGTCATGCACTGCGAGACGAGCACGAACTCGCCCACCGAGTCGGACCCATCATCGCTGCGCACATCGTCCCACTCGTGAACGGGCCGCCGCGAGTCCTGGTTCTCGAGCATTGATTGCGTGATGGCTGCCAAGCCGCGTTGGCGGCGGCCAGCACGATCGAGGCCGGTACACGCGTTGAGCGTCCATCGGGCGCCAGTGCGACCGGCCGAGACACGATGCTCGATGATGGACAGCGCCCGGTCGGCGTCGGTCCCATCGACACCCGCACGCTCAAGACCGCAGCGCGCGACAGGCAGGAACTCTTCCAGAATCAGTCGATCGATCGGATGCTCGGCGCCGTCGATCCAGGCCATACGCACCGTGAGCCCGTCGCGTGCGGCTCTGAGGAAGTTGCCGCGCGCCGTCCTGAAGTCGAGCCGCTTCGACACGTCGGACCACTCAAGCGGGCCCTCCAGCATCAGGCCGATCCAAAACGCGGCGTTGGCGACCTCGTCAGAGATCGTCGGACCCGAGGGAAGCACGCGGTTCTCGATGCGCAGGTGCGGCTTGCCATCGGTCACGCCGAAGCACGGACGCATCCAGCGATACACAGAAGAGTTGAACGACTGCCACGCCTTCAGCTTGGGTATCCGGCCCACGCGGAGCTCTTCCATCGGATCAACCGGCTCCTCGACCTGCGCGTACACGAGTTGGCGGAACCGGGCGACGTCGGCTCGCAAGATCTCCAGAACGGACGACTCGACCCAATCCTCGCCGAAGCGCACACGGCCGAGCAGATCGCGATGCCCAGCCCTCTCGCGTCTGGTATCCAAAGCTTGCTGGAACGTTGCGATCCTTGTCTCGCGCCATAGCCGCTTGCCGAAGAGCAACGGCGAGTTCACCGCGGCGGCCAGCACGGGCGCCGTGACGGCAAGTGCCACGTTGTACGTGCAGGCAAACTCCTCGGGAGTGGTCTGGAAGTGCACCTGGAAGCTGGTATTGACCGACTCGAGCATCACGCTCGGGTGGCGCACCACCAACTCGTCGGCGCCATCGATCGTCATCTCGTAGTCGTCGCCACGCATCTTGCGCAGGGCCGCGTCGAGCCCGCTGTACCGCGGGTTGGGCATGATGTTCTCGGTCGACAGGTGCGTTAGGTCGACCGTGGGGCAGATGCCAGTCATGAGAGCGCGAGCATCCAACCGCCGGCATTCCGAGTCGACAACGCCGTACAGGTCCTGCAATTGGGCTTCGAGCTGCGCGAAGCTCGTGGGCCCCAACTCAATCGGATCACAGTTGAACTCGACGTTGAACCGCGCAATCTCGGGCACGACACGAGGGTCGTCGATCTGCTGGAGCAATTGCTCGGCGATCGGTGCCGGCTGCGCGGCGCGATCGACGAGGAACAGCTCCTGCTCAACCCCGATGCGGCGGCGGTCGGTCTCGAACAGACCGTCGTCGAGCATCTTCTCCATCGCGTCGAGGTCGCGGAGCACACGCCGCATCGCCAGGCGGTCGGCCTCGTCCCCATCGGCGGTCTTGACGCTCTGCACACCCATCGTGAGCCTGCCCCACAGCTATGGCCGCAACCTCCCGGCCTCGAACACGTTAGGCGGGTACGGGGTCAGCAATTCGGTCTTGGCTCGATCAAGCGCCGACACGAGGGTGCCAGGATCATCCGCGTGTCGGCGATACGAGTGGTCAGGAGTCACCTTGGGTTCTCACCGGTTTCCGCCGACTAGTCGAGCCGCTTGACGATCCCCTCCGTGAGCACCTCGCACCCATGCTCACGGATCACGATGTCATCCTCGATGCGCACGCCCTGGATCTCTTGGCGGATCGTGTCGATCGAGTCCCACTTCACGACGTCTGCGAACGACTCTCGCGTTTCAGCGACATCGATCAGTCCAGGGATGAAGTAGAGCCCCGGCTCGACCGTGAAGCCGTGGCCGGCCTCGAGCGGGATGTCAACACGAACGCCGACGCCACCCGGGCCCTTTCTCGGTGCCCGGCCCGGCAGCCGCCCGCCAGCGCCGCGAACGCCAAGGCCGATCATGTGGCCCACACCGTGCGGGAAGAACAGGCCCGCGACGCCGCGCTCGACCAACTCGGCCGGGTCGCCCTTGAGCGCGCCCAGCCCGACGAGCCCCTCCAAGACAACCTCGCTGCACCGGCGATGCACGTCGTGCCACTCCACGCCGGGCTTGCACATGGCAATACCGGCTTCTTCGGAGTCGATCACGATGTTGATCACGTCTCGTTGCGTCTGGCTCGGCTGCCCCACCGGCCACGTGCGCGTGACATCGCCGGCGTATCGCTTGTACGCCGCCCCTGCGTCAACCAGCACGCACTCGCCCTTGTTGATCGCACGCTGGCCCGGCGCAAAGTGCAGCACAGCCGCGTTCGGCCCGCTCCCGACGATCGTGTCGTAGGGCGTGCCATCGCCGCCGTTGCGGAAGAACTCGGCCTCGATCTCGACCTGCAACTGCCGCTCGGTCATGCCCGCGGCCTCGCCGCTCGTGAGCATTCGGTGCGCGTACGCGTGGCCCGCCGCGGTCGCCGCACAGGCTTGGCGCATGCGCTCGATCTCGACGTCGTCGAGCACGCGGCGGGCGTGCAAGAACGCATCCTCCAACTCGGCGCTCAAGCCTCGATCGACTCCGCCCGCAAAGTCGGCAACCGGACACCCGATCGCCGCGACCGTGCGCCCCCGCCGTTGCGCAAGCCAGGTCGTGAATTCGGGCAGAGGAGCCCCCTCCCAGGTCACGTCGCCCTCCCACGTCCGATGGGCTTGGGTGACCTCGGGCGCGAACGCCCGCCAAGGCTCGTCGCCGCCCTCAGCCAGATCAACCGCCAGGACCCCACCCGGGCACTGCTGCTCGGTCAGGTAGAAATACGCGCTGTGGGCCATGAAGGGGTACACGCGATCGTGCTGGCCGGGCACGGGGATCATCTCGCCCGCGCCGAGCAGCACGATGGGCAACGCCGCGTGCCCGCCAAGTACCTGATCGGCCCTCTCCCGCAGCGCAGCGGCGGTACGTTGGCGACGTGCGAGGAGGTGGGTCTGCGGGGTCTGGGAGCTGGTCATGCAGCGAGTCTATGGGCGATCCCCGCACCGTCGCCCGGGCCCAAGCAAGCTCCGAGAGCGCCGCTGTCCGCTGCCACGCAGACAAATTCTCACCGAATTTGCGCAGGCGTGTCATGAACCGAACCGGAATCTCGCGACCACCCGGGCCGCAACCAAGGGTGCCGCGTGGGTGCCCGGAGTTGACCGCAGTTGCTTTACGCCGCGAACCAAGGAGCGCAGACACCCCATGTCCATTCGCCTCGGAGACACCGCACCGGACTTCACCGCAACCTCAACCCAAGGAGAGATCAGCTGGCACGACTGGCTGGGCGACAGCTGGGGCGTGCTGTTCAGCCATCCGGCCGACTTCACCCCCGTGTGTACCACCGAGCTCGGCGCCGTCGCCAAGCTGAAGCCCGAGTTCGACAAACGCAACGTCAAAGTCGCCGGCCTGTCGGTCGACCCGCTGGAGAGCCACCTCGACTGGGCGGGCGACATCGAGGAGACGCAGGGCGTCGCCCTCAACTTCCCGCTGATCGCCGACGACGATCGCGCCGTATCCGACGCCTACGGCATGATCCACCCCAGCGCCGACAACACCATGACCGTGCGCTCGGTCTTCATCATCGGCCCGGACAAAAAGGTCAAGCTCACGCTGACCTACCCCGCCAGCACCGGCCGAAACTTCGACGAGCTGCTGCGAGTGATCGACTCACTCCAGCTGACCGCCACGCACAAGCTCGCCACACCCGCCAACTGGCAGCACGGCGAGGACTGCATCATCGTCCCCGCCGTGAGCAACGATGAGGCGGAGGAACTGTTCCCGGGCGGTTTCAACGAAGTGAAGCCCTACCTGCGGACGACCAAGCAACCGGCTTAGTGGACGCAAGTCGTAGCACATCTCGAAGTGACGTCGGCGTGGCATGTGACAAGATCTTCACATGCCACGCTACCATGTCGCATGGATCCTGCTGAACATGATCGTCGCGCCTCGAAGAGACTCATATGGCAAGTGATCATGGCCCTTGCGGTGCTCATGGCTATGACTAGCCTGTCGTTCGCAATCTATGGCGTCTTCTCAGCGCGGCTGTCAATAGAAGATCGGCTTCGGTCCGTCTTCATCGCTAGCGTTCTCGCCATTGCCCCGACCATTGTCTGGATCTGCACCGCGTGGAACTGGCACGCGAATGTCGCCTCGGATGACCAGCGAGGCAATTGGGCCTGGACGCCGCTCCAGTCCGTCGCGGCAGTTTCCATGGCAGCAGCTCTGGCGGGCCAACACGTCTATTTCAGGTTTGCCGCCCGCGGCGAGATCCCTTCCGAGCCGCTCTTCCTATTCGCACTGGGTTGGCTCCTTGCGGTCGTCGCCGCCGTCGTCGTCCTGGTACTCACTCTCCGCTTTGGACCAAGTGCTAGTAAATGGCTCGCTCTAGCAATTCTCCAGATCACGGTGCTCGGCCTGTTGAAGGCGTGGCTAGGTGTCGTCTCGTACGCGGCTGCCGTCTAAACAAGCTCCACAATTTGCCGCTTCGAGCACTCTCGCGCGTGTCTTGTTGCGCGGCAACACAGAGCACCGCCAACAATCCTCTGTGACTACCGCCGCCGACAGTCTCCCTCCCGCCCTCAAAGCCAAGCTCGACGAGCTCGCAACCCAATACCGCGAGGTCGGCGTCCAGCTCGAGGACCCCGAGGTCCTCGCCGACCACGAGCAGGTCCGCGACCTCTCGATCCGCCGCTCGGCCCTGGCGCCCGTGGTCGAGGGCTACGAGCGATTCAACGGCTTGCTCGAAGAGGCCGCCGAGCTGCGCCAAGCCATCGAGTCGGGCGAAGACCCCGAGCTGGTCGAGATGGCCAAGGCCGAGCTCCCAGGAATCGAAGAGCAAGCCACCAGCGAGATCGAGACCGTCAAGGCGGCACTGGTCTCCAGCGATGACAACCTCGTCGGCTCGGTCATCCTCGAGATCCGTGCGGGCCCCGGCGGCGACGAGGCCCAGCTCTGCGACGCCGACCTCTTGGGCATGGACGAGAAGTTCGCCTCCAAGAAGGGCTGGGACTTCGAGACGCTCGACTTCACCGGCGGCGAGGGCCACGGCGGGCTCCGCTCGGTCAGCGTCAGCGCCAAGGGCGAGGGCGTGTGGGCCGAGCTCAGCTTCGAGGCCGGGGTTCATTCCGTCAAGCGTGTGCCCGCGACCGAGGCCCAGGGCCGCATCCACACCAGTACCGCCACCGTCGCCGTGCTGCCCGAGCCCAAGGCCGTCGAAGTAAAGATCGACTGGGGCAATGACGTCACCGAGCACATCACCACCGCCCAGGGCCCCGGCGGGCAGAACGTCAACAAGGTCGCCACGGCCGTCCACCTCGTGCACAACCCGACCGGCATTGAGGTGCGCATGCAAGAGAGCAAGAGCCAGCACCAGAACCGCGAGAAGGCGCGCCGCCTGCTCATGGCCCGGCTCTACGAGCTCCAGTTGCGCGAGGCCGAAGCCGAGCGGTCCGCGGCTCGCAAGGGCCAGATCGGCACCGGCGAGCGGTCCGAGAAGGTCCGCGTCTACCGCTACCAGGACGGCATCGTGGCCGACCAACGCCTGGAAACCAAGCTCCAGCTCCGCCAGATCCTCTTCGACGGCGACCTCTCAACCCTCATGGCCGCCCTGATCGAGCAACGCACCGCCCAACGGCTTGCGGACCTCTGACTCCCGTTCAAGTCCATGCCGTATCAGGACGATGCGCCAGCTATGGGACGAAAGCATGCTCTGCCGATGCTCACCGCAGCCGCGACCGCCACGACGGTGTTCGTCACCGTCGAGCCCAAGCAGGGCCAGGCCACGTTCGAGAAGCACGAACACGCGCCCGCGCTCCTGATGGGCACGCTCGAGGGACGCGACCTCTCGGTACGCATCGAAGCGACCGAAGACGGCACGCGCTACTCGGTGATCGACGCTTCCGGCGCGATCGTCGCCAGCGGTCTCGATGCCAACACGCTGCGAGAGCGGTACCCGCTACTGGCCCCCGGCGCCTTCTACGCCACGGAGCAGGGCTCGCCGCTGGGCCCGCTCATGATGGTCCCCGACTCGCCAGGCTTCTGATCGCGACGGAAGCCGCGAGCCCTACCGTCGATCGTGCCCGCAGCCGAACCGACGCCACTCGATATCCCCGCAGACGCCAAGCACATCGTGCTCTTCGGCGGCACGTTCGACCCGCCACACCAGGCCCACACACTACTCGCCGACCTCGCGCGACGCGAGATCGAACGCCGGCATGCCTGCTCGGCGTGGCTCGTGTTCATCCCCGCCGCTCGCTCGCCACACAAGGACAGCGCGCCCCACGCCACCGACGCGCAGCGTGTCGAGATGCTCCGCCTCGCGACCGACGGGATCGACCGGTGCACCGTGTGGACCGACGAGATCGACCGCGCAACGAGCGGTGAGCCCAGCTATTGGCTTACTACGCTCCAGCGCGCAAGAGTGCTCCTCGGCGACCGAGCGCTCTCCTTCATCATCGGCAGCGATCAAGCCGCCAGCTTCCATCGGTGGCGCGAGCCGCGAACCATGCTCGACCTCGCCGCACCGGTCGTCCTGCCACGTGAACCGATCATTTCAGCCACTTCTCTTCGGGAGGCCATGGCTCGAGCCGGGTTCTGGCGTGAGCGCGAGCTCGATGCATGGGTGGAACGCCTAATCGTCACCGATGCCGTCGCCGCAGCGTCAACCGAGGTCCGCGAGGCACACGGTGCGCAAACAATAACCCCCGTGCATCCGGCGGTCGCCGAGTACGCGAGGGTGAACAAGCTCTACGCAAAGAGCTAGATCTATGAAGCAGGCTCAGGCGCCGGCCGTGACAGCTCCACCAACCGCAGCCTTCAACTCGTCAACCTTGTCGGTCTTCTCCCAGCCGAAGAACGTGTGGCCGTCTCGTTCGAAGGGCTTTCGACCGAAGTGGCCGTGCCGCGCGGTCAGGCGATAGATCGGCTTGCGCAACTGCAACGCGTCGATGATGCCGCGGGGCGTGAGCGGGAACACGCTGCGGATGGCCTTCTCGATCTTGCCCAGATCGGCCCGCTCGGTCCCGAAGCAGTCGATGTGCACGCTGGTCGGCTCGGCCACACCGATCGCGTAGCTCAGCTGCACCTCGCACACGTCGGCAAGCCCGGCGGCCACCACGTTCTTGGCAATGTACCTTGCCATGTACGCCGCCGAGCGATCGACCTTGGTCGGGTCCTTGCCGCTAAACGCCCCACCACCGTGGCGGCCGCGACCACCGTAGGTATCGACGATGATCTTGCGTCCGGTCAGCCCCGCGTCGCCGTGCGGCCCACCGATCTCGAAGCGGCCCGTCGGGTTCACGTGCACGGTGATGCCCGGGTTCCACCACTCGCCGAGCACGGGCTTGAAAATGTGCTCGATGACGTCCTTGCGGAGCTGGTCTTGCTTGTCGTTCCAGCTCTTGTCGTGCTGCGTGCTCATCAGTACGGTGTCAACGCGCACCGGCTTCAGCCCGTCGTACTCGATCGTCACCTGGCTCTTGGCGTCGGGACGCAGCCCAGGGATGATGCCCTCGCGGCGCACGTGCGCTTGCTGCTCGACCAATCGGTGCGAGAGTTGGATCGGCAGCGGCATGAGCGCGTCGGTCTCGTTGCAAGCGAAGCCGAACATGAGGCCCTGGTCGCCCGCACCCTCGCGATCAACGCCCTGGGCGATGTCTGGACTCTGCTTGTTGAGCGCGACGAGCACTGCGCACGAATCGCAATCGAAGCGCATGTGCGCGTCGTCATAGCCGATCTCGCGGATGGTGTCGCGCACAACGTCCTGAATGTCGACGTAGGTGCTGGTGGTGACCTCGCCGGCCACAACGACCAGGCCGGTGGCCACCATGGTCTCAACGGCGACACGCGAGTGCGGGTCGTCGGCCAGCATGACATCGAGGATCGCGTCGGAGATCTGGTCGGCCACCTTGTCGGGATGGCCCATCGACACGGACTCGGACGTGAAAAGGTACATTCGATCGTCGGGCATAGAGCGACGGTCCCCTTGGCGCGCGGCCAATGCGGAGCCCCCGTGGTTTTCTGCGTGGCGGGGGCGCCTCGGTCGGTCGAAGAGTCTAGCGACCAAAGGCCCACAAACCCGCCATACCTGCGGACCGCCCGACCTACGCTTGCGGATGCCCACTTCCGCCGGCAAGACCAAGCCACAGTCCCGGCCCAACCCCAGCTCGAGATCCCGACGTCCCCGTGCCAAGTCGACGCCTGGCGCGAAGCGAGGGCGGGGCGGCGGCCTGACCTACGCCGAGTCGGGGGTCGATATCGACGCGGGCGACCGGTTCACCCAGGCCATCTCAGGCTTCATGCGCCGCACCCACGGGCCCCGCGTGCTGTCCAACGACGGCGGATTCGCAGGCCTCTTCCGCCTCGACTTCAACGAGCGGCTCTTCCAACGCAACTACAAGGAACCCGTGCTCGTCGCCGCGACCGACGGCGTCGGTACCAAGCTGCGCCTGGCCCGCGACATGGACACCTTCGACACCGTCGGCATCGACCTCGTCGCCATGTGCGTCAACGACCTCATCGTTGAGGCCGCCGAGCCGCTGTTCTTCCTCGATTACCTGGCCATCCCCCGCGTCGAGCACGGCATGCTCGTCGATCTGGTCAAGGGCGTCTCCAAGGGGTGCCAGATCGCCGGATGCTCCTTGCTGGGCGGCGAGACGGCCGAGCTCCCCGGCATCTACCCTGAGGGCGAGTTCGACATGGCCGGCTTCGCCGTCGGCGTTGTCGAGCTCCGCAAGGCCACCAGCAACATGAAGGTCGAGCCCGGTGACGTCATCTTGGGACTGGGTTCCGATGGCGTGCATTCCAACGGCTTTAGCCTCGTCCGCCGCGTCGTCGAGCACGCCAAGCTCGACCTCCAAACCGTCTATCCCCAGCTCGACCCCGAGCGCACGCTCGGCCAGGTCCTGCTCACGCCAACACGTATCTACGCCCCAAGCGTTGTCAGGCTGCTTCGTGGCTATCGCGTCAAGCGGGTCATCTCGGGCATGGCCCATATCACCGGCGGCGGCCTGGCCGGCAACCTCGAACGCTCGCTCCAACCCGGCGTGGACGCCATCCTGGACAGGTCGGCATGGACCGTCCCGCCCATCTTCCGCTTCCTCAAGAAGCAGGGCGGCATCCGCGGCCCTGAGATGGACAAGGTCTTCAACATGGGCGTGGGCTACTGCGTCATCGTCCGCCCCGCCTTCGCCGACGCCGTAGCCGACAAGCTCGCTCGCAGCGGTGAACGGGTGACCCGAATCGGCTCGATCCGGCCTGGGGCCGGCCGCGTGCGGTTCCGCTCGTGATGTTCGCAATGCGTCAGGTTCTTCTGCACGACTTGACGCGATTTTCATGGTTTATAAGGGATAAACCCAACTGCACCCATTCCCCTCTTCAGCACGAAAGGGATGGTGATCCGGTGTGTCTCTGGTATACTGAGACACATAGGGGAGGCAGCGGCACGTGCCGCCCTCTGTTGTATGGCAACGCCTAAGCCACGAGGGCGAGGGCGCAAACGGGTTGTTTTTGGTCCGCATCTTCTGTCGGTGTTCCCTCGGTTTGGCGTTCGCCCGGCCGACCGGCAACTGCCAAGGGCCAGGCAAGCCACACAGACGGGGACTGTTCAATGCGAGTGCAACGACTCGGCCGTGGTCACCAAGCCCAAAGGGCAGGGGCCTTTACGCTCATCGAACTCTTGGTGGTCATCGCGATCATCGCGCTGCTCATCAGCATCCTGTTGCCCTCGCTGGGGAACGCTCGCACGGCCGCGCAGGCCACGGTGAGCGTCTCGAACCTGCGCCAGATGGGTCTGAGCACGTTCAACTACGCCTCGGATCACAAGGAAGCGTGGCTCAACCCCTACGACCGCGATGATGAGGGCGGCCCCCTGCCTCGCGGGTGGATCCGCGTTCCGGGCCGCTACGAGCGCGATCGCGCAGCCTGGAACATGGCCGGCTCCATCGCCGAGCGCGTCAGCGAGCCGTTCGCGATGCACGCGACCAGCCTCCTGCTGCACTACGTCTCCGATGGCCCCAGCGGTCTCACCGACAAGACGCAGTTCGCCCCCGGCGACTACACGGTGATCCAGCGGTTCAAGGAGATCACCCAGGGCATCGGTGAGTTCGACGACTACATCTGGGACGGCTCGTACTTCTACTCGCCGACCATGTACCTTCGACCCGAGCGGTACGAGACCGAGGATCTCGTCCGCACGCAGTGGGCCGACTTCCGCCGCAACCGCATCGATGATGCCCTCTGGCCGAGCCAGAAGGTCGTGTGGTTCGAGCGCTTCGACTTCACGAAGCCGTTCCGCACCCAGGAGAGCGGCGCCCGCGTCCGCTTCTTCCCGAACTGGAACAACCCCGTCGCTACGCCGAACGTGATGGTTGCCGACGGCAGCGCCCGACAGGTGATCATCGCCGACATCATCGGCCAGACCCAGTCAGACAACGAGGAGGTCGCTCGTATCTACACGCCCAGCGGCTTGTGGAACCCGCCCACCTCGTGGCTGCAGCGGTACTCGATGGACAAGGATGGGTTCGAGAATGGTGAGAACGACACCATCGCCCATCCCGCGTTCTTCTGGGCGACCCGTGATGGCATCCGCGGCCAGGACATCTACCGCTAATGGGCGGCGTCCAGGACCTGATCGAGAACATCAAGTACGCCGACGCGGCTCTCAAGAAGAAGATCATCTTGGGATCCGTCGCTGGCGTGCTCTTCCTCGTGGCCGGCGTCTTCCTCATTCGAACCGTGTTTGGCGGGAGTGTCGCGGAGATGCCTACGGAAACCGAGCAGGCCGCTCTCGAGTTGCGTGAACAACTCGATGGCGACAGCTCGGCGCAGACCGAGGTCGACGATCCGCAGCCGTTCACAAACAAGGCGGCGCCGCCGCCGCGTTAAGCGGACGAGGATCTCAACCAAAGCAATGCATGCGGCCCCCGGACTTAGTCTGGGGGTTTTTCTTTCCGATGGAATACTCCAAAGTCTGCTGAGCAGAACGATGGTCTTGGCGGCAACCAAAGACTCGACAGCTGCGCCCAACACTCAGCGAGCGCGGGCGGCGGCACCTACAGCCTCGGCAATCCTCTCGGCAAGCGGACGCGGTGCGCGCGAGCTATCCGCAAGCGTTAGTGATCCACCTGGATCGCCACCCTCGGCAAGCGCGCCTGGCACACGGTGCACGGACCGCACCATCCACGATCGGCCCTCGATCGAATAGGCAAGACCGCCCGAATCGAAGGCCGAGCGCGGAAGCCAGTCTGGCGTTTCTTCCAGCGCCAGGACGCGGACCGGCTGTGGCAGAGCGCTCGTCGATCGCACGACGCGCTGGAAGACCGCCGCGACCCGTGGCTCACCAACGGCCAAGACGATAACCCGCGCATCCAACAGCTCGGCGATCGCAGCAAGCTCAGCCTCGGCGAGGGCACCGGCGATCAGCGTTCGCGCCTCATCATTCCTCGCGTCGAGCGCGAGCATGACGACGTTGACTGTGCCATCGGCAAGGGCGCGCATCGATGTCGGCCGACGACGTGCGTCCACACCAAGCGCATCGCCAAACGCCATGCCGGGCGCGAGGTCCCGGCGCTCCCGCCCGAGATCGGAAATCGAACGCACAAGAGTGCCGTCGAGCGGCGGCGGCTTGAACATCGATCGAAAGTCCCCCGACTGACCATCGGCACCGGATTCGATCTGGGCCCACAGCACCGATTCGCCAGCTTGCCGAATCGTGAATCCGCTCAGGCGTCCATCATCACTAACCTGGAGGGACACCGAAGCGTCATCGGCCACACCGAGGTACGTGTTCGACTGCCCTTCTCCAAGCCGCGACCAGACAGGGTCGTTCAACACGCCGAGCAGCGGCGAGTCGGCGTCTCCGAACGCCAGATCGATTTGCGGCACCCAAATGGGCGGAAGCACACGCTCGAGAGCCTCTCGCCCGAACGGATCGTCCAGGAGCGACACAAACACGCGCGACGGGTCAGATGCCCGCCACGCAACCAAGCGACCCGGCTCAGCGATCACCCGCAACGGATCTGAGTCTCCTAACGCGAACGCGAGAGCGGGCGACGGCGTGCGCCGAAGAGCAAGCACCAGACCGCTCCGACGCACAACGCGACCCTCGGACAGCGTCGCGACCGAGATTCGCTCCAGAACGCCGTCCTGGCGATACGCCCCGCGCAGCCGGGCTAATACATCGCTCGCAGCACCCGATTCGGCCTGATCGACCGCAGCGACCTGGGCGTCCTGCACCCTCGGATTGCCCAGGATCAGTCCCGCCGAGATCACGGACGCAAGCACGAAGCTCATGGCGTCACTCTACGTTCCAAAGACGAGAGCACCTGCGAAACGCTCTGTCCCCACCCCGGCGGCACGAGGCCCGGGGCCAGATCGGCAAGCGGCTCCAACACGAATCGCCGCTCGGCCATCCTCGGATGCGGCACGACCAAGCCGGGCTGATCGATCGCCACATCGCCGAAGACCAGCAGGTCGAGATCGAGTGTGCGTGGCCCCCACCGTTTTTCCTTCGAGCGGTCCCGCCCGAATCGTCGCTCCAGGTCGAGCAACGCATCGAGAAGCTCCCGAGCCGAGCACTCCACATCGAGCATGGCCACCGCATTGATGAAGTCAGGCTGGTCCTCGACACCTACGGGCGACGTGGTGTACAACCGGCTCGTTGCGATGACACGGACGCCGGGGATCGAGCCCATCTCGTGGGCCGCTCGGATAACCGAGCCGCTCGAATCCCCCATATTGCTGCCAAGGCCGATGAAAGCTCGTCTTCCGATGGACCGCGACGAGTCCGGATCGGCTGGCCAGTCTTGGTCGGATAGGTACGCCACACCGAATGAAAGCGGCTGCTCGCCTTGAGGCAAGCAGCCGACGCCGTTGATTCCAGCTATCGAACCCCGACTCAGTCGACGGGCTCGAGCTCGCGCGTGCGATGCTGCATCTGGGCCTTGAGGCGTTCGAGGATGGCGCTGTGCATCTGGCTGACGCGCGATTCGGACAGTGCCAACGTCGCGCCGATCTCCTTCATCGTCATGTTCTCGTAGTAGTACAAGATAACGATGAGCCGCTCCGACCGGCTGAGCCCCTTGGTCAGCATGTCGCGCAGGTCCTTTCGCTGCATCGTGCGGACCGGGTTGTCGCCGCCGTCGCGCATGACCTCGAGGTCGCGGGTCTCGCCGCTATGCCCGTCGGTCGCCTTGCGCGTCATCGACATCGTCGACACGGCGCGGCTGTCACGACGGATCTTCTCGAATTCCTCTCGCCCAACGCCGAGCCGGCTGGCGATCTGGTCGTCCGTCGCTGGCTTGCCGCTCTCGGCCTCGATCGCGCGTCGTACGCCCTCAACCTTGGTCGAGCGGCTGCGCACCAGACGCGGCACCCAGTCCATCGCGCGAAGCTCGTCGAGGATCGCGCCCTGCACGCGCCGGGCGCAGTACGTCTCGAACTTCACGTTCTTGTCGAGCTGGAACGCCGAGATCGCGCCCATCAGGCCGAACATGCCGGCCTGCACGAGATCCTCGACATCCACCTCGTCGGGCAGCCGGGCGTGGATGCGCTCGGCGTTGTACCGGACAATGGGCAGGTACTTTTCCCATAGGAAGTTGCGGATCTCTTCGCTCGGCTTGGACGCGTAGAGCTTCCAGACCTCGCGGATATCCATCGCGTCGTACTTCGACACGCCCGGCGCAGAGGACTCAGACGTCGACATACGCGAACGCGAAGACCGAAACGTTGAAGACTTGAGAGCGGTCGTCATGGTCGGCTCCCTGACCCCTGTCCCATTGACTCCGAAGCGCCGAGATCTCGGGCTTCAGGCCTGGCAGCATGGTCCATCCGTGGCCACGCATTGCAGAGTATACAGAATACCACCACCAAACGCCAGCGTTTCATGCTTTCGCGGTAGAGGTTTTCTCGCTTTCTGTTGGGGAAAGCTCCGCTATCCCGCTCCGTTCACGCTCGCGCTCGACCACTCGAACGGCGACATACTCGAACACCGCGCCCGTCACATAGCCCAAAACGACACAGCAGACACTCGCAAGGAGCGCGCGCACGAGCACCGATGTGGCATCAGCGCTCGAGAAAAGTCCAGAAACCAACGCGATCGCGAAGCCGCACAGACCACTCAAGGGTCCGCAAACGCGCGAAGGCGCCATCTGTAGCGGTTGGGACAGGGGCACGGCAACGATCCATCGGCACGGCGCACCGGCGACTCCAGCCAAAGTGCGCAACCAATTCGAGTTGTGCGCAGCACTTGCGCAACGCCGCTCCCTCGCGGCGTGGCTATCGGGCTCGCATAAAGCGTGCCAAGCGGAGCCCGCGCGGACGCGTCGACCTCTTGCGGTGCGCTTCCGCTGGCTCGATCTCATCGGCAAGACGCGCGATGATCCGATCTAAGTGCTTCCAGGCCTGGGACTTGGGCGACCCGATCGGCAGCGGACGCCGCATCCGGGCACACCGAGAAACCGCCGGGTCCTCGGGGACATGGCCGATCATCGGCAGGCCCATCGCGAGGAACTTGGCCGCAACCTCGGCGATGCGTGCATGGGCGGCCTGGGCTTCCGCTTCCGAACGAGTCCGATTTATCAACACTCTCGGCGGCTGGCTCCCGGAGGATCCGCGAAGCGATTTTACCAGGGCGTACGCATCGGCCAAAGACGCCGGGTCCGGGGTGGCCATCGCGATCGGATAGGCCGAACTCGCCAAACCCTCTCTTACCGAGGCCCCGAGGCCCGCGCCGTGGTCAACGACGACCACATCCATCGCCTGCTGCAACACATCCACGGTCTGCATGACCGCCGTCCGGGCGTCGATCATCGAGGCTTTGCCCAGCGGGCCGACCATTCCCGGAACGAAGACCACGCCTCGGGGTCCCCGAGTGCAGATCCGTCGCACCAGGTCGGCGGTCACGGTACCGCCTCGGGAGACATGCGCGACCGCTTCGGTCAGCCGGGCCGTCGGACGCAAGCCGCAGATGAGGTCGGCATTGGCTAAACCGAGGTCGGCATCGACCAGCGCGGTCTTCAAGCCTCGAGACGCAAGCCCGATGGCGATCGAGACCGCGACTGTCGTCTTTCCGACACCGCCCTTGCCCGATGCGATCGCGATCACCGGGCAGCGCCGCGTTGGCACTTCCGTAGGCGCCTCGCGATGCGCGATGCGCCGTAGGGCGGTCGCCTGGTCCTGCACCGCCGGCATCACACGACCGCCTCAGCGAGTGGCTCAGCGAGTGACTCCTTGGGGCTCGGCGCCCGGTCGAACGGAGGCTCTTCCGATGCCCGGTCGGGCCGCGCGTTCGCGTGAGATCCCATCAGCATCCGGGCGAGGCGATCCGCTCTACCCGGCTCGATGTGGTCGGGCACCTCCTGCCCCGTGGTGATGAAGCTGAGCGGGAGCCCCAGCTCATGCACCATGGAAGCCATCGGACCGACCGAATCGGCCTCGTCGACCTTCGTAAACAGCACGCGATCCGGGTTGGCCTTGGCGAATCCAGAAGCGGCCCGGCGCAACGCTGAGGCCCCAGCCGTCGACGACAGCACGAGGTGCGTCTCGTGCGGCTTGGCGGCTTCGAGATAGGCCGAAAGCTCATCGAGCCTCTGGCCATCACGCGGCGATCGCCCAGCCGTGTCGATCAGCACGACGTCGCAGTCCGACATCGCCCTGCATGCCGAAGCCATCTCTGCGGAGCTCATGACCACGCGCAAGGGCACGCTGATGATGCTCGCATAGGTGCGCAATTGCTCGACCGCCGCGATGCGGAACGTATCGGTCGTAATGAGCCCGACCCGCTGCCCGCGACGGAGCTTGTACGCCGCCGCCAGCTTCGCCACGGTCGTGGTCTTACCGACCCCAGTCGGCCCAACGAGCGCGATTACCAGCGGGCCACCGTCGCTTGGGGCCCGGCTCGGTGTGGCAATGGGGACGGCGTCGGTGAACGCGCTCATCACCGTCGAACGAACGAGGCTCGAGTCCTCCAGTTCGCTCTCACTCAACGCCAGACGGACGCGACTGGCCACGTGGTCGGCCAGCTGGCGATCGACCTCGGCCTCGATCAGCTTGACATAGACGTCCGCCAATGGCTCGCCCAGCGTCGACGCCGATATTGGGCCAGCGTGCTGGGTGTGCATCATGCGGCCGAGCAGGTGACGCAAGCTGCGAATCTCGTCGCCCACGGTTGGCTCGTGCGCATGCTCGGGCGATACAGGGGCGCTCGACCGAACCCGGAGCGCTTCGCCCGCGGCCGGTTCGGTCGAGTCATCCAGCGCGGGTGACGGCCGACCCTCCGGCACATCAGGTTTCGCAACCGTGATGGGCTCTGGAGCCATCACCGGGGGCTTCGCTGCGGATGCCAGCGCGGTATACCGCTCCAGCAACGCTTTGCGGTGCTGGGGCGACGTCGGGTCGGCCGTAGCTGGCTCGTCCCTTGTTGCGCCCGGCTCTCGTCGCGCTCGTCGGGCATCCGCAGCCGAATCGCGCGTTGGGCTGGCGGCCGAACGCGTACGGATCCCAGGAGAGCCAGACTCCGATCGGGCAGGCCGGCGTTTGGCCGATTCGCCACGCTGTCGATCTCGCACGACCGAAGCCGGCGACGCGGTCACCTCGACGACAGGCCGGCCACCAAAGCCAAACAGCCCGCCGACCTTGTAGTTCCGCGTGTGCAGGATGATCGCGTCGCGGCCCAGCTCCCGCTGAACGGCGTCGATGGCATCCGCCATGGAACGAGCACGATACGTCCGGATGCCCATCGCCCTCCGTGGCTCCTTTTGGCTCCCCAGGGAGCAAATCCGGCGGGCCTCCTGCCCACCGCTCGGTCGACCGAAGTATCGGCCCGTGCTCGCGGTCTCGGCGAGTTTTTGCCCCCACACCATCAGGCGACTAGCCGGCCTGCGCGACCGCCGCACCGGACGCTTCGGCCGGCGGCCTTACGAGGCCCACCGCATTGAGCTCGATCTTCTGGTCAACCTCGTTGTAGCCGAGTACCGCGACGCCTGGCAGCCGCGGCTCCATGATCTGGAACAGCACCGCCCTGACGGTGGGCGAGGCCAACAGAACGGGCGAGCGCCCCGCGCTGACAACCGGCTCGAGCGCCTTTGAGATCTGCTCGGCCACGGTGTTCGTCACGCCAGCCGGCATGGTCAGCGTTGTACTCTCTGTAGTACGATCGATATAGCTGCTCACAAGATCTTCCATCGCTGGGTCGACGGTGGCGCATGTCAGCACGACGCGGCCATCGCCCTCGTCCACCGCGTACTGGTGACAGATCGCTCGACGCAGCCCGTTGCGGACGTACTCGGTCAGCACATCGATGTCCTTACTCTTGCCGCCCCAGTCGGCCAGCACCTCGAGGATGGTCTCCATGTCCCGCACGGGCACGCGCTCGCGCAGGAGGTTCTGCAAGACGTGTTGGAGGTCCGCCAGCTTCACCGGGCCGGCCAGAGCCTCCTCGACCAGCTTGGGCGCCCGCTCCTTCACGCCCTCGATCAGGTTGCTGACCTCCTCGCGAGTGAGCAATTCGCTCGCGTGGGCCTTGACAACCTCGGTCAGGTGCGTTGTCAGCACGCTCGTCGCGTCGACGACCGTGTAGTTCATCGACTCGGCCCGCATGCGCATGTCGGGCGTGATCCACCACGCGTCGAGGCCGAACGCGGGCTCGGTCGTCGCTTCTCCTTCGAGCCTGCCGTTGGCGATGCCCGGGTCCATCGCCAGGAGCTGATCGGGACGGGTCTCGCCTCGCGCCACATCGGCCCCGCGAATGCGAACGCGGTAGTGCGTCGGCGGCAGTTGGAGGTTGTCGCGGATACGCACCGGCGGCATCACGAAGCCGGTGTCGAGCGCAAGCTGGCGGCGCACGGCCGAAATGCGCTCGAGCAGGTCGTTGCCGTCGCCGGTGCCCACCAAGGGCACCAGGGCCTGGCCAACCTCCAACTCGAGCAAATCGACCTTCAAGAGCGTCTCCACGGCCGGGGGTGCCGGTGGCGGCGCGGGCGGGGGTGGTGGCGGTGGCTTCACGGCCCGGCTCATGGCAAAGGCGATGCCGCCCAACCCAACCGACGTTGCCAGCAGCGGGATCGCCGGCAGCCCGGTGAACGCCAGCACGAACAAGAAGCCCGAGGTAATGAACAGGCCCTTGGGCTGGCTGAACACCTGGCCGGTCAGCTCGGTGCCAAGCTCGCCCTTGTCCCCCGAGCGCGTCACGATAAGGGCCGCCGCGATCGCGATGATGAACGAGGGGATCTGGCTCGTGAGTCCATCACCGATCGTCAGCCGGCTGAACGTCTCGGCCGTCTGCGCCGCGGGCCAGCCACGCTCGAGCGCCCCAACAGCGAACCCACCGGCGATGTTCACGCCCGTGATCACGATGCCCGCGATGGCATCGCCGCGAACGAACTTGCTGGCACCGTCCATCGCGCCGAAGAAGTCGGCCTCTCGGCGGATCTCTTCGCGACGCTCGCGCGCCTCGCCCTCGGAGATGATCCCCGCGTTCAGATCGGCGTCGATCGCCATCTGCTTGCCGGGCATGGCATCGAGCGTGAACCGCGCGGCGACCTCGCTGATGCGTGTGGCTCCCTTGGTGATGACCAAGAACTGTACAGCCACGAGGATCAGGAAGATCACGACACCAACAAACAGCGAATCGCCCGCGACGAAGTTGCCGAACGCCTCGATGACCTGCCCCGCCACGCCGAGCGCCTCTTCTGGCGTGCTCGCGTCGGCGGTCAGGATCAGTCGCGTAGAAGCGATGTTCAGCACGAGGCGGAACATCGTGACGCCCAGCAGCAGTGACGGGAACACGCTGAACTTCAGCGGCCGATCCATGTACAGGACCGTCAGCAGCACGACCACCGACAGCGACACGTTGGCCGAGATCATGAGGTCGAGCATCACCGGCGGCAACGGCACGATGAGCACCGCCAGCAGCGCGACGAACCCGATGGGCACGATGATGCCGCGCCACTTCGCCAGCGACTCCAGCCGAGCCAGGATGCCGTCGCCCGCTGCCATCAGTCGTCAACCCCCGCGCCCAGCGAGTCGCCCGCGGCCGCCCCCACGGCCTCGGCCTGGCGATTGTCGATCCGGTACACGTACGCCAGCACCTCGGCGACCGCCTCGTAGTGCTCGGGGCTGATGGCCTGCCCGACATCGACACCCCGGTAGAGCGCGCGAGCGAGCGGCGGACGCTCGACGACCGGCACGCCATGCGTGCGCGCAACCTCGCGGATCTTCAGCGCGACGTAGTCGGCTCCCTTGGCTACGACCTCGGGCGCCGCCATAGTCTTCGAATCGTACTTCAGCGCTACGGAGAAGTGCGTCGGATTCGTCACCACGACGTCGGCGTTGGGCACGTCCTGCTGCACGCGCTGCATCGCGATCTCTCGCGCCACGCGCGAGCGACGCTGCTTCATCTCCGGATCACCGTCCATCGACTTCTGCTCTTCTTTGACCTCCTGCTTGGTCATCTTGTTGTCGTAGCGGTGCTGCCACTTCTGGTACTTCAAGTCGGCGAAGCCGATGATCAGCAGCGCGAGCAGCATCCACGCGACGAGCTCGATCATCGCTCGCAGCGCCACGATGGTGCCGGTCCGAAGATCCGAGTGCGGTAGCTGGCCCAGCGCCGGCAGCCACCGCATCACCACAATCACCACAACGATGGTGATCAGGATCACCTTCGTGAAATCCATGATGAACTTCACCCAGCCCTTGGGACCCATCACGCGCTTGAAGCCCGCGACCGGGTTCAAACGATCGAGCTTGGGTGTCAGAGCCTCGGGCGAGAGCGCGAAACCAACCTGCACGACCTGCGACAACGCGGCGACCAAGAACATGAGCAGCATCGTCGGCACCAGGATGACGGTGGCCCGGCCGCCGAGCCAGACCAGGATGGCCGTGATATCGCCAACCACCACCTGCCGGCCCGGCGCACTGCCACCGAGCACATCGCGCATAACGCCGAACATCATGCCCGTCGCCAGCAGACCGAACGCCAGCAGCAGGATCGCCGCCCCGGCCATCATGACCACGGCCCCGAAGTCCTGGCTCCGGCCCACCTGGCCGCGCTCGCGCGCCTTCTTCAGCTTCTGTGCGGTTGGTTCCTCGGTCCGCTCACCGGGGTCATCAGCCATCGCCTACCCCCGTTGTCACCGAGTCTTGCCCAGGCTCGCCGAGCGTCCGGGCCCACGAGAAGATCTGTTCGAACGCCTCGACGATCCCCTCGCCCGCGACCTCGCCGATCGCAAAGATCGCCACCGTGATCACACCCAGCCCCATGACGATCTGGATCGCGAAGCCGATGGTCATGATGTTGATCTGTGGGACCGTGCGCATCAGCACGCCCATCGCCAGGCTGATGAGCGTGCCCATGAGCAGCACCGGCATCGCGATGCGCAGGCCGATGACGAACGCCGCGTCGGTCATCGCCGCCATGAGCTGGATCGGCGCGACATCGAGCCACGCCATGCCCGGCGGCAGCGTCTCGAAGGTCTGCATGACCGCGAGCACCATGTGCTCGAGCCCGCCCATCTGCACGAAGATTGCCAGTCCCATCAGGTACAGCAACTGGCCAATGACCTCCGACTGCGCGTCGAACTCGGGGTTAAACACCTGGGCAAGCGCAAGGCCCATCTTGTAGCTAATGATGCTGCCCGCGACCTGGATCGCCACCAGCGGCAGCGTCGCCAGCATGCCGATGGCCAGCCCGATCAGCACCTCGGCCAGCAGCACCATCGCGAGCGAGCCGATCTCCAGCGGCGGCGTCTCGATGCCCGCCGACGCAACCGCTGGGTACAACGCGACCGTCAACATCACGAGCAGCAGCACGCGGAACTGCCGCATGAGCAGCCGGCTGGCCAGCACGGGCGCAAACAAGAACAACCCGCTCAGCCGCGCAGCCACAAGCCAGAACGGCATCAGGTTCTCGAAGATGGCCACCAGCGCCGGATCCACCGCCCGCCCCCTTGCGCTGGTTAGAACAGCTTGAACATCTCAACCGCGAACGCCACGAGCTGACCCACCATCCACGGCAGCAGCAGCAACGCCACGACGATCATGCCCAGGATCTTGGGCACGAACGACAGCGTCTGGTCCTGGATCGATGTCAGCGACTGGAACAGGCTCACGATCAACCCGATGATCACACCGACGACGAGGATCGGCCCTCCAACGCGCAGCGTCAGCAACAGGACATCGCGCACGAGCTCGATGAGCCAGTCCTTCCCACCCATGCGCTACGCCCCCCATCCGCTCGGCAAGACCGAGGGCCAGAACGACAGGTTCGCCATCAGGGGAGGCACGAGCACCATCCCCTCGCCCGCCGCCCGCGAGACGTGCTCGCTCAATCGCTCGAGTTGGCCCTCCAGCACGAAGCTCTCCAGCAACGACCCGGCGAGCAGCTGCCATCCGTCGGCCAGCACGAACAGCAACAGCTTGAACGGCAGGCTGATGAGCACCGGGGGCAGCATCATCATGCTCATCGAGATCAGCACGCTCGCGATCACCATGTCAATGATCAAGAACGGCAGGTAGATCCGGAAGCCCATCAGGAACGCGACCTTCAACTCGCTGAGCATGTACGCGGGCACCAACTCGGCCATGCCCACATCCGCTCGCGTTAGCGTGCTCGGATCGCTGACATCATGCCCCCGATACTCCATGATGGTCAGCAGGCTCGGCCAGTTGTTCGTCGCCTCGATCTGGTCGAACATGAAGTCGCGCAGCGGCCTGGCACCCGCATCCCAGAGCTGCTCGTAATCGGTGATCTGGCCCTGCTCATAGGGAACGATCGCCTCGTCGTAGATGCGCCCGATCGTGGGCGTCATGATGAACAGCGTCAGGAACAGTGCCAACGCCAGCAGCACTTGGCTCGGCGGTACGGTCTGCGTACCAAGCGCTTGCTTGAGCAAGCCCAGAACGATGATGATGCGGATGAACGAGGTCGTCATCAGCATGATCGACGGCACCAACGTGATGACCGTCAGCACGAGCAGGATGCTCACCGCCGCGCTGATGCCCGGCCGCTGCCCCTGCGCATCGGGCGGAAGCACGTCGGCTGCTGCTCCGAGCACCGAGAGCGGGTTCGGACCGCCGTCCTGGCCCTCGAGGGCTCGACCAAGCTCGCGAGCGCTCGCCGGCGCTGTTGCCTCGGCCGTGGGCGCGACCATCGGCGGCCCCATGATCTCTTGAGCCTGCACGCTACAGGCCAGCAGCCCGATCACCAACACGAACGTGGCAACCACCCGGCTCACGCGAACAGCCCCCGAGACTCACCAACCGGCTCGCCACGCGGACCAACCTCGATGATCTCGCCGCGCTCGACGCCATCCCCTTCACTCGCCTGGAATCGCTCCATCGCCTGGCGGAAGCGCGACGAGATCGACTCGCTCGCCTCATCGCGGGTCTGCCGCAAGATGGCAGCGACCTCGTCGGGCTCGTCGAACTGCGCCAGCGTTGTGAATCCCGCGCTCTTACCGGCCATGGTCTGGCTAAGGAGCAGGATGCGCCGATCGATGCGCAACAGCACGAACACCTGGCCGCGACCGACGGGATACCGGGCCAGCACCTCGAGTACGCCGCTCGGCGCCCGGCCACCCGGCCCGATCATGGCCGCCACCGACCCGCTGCGCCGCGACAGGAAGCGGATCGCCGCGGCCAGCACGAGGATCAGCCCGAGCACCAGTGCGACGGACGCCAGCGAACGAGCCCAGCCACTCCCGGTCGCCGCACCGGAAGACCCTTCCGGCGTTGCCGATTCGGCTGGGGCCATGAGCGGCATGCTCGATTCGGCCGGCAACTCTCGCCGCTCTGCCGCTCGCACGGGCTGAGTCTGGGCCGTCGGCGGCTGGGGCTGTGCTTGTGCTCCAGGTTCAACCTGTGGAGTTTGGACCGAGGCGGGCGCGGACCACGACTCGCCCATCGGTGGACCAACCTGGGCGTGCGCCGCCGCGCAAAGGGCGACGATGCCAATCACCGAGATGTCCACCGTCCGTCGCGCCATGTCGCCTTCCTGGCTTGGCACGCGCGGGCTCCGCCGCGCGTTTGGGGCGAACGCCCCTCGATACTCCAAAGTCCCCCGAGACCTACGCCTTCGCGGTCTCGGCCGCCTGCGTGGCCTCCTCGCCGATCGAGTCCACGATCTCGTTGATGCGAATGCAGAAATTGTCGTTGAGCACCAGCACCTCGCCGCGTGCCACCAGGCGGTCGTTCACGTACACGTCCAGCGGATCGCCGGCCAACCGGTCGAGCTCGACCACCGCGCCCGAATTCAGCCGCAGCACGTCTTCTACGAGCATCCGCGTGCGCCCCAGCTCGATCCGGACATCGAGCTGCACATCGGCGAGCAGGTCAAGCCCATGCTGCACGCCCTGCACGCTGGACAGATCGAAGTCCGGCAGCTCCAGCCGCTTCGCACCGGGCGGCGGATCGGCCGGTGGAGCAGGCGCTGCCGATGCGGCCTCCTGCTCGGCCTCGGCAAAGGCGGCCATGATGTCGTCGTTGCCCATCTGGTCGCTGCCACCAGCGGCGGGCTCCGGAGCGGAAGCGGGTGCAGGCGCCGGCTCGGGGGTCATTGCGCCGTCGGCCTCGGCCTGGATGCTCGCAAGCGCCTCGCGGGCCGCCTTGAGCGCCGCTGCGGCAGCATCGTCTTCCGGCGGCGCGGCCTCCTCGGCGGGCGGCTCGGCGGCCGGCTCAGAGGCCGCCTCTTCGGGAGCGGCCTCTTCAGACGTCGGCTCTTCCGGCGTGGGCTCGGTCGACTCCGCGTCGGGCTGGTTCTCGGGGCGCTCTTCGGGCATCCTGCTCACTCGCGTGCGCGTTCCGTGCGGATTCCGTTCGGCGCGTGCCGACACGGACGGCCAGACTCCGCTGGCTCACGGTCAACATCGGTGCCCGGCACCCTAAACCCGCAGCTTTTGCACAACGCGCGCGAGAACGCGCAGGACCTGCGCCCACCTCGCCGAATCAGTTTCGCGCGAAGCCACGCAGCTTGGCGATCACGAGGCGCTCGACCCGGGGCAGGCCGTCGGCATCCGTCCCAAATAGGTCGTTGACGATCGCCGTCAGCTGGCGAGACCCGGTGCGGAAGTCCGGCTCACGCAGCTCGGTGAGTTTGGCTCGGCGGAAGATCTGCGTGATGCCCTCTTGGATCTCGGCATTCCGCTGCTCGAGCTGTCGCTCCACAAACTCCAGGTTCTTGCGCCGGACCTTCAGAAAGATCTGCGCTTCCCAGATCCACACCTGGTTGCTGGTCATGTTCTGGTACTGCTCATCGGTGAGCAGCACCTCGACCAACGCCTCAGGATCGGTCTCGTCGGTAACCAATTCGGCCACCGCGTCCTCGGGCGTGCTGGACATCATGGTGACGAACAGGAAGATGCCCACACCCTCAACCGTCATGATCGCCAGGATGATGGCGATGAGCTTCGGGGAGAAACCGCCCTTGCGTTTCTCCTTCGTCTCGCTGCCTTCGGTTGTGGTCGCCTCGTCGGCCATCAACATCCTCCGATCGCGTCCGAAAACTGTCCCGGGTCAGGTATCGGCTAGGGACGCCCGGTCCAATTGGGATCCGGGTGGGTTTCGTCGGGGTTGATCTCCGTACGGATCACCTGAACCCGGCGATTCGACGCCGCCGCAGCACCGGGGCCGCGGGCCGCCACCATGGGCTCGGCATCGGCCTTTGCCTCGATCTCCATGAGCCGCGGGTCCAGCCCCACTTCCGATACCAGGTACTCCATCACCGCCTTGGCCCTGCGATAGGAAAGATCGTAAAAATCCAACCCCGAGATGCGATCCTCGGCACCCCAGGCATGCCCGCGGACCTCGATCTTCACGCGATGGCCTTGGAGCGCGGGGCCAACCTCCTCGCGGAGCTGCCGCTGAACCCGGGGGCTCAGCTCGGTCGCGCCGGCCTCGAAGGTCAGGCTGGCACCCACCGTGAACCGCATGCCCTCGTTGATGACGTTCGTGCTCTCGTTTCGGCCGGCGATCGACTCGCTCGTGGTCTCGGCCGCAATGAACGGCTGCTCGGACGTATCCGAATTGTCCGAATCCAGGCTCTCGGTCGTGGTGTATGGGATGTCTTCGACCCGCACCTTGCCGATGCCACCCTGGTAGCCGAACGCCTCCTGGATACTCCGGACGACATCCTGGTAGTCACGCTCCTGCTTGAGCTCGCTAAACGCCGCCAGCAGGATGAAGAAGCACAGCAGCAGCGACATCAGATCGCCGTAGGTCACCACCCACTCGGGTACTCCCGGCTTCTCGCGCTTCTTGCGAGGCATGGATCAGGCCGCCTCACGAGACGCCGCGAACGCATCGCGCTGCGCGGGAGGCAGGAAGGTGAGCAGCTTGCTCTCCACAACGCGCGGGTTGTCGCCGCTCTGGATCGACATGACACCGGTCACGATGATCGTCTTGACCAGGAGCTCCTCGGCATCCTTCGCAGAGAGCTTGTCGGCGATGGGCGACGCGAACAGGTTGGCGATCATCGCGCCGTAGAGCGTCGTGATAAGCGCGACGGCCATGCCAGGGCCGATGGCGCTCGGATCGTCCATGCTCCGCAGCATGAAGATCAGCCCCAAGAGCGTACCGATCATGCCAAACGCCGGTGCATACTTAGCAAGGGCTTCCAGCACGGCCTTGCCCTGGGCATGGCGATCGGACAGCGCATCGAGCTCGGTGTCCAAGATGGTCTGGATCAGTTCCGGATCGGTGCCATCCACCGCCATCTTCACGCCGCGAACGATGAAGGGGTCCTTCATCTCGCTCATCAGGTTTTCCAGGCTCAGGATGCCCTCGCGGCGCGCGACCTCGGCGTAGCGAACCAGCTCGGAGATCGTCTCGGCCGGATCTCCCGTCTCGGTAAAAAGCGACTTCTTGACGACCGCGACCAGACCGGTGATGCGCGCCAGCGGGAAGGACACCACCACCGCGCCCGTCGCACCGAAGATCACCACGAACACCGACGTCGGATCGACCAACGCCATGACGTTGCCGCCGCCGCCAATGACCACCGCGATCACGATGGCCAAGAACGCCAGCACGAGCCCAACTACGGTTCCGATATCCATACCACGCTCGCTCCGTTGGGACCGACTTGCCAGCAGGCACGAGGCCAACCGGCACAACCGTCATCGGAGCGACTTATCGACCGCTTGAGTGCAAATCGGACTCGGGCCCGACTTGCGGTTCTGGGGCTCATGAGGGTGGCAGCAGCCGCCGAAGCAATCGGCCGTACTCGACCGACCGGCTCACCACCTCGGCCATCGGCTCCTTGACCACGATGTGGTCGCCGCTGACCAGCGTGATGGTGGTATCGGGGTTCTCTTCCACGGTCCGGATAAGCTCGGCGTTGAGCACGAACCCCTTCCCGTTCAGCCGTGTGAGCACGATCATCGCCCTATGCCCCCGCCACCAACACCATCACCGGCCCAGCACCACGAGCTGCTGCAAGAGCTCGTCCGTGGTTCGGATGACCCGGGCGTTGGCCGTGTAGCCCGTCTGCGCCAGGATCAGCCCGATGAACTCGCGGCTGAGATCGATGTTCGACTGCTCGAGCTGCCCGCCGAGAGTCCGACCCGTGCCGAAGCCGCCCGGCTCGGTGATCACCGCGTCGCCGCTGTTGGGCCCTGCCCGGAACAGGTTGTTGCCGGCATCACTCAAGCCCTTGTCGTTCGCGAAGCTCGCAAGCGCGATCTGCCCGATCGGTCGGCTGAGGCCATTGGTGAACGCACCCGAGATGATGCCATCAGGCCCGATGCCGAACGCGTTGAGCGTGCCAGCGGGGAGCCCGTCCTGATCATCGACGGCGATGGACGCCTCGCCGTCGCCAACATCGAGCGCCTGAAGCCGTGACCCATCACCCTGGAACAGCAGGTCGAACGCCAGCGGCTGGGCGGCGCCGGTCGCGTCCCGGTTGAGCACAACGCCCACCGGCTCGGCCTGGCGGAGGTTGCCATTCGTGTCGAACTCGATGAGGCCCGTGGTGAGGGCCGTGCCCCCTTCGGCCTCGTCGCTCTCGACGTAGTACCGCCAAGTGGTACCCGCGTCGGTCTTCTGCTCCATCACCATCGTGAGATCGGCGAGCACCAGGCTACCGAGCGAGTCATAGACGAAGAACGGCGTGCGCTGCGACTCACCGTCGGCCTCACGCGTGGTCTGCGCCGCGAACGGATTACGCCCGGTGCTCTGCCCGGTCTCATCGAGCAGCACGAGGTCGCCCGTCTCGATCGCAAGGCTGTTCGCCTCGCCGGGGTTGCCGGTCACGACGATCTGCCCGGCCGCCTCGTCCAGCGCGACGCCCGCGTTCTGGCCGATTGGCTGCTGGATGCCAAGGGCCGAACTCAGGAACCCCATGAAGTCGGCGATCGTCGTCGCCGCCGTGATCGCCAGCTGGGCCACAGGCAGCGTGCGGCCGCCCTTCTCGGCGCCACGCACCTGCTCGCCATCGCCCACCGTGTTGGTTTCGCCAAGCTGGATGGTCTGCCCCTCGGCGAACATGGCGGCGCCCGTGCCGCGCTGCAAGGGGTCTTCGAGGCCAACCAGCGTCGTCTCAGGCGTCAGCGGCGCACCGCCAATCGCGGCAAGCCCGAGCCCGTCCCCACCGCTGAGCAGCGTGCGCGAACCCTGCTGTGCCACGTTGCCGCCCGCATCGAGCACGCCATCGAAGCGCACCGTCGAGGTCGCCTGCGCGATCGTCATCGAGCCGAGCTCGATCGTGACATCGCCGACCTGACCGCGCTGGACCTCGAAGCTGTCGTTGACGCCCCAGCCTTGCACGCGCTCGCCGTTCACGGTGACCAGCTCGTTGTTCTCGTTCAGCGTGAACGCGCCCGCCCGGCTGTAGAACCGATCCTCGCCGCCACGGAGCACGAAGAAGCCAGCGCCGTCGATGGCCACATCGGTTGGGCTACCCGTCGGCGAGAGCGTGCCGCCGCCCATGTCTCGCTGGATGCTCGCGATCATCGTGCCCGTGCCGACCTGCATCGGGTTCGAGCCGCCGAGCTCGGCCGTCGGCTCGCTGCCGAGGCTGAACGTCCGCGGGTTCTGGTTCGCCTGGAACATCCGCGAGCCCTTAAAGGCCGTGGTGTTCACGTTGGCGATGTTGTTACCGATGACGTCGAGGCGACGCGTCTCAACGTTCAGTCCGCTCAGGCTCGAGAAAAGGGCCGTGGTCGATGCCATAGTTCCGCTTCCTTCAGTGCCGCGACCAGCGGCCGATCAACCCTGTACCCCACCGACACCCACCGGCGCACCAGCGGGAGACAACTGCCGCAGAAGCGCATCGCTCGACGGCCCCGCCTGCATGGCCGGTCCCGCCGACAGCACGAGATCCACACCGTCCATCACGGCGCTCTCCGCGGGCACGCTCTCCAACGCGGTGCGGCTCTCGATATCTATACGAATAAGCATGCCGTCCATCAGCACGGCCGCCGACGACGCGCCCTGCGCCTCGGCAACGTCCGCAGCATGCGCCAGACGCTCCAGCTGCTCGGCGGAGAGATCCATGCCAAGCTCGGGGCCCGAGACAACCACGCGACCGCTGTCCAACTCGCCCTTGCTCGCCGCGTCGAGCGCCTTGGCAAATTCGGCGTTGTCCGTCTGGACGGGCTGCTGCCCACCGCGGCCGAGGCCAAGAAGCCGCGCGCCAACACCAACAAGGCCGAGCAGATCGAGCGGAGTGCCGGTCAACGCAAAGACTCCGCGAAGTCACCCACGGCCGTCAGCCGCTCCACGGCGATGCGCGTCCCGTCCTCAAGCAACAGCGAAGGCTCACCATCATTCGTGCGCACGGCACCCACAGTGCCAACCACCGAGTTGCCCGCGTCATCGATGCCCTCGACACGGCGACCAACGAGCGAACTCGCGTTCGCCACACGGTTGTCGGAGACGAGTGCCTCGAGCTTGTCGGTCAACGCGATGTCGCTCTCGATCGATCGCACGCTCGAGAGCTGCTCAACCAGTGCGTTCGTGTCGTTGGGCGACAGCGGGTCCTGGTTCTGCAGTTCGGCGAGGATAATGCCCAGGAATTCCTGGGAGTCCAGCTCGGCCAGTCGGTTGGGATCCGTGCTTCCCGCGGCAGCCGCGGTGTTGGCAGAAATCGCGCTCATGCGACGCACCCAGGGGACGCGCAAAGCCCAGCCATCGAGACCTCACGGTCACGCGATGGCGTCGAGCCTCACCGTGCCCAACGCACGCCACGGCTCCGCCACGGCGTTCGGCTCGTCATCCCGTTGCGGCGCTCCGCCCCGCTCACTTTCGTGTGCCCCACCGCGGTCGGTCGATCCCCGACCACCGCGATCCTGCGCAGACATCCGGCCATCCTGGCCGTCCTGACCATCCTGACCAGTACTGGCTCCGCCAGAGTCCGCCTTCGCAATCCGTGTACCAGATTCGTGCTGGTCATCCACCAGCCGGATCTCGATGCGTTCGACGCTCAGGCCGCGCGCCTCCAGCTGGTTGCGCAATGACTCCTTCGACCCATCGAGCATCCGCTTGGCCTCGATCGTCTGGGCCTCGAAGGTCGCGCGCACCTGCTGCTGTTCGATGCTCACCCGAACCTGCAACTGCCCCAAGCTCTCGGGCTTGAGTCGCAGCGTGACCGAGCCGTCGCCCGACTGCAGCGCCTTTGCGAGGCCGCGGTTGAGCTGGCCCTCAAAAATCCGCTCGAATCGCAGGTTTCGCTCGGCTGCGCCCGTCTGCTGAGACGGCGCGCTCCCGCGGGCCGCACCACCCTGCGGCCCGCGAGAGCTGGCCACGCCCGAGATCTGAGAGGTTGGGTTCGCCGAACTCGCTGAACCTGCAGATGCCCGCGCGACCGACGCTGAAGCGACTATGGCTGCCGAAGGCTGCGGTGCGCGTGCTGCCGTGTTTTCCACTTGTTGTGCCGGTCGGACTTCCGCCGATGCGTCGGCTTGTTGAACGAGGCCACCAGCGGGCTGCGTCGACTTCACCGGTACCGAAGGCTGTCTCGTGGCTTCCACGCGCTCGGCTTGGGCGCTCGCCGCCGGCGAAGAGCTCGGATCACTCGCGACGTTGGTCGTGGCGGCGCGCAGCGGGGCATCGCGCGTCTCTTGCGCCTTGGGTGTCACGAGCTGCGCGGGCTCGCGCTGGGTCTGCCGGTCCTCGCGTGATGTGCGAGCGTTCCACTCGGCCGCCGAATCATCCCTCGGCTCGCCGCGCACGATGCCGGCATCACCGGCTTGCAACGCGCCCAGCAGCATGCCGAACGCCCCTGCATCACCCTGCACGCGGAGTTCGCGCTCGCGCTGCGGGCCCTGCGCACGCTGCTCGGGCTGGGTTTCAGGGGCCTTTGGGCTGGCCAGGACCTGCTGCGGCATCGGCTACCTCCGCGGTTACGCCGTCTGTTCGCAGACGCTCCAGCAAAACCGCGGCCAAACTCGGGTCCTGCTGCTCGAACTCGGAGATGATCTTGTTGCGCTGCCGCCCCTCCATCGCCCGGAGGTACTCCACAACGATGGCCTGCCCATCGAGCCCTCCCTGCGGCGGCTGGGCCTGCCCGTCCCACAACGCCATGAGCACGTTGGCCGCCGCGGGCGCCCGCAATCCCTGGATCGTGTCCACCGCTGTACGGAATTGCTCCTGCCCGAGCAGGTTGTCGCGCTCGGCGATGCGAGCCTCGAACGCCGCCCGCTGGAGCTCGATCGCCTCCCCCAGACGATCGGTCTGCGCCCGCTCCTGCGCGAGCAGGCTGCGGAGGTCATCCAGCTCCCGCATCGCCCTGGTCATGCGCTGATCGGCGGCCATCGCCGCCTCCTGCTGGAGCCCGACGAGTTCCTCGGCCGTCATCGGCGACGTCAGCAGCTCTTCGACACGCTCGCGTAGAGCATCCATCTCCTGCGTGCGCGCCTCCTCGGCTTCGATTTCGGCCGTAAACCGAGCCTCACGGTCGTCCGGCGTTTCGCCGAGAATCTCCCGGATCTCGTCGATGCGTTCCCGATCGAGCCGGCCGCTCACGCCGAGCCAGCCAACGAACGCCGCGATCGCAATGAGGTTCGCGAGCGCCATCACCGACACGATCGTCCACAGGTTCCGCATCGCCTAGCCCTCCGTCGCCTCGTGCCCGCGCCGCATCACCATCAGATCATCGACCTCGAGCCGCTCGGCCTTCTCCAACTCGTCCATCCAGGCGCGCAGCCGCTGCTCGCGCAGACGATTGATGGCCTCGTGCTGCACCGACGCCTCACGCAGCACGTCGCGCGCCGCATCGATACGCTTCTGCACGCCGGCCAGCTTGATGGCCAGCGCACGGGCCTTGCGATCCGCCCCCAGCTCGCCCGCGATGTGCTCCCGCAGTGAGTTCGCGGTCAGCCGACCGACCATCATCGATCGCGTCACGTCGCGCTCCGCCTCGACGGCCAGCCGCAGGTCCACCAAGTCGCGCTCGATCTCCAGCCGCTCGTGCTGCACAGCCGCCAGCGCGGCCTGCGCCCGCTGCTCCTCGCGATGGCGCTGCTCCAGCACGGCCTGCAACTCGAAGACGAACCGCCGCGCCATCGATCAAGCCCCCTCGCCCAAGGTCGACTCGATCGCGCCGGCCAGCGCGAGCAGCTTCTCGCGGGCAGACTCGAACCGATCGGAGTCTCCCACCGATTGCTGCAGCACGCCCTCGATCTGCGGCATCAGGTCGATCGCGGCGTCGACGTCCGGGCTCGACCCCTTCGCGTACGCCCCGATGCGCACGAGGTCCTCCGATTTGGCGTAGGCCGCCAGCAATCGGACCACCGAGGTCCGCGCCCTGGCGTGGTCCTGGTCCATCAGCCGCGTTGCCAAACGGCTTACCGAACCGAGCACATCGCCCGCCGGGAAGTGGCCACGCGTGGCAAGCTCGCGAGAGAGCAGGACGTGCCCGTCGAGCACGCCGCGGACGGCATCCGACACCGGCTCATTAAAGTCGTCGCCTTCAACGAGCACGGTGTAGAGCCCGGTGATCGATCCGACGCGCCCATCGCCCAGTTCCACCGTGCCGGCGCGCTCGAGCATGGTCGCCATGTTCGCAAATACGCCTGGCGTGTACCCACGGCTCGTCGGCGGCTCACCCGCGGCGAGGCCGATCTGCCGGAGCGCATGGGCATACCGCGTGAGTGAGTCCATCACCAGCAGCACGCTCGAACCGTGATCGCGAAAGTGCTCGGCAATCGCGCACGCCGAACGTGCGGCCCGTGTGCGCATCAACGGGGGCTCATCGGCCGTCGAGCAGACAACCACGCTACGTGCCAATCCCTCTTCACCCAACGCATCCTCGATGAACTCGCGAACCTCACGACCGCGCTCACCCAGCAGCGCCACCACGACCACGTCCGCATCCGTCTGCCGCGTGATCTGGCCCAGCAGCGTGCTCTTGCCCACACCCGGCCCGGCGAAGATGCCCATGCGCTGTCCGCGACCGATGGGTGTGATGAGATCGATCGACCGAACGCCGGTTCGCAGCGGCGTGGCGATGGGCTCGCGCGCCATGGGCCCGACACGCGCCGCATCAAGCGGCGCCCAACCGTGCTCGCGCACGGGAGGTTTGCCGTCGAGCGGCCCCCCCATGGCGTCGATGACCCTGCCGAGCATCGCCGGTCCCGCCGCGATGCTGGCCCACGCTTGCAGGCCCTCCACCGAGTCGCCCGCGCGGACGCCATCACCCCGGCCCATCAGCATCACGATCGCGTGCCCGTCAGCAAGGCCGACGATCTCGCCGAGTTGCCCCTCTCCACCAACCAGCGACGAACGCACACGCACGACCGAGCCCACCGGCATCGGCAGCCCGCGCACCAGCAGCGTGGAGCCGCGGAGCGTCGCGACGCGGCCGGCAACGCCCATCGGCACAACCGATTCCAACGCCCCGACGGCTTGGGTGAGCACGCTCATGACGATTCATCCGCGGCGGTGTTGCCCGTCCCGTCGGTGCTGCCGGGGAGCAAGGCCTCGATGATCCGCACGATCTGGGTTTCGATGGTGGCGTCGACACTCGTCTCGTCGGCGTCGATGACGACCGAACCGTGCGACAGAGAAGGGTCTTCGAGAACCACAACGCTCGGCGAATCATGCATCTTCTCGGCGATGCGCGGCAGCGCCGCTCGGACGGCCGCCGCGCCCTCCGGCGACACCTTCACACGCAGCCTCGACGGTGCCATCGCGAGCTCGATAGCCGCGACCAACTGGCGGGCGGCGGCCTGGTCGTCGTTCTCGATCGCTCGCTTTGCCACGCGTTCGCCCAGCTTCAGGGCCAGTTCCAGTACACCACGCTCGGCCTCTAGCTGCAACTGGCCGCGCAGCTTCTCGAAGCTGGCGAGCGCCTCGGTCCACGCGCCTTGGAGCGCTTCGAGGATTTCACGCTCAGCGGCGATCGCCTCGGCCTGGCCCTGCTCGTGACCCTGCTTGCGTCCTTCCTCCAGGCCCTTCGCGAGCCCGTCGGCATACCCACTTTCGGTCGCGTCGCCGATGAGCCGCTCACGCTCGGCCTGCGCATCGGCGATCATCTGCTGCGCTTCGGCTTCTGCACGTTCGACGATCGAGCGTCCCTGGCGCGCAAGATCGCCAAGGTCGAGCACCACCGCGTCGCGCGCGAGAGACGATGCGTCGGCGCGCGGGATCAGCGGCATGACCACGCTCCGGATAGCTCGGCCCCCGGTAGCATCACACCACCAGTTCCGTGTCGCCGCGGCCCTGGATCATGACATCGCCGGCTTCCTCCAGCCTGCGCACGATGTCGACGATGCGCTGCTGCGAGGCCTCGACGTCGCTGATACGGACCGGCCCCATGAACTCCATGTCTTCCTTGATGAGCTCGGCCGCACGGGCGGACATGTTGGTGAAGATCTTCTCTTGCAGCTCTTCGCTGGCGGTCTTGAGCGCGAGCGCCAGCTCGTCGTTGTCGACCTCCTTGAGCACCGACTGGATGCCCTTGTCGTTGACGAGCATGATGTCCTCGAAGACGAACATCAGGCGGCGAATCTGCTCGACCAGGTCCGGATCCTCGGACTCGAGTCCCTCCATGATCGCCTTCTCGGTCGAGCGGTCGGCCAGGTTCAGCATCTCGGCCACGGTGGGCACGCCGCCGCTCTTCTCCATGCTCTGCATGAGCATGTTGCTCAGCCGGCTTTCAAGGCCGCGCTCGACCTCGCGGATGACCTCAGGGTTGGTCTGCTCCATGTTGGCGATGCGCTTGATGACCTCGATCTGCTTTTGCATCGGCAAGCCGACGAGAATCTCGGCCGCCTTGTTGTGGCTGAGATGGCACAGGATCAGCGCGATCGTCTGAGGGTGCTCATCCTGGATGAACGTCAGCAGGTTCTCGCTCTCGGCTCGCTGCAAGAAGCTAAACGGTGTCTTCTGCACCTGCGTCTGGATCTGCGAGAGGACCTTCTTTGCCTGGTCCGGATCCAGCGCGCTGTTGAGCAGTTCCTTCGCGAAGTCGAGGTTGCCCTCGCCCGCGTACTCGTTCGCAACGGTCAGGTCGTAAAACTCACGGACGACCGCCTCTTGCAGCTTGCTGGGCACCCGGCCCAGGCTGGCGAGTTCACGCGTGACCTCCTCAACGACCTCGGGATTCATCGACTTCAGCGCAACCGAAGCGCTCTCGGGCCCGATGGCGAGCAGCAGGATGGCCGCCTTGGTCACGCCATCAAGGTCGTGAGGGTTGTTGGGCAGTTTCTCGTGTGGCTTGCGTGGCACGATGCCCTCCGAAACGACCCGCGGAATGACCGGCGGAATGACCGGCGAATGGGAACGCCTACTCCTCGCTCGCGGAGATCCAACTCTGCAACAGCGTCGCCGCCGCCTCTGGAGACGAATTCACCAGTTCGCCGACCTGCTCAAGCATCTTGCTCGAACGGACCTGCTCTTCGTCGAGCTCGATGCCCGACATCGGGACGTCGCCCTCATCGGCCTCGCCGTACAGATCACCGTCGACCTGGAGCGCCGGCGGGATGCCAACGAGGTCCTCGGCCGAAGGCAACTCGACACGCCTGGTGGCCTTGCGCACGAGCAGGGCCATCATCGCCAGGCTCACCACAGCGAGCACACCCAGCACCGCCGTATCGATGATGCCGCCACCGGTAAGACCCAACAGTCCTGTACCACCACCGAGCCCGCCGCCAAGACCGAGACCGCCGGCCTGACCCGGCGTGCCGGTCATCGCGACATCGCTGAGCATCGACACAGTCACGGCAACGTCTGCCGGGTCGCCCGAGACGATGTTTCCAAGCGCCAACTGGATCCGCCGCTCCATATCGCCCCGAAGCGAATCGAAGCGTTGCGCGATGTCGGCCGGAGATGGCGCGGGTAGCGCTTCCTCGCCCTCGGCCGGCGGCTCGCGCTCCTGCTCGATGAGCCGGCTGATGTGGCTCCTGGGCACGCCGAGCATAACCGAGACGCCCTCGATATCGCCTCCGGGGTCCTCGATGTTCTCCGCCGAGGATCCGAACCGGTTCTCAAAGGTGGTCTCTTCCGTGCTCTCCGTGGTGCTCGAGCCGGTCGCCGAGCCCTGGTTGATCGACATCGATTCGTTCGATCGCGTCCCGGGCGCACCACCCTGGGCGGCGTTCTGCTGATTGAGGTTTGAGACGGTCTCGCTCGCCAGGCCCGATACCGGCCGCTCAAATTGCTGGCGCTGCGTTGATGAGCGTGCATGGTCGACCCGGGCAAGCACCGCCAGTGACATGCCCGGGATGTCGCGAAGGAACTCCCTGATCTTGTCCTCGAGCATCGCCTCGACTTGGGCGCGATGCTCCAGCGTGCCGCGGGCATCCAGCCTCGAATCGGTCCGCGGGAAGTACGCCAGCCCGCTAATGCCATCGACCACCGAGACGTCCTGAGGTTCAAGCCCGGAGACCGCATTTCCAACGGCAATCGCGACGGCGTCCACCGAATCCTGCGGCAAGGCACCGGCCGCCGGCCAGACCATCACCGAGGCCGTCGGCGAGCGGTGCGCACGCCCGAGGCCAGCCTGCTCGGGCATGTTGATCATGACCCGGGCCTGGCGCAGCGATCGCCACGCGGTGAGCGACTTCGAAAGCTCGTCCTGGTACAACGCCCAGTACTGCTGGTGGTTGTCCTGGCGGCTGTTCATCCAGCTGCGGCCTTCGACGAGCCGCTCGAACAGGGATGCGGTCTGGATCGGCACCACCTGCTCTTCCATCAGCAGGCCGCGCGCCATCGACGCCTGTTCTGGCGAGACCAGGACCTCGCCGGTCGCGTTGGTCGTCGCTGGGATACCCGAAGCCCGCAGGAACATCATGGCGCGCGCCCGGTCGGCGTCATCGGGGATGACCACGGCCGCCACGGACGAACCACCCGAGGCGTACTGCGACACCAGGAAGAACGACATGCCCAGGATGATCACAACGCTACCGATCAGCAGCTTCTCGAGGGTGCCAAGACGACCCAGGTAGCCGGCCAGATGGCGCAGCCTTTCCTTCGGTTGTGTCGCGGCCGTCTCCACGCCCGGGCTCCCTGTGCGCGTTCCACGCGCAAACCGCGCCGACAAAGGCCGGCGCGATACCACGAATTCGGTTAGTCGGGTTCCGGGGCTTGAATCAGTGCGGCTTTACGAAGCCAACCCTGCGCGGCGATGCGCAAAAGCCGCGCATCGGGTTCTCAGCGACGATCTCGGCACGCGTCGATCAGACGCGCATCTGCTGGATCTCCTGGTACGCCTCCATCACGCGGTTGCGCATCTGCTGGAGCAACTGGAAGGCGGTGTCGGCCTTCTGCGTCGCCAGCAGCACGCCCTCGAGATCGGTGCGCTCGCCGGTCATCAGGTCTTCGACGGCCTTGTCGGCGTCCTGACGCATCTCAGAGACCTCGCGGAGCTGGCCGAACAGCGCCTGGCGGAACGCGTCGCCGTCCGTGGGCTCGTTGGACGGACCCTGGGGCTTGCCATTGGGCAGCGGGCTTCCAGAGCCGCCGATCAGTCCAACAGGATCGCTCATCGCTCGCCGCCTCCGCACACGCCGGACGCCCTCGCCCGGTCACAGTCTCGTCGTCTTGCCCGCATGCTACGCGATCAACCGCAAGGCCTGGGCCAACATCGCCTTGCTCACCTCGGCCGCGGCCACGTTGGCCTCGTACGCTCGGGACGCTTCCATCGCGTCGACCTGCTCGGCCACGCTGCTGATGTCCGGGCCCATGACGTACCCATTTTCATCGGCATGCGGGCTCGACGGCATGTAGCGGGCCCGCAAAGCGTCGGGGTTCTGGTACACCTCGCGGACGTGGACGCCCAGGCTCTGCCCATCCCGAGACGTCGCCGATGGATCCCCAGAGGCCAGCATGACCTCCCGGCGCAGGAACGGCGCGTAGTTGCCGTACTGGTCCTCCACGACGTTCGCGCCGGCGATGTTGGCCGAGGCCGCCGTCAGGCGGATGCGCTGGGCAACCATGCCGCTGGTTGAGATGTCAAGGCTGCCAAACACGCCCTAGCCGCTCCTTTGATCAACCCGATCAGCCAACGCGCTGGCTGATGGCCGTGCGCAACACGCCCATGCGAGCCCGCATGAGGTCATTGGCCACGCGATACATGCCGTAGTTCTCGGTCATGTCCTGCATCAACCGTTCGACGTCCCTGTTGTTGCGATCGTGCAGGAGCACGCCGCCGCTATCCGACGGCCGGAAGCTCAGGCTGCCGTCTCGTCGTACCTTGACCTCGCGAGAGCCACGCATGTCCAGCCCGCCGTCCACACCGCCGGTCCGCTTGCGGCGCTTCGCCACGGCCTCGCCCAGCATCTCCTGGAACCCCTGCGGCGAGACATCCTTCGCTTGGAAGTCCGGGGTGGTGAGGTTCGCGATGTTGTGCGCAAGCAGGCGCTGCCGCTGCCCGGTGAAGCGCATCATCGCTTCGAGCGCGGGGAGCGAGCCAGCCTGGATCGTCTTCTGCAACATCGCGTCGCTCGCCTCGCAAACCGTGGGCCAACGCCCAAAAACGCGGCCGAGCCGGCTAAAGGTCCGACGGGACCAGCCCGTCGCCCTTCCACTTCTTGAGCTTGATGCCCAGTGTGCGCACCCCGATGCCAAGCGCATCGGCCGACTTCTGCCGGTGCCCCTGGTACCGCTCAAGGGTCCGCACGATGGCATCGCGCTCCATGTCCTCCAGCGTGGTCGACCCAGGCGCGAACGTGATCGGCCCACCGGGCTCAACGATCTGTGCCACGGCGCCATTGCTCGGCGCGGCCTCGAACCCGGCGGGGCCGGCCGCAACCGCCTCAGCCAAGGCGGGCACCTCTGTCGCGGGCATCGGGGACGCCCCATTCGCCACGATCCGCGCGCCATCCTGGACGGGCGTGGTCTTCCACACCAGCCACGGCTCGATCATCTCACGCTTGATGACCACATCGCTGCGCCGATCGCCGGTCGCACTAAGCACGACCGCCCGCTCGCATACGTTCTGCAGCTCACGCACGTTGCCGGGCCAACCGTACTGGCACAACAGATCGACAGCGCCGGGCTCGAGGCGCACACCCCCTCGGCCCTCGCGCTTGGCGATCTGCCCCAAGAAGCACTCGGCCAATACCGGCACGTCCTCGACGCGGTCGGTCAGCACCGGCAGATGGATCGGCAGCACGTTCAGCCGGAAGAACAGATCCTGGCGGAACTCTCCCGCGGCGACGGCCTTGGGTAGGTCGCGGTTGCTCGTCGCCAGCACGCGGACATCCACCGAGATCGGCTGGCTGCTGCCCACACGCTCGAACGCGCGTTCCTGCAACACGCGGAGGAGCTTGGCCTGGATGGCCGGGCTGACCTCGCTGACCTCGTCGAGAAGCAGCGTGCCGCCGTGGGCCAGCTCGAAGCGGCCCTTGCGCATCTTGTCGGCGCCCGTAAACGCCCCCTTCTCGTGACCAAAGAGCTCGCTCTCGAGCAGCGTCTCGCTCAGGGCCGCGCAGTTGACGGCCAGGAACGGCCCGGTCCGCCGAGCGCTCAGCTCGTGGATCGAGCGCGCGACGACCTCCTTGCCCGTGCCGCTCTCGCCGACGATCAGGACGGTGCCATGGCTATCGGCGACCGCCTGCACCTGCGCCTTCACGCTGCGCATCGCCGGCGACGCGCCGACGAGGCGATCAAGCCCGAACGCCTGTCCATTCGTCACGATTCCACCGCCGGCCTCGACCTCCGCCTGAGCACCCTCGGCCCGCAGCACCGCGTTCTCGCGACGCAGCTTCGCGTGCTGGATGGCCCGCTTGACGCAGATCAGCAGCTCGTCTCCCTCGAAGGGCTTGGTCAGGTAATCGAACGCGCCGAGCTTCATCGCCTCGACGGCGGTCTGCACCGAGCCGAAGGCGGTCATGAGTACAACCGGCAGCTCTTCGTCGATCGCGCGCACCTGGGCGAGCAGGTCAACGCCCATCATGCCCGGCATCTTCAGGTCGCTAACCACCGCATCCGGGCGCTGCAGCGCGACGCGATCGAGTGCTTCCTGGCCGCTGCACGCCGCGAGTGCGGTCATGCCCGCGCGCCGGAGCACCGAGCAGACGCTGTCGCGCATCATCTCTTTGTCATCAACGACGAGTACCGTGCTCAAGCCGCACCCTCCGAAACCAGAGACTCGTTCATGCTGGGGCTTCCCGACGCGCGCAATGGCACTCGCAAGACGAACCGTGCCCCCACAGCGATACCGTCTCGCATGACGCTGGACGCCTCAACGCTGCCGCCATGCGCATCGACGATCCGCTGGACCATCGCCAGGCCGAGGCCGCAACCCGTCTGCCGCGTGGTATAGAACGGGTTGAACATGCGCTCGATCGTGCCATCGGGCACGCCCGGGCCGTTGTCCTCGACGGCGTACTCCACCGCCTCGCGGCCGTCCGCTTCGATCGATCGTGTGATCACTCGCACACAGGGCGCGCCATTGGCGCCCTCTTCCGCGATAGCCTCAACCGCGTTGCGCACGAGGTTGGCGAGCGCCTGGGCCATCAGTCCTGCGTCGATCTCAACCGGCTCGGTTTCCGCTGCTATCGAGACCTTGAGCGTCACACCGGCGGCCTCGGCCATCATCTGGCATGTCGACGCCGCGCGCTGGGCGGGCTCATCGGCCCCGACCAGCGAGAATGCGGGCGTGAGCTCGCGCGCAAAGCGGAGGACGTCGCCAACGATGCCGTCCAGCTCGCGCGCGGCTCGGAGGATCTTCCCGGCCGTGTCACCCTGCTCGTTCTCGCCGAGGTCCTCGCGGAGCATCTCGGCGTGAAGCGCGATGGCCGCCAGCGGGTTACGCACCTCGTGGGCGATGCCAGCCGCCATCTCACCCAGCGCCGCCAATCGGCGGGACCGCTCCAGGCTCAGGTTCGCCTCGTTGAGCTCGCCCTTCAAGCGGGCCACCTCGGCCCGCAGCGCTTCGTGCGTGGTCTCGAGCTCGCCGGCAGCGGCGTTAAGCGCGAGGACGAGGTCGGCCAGATCCTCGGCCGAGACCTTCGCCCGGCCCTCGGCGCCCGAAAGCGGCGCCTTTGCCTCGACCGATCCCGAGGGAGGCACGCTCAGGCCTCCCGGTCCTGGTGGATGGGCACGCGAGCGGTCGCGCCGGCGTACGCCCGCATCGCGCCCTTTCCGCGCCCAAGGTCGGTCAGGTCGCTCTGTACGCGGTCCTTGGCCCCATCCAGCGTGGCCCGGGTGCGGGAGTCCTGCTCGTGCACACGGCCGGCAAGGGCTTTCACGGCATCGAGCCGCTTGCCCAACTCGGCACGATCGCCCTCGTCCAGCCCACCAACGAACACCTGCCAGTCTTCGCGGACGTCTTCGAGCCCCTGATGCACCTCGACGAGCTGGTCGACGACATGCTGCCGCTCGGCCATGAGACGCAACAGTTCGTCGCCCTCACCCTGGGCGATGAGCTCGTCCTGCTTTGGCCCGAACGCGGCCAACTCGTCATAGAGGGCGGCCTGGCGCTCCAGCGCCGGCATCACCCGCTCGTGCAGCAGCGCGGTCGACTCGCGTCGGTGGCCCGCCGTTTCGTCGGTCATCCTGACCTCCAGACCGGGCGCACTCCACGCCCAGGCGCTCAGCATCGGTCACCGCACGCAAAATCCTCCAAACTACGCGCAGGATCTGCCGCTGGAGTCAATGCGAGCCCGCTCTGCTAGCTCGAAACCGGCTCGCTGAGCCTCTTGGCGGACCTGGGCGCGTCTCGCGGCTCGGGCGGGTTTGCCAGGTCGATGGGCAAGTAGACACCGTTGCCGTGATCGCTGTTGAGCACAACGGCGCACGGCTCAACGAATCGCGCCCCTTCGGGAACCTTCTCGTGGCCCAGGATGAACATCGTCACCCCCCACCGCTCGACCAAGTCCTCAAGGCTCTCTGCGTCGTAGTGGCGGCCCCAGACCATCATGTGGGCCGAGCCCGTGAGTGGGCGGTAGTCATCTTCGGCGAGGTCGCGATCGAGCACCGAGGCGTCGAACCGGCCCATCATCGCCGGGCTCGGCACGCTGTGGCTGCACTGGATCACGCCCCGCGGCGTCTCGCACCTGAGCGCCAGAGGCATCGATCGCACGAAGACCTCGATTGCCTCGTGCACACGCGCCGCGTCGTCGCCGAAGACACGCTCGACGCCGTCGTTGAAGGCCTCGACGACGCGCACACCGTCCTTGACGATGCCCGAGCCGACGATCTGGGCGAGTTCGTGGTTTGCGAGCAACACGTGCACATGCTCGGGGAAGGCACGCTTGAGCGCGGCGACTCGCGTGAGCGCCCGGTAGCTGAAGTCGACCCCGCCCATGAGGTGCTCGCCGTGGATGAGCTCGTGGAGCGTGACGTGGCTGCGCTCGGACTCGGGCGTCTGCGCGGGGTCGCCGTCCAGGCCGGCGGCCTCGATGATCCGGCTCAAGTGCAGCGGATTGTCGTGGATGTCGCCCGTGGCGATCAGGCGGCCGGGGCCCTCGACCCAGTCGATCGGCCCGCGACGGCACGCGGCGTTCAGGCCGGCTTCCGCCGCGGCCTCAAGCGCGTGGCACACCTCGTCTACCGAGGACAGATCCAGGCCTTGGAACGCGTGTACGTCCATGTGCGGCGGCTCCCCATCACGCGATCAGCGTGTGGGCGAAGGATCCGTCGAGCTCGCCCGCTCGGACTCCGCACGTATGATGCCCTGGACGAGGTTCAGGCGATCGGCGACGAACGCCATCGACTCCGGCCGCTTGTCCGGATCGACCTCGACACACTGCATGATGACCTCGTCGAGCTTGGGATGCACGCGAGGGTTGTGCTCGATCACGGGCTTTGGCTTCTCGATCATGCTGTCCGTGACCGAGCCCATGAGCGAGTTGTCGTCGGCGAGCGCCGTTGGCACGCGCTCGCCGGTCAGTACGGCGTACATGGTCGCGCCGAGGTTGTAGATGTCGGTCTTAGGGGTGATAGCCCGGCGGTGCACCTGTTCGGGCGCGATGTAGTCGGGCGTGCCCTGGATACGTGGCTTCACCGTGCCGATTGCGCAGGACTGCCCGAGATCGATGATCTTGACGACACCGTCGGGCGAGACCACGACGTTGTTGGGCTTCATGTCGGCATGCACGAAGCCGCACTCATGCATGTGCCCGAGCGCGAGCGCGACCTGCTGGAAGACCGAGAGCGCCTCATCGAAGGTCTGCGGCGGCTTGGACTCCATCGAGACCCCGTCGACCAGTTCCATGACCAGGAACAGGTCCTTCACGGTGAGCAGTTGCTTGCGCTTCATCATCCGCCGGATCTTGCGGATGTTGGGGTGGTCGAGCTTGCTGGCAACCTTGTACTCGTACTCGGCCTGCTCGAGGAACCGCTGGTCCTTGGGCGTCTCGCGCTTGACGTGCTTCAGGGCGTAGATCTGCTTGGTCTTCTCGTCCTGGGCCAAGTAGATAATCGACGCGGCCCCTCGGCCGAGTTCGTCGAGCACCCGGTGCCCCTCAATGACCTCACCCTTGCGAAGCGGCTCCACGCGCTGATGCTCCTCCCGCGACCACTGCCCGTTGGGTTCGCCCATTGGCCTAGAACCCGTTCTCGATCCGCCGAACCGCCGGCTGCCCTGCTACGGGGGCCTACCGATTGGGGGCTACGGTAGCCGGTCTATCGACCCATCGCTCCCCAGAGTTCGTCGGGACCGGGCTTGCCTGTGTCGGCTGGGCCGATCCGCCAACTCTCGGACGCGCGGCGGTCCGTTTCCCGACCGCCGCCAGTGGGCCCAACGGGCCCGAAGGTTCGGTTTGTTCCGTCTGACCGCAAGCGGCGAGGGCCGGTCTGGCTCACGCACATCCACGGGCCGCGCTGGGGAAGGTCGCGGGCTTTGAGTCATTGTTCGGAGCAGGGGCGGCTTGGTTGCACCCCCTGGACCACACATCCGGGGTATCCACAATGCTCCGCTAGCACCCTTCAGCCGCTCTAATGAGACCTCACGCCGGCTTCGGCCAGGCGCTGGTAGAACTGCTCTCGCGGGAAGAGTGGGCCCGGATCGTCCACGCCGGCGACATCCTGATGCAGGAAGATCTGGCTGCTGGGGATGTCCAGCTCGTGGGCCAAGGTGGACACCGTCGCGACCAGGCGATCGATCTGGCCCCGGCCGAACGACTCCAGCCGGCCATCGCCGACCAGGCAGACGCCGATCGAGTCGCGGTTGTAATCCAAGCTGTTTGCGCCAGCGACGTGGGCACCGGGCTGCTGGCGGAGCCAGCGCTCGGCCACATGCAACTCACCCTCGGCCATGCCGCGGCCGTTGCCGATGACAAAGTGGTAGCCCAACCCGGCCAGGCCCATGTCCTGGTGCTGGCGGGCAAGCTGTGCCGCGTCGCCGTGGCGGCTGCGGCTGTGGTGCACGACAATCCGCTTCCAGCGCTGCTCATCAAGCCCAGCCGGCGGGGTTGTGATGGCATCCAGCGGAACGCCCGCGGTCGTCACGGCCATGGGCGCGAGGCTCCGACCGCCCACGCTCGGCGAGCGCTGTCCTTCCATCAAGACCAGGATCGAGGCCAAAAACACCATCGAGCCGGAGAAGCTCGCGAGGACCATGCCCCGCCGAGAACGCAGCAGAGCGCTGATGACGGCATGGCCGGCGGAAGGATTCGAGTTGGTCATCAGCCTGCCGTCCGTGGTCATGCCGTTCCCAAAGTGTTCGAGCCAAGCGAGCGTAGCACAACGGCGTGCATCGGAGCATCGGAATTCTCCGAAGTCCCGCTTCGCTTATTTGGGTCCGAATGTGCGGATGGCGCGCAGTCGCAACATTTGCGCTGTTATGGACCACAACACGGCCCGACCAACGCGGCACTCGCGCGCTATCGCGGCGCGAGACGCTGGACAACGTTGGGCCTCGCGCGGCCGAACTCATCGCGAATGAAGGTGTCCGAATCCTGGTTTCGCACACGGTCGTAGCGGTGGAAGGGGCTGCGGAGCTGGTCCTCGGTTATGAGAGGATCCTGGCAGCCACTGACAAAAGCGGTGCACCCGACAGCAAGCAACAGTGCGCCGATCACGCGCCCCTGCAGACGCCCGCTCCGAGGAAGATCCCGCCGGTCCATAGAACAGTGTACCGCACGCCAGAGGCGTGGGGGGGGGGGGGGGGGGGGGGGGGGGGGGGGGGGGGGGGGGGGGGGGGGGG
>CALCCF010000104.1 GCA_937899905.1 uncultured Phycisphaeraceae bacterium
TCTCGTAGGCCTTGCCCTCGAGCCGAAGCACGCTTGCGCCGCCGCGCGTGGGCACGAGCGGGGCCATCGGGAAGCCGTGGGCCGCAAGCCGTCGGTGGATCGAGTGGATGACGTGGACGAACTCGGGCCCGTCCCGGCCCGGCGCGAGACGCTTGAGCACGACCGGTCCGGATCGTGAGCCGAGCAGGATGATCTTGGGAGCGTTGGGCGAGCCGGCATTGATCGGCGCGGCCTTGAGGATCTGCCCGACCGGGTAGTGCACGCGCACCTGGTGGATCTCACCGGCCGCGAAGCCGGCCTTGGCCTCGGCGGCGGTCAGCGCCTCCGGGTCGATAGGGCGTGGGCCCGACGTGGTGGTGCCGCCTGCATCCACTGTGCTACTCGACGTTCTGGACCTGTTCTTTCATGCGATCGATGGCGGCCTTGGCCTCGATCGCCGCACGCGACAGGTCGGCGTCGGGGCTCTTGCTGGCGATGGTGTTCGCCTCGCGGAGCATCTCCTGCGCGATGAAGTCCAGCTTCCGGCCCACCGGCCCGTCCTCGTCGAGCGTTGCGAGGAATTGCTCCACGTGGCCGCTCAGGCGAGAGATCTCCTCGTTCACGTCGCAGCGTTCGGCGTAGGAGGCCACCTCGCGGACGATGTCGACCGGCTCGGCTTCAGGCAGCAATTGCTCGATTCGGGCCTTCAGGCGCGCCTCGTACTGCTTGCTGACCTCGGGGGCGCGGTCGACGACCGATTCGAGCGACGAGGAAACCACGCCGCAGAGCTCGCGGAGTTCCGAGTCCAGTGCTTCACCCTCGCGCGATCGCATCTGGACCAGGTTGTCGCAAGCTTCGGGCAAGAGCTTTGCGAAGGCTTCTCGGGCGGCCTTCAGTCGCTCGTCCATCGGCTCCACCTTCAGCACACCGGGAAGCGAGAGCAGCGACGCCAGATCGAACGAAGCGGACGCATCACCCGTGTTGCCGATGCGGCCCGCGGCATCATGCAGAGCGGATACGTACGCATCGAGCACACCCTGGTTTATCGCGCCGGCCTGGCCCGCGGGCGAGCCCTCGGCGGAGCAGCGGATGCTGACGCTCCCGCGTTGGAGCAGGCCGCGGACGGACTCTTCGAGCCCACCCTCCAGCGGCGAGAGTTCTTCGGGCAGCCGAACGCTCACCTTCAGGTACCGATGGTTGACCGAGCGAACCTCGAGGCTGTACGTGACACCTCCGGCCTCAATGCGGGCGTCGCCAAACCCAGTCATGCTCCGGATCATGCCAACCCCCACACCAGGCGCAAACTCACGAGCCCGGTTCCGGGTCGGCCGGTGGGTCGCCCGCGGGCTCCGCACCACCGGTCTCCGCCGGTCCTCCCGCGGGTGCTTCGTCCGGCGTTTCGGTTGGTTCTTCGGTCGTCCCTTCGGCGCCGGCGGGTTCGGTCGTAGTCGGATCCACGACGCCGTCGTCCGCAGGATCACCAAGCGTCTCGGGTTGCTCGCCCACGCCGGTGTCGGCTGGGGCTTGCTCGCCCACGGGGGCTGCGGTTGGCGTGGCGGAGGGCGCTGCCGGCGGACGGCTGGTGAAGACCAGCAGGATCGCCGTGAGGATGAACACGACGAATGCGCCAATGGTCATCAGCGTCAGGGCGTCGCCTGTCTTGGCACCGAAGGCCGTCTGGCCCGAGCCGCCGCTGGACGCACCGAACGCGCCGCTGAGCCCGCCGCCCTGCGGCTTTTGGATCAGGATCACGAGGATCATGATCACCGCCACGGCCGTGAAGAACAGCATCAGCAGATTCGAGATCACAGGGCTCAACGCGAGAACGAGCGGCATGCATTCCTCCAAAACCCGAACGGATCGGCCCGATCCGGAAGGGCGGACACTGTAGGAGCCGGGTCCCTGGGCGTCACGGAGCGAGCTTCGGTTCTAAGGCAGGTAACGGGCCGGTTCTCAGGCCGGGGCCAGGCCTTCGGCCACTACGCTCGGCCGGCCCACGCCGTGCAGGCTGAAGCCCAACTCGGCCATGTGGTCCCGTTTGTACAGGTTGCGGCCGTCGAAGATGGTCTTCTGGGCCAAGCGTTCGGCCATCTTGCCAAAGTCGGGGGCTTTGAATTCGTCCCAGTCTGTCGAGACGACAACGCCGTCGCAGCCATCAAGGCAATCGTACATGTCGTCGACGATCTCGACCGGCACGCCCATCTCGTCGAGCGACTGCTTGCCGGTGCCATCGGCCACCGAGTCGTACGCGCGGATCCGCGCACCGTGCTCGTGGGCCATTTTCATGAGCGTCAAGGCGGGCGCCTCACGCACATCGTCCGTGTTGGGCTTGAAGGCGATCCCCCAGAACGCCAGCGTCTTGCCCTCGAGGCGCCCGTCGTAGTGGGCCAGGATCTTCTCAAAGAACAAGACCCGTTGACGCTGGTTCACGTCGTGCACGGCACGCGAGAGCTGTGTGTCGAAACCCGATTGCTCGCCCATGCCGATGACCGCCAGCGTGTCCTTGGGGAAGCAGCTCCCGCCGTAGCCCAGCCCGGGGTAGAGGAACTTGTGGCCGATACGGCTGTCGCTGCACATGCCCTCACGCACGCGGTTGATGTTCGCGCCAAATCTCTCGCAAAGCATGGCCATCTCGTTGATAAAGCTGATCTTGGTCGCCAGGAAGTTGTTGCTGGCGTACTTGACCATCTCGGCCGAGGGGATGTCCATGATGTAGATCGGGTGGCCGTTGCGGGTGAACGGCTCGTAGACCTCTTGGAAGCGCCGGGCGGTCAGGTCATCGGGGTCATCGGGATTCTCGACGCCGCAGACGACACGGTCGGGCTTGTTGAAGTCGATGATCGCATCGCCTTCTTTGAGGAACTCCGGGTTGTCGCCGACGGTGAAGGGAATGTCGCCGACGATCGAGCGGATGCGATCACGCACCGCCAGCGTCGTGCCCACCGGAACCGTGCTCTTGACCACAACGGTCTTGGGTGTCTGGTCTGGCCCGAGCCGCTTGATGACCGCGCCGATGTCATCGGCGGCCTGCATGACGTACTTCAGGTCGGCCTTGCCGTCGGCGCCGCTGGGCGTGCCCACGCAGATGAAGATCATCTCGGCGTCCTCGTAGGCGAGATCCTTGTCCAGGGTCGCCGTAAGGCGGCCGGCCTTGAGGTTTCGCTGCATGAGCTCGGTGAGGCCGGGCTCGTAGATGGGGCACTCGCCGCGGTTGATCTGGTCGACCTTGTCGGGGAGCACGTCGAGGCAGATCACCTCGTTGCCGGTGTTTGCAAAACACACACCGGTCACCAGGCCAACGTACCCCGTGCCAACCATCGTCATCTTCATCCCGGTCCTCCGTGGAAAGATCGTGCTACGCCCGTGACGGACGCGTCGTTCGCCCCGGTTCCCAGTGGTGTGAGCTGGGGAGAGGCCAGTGTAGGGCTCGCGGCTCGATGATCGAAAGGGGTGACATCGTCCCTCGCGCCAGTAGATTCTCGCCCCCGGTCCACCAAACGCTACAGTCGGCGATGCCACAAGAACCCAGCGCCGCGCCCAAGAGCAACTCGTCGAGATCGCCCAAGCGGACCGCCCGCCGGAAGCCCAAGGGCAAGAACAAGCTAACCGCGGCCACCGCCGATCGGCACCAGCTGTACACCGACGCCGTCCAGAACGTCGAAGGCGAGATCGACTTCGTCGATGAAACCTTCACCGAGCTGCGCGGCCGCAAGGCCAAGATACTCCGGGAGGACTTTTGCGGCACCGCCCAGACCAGTGCCGTGTGGGTCCGCCGCCGGAGCGGCAATTCTGCCGTGGGCGTCGATCTCGACGACGCTACGCTGCAGTGGGGGCGTGACCACGTCCTGAGCCAGCTCACCGGGGAACAGCACGGCCGTGTCGCCCTGCTGAAGCGGGATGTTCGGGACCCTGGTCCCGAGGGCACGAATGTGGACATCGTGCTTGCCATGAACTTCAGCTACAACGCGCTCATGGTCCGCGCCGACCTGCTGGCGTATTTCAAGGCCGTCCGCAAGAGCCTCGCCCCCGGCGGGCTGTTCATCATGGACTGCTATGGCGGCTACGAGAGCCTGATGGAGCAGGAAGAGCGCCGGGCCTGCAAGGGCTTCACGTATGTCTGGGATCAGGTGCGGTACAACCCCATCGACGCCACGCTCGACACGGCCATCCACTTCGAGTTCAAGGATGGCACCGAAATGCGCAACGCCTTCACGTACCACTGGCGCCTGTGGACCATCGCCGAACTACGTGACATCCTCGCCGAGGCCGGCTTCGCCAAGACCACCGCGTACTGGGAAGGCGATGACGGCGATGGCGGCGGCGACGGCGAGTTCAAGCCCGCGACCGAGGCCGATGCTGACGCGTCATGGATCGCCTACATCGTGAACGAGATCGATTGACCACAGCACGGCCGGCCCAATCAGGCCGGCAGCGTCTCGCTGGTAACGCCCGAAGGATCCTCGCCGCGCTCGATGGCGTGGATCTTGGCGACGCGCCTGGCGTGGCGGCCGCCCTCGAACTCCGCGGTCATCCACGCTTCGACCATGCGCTCGATGAGACGCTGGCCCAGCATGTCCGCCGAAAGGCAGAGGACGTTGGCGTTGTTGTGGCTCTTGGCCATCTGCGCCGTGAATTCGTCGTGGACGAGAGCCGCACGCACGCCCGGCACCTTGTTGGCCGCGATGCACATACCGATGCCCGAGCCGCACAAGAGCACGCCCCGGTCGGCCTCGCCGCTGGCGACACCGCTGCCGACCTGGTGGGCCCGGTCGGGATAGTCGCACGACTGCGGCCCACCGTCGGAATCGCCGCCGTTGAGAACAGTGACCTCGTGGCCCATGGCCTCAAGGGCTCGGGCGAGGCTGCGTGCGGCGTCGTGGCCGCGGTGGTCGGCTCCGATGGAGATCTTCATAGGCCTAGTTCCTCTAGACGCCGCTCGAGTACCCCCACGAATCGGCGTGCGACCTCATCATAGAGCGCCTGCGGCCCACCGATGGGGTCTTCGACATCGCCGGCCGGGTCGAGCGTGTGCACCTTGCTGCGCAGGCCGTCGGGCAGCATGGCACGGGCCGCCTCGGCGTGGCTGGCGGTCATCGCGTATACGACATCGGCCCGCTCCAAAAGGTCAGGGCTGGCCGGTTGGCTGCGGTGCCCGTCGAGGCTCGCGCCGACCGCCTCGCTGGCGAAGACGGCCTCCGGTGTCGCTCGTGCGCCATTCGCGGCCGCGACGCCCGCGGACACGGCAACGGCGCGGTGGGCCTGGCCTCGCCGCTCGATGAGGCTCGTCGCGATGGCTTGGGCCATCGGGCTTCGACAGGTGTTGCCCGTGCACACGAACACGATCAGCGTCGCCAGCCGCTCGGTCACCTGCTCGGCCGACACCGCCCCCTCAGACCGGATGCTCCACGCACCCTCCGAGTCGATGTCAAGCACCGTGCTGTGGCGCGCCAAGCGTGTTGGCCCCTCGTCCAACACAAACGGCACACCGACCTTCTCGAGACCCTTCGGGCACGCGCCCGCGGATGGCGCTGGCTCGCCGGCATCGATCGGCTCCGCGGATGCGCCCACGACCGGACCGTCCGCGTGTTGCAGTGCCATCGCAGCCCATGTGTCATCGGGCACGCGGATGGCCAGCGCGTGGCCATCATCGGATTCGCTGTCGGCGACCCCAGGCAGCAGTCCGACCGTTCTGACAAGAGCGTCCATACCGCTCCCGTGTACTCGCAGGGTGATCGGCCCCGGCCACACTCGACGCATCGCTCGACGCAACGCCGGGGCGATCTCCAGCGACGCACGCTCGTGGGCCTCGATCACCGCGTCAACGCTCGGCGCGTGCCATGCGAGTGCGCCCCACGTGCCGGTGTCTCCGCGGCGTGGCAGAGACCGAACCCGGTCGACCGCGTCCTGATTGTCACCGCGGGCGAATATGCCATAGACCGTCTCGGTGCGCAGCACGGCCAGCTGGCCGTCGTCCAGCGTGGCGGCGGCGTCTCTCGCGGCGTCGATGCGTGTGGAAGAGGTCTCGGGGGTCATGGTGCGGTCCTCGCAGGGATTCCAGGATGCCTTGATGCGTCGCTCGTGGCACACCATCGGCTTCCAATGCGGGCGACAGGGATCGAACCTGCACAGCCTTGCGGCCACGGGAACCTAAATCCCGCGCGTCTGCCAATTCCGCCACGCCCGCGGCGGCTTGCGTCCGATCATATCGGGCCCCTCCGCGTAGTGTTCGGCGATGCCAAGCCGCCTGATGCCCATTGTGTTCGTCCTGGTTTTCGCTGGCATGGCCCTGGCGTTCCAGGAATCCGAACGCCAGCCTCCGGCGCAGTCTGTCACGCTCGACCAACTCCCTCCGCCCCAGCGGCTCGGGGCCAGGGTTCGAGCGGTTGAGCAGACCGTGCGCGTGCTCCCGATCGTCGTGATTGTCCCCGATGGTCCGTCGTACGTGGAAGCCATCGCGCGGTGGGCGCCCGCCGTTCGTTACCCGGTGTTGCTGGACGATGGCACCCCCGAGGCTCGCGAGGCGATCGCCAGGTTCGTGGCGGCCTTCGATCCCGAGCGCGTTGTCCAATGGCGGCTGGAGGGAGCTCCGCCGCAATGGAGCTCACGCGAGCGACGCGAGGCGATCGAAGCCGCGATGCTCCGTGCTTGGCGCGTGACACCCGGCGAGGGGCAGCAGCCCGTGCCCGCGTTGATCGAGCACTGGCGAGGTCTCGAAGCGCCGCCGCCTGGTGTCGTGGTCGCCGGCGAGGGCGACAGCCCATGGACCGCCACATTGGCCCTGGCCACCGCCCGCATGCAGCCCATTGTCTGGCTCGGGGCTCCCGGCGGGATAAACCAGACGATCGCCGAAGCCGAGGCCGACGCGTTCTGCGCCGCGTTGGAGGCCTCGCTCGATGCGCTCGGTTTGCAATGGCGAGCCCTTGGCGACGAGATCGACGCCGTCACGCTGTGCATGAACGCGCCCGCGAGGCTCGAGACTCAAAACGACGGCATGGTCGCGTTCACAGCGCGTGTCGGCCGGTTGGGCTCCATCCGCAAGAGCGCCCCGCGATGGGCGTGGTCGGGCCACGTGTTTGGCTCGTCGGCGATCACCGCTGTCAACGCGATGGCCTCGATCTTTCTGAACACCCCGAGCGCGTGGCTCTTCGAGAGCTACCCCGAAGACCCGCCGTGGTCGAACTACGCACTGGCGCCGGCCGCCGAGATCTACGGCCAGATCGGGCTCGATGTCGTGATCAACGAGCCCGCGAGTCGTGGATTGGCCGAATTCCTCGACCGATCGCGCGCGCCGGTCGAAGCCGGGTTCATCGCCATGAACACAAAGGGCCGAATGTCAGAGTTCCACCTCTCGCCGGGCCGGGCGGCCGGGAGAGATGTCCCAGTGCTCCGCCGTCCCGCCGCGCTCTACGTGGTCCACTCTTTCTCCGCCCAACGCCCCGGGGTGAGCACGAGCGTCGCGGGTTCGTGGTTCTCGCGGGGCGCTTTCGCGTACACGGGGTCGGTCGATGAGCCAGGGTTGCAGAGCTTCGTCCCACAGGTGACGTACGCGGCCAGGCTTGGCTCGCTGTTCCCGTTCGGCGCGGCGGGCCGCGAGGACGGCATGCTCGAGAACCGCAAACTCGCCGTGTTCGGCGATCCTCTCTGGATGCTCGACCCGCGGCCGCGTCCGCGCATCGAGGGGCAGACCGCACTGGAAGGCGAGGTTGACCTGGAAGATGAGGCCCAAGAGGCGATCCAGGCAGGCGACTACGGCCGAGCAGCGTGGCTGCTGCGCATGGCCGGCCGCAACACGACGCTCGTCGACTTCGCCTTGGCCACGCTGCGAGACGAGCCCGGCAAGGTCTCTGCCGACATGGCCGAGGCGTCGCTGCACGCGCTCTTCGAGGCCGGGGAGCGTCGGGGCGTGGCAGCCATGTTCGCGCGCCTGCCGGCGGAGCGTCAGACGCGGCCGCGCATCGAAGACCTCGCGTGGCACGCATTCCGCCCGCTGCTGCAGGATCCGCAAGCCGCGGCCACCATGGCACGGTTGCTCTCCCCGCACGTGCGGCCGCAGAAGATTGTGGACGACACCCGAGAATTGGCTCGTGCGCTGCAGTCTGCGGGCGAGGCTGGCGAGGCCCGCTCCATCGTCCGCGTCAGCCTGAGCCGGGCGCGGACCGATGCCGAGCGCAGCGCGCTGGAGAGCATGCTGGTGTCGATGGGCGGGTAGGTCGCGATCAGGAACGGGCCTCACGGACAAGCCCGATCGCCTCGGTGATCGCCGTCTCGAGCACCTCGTTTACGATAAAGTGCTCGTACACGCCGCTTGCTTTGGCGGCGGCGATCTCCCGCTTGGCTTCGGCAAACCGCTTCTGGATCGCGGCTTCGTCTTCGCGCTTGCGCTCCCGAAGTCTCTGCAGCAGTTCGTCCTCGCTCGGCGGCAGCACGAAGACCGTGACGGCGTCGGGCATGCGGGCCTTGATCTGCCTGGCGCCCTCGACATCGATGTCACAGATGACTACGCGGCCGCGTCGGAGCTGCTCGTCGACCCACTCCCGGGGCGTGCCATAAAGCCGGCCGAACACCTCGGCCCACTCAAGGAATGCGTCGCGATCGATCATGTCGCGGAATGCTGGCTCCTCGACGAAGTGGTAGTCCACGCCGTCAACGTCGGCGTCGGTCTTCGCTCGGGTCGTCGCCGACACGCTGAACATGGAGTCGGGAATGGCCCGCTCGACCGCGCGCGCGATCGTGGTCTTACCCACGCCGCTGGGCCCGCTCATGACCACGAGCAGGCCGTTGTCGGTATCGGTGGGGAGTCTGTGCTTTGGGTCGGCCATAGGAGGCCAGTGTAGCGGGCCTCGTCCGAGAACCTCAGGCCCCGCCGCCGCCGCCCAGCACCTTGGGCACCTCGATAAACCGTCCGTCCATCGCGGGGGCGTTGCGCTCGAGTTCCTCGTGCGCCAACTCCCCCGAGGTCTCATCGGCAGCCAGCGGCGAGTTCAGGTCCGCCGCGTGCGCCAGCGGCTCGATGCGGTCGAGATCGAGCGAAGCCAGCCCCTGGGCGTGCTCAAGGATGGACTCGAGGTCCTTGCTGAGGGGACCAACATCCTCGGGGTCCACCGCGAGGCGCGCGAGGCGGGCCACCTTCTCGACATCTATGCGGACCTTGGCGTCGTGATCGGACATCGAGCGACTATATCGCGGCCCCGGCTGAAGTAGGGGGGCAAAGGGTCCGATGCTGCCGACGAGGGAATCGACGCACTTCCGCACGAGCAACACCGCCCTGGGGCTCGACCCCGAGGCCATTCGCCAAACGGAGCACCGTGATGCAAAGCGCCAGCGACCAGCCCGGCATCCTCTTGAACGCGGGGACCAACGAACTCGAGGTGCTCGTGTTCACCATCGGCGGGAGTGTGTGCGGTGTCAACGTCGCAAAAGTCCGAGAAGTCGTCCGCTGGACCGCGCCGACGCAGACGCCGAACCTGCACCCGTCGGTCGATGGCATGTTCAAGCTCCGCGGCGAGGTGATCGCCCTGGTCGATCTTGCTCGCCACTTGGACATGGACTCGTGCCAGGCGGACGAAGACGATCGACGCGTGATCGTCACCGAGTTCAATGGCCGGCGCACCGCGTTTGTCGTCGACTCGGTCGAGCAGATCCATCGGCTGAGCTGGCAGGCGGTCGAGCCGGTACCCGATCTCAATGGATTCGCCGGTCAGGTTCCGCCGAGTGATCGCGCAGTGAGTGCGTGCACGGGCGTCCTGAATCTCAATGACCGCCTCGTGCTCATGATCGACTTTGAGTCGGTCGCAGACTCGATCGTCTTCGATGACCGGCTGCATAAGCCCGAGATCGAGAGCCCGCCCGAGGGCCTCGATCGATCCCAGATCCGCGTTGTCGTGGCCGAAGACTCGGGCTTCATGCGCGATCTGCTCAGGCAGATGCTCGTGGGCGCTGGTTTTGGCGCGGTTGAGGTGTTCGAGGACGGGCAGGCCGCGTGGGATCGACTCTCCGATGAGAGCGCATCGCCGGTCGATATCCTCGTCGCGGACATCGAGATGCCGCGGATCGACGGCCTGCACCTCACAACCCGGCTGCGCGAGTCTCACAACCTCAAGGACATGCCGGTTGTCTTGTTCAGCTCGCTCGTGACGGAGGACAACCGCAAGAAGGGCGAGCAGGTCGGCGCGAACGCGCAGATCGCCAAGCCCGAGCTCGCCCGGGTGGTTTCCGTCGTCGACAACCTGATGCTGAATCGGAGCACGAGCGCCGCGGCCTAAGCCGCGCTGCCGCCCCGCAACTCGGCCCGGTCACGCTCGCTTCTTTCGACGATGCGCTCGAGTTCTTCGTCGGTCATCCAAGGCAAGAGTGCGATGTTCTCGCGCAGCTTGTCGGGGAAGGGCTTATCGAAGCGCTCGTGCCTGGGCCGGCTCTTCCAAATGCGGTACATCCATAGATACTGCTCGGGGGCCTCGCGGACGGCGGTCTCGATCGCGCGGCGGTATCGCGCGGTGAGGTAAAAGACGGGGTCGGGGTGAGTCTCCCAGTCTTCGGGCCCAAACGTGTCATGGATCGAGAATCGATAGCGGGTCGTGCCGTCCGGCCCGGGGAGCCTGTGCGCGGCGCCACTGATGATCGTGGCGTTGAACTTCATCGCGAGCAGGCCGATCGATTTGTAGCTGCTCGCCAGGCGGCCGAAGTACGGCACGAACACGCCACGGTCGCCCGCATTCTGGTCTGCGGCGAATGCCGGACAGGCCCCCTGCTCCATGAGCTTGGGGAGTTGGTGCATCGCGCCGAACTTGTCGAGCATGATCAGGCCCGGCCGCGTGCGTTCGCGGCGGATCCAATTGTCCAGCGGCTCAAAGTCCACGGGCCGGTAGATCGTGTGCATCGGGATGCCGAGCAACGCTGCGGTGATGGCCAGCACCTCCCAGTTCCCGCAATGCCCGCTCATGAGGATGCACGGCCGACCCGCGACGATCGCGTTGAGTCCCTTCTCGACATTCCTGAACTCGACCTGGCCGAGCACGCTGTCGATGTTCATCGTTCGCGGGCTTCGTGCGATCTCGGCGCCGAGCAGGAAGAGGTGCTCGTACGAGGCGATGGCGAGCTTCTTGATCTCGGCCTCGCTCTTGTCGGGGAAGGCGATCCGCAGATGCTCCCTGGCGCGACGGAGCCGCGTGCCGTTCATGGCGCGTGTCGCGTAGTACGAACCCGCGAGGCTCGTCATGCCAAGGGCCATGGGCCATGTCGGCGCTGCGAGAGCGGCGACCGCCATGCGGACAGCCGACATCCCGCCGTAGACGACGGGAGCCGGGAGGCCTCGGTTCGGAAGGTGCTTCTTGCCGCGCACGAGCGTGTTGTAGCGCGCTCTTGGGCTCGACGCCGGCTTAGCGGATGTCGCCGAGCGGCTTGCCGATCAGGGTGTAGAAGCGGTTCTGGTTCAAGACAGGCACACCAGCGGAAACAGCGCTGTCAAAGAGGTTGTCGTATCGCTCGACGCGCGTCAGCGCTTCCTGGAATTGCTGGAGCTGGGTCGTGCTTGCGGTGATATCCGGCTCGGGCGGGAGTGTTGGGCGCGTGCCGAGCACGACGAAGTCGATATCACCGGCCAGCTCGTCCACAACCTGACCGTTCCAACCGCGGATGGCCGATTCGATTGCACGGGTCTCGCCGAAGGTCTCGAATCCGTCACCGTCGGCGTCGAAGAAGCCGTAGACGACGAACTTGTAGACCTTGTTGGGGTCGTAGACAGCGTTGGCCACAACATCGCCCTGGAGCAGCGGACGGCCCGCGACCGACCCGTTGATGCGGGCGACCGAGCGATCCTCACGGACCTGGATGATCTCAAGGTTGGCCTTGCCCGATGGGTAGTTGCCGTCGGGGCCCGGGGCGATCTCCTGCGCGTCGCTGTACGCGGCGAACGTCATGCCCAGGGTCACCTTGTCCCGGGAGCCCAGGTTGATCGTCACCTGGCGGTCACGCTCGTTTACGGCCACGACCACGCCGTCGACCAGAGACTCCTCGGGACGCGGACGCACGCCGGTGCTGCGGCCCAAGCCGCGGAACTCGCGGAGCTGTTCCTCGGCGGTGCGGAGGTCGGCGCGAGCCTGGTCGAGCTGGGTGCCGAGGATCGACACGCGGTCATCGGCGCGGGTGCGGATGTCCGACACGCGGCGGTCCATGTTCAAGCGAGCCTGCCCGTACTCATTGCGGAGGCTGTCGACTTCGTCGCGGTAGCCGGCGACCTCACCGCTGAGCTGGCTGATGGTCTCGCGGAAGCCAGACTCGATGGACGCAACGCGCTGGGTCTCGTTGGCAGCGTCCTGCTGGGCACGCTCGGCGGCGGCCTCGGCCAGGTTCAGCCGGTCCTGCAACTGCTGGTTCTGGCGGATGGCGTCGCGGGCGACCTGGAGCAAGGCGCTCCGATCAGCGCCGTCCACGCTGTCGAGCTTCGTGTTGAGCTGGTCGAGCGAGTCCTGACCGACGCCGGTGACGCGACGCATCACGTCGCGGCGGCTGTCGACGAGGTAGCCAACCAGGCTCTTGCGCTCGCCGGCGGCCGATTGCACGAGCTGGCGGACATCGTCTCGCGATCGCTCGTCGGGGCGGATGAATTCGGACATGCCCGTCTCGAGCGTGGCCACCTCGCGGTCGGCCGCTTGGGCCTGGAAGTAGAACACCACGGTGAGCACGAACAGCACCACGAGAAGGATGCTCGAAATCGCGGCGTAAACCGCCATGCCGCCACTGCGTCCAGCCATCGGGGGCCCCTTTATTGCTCGATTCCAGGGCGAGAGGCCCTGCGTTGATCCGGCACGAATAATCCCGGCCACGGGTGAGAGCCCCGGCCTTGGAGACCTGACGAAGTCCCCATACGCTCGCCCGGGCCGATCTGTTGCCCGCGGTCGAGGGGCAAGTGTGGGCGGCTAGGGGCCATCGGTCAAGCTTGAGGGCCCCGCAGCGGCCTTGAAGCCGCGGGCAGTCGTCCAGAGAGGTGAGCTGGGAGTTTGGGTTTCGATTGGTTTCGGCCGTTCCAAACCGGTTGGCGACAGCCCACGAGCGATCTTCCCAATAGCATGGCGGGCATGCGGAGCAGTCCGCACACCGTGGAGGATCCTCGCAATGGCCGACTTCTACTACACCGACGCCAACCGCCAGCCCGCCGGCCCGATCCCGCTCGAGGAGATCCGGGCGATGCACGAGCGGGGGGAACTCGCCGAAGGCGCACTCATCGCCGAGGTGGGTGCGGACAATTGGCAAGAGGCCAGCGCGTTCTTTGGGGCCGGCCCAAGCCCGGCCGGTGCCCCCTCGATGGCTCCGCCGGTGTCGCCGGGCGCGATCCCCAAGAACGACCGATTCGAGGCGCTCGCCGGTTGGAGCTTCGGGCTTGGCCTCGCGTCCTGGGCGTGCATCGCCATCCTGCCAGCGATTCCCGGCGTCATCCTCGGGCACATGGCCCTGAGCCGGATGAAGCGGGATGGCAACAGCAACGGTGCCGCTAAGGTGCTGGCGAGCATCGGCCTGGTTGCCAGCTACCTGAACCTCGCCATCATCCCGCTGTTCGTCTTTCTTGGCCTCGGCTTTGGCCTGCTGAGCGCTTTCGTTCCCTGACCGTTACCGTTCGGCCTGTTCGGGCGAATCTTCGCACGAGTCCGCGAGCGACGCGGCGGCCACATGGTCAGCGGGCAGCTCTCGCAACTCGGGCTTCGGCGTCTTCATGCGCGGTGCGAACAGGGGCGGCTTGCCCTTGGTCGCCCGGTGCTGGCTCCAGAGCATCGACCCGGCGCCGGCGACCGCGATGCCGCCGGCGACCCATTGGCCGGCTGTGAGCAGTTCCTTGAACACCAACAGGCTGGCGATGCTGACCACGAACGGCTGCAGCTGGATAACGCCGCTGGCGACGGCAACGCCGAGGCGGTTGATCGACATGTAGTAGCCCACGTGCCCCAGCGCGATGCCGATGACGCTCGAGGCGATCAGCAGCCAGAAGCCCGTCTCCGTGAGCGCGCCCGCGCTGTGCCAGCTTGATGGCAGCCCGCTCAGGCCGGCGGCGGTGCCCAGGCCGATCATGAGCACGATCATCGCGAGGGCCGTGTATTGGCTGATGGCGGCGAACGCGAGGATCGAGTTCACCCCGACCATGAACTTGCGCACGCTCAGGGCATAGCACGCGAACAGCGCACCGGCGGCGATCGAGAGTGCCACACCGATCGTGCGGGCGAGGCCCGGATCGTCCGCAAACACGCCGCTCGCCTCGCTCGCGGTCGAGACCTTGTCCGGCGGCGCGAGCAGGATTGTCGCGCTCGTGCCGCCGATGACCAGGGCAATGCCGATGAGGAACAGCGGCCGCTTGATCACCGCCCGCTCGCTGGCGAAGAGCAGCGCCGCGCCCAAGGTCACGAACACGATGTGCGCTCGCAACGCGAACGTGAGCATGCCGGGGTCGAGCATGTAGTGGGCCCACGTGAAGCACACCTGGCCAATGCAGTTGAACGCCGAGGGGACGAGCGCCGCGACGTACAAGCCCTTTGGCAGCTTGCGGCGTGCGCCGACGACCAGCAGCACCGGGAGCCACATGAGGGCGGCGAAGCCGTAGCGCCAGCCGTTGCTGGTCCAGCCGTCGATGTCCTCGGCGAAGTGACGCAGGAACAGCGGGATGGAGCTCCACCCCAGCAGCGTCATGAGGACGAGGGCGACCCCCCCAAGCTGGCTCGGGGCTTGCGTTGATGGGCTCGTTGGGCTCGACACCGACGCGCTCAGGCCGACTCAGCCGGGGCTTCGGGGGCCGGCTTTCGCGCCGGCGGCTTGGGCCGTGCCGCGATCATGGCCACGAAGGTAATGAGGCTGATCGCCGAGATCGCGAACAGAGCGGTGCGTAGGTACGCCTTGTCGTACTCGGGGTAGTTGCCTTCCTCGAAGAACCGCTCGCGGGCTTCGGGCGTGTTGACCGTGCCCTCCTGAACGCGCTGCTCCCAGAGTTCCACGGCTTCTTTGTACTGCACGCTGTCCTGGTGCACCTTGTAGCCTCGGTGCCCAACCGCAATGGCGACCAGCAGCGGGAACACGATGCCCAGGTGGATGCCGATCATGCCGACGGAGCGCTTCTTGTTGATGAAGAGCGACATGACCACGCACGCCAGGCTGACCGCGGCAATGAGCCCGGGGAAGATCAGCGCGGTGATCTTGTTGGCGCCCTCCGGGGCGCTCGCAAAAGCGAGGGCACCCATAACGAGGACCAGGGCCGCGTAGAGAACGAGGATGGCGACGGCTTTGAGCATGGATTAGGGTAGGGGCTCGGCTAGGACGCTGGCGTAGGGGTTTGGGGGTCATCCCATCCGACAGCCTCCGCGTCGAACGGCCACTCTGCTTCGATATGGGCGGGCAATTCCCCTGTCGCGCGGAGTGCCTCCACAGCCCGCGCGCGGCAGTTGGTGCACGGTGTGTAGGCGTACGCGTGCAGGAGAAGATCGCGGCGGGGACTCGGGTTGTCGCGCTCGTGGAAGATGTCGATCACGGCATCGAGTGCAGAATGTAGGGCGTAGATGTTCTCCGCAGACTCAATCGTCTTCCAGAGCAGCGGCTCGTGCTGGGCCCGATAGACCGAGCTGAGCATCGCGATGGCAGCGACCTCGTAGCCCGCTTCATGTACATCCAAAGCCAGCGGCTCGATCCGAGGATCGGCAACATGACCCAGCCGCAGAGCGGACTGCCAGCTGAACACGCCAGCTTGCTTTCGCCCTTCGGTGGTGGGCGGATGGGCGCGGACGCGATCGAGGTGGAAGTCCACGACACTTGGCGGGATGCGATCACGAGGGACGCCGCGTACAAGCTGATTGGCGAGTTCCGGATTGGTGCGGGCAACCGTGCGGGTCTCTCGTCCGAGAGCCTCGAGTTGGTCTTCGGTGGCGTTTCGGATTGCCTTTGCGACGCTCAAGCGAAACGGCTTGCAACGCAGTCCAATTTGCTCGACGACCTCTTGCATCGATCGGCCTACAGGGTCGATGTGCGACACCCCGGGTGCCGCCTGCTGGTCCTTATGGCGACGCACGAGGCCTAGGAACGCCGACACATTCATTTCGTGTGAGTGGGCATCGAATCGCTCTATAACTTCGTCGAGTGATAAGTCAATGTGCTTGGCAACGTTCCGGACGACGTTGTACGCGTCGGCTCCAAACTCCCAACGGTCGCCCACGTTCTGTGCCACGCGCAGCGCGCCGGAGAAGCCGTCAAGTTCGATCAGATCGAACAAGTCGTGGCCACAAAGCGGCCTTATCGATCCTTCGACACGTTTGTACAGCCACTCGCGCGACGGGTCGTAACCCTCCTTCGCGAGCTGTCTGTGGAACGCCTCGACTTGCCAAGCGTTGTCGCTCTCGGGTTCAGGATCAGCGGCGAGGAGCCGGTCATGGAGTTCGGCCTCAAGCCCGACAGTGCGCGCGAGCTGAATCAAGTATGGTGCTCTCGACGCTTCGCATTGCGGGTCGTACACGTCATTGCGGAGGCAGGCACCGAGGAGGAAGTGCCCTTGGTTGCCGATGCCATGCTGTTGCGCATGGAGGTGCGCACGCCCCAGGCCCCGACGCACCGCGTCCTCGAACGCGGCTTGGCCGAGCGGTAACGCGTAAATCGAGGGATCGGGCCTAGTCACGCGGGCTGCTTAGGTCGCCTCGCGATGTCCCGAGTCCCGCTTCGCCCGCTCCGCCTCGATCGTGCTCAGCACATCGGCCTGGTGGTCGGCGTGGTAGCTCGACCGCACCAGGGGGCCGCTCTCCACGACCTTGAAGCCGCGCTTGTGGCCCTCTTCCTTGAACATCGCGAAGGTGTCAGGATGGACCCAGCGGTCGATGGGCAGGTGGTTGCGGGTCGGTTGCAAGTACTGGCCGATCGTCAGGATGTCGCAGGCGTCCTCGGTGCCGTCGGGGCCGACGGCGGTGGTCTTGGCCTGCACGTCGTCCATGAGCTCGAGGACCTCGGAGTCCTTCTCGCCGATGCCGACCATGATGCCGGTCTTGGCGACGCCGCCTTGTTCCTTGACGCGGCGGAGCAGCTCGAGCGACTGGTCGAACTTCGCGCTCGGGCGCACGGCCGGGTACATGCGGCGCACGCACTCCAGGTTGTGGTTGATGATGTGCGGCTTGGCGTCGATGACCATCTGCAGCGCCGCCCAGTTGCCCATGAAGTCGGGGATGAGCACTTCCAGGCTCATGCCCGGGCAGGCCTCGCGGCCGCGGACAATGGTCTCGGCCCAGATGCCCGCGCCGCCGTCACGCAGCTCGTCGCGGTTCACGCTGGTGATGACCACGTGCTTGAGCTTGGCGTGCTCGTGCATCAGCCGCAGGCTCTCGGCCACGCGGCGGGGCTCGTCCTTATCGAGCACGGGGGGGCGGCCGGTCTTCACGTTGCAAAAGCCGCAGGCCCGGGTGCAG
>CALCCF010000105.1 GCA_937899905.1 uncultured Phycisphaeraceae bacterium
TCGCCGCGTGGAGGTATGAGCATGCGATTCCAAGCAACCGTTTCAGCCATGGCTGCCGCAGCAGGTCTGGCCGTCGCGCCGAGCGCGTTGGGCCAGTCTTTCCCGTCAGAGTTCGAGTTGTCTTCGTTGGATGGCACCAATGGCTTCAAGTTCGCGGGGAGCACCGCCGGTGAGTTGGTCGGTCGGGCCGTCGCGAACGTAGGCGATGTCAATGGCGATGGCATCGATGACGTCGCGTTCGGGGCGGTCGGCGCTTCGCCCGGTGGCGTGCGTAATGCCGGTGTGGCGTATGTGCTCTTTGGAGACTCGGATGGCTATCCGCCCGTGGTGAACGCGTCGGACATTGACGGCTCGAACGGGATCGTCATCCAAGGCGGCGGCGAGGACCACTATCTTGGGGTGGCTGTGGCCGGCGCGGGTGATGTCAATGGCGATGGCAGGGACGACATTTTCGTCGGAGCATCGGGGGTGCCATATGACGGCCGCGCGTTCGCCGGCGCTGGGTATGTCATCTTCGGGTCGGACAGCCTGCCACCGATCATCAACGTAAACGACCTTGATGGCACCAACGGGTTCGCGTTCCGGGGCACCACGGGCGGTGCGTTCACCGGTGTCGCAGTCGCCGGCGGCGGCGACATCGATGGTGACGACAACGACGACATCATCATCGGTTCACCGCTAGCTAGCGCGGCGTACATCATCTTCGGGCGTGATTCGTCCGATCCGTTCCCGGCGTCCATGACGAGCGACGATCTCGACGGCACCAACGGTTCGCGGTGCGTTGGCATTCCGGGCACACGGGCCGGCGAATCGATCGCCATCCTGGAAGACACGAACGGTGATGATCTGGATGAACTCGCGGTCGGCGCGATTACCGCGACCTTCGACGGCAAGACCAGCTCCGGGGCGCTGTATATCTACCTCGGCCGTCCTCGCGCCGAAATCGATGCCGACATCCCCCTCGAGTGGACGACCCCAGGAATGCGTATCTTCGCGGGCGGTGCTGCACTTGATAGCGTCGGTTCGGGCGTGGGGTCGGCCGGAGATGCCAACAACGATGGACTCGGTGACATTGTGGTTACGGCCAGGGGATCTGGCGCGACCCACCTGATCCTCGGTGATCCCGACCTGCCGATCATGTTCACGCCGCTCGATCTCGATGGCGAGAACGGAGGGACGTTCCTGGGGGCTGGATCCAGCGACCGGTTCGGGCCAGCAATTGGTGTGGGCGACATTAACGGCGATGATCGCGACGACTTCATCAGCGGCGCGGCGTTCGCATCGGGCACGGGCACCGGATACGTCGGCTTCGGCATGGATCGCTTCGCCGTGACCGTCTCGTGGGAAGACCTACCCGCCGAGGAGGGCTTTGCGATCCGTGGAGAGGCCTCTGGCGACCTCGCCGCGATGTCGATCGGCGGCGGCGGCGACGTCAACGCCGACGGCGACCCCGACATTCTGATCGGCTCGCCCGACCACGACCCGTTCGGGCGCAATAGTGCCGGTGCGGCGTACGTGATGTACGGTGGACCACCCGAGTCTGACCCTTGCCCCGCCGACATCGACGGTGATGGGCTGCTCACGATCTTTGACTTCCTGACATTCGGCACCCTGTTCGACGCCGGCGATCCGCTCGCCGACTTTGACGGCGATGGCGAGCTGACCTTCTTCGACTTCCTGGACTTCCAGACCGCGTTTGGCGAGGGTTGCCCGTAGGCAGGTCGGCCGGGGCCGCATCTGTGGAGTCGAGTTCGGCGAACCCGTTCCAATGCACACACCACAACGCCCGATTGCCATCCTCACCGCTTGCGGTATCGCCTCGCTAGCCGCGGGCCAGGCGTGCGGTCCGATCGGCCTGTTCGCTCCTGAGGTCCGAGTCGACGCGGGCAACCGGCCGTTTACCGTTGTGATTGGCGACCTCGATCGAGATGGCGACAACGACCTTGCGGTGTCGAATCTGTTCGGCAGCGACATCAGCATCCTTCTGAACAACGGCGACGCGACGTTCGCGCCACAAGTGCGATATGCGACCAACCTCCTGCCAAACTACATCACGCTCGGGGACCTCGATGGCGACGGCGACCCCGACCTTGTGGTGACGAGCGTGCAGAACGACGCCGTCAGCGTGCTACTCAATAACGGCGACGGCACGTTCGCGGCGGAGGTCAGCTATGGCGTGGGTGACGGACCGCGATCCATCGCGATCGGCGATCTTGACGGGGATGGCGATCGCGATCTGGCGGTGGCAAACTTCGACGGCGACGAGCTCAGCGTGCTGCTCGGCAACGGTGATGGCACCTTTGCCGACGACGTGCGATACGACACGGGCGATCAGCCACGGCCGGTGTTGATCACCGATCTCGATGGCGATGGCGACGGCGATCTCGTGGTGGGGAGGGGCGGTTTCGACGGCGCGACCAGCGTGCTGCTGAACAACGGTGAAGGCACCTTTGTGTTGGATGCGGACTATGGCGCGGGGAGTGGCCCGTATGCCGCAGCGCTGGGCGATCTCGATGGCGATGGCGACGAGGACTTCGCCGTCGTGAATTCTTTTGGCGACGATATCAGTGTGCTGCTCAACGCGGGCGACGGCACGCTCGAAGCAGATGTCGCCTACGACGTGGGAGACGGGCCTGTCTCGGCGGCGATCGGCGATCTGGATATCGACGGCGACGCCGACCTCGTCGTGGCGAACAACGTCAGCAACGACGTGAGCGTGCTGCTTGGCAGCGGCGATGGCACGTTCGAGACCGGTCCTTCCTTCGGTGCCGGTGATGGTCCGCAGGGTGTGGCGATCGGCGACCTGGACGGAGACGGCGATGCCGATCTCGCGGTGACCAACTTCTCCGATGGGAGCGTCAGCGTGCTGCTCAACCGGTGCGACCCCGCCCCTTTGTGTCCGGCCGACCTCGATGGAGACGGCCGGCTCACGATCTTCGACTTCCTCGAGTTCCAGAACCTGTTCGATGTCGGGGACCCGCTCGCCGACTTTGACGGCGACGGCAGCTTTACCATCTTCGACTTCCTGGCCTTCCAGAACACCTTCGACGCCGGGTGTCCATAGCGGGCCGGTCGGACTTGGGCTCGATTTGCTCTTGCGTGTGGGCGTGGATTGCGGTATGCTGGCGGCTGAAGGAGGCCCCAGATGCTGTTGTGTCGCCCCGTCGTATCGCCCTCTCTTGCTGCTGGCACGCTGACGATTCTGGTCGCGGCCGATCCGGCGGCGGGCCAAGGCGACCTGTTCGACCCCGCCGTGTCCTACGCCGTCGGCGAGACGCCGCAGGGCGTCGCCATCGGCGACCTGGACGGCGACGGGGACGCCGACGTGGTCTCCAGCAATGGCAGCACCGACACCGTCAGCGTGCTGCTCAACAATGGCGACGGGACCTTCGCCCCTGAGGTGCGGTACGAACTCGGGCGGCGTGGGGTCCGGGTGGCGATCGGCGATCTGGACGGCGATGGCGATGCCGACCTGGCCGTCTCCAATGGCACCTCCGCCAGCTTCAACGTGCTGCTCAACAACGGCGACGCGACGTTCGGGGCTTCGAGGCTGGTCCGCGTCGGCAGGAATCCGATCGACATCGTGCTGGGCGACCTGGACGGCGACGGCGACCTGGACGTCGCGACGCAGAACTTCGACGGCGACGACGTGAGCGTGCTGCTCAACAACGGCGACGCGACCTTTGCGCCGCTCACGAGCTATCCGGTCGGCACGAGTCCTTCGTCCCTGGCGCTCGCCGACCTGGACGGCGACGGCGACCACGACCTGGCCGTGACCAATGGCGACGACCGCGAGGTCGGCGTGCTCCTGAACAACGGCGATGGGACGTTCGCGGTCCAGGTGCGGTACGCGGTGGGCGCGTCGTGCCGGGCGCTGGCCATCGGCGACGTGGACGGCGACGGCGACGCCGACGTCGTCGTTGCGAACTCCAGCGAGGACATGGTCAGCGTGCTGCTGAACGCGGGCGACGGCACGCTCTTGGCGCCCGTTCGCTACGCCGCGGGCCGTGTGCCCCGCGGCATCGCCATCGGCGACCTCGATCGCGACGGCGATGCCGATGTCGCGTTGACCAACCAGTTCGGCAGCATCGTGAGCGTCCTGCTGAACGAGGGCGAAGGAACCTTCGGGCCCAGCGAGGATTATGGCGTTGGCAGCGGGCCCGTGTCCTTGGCGATCGGCGACTTCCTGGGAGACGGCGCCGGCGACCTCGCGGTGACGAACGTCACCAGCGACGACGTGAGCGTGCTGCTGAACCGGCGGCCCGTGCCGCCGGTGATCACGAGCCAGCCGCCGGCCGTGGTGCTGCTCTCCTCCGCTGGCGGCGTGGTCGAACTGCATGTGGTGGCAACCTCAGGCGAGCCGCTGTCCTACCAGTGGAGGCGCGACGGTGTCGATCTGGTCGACGGCGGTGGCGTCTCGGGCACGACCACGCCCATGCTGACCATCGACGCGACCGTCGACGACATGGACCGCTACGACGTCGTCGTCGCCAGCATCGATGGCAGCGTGACGAGCACGCCGAGCGTGATCGCCGTGCAGACCGAGTGTGTGGCCGACTTCGACGGCGACGGCGGATTGACGCTCTTCGACTTCCTGGCCTTCCAGAACGCTTTTGATGCGGGCTGCCCGTAGCGCGAACGCATGAGGAGACGCATGATGGACGCAACGACAAAGAGCCTCGGCACGCTGGCCACCCGGTTGTTTATCTCGACGGCACTCGGACTGGTTCCCGCGACCGCGTACGGGCAGGGCTGCTCGGCCTCCGAAGTCCTCGATCCGGAAGTTCGCTACGACGCGGGTAACTCGCCCGAGTTCGCGGCGATCGGCGACCTGGACGGCGACGGCGACAACGATGTGGCCACGGCGAACCGCGTGAGCGACGACGTCACCGTGCTGCTGAATAATGGTGATGGCACCTTTGCGCCGCCGGTGTCCTATGACGCGGGCGACACGCCGCGATTCATCGCCATCGGTGACCTCGATGGTGACGGTGACGGCGATCTCGTGGTGGCGAATCAGAACACCAACGACGTGAGCGTGCTGCTCAACAACGGCGACGGGACCTATGCCCCTCAGGTGGCGTACAGCGTCGGCAGCTCCCCTCGATCGGTCGCGATCGGCGACCTCGACGGCGATGGCGACGCCGACCTGGCCGTGGCCAATCAAGTCAGCGACAGCGTCAGCGTGCTGCTGAACAACGGTGACGGGACGTTCGCTCCGCAGTCTCCGCTCGCCGCTGGAAACGCGCCGTTCTCCGTGGTCATCGGTGATCTCGATGGCGACGGCAACGCCGATGTGGCTGCCGCGAACCTGGGCGACGATGATGTCGGCGTGCTGCTGGGCAACGGCGACGGCACGTTCGCGCCGCCGGTGTCGTACGCCGTGGGCAACGGCCCCTGGACCGTCGTGGCGGGCGACCTCGACGGGAACGGCAGCGTCGATCTGGCTACGGCCAACACGAACACGGACGACGTGAGCGTGCTGCTGAACAACGGCGACGGCACCTTCGCGACCCAGGTGGTCTACGCCGTGGGCGACCTACCCCGCGGCGTGGCGATTGGCGACCTCAACGGCGATGGCGCCGCCGACCTGGCCGCGACGAGCCGGAACGACGACTCGATCAGCGTGCTGCTCAATGCCGGCGACGGCACGTTCGGTCCCCCGGCCGTCTATGGCGTGGGGCGCCGGCCGAACGCGGTGCTCATGGGCGACCTCGACGGCCAGGCCCACCTCGACGTGGTCGTGTCGAACCAGAGCAACGACAGCGTGAGCGTGCTGCTCAACCGGTGCTTCACGCCCGAGATCGTCACGCAGCCCGATGTCGTCGTGCTCGTGCCCGCGACGGGCGGCGTCGCCGAGCTGAGCGTCGTCGCGACCGGCCCCGATCTCGTGTACCAGTGGCGGCGCGATGGCGAGCCGCTGGCGGATGGCGGTGGGGTATCGGGCATCGATACACCCACGCTCTCGGTGGACGTGATGCGGGAGGACGTCGCCGAGTACGACGTCGTGGTCACCAACGCCGCCGGCAGCGTGACGAGCGAGCCGGGCGTGATCGCGCGGCAGGTCGTGTGCCGCGCCGATCTCGACGGCGACGGCAGCCTCACGTTGTTCGACTTCCTGGCGTTCCAGAACGCGTTCGACGCGGGATGCCCGTAGCGCCGACGATGCGGCATCGAGATGTGCGTCTGTTTCCTGGCGTTCCTCGATCCAGCTTCAGCTGCAATGCGAGCCTTGGCCTGAGACTTCGGTTTGCGTTCGCGGTTCGTTGCTCTCAGCATCGAGAACGAGCGCTGGAGTTGTCGGTTGGTTGCGCAAGTCTCGGTGGTTGATCCGGTGTCTCCATGAGGTTGGCTTGACGCGGCAAATCGTCGCGCCGGACTACAAAATTCACCCCAAAACGGGGGATTCTGTGCCAAAGTTTGGCGTGCCTTGCGTGCAAGGCTCTCACTCTGCGCATTTGTCGTAGTACGCTGGCTCCTCTTGGTGACCGCGTTGGGGGAATGCGCATGACAGATGAACAGACAGTGGGACAGGATCCTGCGGCCACGGCAACCGACGGAGCGGGTTCGAGCATCGAGTCAAAGATGACATCGAACGATGCCTTCTGGCCTCGCACGCAGGGGCCGCACCCATCGGTCCTCTCCGCACGCTTGCAGCGCGCGGGCGAGAGTCGGTGGCTCATGTGTGCCGTGCTCGATCTCGGCCCCGAAGGCTGCCGCGTTCGCGTAAAGACCGAGGATGAACCCCCTCAAGAGAACTCGATCGTGACCGTCGGCTTCCAGGCCAACGGCGGCGGTGAGGTCATTCGGCGCATGCGAGTGTGCCCGAATCCGGATCGGAAGAGCGTTGTGGCCGGTTCGGTCGACCCTCGTGTCCTTGGCCTTGAGGTGTTGGATGGTCCCTTACCTGCCTCCGTCCTCATGCCGGAGGGGCTCCTCGATCTGGAACGGGCTGAACTGGAACTCGTGACCGGGCACGCCCAGCGGATGTGGCAGGCCGAGATGGACAATCACAAGTGGCTCTCGCTGCGCGGCCGCGTCGTGATCGCCAGCACCTCCGGCCTGCTGGGCTTTGTTGCCATTGGTCTGATCGTGGCGGGTGCCGATGCCAAGCTGAATCTGCTGGCGGGCGCCGGCGCGAGCGGTGACGTGATGTTCTGGGTGGGCATCGTCTCGGCCGTGGGCATCGCACTGGGCTTGCTGGCGTGTATCTCTTCGGTAGTGCTGTACATCTGGCACGCCGAGGAAGACTCGGGCATCCTGCGCACGCGGAGCGACTTCGGCAACATCGGTCGGCACCACTTTGATACCCAGCCCACGATCTTCTCGGTGTACACGCCCTATCTGTTTGAGGAGATCCTGCGTGATGAGCGCCGCGCGATGCTCGGACGATTCCTGAAGCGTTACGAGTGGGTGCGATTCGGCCTTCGTCGCGCGAAGCGTTGGCAGATGCGGTGGCTCGTCGATGGGTATCGCAAGCACGAAGATCGCGTACAGCGCGATCCGGACAAGCGTCGGATGCGACGCGAGCTCTGGCTTTGGTACCGCTTTCAGTGGATCGCGATCGCCGCTCCGGTGTTCCGGCCATCGAACATCGCGCGGAGGTCGGTCAACATCGGCTATCGCGAGTACATCGAGCGGGTGTACCAGGGCATGAGCTATCGCCGGCGATTCATAGGAATGCGCGAACGAGTTGAAACGTCACCCGACCACGACGACGACAACCTGGACACGCTGGGCACGCTCAATCCCACATATGCCGAGCCGCTCACCCGCACCAGCAGCTACTACCTGCAGTTCGCCGAGGGGTTCTGCCATCGCTATCTAGGCCGCCACCGGGACAACCTGCCGTGCCCAACCGGCCGCGATGGCATCACCTACTTCGACCTCGAGCAGCAGACGCCCGCGATGGCCGCGTTGCGTCCGGTTGGTTGGCGCGTGCTGACGTCGACGTACTTTGCGGCCCAGCAGATGCGTTCGGCCAATTGGAACCTCTGGTATCGCGTGCGACGCAGCGAGCGCCGCTTCGCTCTCGGGTTGCTGCTGGTGGCCGGCTTCTTCGTGGTCAACGCGACCAACGGCATCCTGATCCAGCGAGCCGCGGCCCCGACGCCGCCGCTGGACGTCTCCTTCGGAGAGGATGGTGTGGTGCGTGTCGAGCACGCCGCAGGAGCCAACGAGGGTGATGGTCGTGGGGCCGTAGAGGGTGCTGAGGAAGGCGACAGGGCGCCGACGTGGTAGGCCCTCCGCCGCTTCCTCCCCCATGAGACAACCACGGGCGCCTCCCCGTGTCTTCAAGGGGGGACGCGCCCGTGATCATCGTCCGCGCTCGATCCGTCGCACATCCGTCACGCCGCGTCCGCCTCCGGCGGGATCACCAGCTGCGCCGAGCCGTTGCCCACGAACACGAAGTGGGCCGTGCTCTGCGCGCCGGCGGTCTGCTGGCCGCCCTTGAGGGCGCTGACGCGGTAGGTCGCGGTGACGGTGCCCGCGGGCACGGCCGTGTCGACGAATCGCCACTCGGTGGCGGTGGCGATGCGCGCGGCCTGGGCGGCGTCGTACGCCGTTCGGCAATCATCTACCAGAGTCTGCACGACCGCGGATTGCTGAGATGAGAGCCCGATGGCCTCGGCGTTGGCGACCCACACGGGTGCCCGCTGGTCGTAGAACTCCAGGCGTTGCAACAACGGGTTCGGTGTCACTGGCATCTTGCGGTCCTCGCACTGTTGCCCGCGCCGAAGGAGCGCCGGGCTCATCCATGAGCGTGGCCGCGGCGCGGTGCCCCGGCCTGGCTGTGTCGTCGGATGGACACGATGGCGGATCCACGACATTCGTACATTGGTTCGACTTGTTTTAGGTTGCGCTTGCCCGGTTGGGTTCTTCGTGTGGATCTGAGTTCATTGGGTGACCGGCTCTGGGTGGGATGATGGCATGATCCAGAATCCACTGGAAGACATCGACGCGAACGACATCCGTGCCCTGATCGAGTGGTGCGGGCCAACAGCGGGACTCCGCATGATTGGATCGCCGGTTGCACCATGATGACGCATCCGGGCCGCCTGCTACACGAGCACGCGTGCCCCCGTGATGACCCGCAGGTCGTCCAGCAGCGATGAGGTCCTCGAGGCGACGCGGACCTCGTATTGACGCAGGAAGGCGCAGCGCAGCAACTCGGTGAGTTCGCGTTCGTACGCGCGGCGGCCGAACAGCGGGAGGTAGTACGAGCCGTCGAGCCAATGCACGCGCAAGAACTCCAGCTCGCGAGTACGCATCATGGCCAGCTCGGTGATCTTTGCCGGGCCCTTGGTGTCGTGCAGCCCGTGGTGGAGCTCGTCGAGCTCGAACAGGAAGGGCGTGGGATCCACTGGCAAAGAGCTTCGCTTGTGGCCCGAAGCCTGGATGGCGTGGTTGAGTACGTGCCGAATCTCAAAGTGCAGGTGGTGGGTGGTGCTGCCGGCGGTAGGGGTGGGCCCGACCTCTCCCAGCACGGTTGCTCCAACGTCCACGAACTGGCCGGCGGCAACGTTGACCGACCGTAGATGCAGGTAACGCGTGATGATCGCCGACTCGCCAACATGGTGCTGCACGACGATGCGCTGGTTGTCGGGCGAGCCGCCGATGCGGCCGGTTTCGAGCACGACGCCATCGAGCACGGGGTAGACGTTAGCGCCCGGGTCTGCCAGCAGGTCGACGCCCTCGTGCTTCCGCGTGTTGGATGATCGGCCGGTCCCGAAGCGGCCTGCCGGCAGCAACATCCGCAAGTGGCCGTCCAATGGGCGTCCGATCTGCAGGTCGCCCGGAAACGTGCTCGCCAAGGTCATTGCTGGCCTCCCTCGTGTTCTTCGAACCGGTGCCGATGATGTTAGTGCGTCGATCCGGCGACCCGCGCACGCCCGGCGCGTGTGGCGTTCGAGAACGCCCCAAAGGTCTGAAGAACCGATCGCGCGAGTTCTTCGGTGATTGCACGGAAGACCTGTGCGAAGGCTCTTGGGGCTTCCGTGATGGTCTTGAAGCCGTGCGTGAGTGCCCCGAAGCTCGCGGTGATGGCCTCGCGGCTTGCGGTGGTTGTCGCCGGCCGAATCGTGGTGGCCCGGGAATCCTTGGAGACGCTCCCAGAACGGATCGTGATTTCGCTGGCTGCGACGGAAGCGTGCGAGGCCTGTGCGTGCCCGGTTGCTCAGGGCGCTTGGAAGTCGGTGCTCTCGGGCTCCGAGGGCGGGCAGAGAAGGTGTGTGCGATGGAACTCTTCATCGTCCCACCACCGGGGACGCTCGACGCCATCAGGGAGCTGGGGCCACTGCGGAATGTCTTGCCAGCAATGAGGGACGTGGATTGGCATGCCGTCTTCATCAGACTGCGGCAAGCGCGTGTCAGCATTTGCGATGGCTGTGCTCAGTTGAGAGCCAACAAGTCCGGCTACGTGATGCAACTCGGTGCCGAAGAGCACGGCATGATCAAAGCGGGCGTTCTGCACGTTGGCGCCGTCAAGGTTGGCTCCGGTAAGGTCGGATCCCTCAAGCCGAGAAAGGAATAGCTGTGCTTCCGTGAGGTCGGCTTTACCGAGGTCCGATCCAACCAGATCCGCGCCGCCCAGATCGGCCCTTGCCAGAGTCGTAGCCAAAAACACGCAGCCGGCGAGGTTTGCCTGACGAATCTGCGCGTCTTGCATGTCCGTTCTCCAGAATGTCGCGCCTGAGACACTCGAATGGTTGAGACTGACTCGTGACAGTTCCGTATCATAAAACGTGGATCTATAGAGTCTGGAGCTCTCCATCCGGGCACTTGAGAATTGCGCGTATCGTGCTTCCACGTGAGACAGATTGGCTCCAAAAAGCTGTGCTCTGGAAAAATGCACAAGGTCGAGCTGTGTGTTGGACAAGTCCGCATAGGACAAGTCCGATTCAGAAAACCAGGTGTTTAAGAACGTTGTCGAGTCACCAGCAAGACGCACAAAGGGCAGTTGCGCCCCCAGCAGTATCGTGTTTTGAAGACTCGCACCGGTTGCATCAGAGAAGGAAAGGTCTCCTCCCTCGATGTTGGCTCCGTTGAGAATGGTGGATTCGAGCCGCACAGCTTTCTTGCGAAAAGCGGCAAGCCACTGTGGATCGTTTGTGCCAGTAAAGTGGTGCGGCTCCACAAGTCTCTTTGCAAAACCGGCTTGAACACGCAGCCCTTTCACTCCCGGAAGGAAGGCGTCGGTCAAATCGGCATGCCGCAAATCTCGACCGATCAACGTGGGAGCTTTGATGTTGGAAATAGCCGTCGAGCGGCGATACCTCCACAACTCGTAGAATGCTTCCTGCTGCTCGTGCGACCATTGATCGTAGGGTGGCAATCCCTCCCGTTGTCTGTATTCAGCCAGAAACTCGTCCCGGGCGATAGCGTACGGCTGCCAGTCGATCGGCTTTACAGAGAGCTCAGCTCCGCGCAGGTCGGCGCGAGCGAGGTCGAACACGAGTCCGTATTCAACGCGATCAATCGAAATCGAGAGAATCGTGGCTGCACAAAACAGAAAGAGGCCACACGACCACCATTTCCCTACCAGTCGGTGGATGCGCGTTGTCGCGTCCCAATCGATTGGCCTCCGTCCTGCGAACCAGAGGCTTGCAATACTGGCAACAAGCGCGTGGGCCGCGATGGCTGCGACTAAGCACGCCAAAAGTCCGCTCCAAGCGATCAGCGGCTTGTCGCGGATGGGAATCACACGCCACCAAAAGAGGCCGAGGATCACCACTGGGAGAATCCACACCAGGGCCAGCACGATCAGATCGTTCAGCAAACACAACGGCCGCCCGCGTCGCAGCTTGCGGCGTGCCAAGCCCCAATCGGTTATCAGCCAGGGGAAGACACATGCGTCGGTAT
>CALCCF010000106.1 GCA_937899905.1 uncultured Phycisphaeraceae bacterium
TTGTGTTCTTTCCTTTTCTTTGGCGGGGGGGGCCCCTCTGTATTCCCTTTTGGTGTAAATTATCGGGGCCCCCTCCGTTTATCGGTGGGGCCCGCGGCTTGGTTCGAGGTCGATCGAGCCGTCTGTGCGGCTGGAACGCTTGGGGCTCAGCAGCCGGCAGAGAACTCGTTCTGGAAGGCCAGGAAGTCGAAGATGTTCAGCTCGCCGTTGTCGTCGAAGTCTGCGCGGAGGTCGCCAGCACCGAACAGGTTCTGGAACTCGAGGAAGTCGAAGATGTTCAGCTCGCCGTTGCCGTCAAGGTCGGCCCGGCAGACCGGATCGCCGGCGACGATGACGCGGAAGGCGTCCAGGCCGGCCTCGGTGACCGAGTCGTTGGGGTTGTCGGTGGCGCTGAAGCGGACGCGGAACTGGTCGGTGATGTCGACGACGTCCGACACACGCAGGGCCGCGGTGACCCAGCCTTCGGGCGTGTCGGCAACGTTCTCGGCGAGCGACCAGGTCGAGCCACCGTCATCGGAGAACTCGATCCGCAGGCGGTCGGCATCGACGTCATCGTTGCGGAACCAGCGGGCGTACGAGATGAGTGCGTCGTCGTAGGTCGACAGGTCGTACACCGGGCTCAGCAGGCGGGTTGGGCCGCCATCGACGTCGGTGTTGCCGGCGTCGGGATCGGTGAAGAAGCCCGCGCCCGAGCCGTCGAAGTCGGTGGGCGGATCCTCGCTGCGATCGTCGCCGGCACCCTGGGGAACGCCACGCTCCCACGCACCGGCCTCGAGGGCCTCGTTCTGGACGGTCCAGCCCGGGGCGGACTCGAAGTCGAGGCTGACGATCACTTCGCCGACGAGCACCGGGAAGCCGCCGTCGGACGGGACGCGAACGGTGTCGCCCGTGTCGGCCTCGGCGGTGATGAAGTACGCGAGGTCGGTCAGGCCAACCTGGCCGGGGATCGTGCCGACGAATTCATCGCCGTCGGCTGTCAGCGGCACGAGTTGGGTCGAGCCATCGATGATCAGGCCGAGCTGCTGCGAATCGGGCACCAGGCCAGCCGACGACTCGCTGATGGTGACGCGGACCTCGGCGCTCTCGCCGGGCAGGAGCTCCGACGGGGCGTCGACGACGCTGATGCTCAGCAGGGCGAGCTCGGGGCAGTCGATGCCGTGGCGAGCGAAGGCCGCGCAGATGTCGTCGTAGTTGGGCGTGCCATTGCCGAGGATGCCGTCATCGTCGTCGACGGTGAGCACCTCGATGGCGGTCCAGGGGCCGGCCGAATCGAGGCCGCGGCCGCCGGTGGTGATGATCGTCCAGGCAACGAACAGGTCACGCGCAACTTCGAGGCCGGGAGCCGAGCCGATCGTGTCGCCGATGTTCAGGCGGATCCAGCGCCACGAGCCGCCGACGATCTGGCCGCACGTGTGGATGGCGCCCGAGGAGCAGGGGAACTGCTGGCGGGCGGCTTCGGGGTTGCGGACCGGGCCGCCGCCGAAGAACTGCTCGCCGACGATGCCGGTGTCGTACAAGGCCAAGGCGACGGCGTCGCTGTAGCCCTCACCGAAGGCGCCCTGCGCCAGGCCGAGGCGGTTGACGATGAAGTGGCCGTACTCGTGGGCCACGACGGTCGAGAACGCGGTGTTCACGCAGCCGCCGCCGGCGGTAAAGAAGTTGATCGACAGGTCGCCGCCGCTGAAGAACGCGTTGCAGTTGTCGTTGAGGTTGACGTTGGCGGGCGTCTGGCGAGCGATGGCCGTGAAGCCGGGTGCGCGCGTGATCATGAAGTCGAAGGTCAGGTTCGTGTGCAGGAACGCGTTTACCTGCGCTGTGGTGAACTGGCTCGGGCTGGTGTTGAAGAGGAGATCGGCCGGGCCGGGAGGCGTCACGACGACGCTGGCACTCAGCTCGGGGCCCTGTACATCGTTGATGCGGACGTAGGGGCCGACGAGGTCGCCCTCGACCGTGACCGGGCTCGTGCCCGAGTGCGAGATCGTGAACTCGCCGTTCAGGTCAGACGTGGCGCTGCCGCCGCCCTGCAGGAACACCTGGAGCAGCGGGAGTCGCTGGGTGGTCGGCGGGTTGCTGGCGATGTCGGGCAGCGTGCCAGGGGTCGCGTTGCCGCTTGTGGTGCCGTCGACGTCCTGGTGGTGGATGACCGACTTAACGGCGATCTGCTCGCCGGTCTCGGCGTCGACGAAGACCTCGTACGCCTCGGCCACCTGCGGGAACATCGGATGCTCGTTGGTCACGCGCCACGCCGGGCGGACCTCATTGGCGGCCTCGCCATCGGCGCCGTGGTAGTAGGCCACGAGCTCGGGCTCGCCGTAGTTCTTGAAGTTCGCGAAACGGAAGTCATTGCGAACGCTCGCGACGGCCGCGTCGCCGGCGACGAACACGTCATCACTGAGATCGCCGGGAAGGTCCTGAGCCAGGTTGCCGGCGGCGTAGACCACGGCGTGGTCGAAGCCGCGATCGAGCACCAAGATGCGAGCCATGCCGAGATGGACGGGCAGGCCGTCGATCTCTTGGTCGTACATGAAGGCGGTAAAGCGGCCGTCACGCAGCGTGGTGGTGTCGGCCAGAGTCAGCGTGATGTCGCCCTTGCCGAACTCGTCGGCGTGCTGGGCGATGAAGTCGGCGGCGGCCTGCTCGGCCGTTGCGCCTGTGGTCATCGGCACGCCGTAGAACATCTCGACGCCGCGGCTACCGGTGTAGGTCTGCACGCCCTCGTAGAGGTCTTGGACGCTCAGTCCTCCGGTGGCCGTGTCACCGGCCAACGCCGATGATGCGGTCAACGCGGACAGTCCGACGCACAGGCCTGCGGCACGCAGCAGGTTGGTGTTACTCGTAATTCCTCGCACGGGATCCTCCCCTGGTATTCGAATGTGTCTGCACACAGGAAATCGTGACATTGGTCGCGTCCCGGTCGCATGCCTTGCGACCGGGTCGAAACCTCTCGCGATACACAGGCCGCGGGCAGCGGCTCGAGATCGACGGTGCTACAAGCCGTATTACCCGCCAAAAGCTCGGCGCGTTACTTGCACAACATGCTCCGGGACGGGCCGATGGGCCAGCATCGGAGCATGCCAGCGTATTCCGCAAGATGCGCCGCGACGGTTCCAACGATCGCACGGGTGCGAAGTCACAGGAGTTCCCGAACTTCGGATTGCCCTAAGTTATTAGCACGAACTTTCATTCTCACGACCCATAAGAAAAAAGGGCCACCCTCCTCGGATGGCCCTTCGCGTCATCGACCCCCTCCCGCCGGAACGGGCGAGGCGTCGATAAGGTGTTCGTGGCGTTAGCAGCCAGCGGAGAACAGGTTCTGGAACTCCAGGAAGTCGAAGACATCCAGGACGCCGTTGCCGTCAAAGTCGGCCGCGAGGTCGCCGGCGTCGAACGCGGTCTGGAACGCCAGGAAGTCGAACAGCGTGAGCTCGCCGTCACCGTCGAGGTCGGCCGGGCAACCGCCGGTCGCATCGCAGCGGAAGCCGAGGATGCTCAGGGCATCGAGGCCAGCCTCTGTGCGCGAGTCGTTTGGCGAGTCGCCGACCGTGAAGCGCAGCTGCACCTGGTCGGTGAGGCCGACAACGTCGGACACCTGGATCACTTGCTCGGACCACGCCTCGCCACCGGCGGCATGGTCAACCTCTTCGAGGACCGACCACGAAGCACCACCGTCATCGGAGATCTCGATGAGCAGTCGATCTTCATCGGCGATACCAGCCCTTTGGTCGTCGTTGGTGAACCAGCGGGCATAACGCAGCTCGACGTCATCGGGGGCACCCGACAGTTCGAACAGGGGCGACGTCAGGATAGTCGGACCGAGGTCGACGTCTTCGCCACTGGCCGCGCCCGTCATGAACGCTTGGCCGGAGCCATCAAAGTCGTCCTCGGGAACCTCGCCGCGGCGGGCTTCTCCCGAACCGGCGTAGTCCTCGGGCGAGGCAAGCTCCCAATCGCCCTGGAGGGCGCCGGGGTCGACGCTCCAGCCCACGCTGGTCTCGAAGTCGAACTCGGCGAAGCTGAGATCCTCGCCGACGCGATCGACGGCGAACGGGCTGTCCGCGCCGAGCGCTGGCAGGGTCGCGATCGTACCGCCGTCACCGGTCACCTCGAAGTAGAAGGCCGGGCTGGTGCCGCACGTGGTCTCGGGCAGGTCGAAGGTCCAGGTGTCGCCGCTGGCGACCATGTCGGCCTGGGTGAAGCCCGAGCCGGTCATGTCGTAGAAGATCTGCGGGGCGCCGACGAGCATCTCGTCGCCCTCGATGACCTCGGCCTCAACGGCGATGCTGGTGCCAGGGAGGACGATCTCCGGCACGTCGCTCAGGATCGCGATGCCGATGGACGGGGTGACGCCGGCGGCGACGAGCGAGTAGACCGCGTCGAGGCCGGGCGTGGCGGGGTTGCCATCCTGGTTGATCTCGTCGGCGATGATCTCGACGACCCACACGCCGCCCTCGGGCGAGTCGATGAGCACGTTCTCGACCGTGTCGACGTCGTTGGCCGAGCCACCGGGCGTGGAGAAGTTGCCGTTGGTCAGGCCGTTGTTGCCCCAGTACACGTCGCCGGTGGGCGAGGTGACCTTGAGGGTCAGGTCGTTGATGCGGTGCTTGGTGGCCGAGGTCGTGCCGCTGGGATCGCGGTAGACCATGGTGATCCGCAGATCGGGCTCGTCGCCGGCGACGTTGAGCTGGTACTGCGTCACCGCAAGCGGCTCGATGGGTTCGTTGGCATCGACGATGAAGAATCGCTCGCGCTCGTCGTACAGCTTGCCAACATCCGCGAGGCCCCAGCCCTGACGCATGCGGTTCTTGTCATCGGAGGGGCTCGCGAAGTCGTACTGCAGCGCGGTGTTGACCATCATGGCCTTGGCCGTGCTGGAAACAGGACGGTTCTCGAAGACCGTGCCGCCTGGAACCGGAGCGGTGCCAAAGACGTCCTCGCTCCACATCTGGTAGAACAGGCCGACGTGGCCGGCGGTGATGGGCGTGGCGCCGGAGGTGCCGCCGAACTGCGTGTACGACGACGATCCGCCGGTCGTTGCCGCGATGGTCGAGTCGTAGAAGTGGGCGAGATCGGGCTTGATGCGGCCGTCTTGCGCGGGACCGGTGCTACCGGCCGAGCCGCCGTGGCGGTCGTCGCTGCGATCAACGGTGTTCTGGTGGTTGATGCCACCAATAGACATGATGTTCTTGGCCCAGGCCTGCGGACGGCTGGGCGTGCTGCCCGAGTTCGACTGGCTTTGCAGGATGGTGATGTTGTGGTCGAACAGGATATCATCCATCTCGGCCGACACGGTCGTGTAGTCCGTGGTGCGCGGTGCGCCCCAGCTGTTGGTCTGGAAGACGGCACGATACGGGCCGCTCGGATCGACCAGGCGGGCGGTGTGCGCGTAGCGATCACCCAGCGAGCCGTAGTCGGCCATGATGGACTGCTCGGCGTCGGGCAGGAAGCCGCGAGCCTGCGGGTTCACACCCGGCGCGAAGACGATGCTGAACACGGCGGTACCGTGCGACTGCGAGTCGACGGAGCCGTGCAGCAGCGGCGCGGGGTCCATGCCGCTGAATTCCTGGTGGCCCAGGAACAAGCCGCTGTCCATGACCTCGGCGCGAACGCCCTGGCCGGAGAAGCCGGCCACGCTCTCGACGTAGTTGGCGCCGCCGATGATGCGGGCCAGATCGACGTCGAGCTCGGGCTCGCCGCGGTGGTCCATGAAGAGCACGTCGCTGCGCTGGGCGATTTCGAGCACCTGGGCGTCGGTGAGCCACGCCTCAAGGCGGCCAACGGGCTCGGACTCGAGGTCGACACGCACGCCCATCTCGCCAACCTGCTGCGAGAGGCCGGCCAGAGAGCCGTTGCCGCGACGGAGCGTCTGGATGGAGTAGCGCTGCGTGAACGAGTCGCTGAACGAGCCCAGCGTCAGGCGCTGGATCTCGGGCTCATCGAGCTTGTACGCGGGGTGGTACTCGCCCACCCACCGCACGAACGGCAGGGCACGCACGGCGTCGATCATGCCGGGATCGATCGTGATGATCTGGGCCTGGTCCGGCAGGAAGCGCTCGACCGTGCCGCCGAGGCGGCCGATCGCATCGCCGTATGCCTCGAGCGGCTGGCTGATGTACTGCACGATGAACGCGCTGCTCTCGGGGACGGCCTGCAGCTCGGCCGGCACGCCCGGAATGAACGCGGCAGGGTCGAACTCGGCGTAGCGCAGCATGATGGTGCCGCGCTGCTCGACCACGCGCTGGACGCGCTGACCGTCGAGGCTGATGGCGACCATCGGCTGGCCGGCGTCGACCCACGTCCGCACGAAGCCATCGCCGACCGGAACCGTCTGGGTCTGGGTGGGCTGGGCCAGTGACTGGGAAGCCACGGCGAGCCCGCTACTGGCCAGCAGCATCGCCGCCGACGCGGCCACGACCGAAATCCGACTCTTACCACGCTGCATATCGTCGTCCTCTTCTTGCAGGCTATTCGGGATAGCCCGGATTACACCCCATTGTGCAGGGCGGCGTCGAGCAACACGACGCCGCACGAACACGCCTACGACCGGCTTAGCGGGTGCGTAACTGTCTCGTACGATTCTCAATCATGCGCACGCCGAGCCGGGCAACAAGCCGACAGCCCAGGCATTCGACCCGAGGATCCCTTTGGAGGCCGCAAGAGGACCGAGAACTGGGCATTTCTGGATTCTGATTGGATCGACCAGATATCGTGAGCCACCATCTCATCCACACAATTCCGTGGCGGAAACCTCGGGCAAACCCTGAACTTTGAGAGGCCAATGGGCCACGGGCTCACGAGCCTCGAACACCGCTTCTACCTCAGCGAGATTACGAGTTGGATGATCCCAGGCCCAGCTCGTCTTGCAGGATGGCTCCGAGCGCGGGCGCTTCCGTGCACGCCTGAAGCTTCTGACGAAACTCGTCGTGCACCAAGCGCCGTGCGAGCGTCGCGAAGATCTTGAGGTGTGCCGCGCGCCCACCACCCGCAGCCTCACCGTCGGGCACGGCCAAGAGCAGCACCGTGTGCACGGGCTTGCCATCCATGGACTCCCACTCGACGGGCTCGGCCAGCCTCACGGCCGCGAGCGTCGGCCAACGGACCGACGGGCTCTTGCAGTGCGGCACGGCGAACCCATGCCCGAGCCCGGTTGAATACGTCGCCTCGCGAGCCCAGACGGCTTCCTCAAGCTCTCGCGGCGCATCGGTGCGACCGGCGACGGCGAGCAGATCGACCGCCGCCTTGATCGCCTCCGCCTTGCTGGCGGCAGCCACCCCGACGTCAACGCACTCCGGATCGATCACGCTCGGCGCGGCGAGCTCGGATCGCCACGCGAACGAGCCCAGCAGCTCACGCACCGCATCGGCAGAGTCCAACTCGCACGCCTCGTCGAGGAGTTGTCGGCACCGCAACGCATCGGCCTCGCGAACGGCGAGCTTGACGGCGGCGAACTCGTTCGGCCCCGCGCTGACCTCATCAACGCCCAATCCGAGCATCAGCGGCACATTGCTGGGGCGTCCACCCATCTCGCCGCACACGCCAACCCAGAGCCCAGAGGCGCGCGTGTCATCCACGATCCGTCGGAGCGCACGCAAGAACGTCGGCTGCAGCTCATCGCACATGCTCGACACGCCGGGATTGCCGCGATCGGCCGCCATCCAGTACTGGCAGAGGTCGTTCGTGCCGATGCTGACGAAGTCGGCGTGCTCGGCGAAGCGATCGATCGAGAGCGCGACCGCGGGCACCTCGACCATCATGCCCACGTGCGCGTCCTCGCTCACCTGCCGAACGCGATCGCGAAACCAAGCCATCTCGGATACGGTGGCGACCATGGGGGCCATGATCTTCAGTGGCCGACCGGCAGCCGCGGCGACCATCGCGCGGATCTGGGTGTCGAGCAGGTCGGAGTACCGCTCGTAGAGGCGGATACCACGGACGCCGAGGAATGGGTTGGCCTCGCTGGGCAGGCGCATGTACGGCGCGGGCTTGTCTCCGCCGATGTCGAACGTGCGAAAGATCACGGGCTTGCCGCCCGCCGCATCGAGCACGCTGGAGTAGATCTCGCGTTGGTCCTCCTCGCGCGGAGCCGAGTCGCGTTCCAAGTAGAGCGATTCGGTGCGATACAGCCCGACACCATCGGCCCCATCCTCGATCGCGCGTGCGACATCGGCGGCATCCACCGCGGTGACGCCGACTTCCAGCGCGGCGCCATCGGAGGTTGTCGCGGGCGCACGCACGATCGGCAGGACGCGCGCTTGGCGACGCGACCGCACACGGCCTTCTTGGGTGTAGAACCGGCGAACCTCGTCGTTGATCGGAGTGATCGCGAAGCCACCGTCTCCATCGACGATCGAGGGCTCGCCGGACCTGGCGGTGCTCGACGCGCCGGAGACCTCGATGATGCACGGCACGCCCATGCCGCGCGCAAGGATCACGGTGTGCGAAGTGTGGCCCACGCCGCCGAGCACGAGGCCCTTCAGGCAACGGCGATCGAATCCCAGCAGCTGGCTGGGCGTGAGCATGTCGGCAAACACGACGGAATCACCCGTCAGCGCCGGACAAGCCGACTGAAGCCCTCCGGGAACGAGCACCTCGATGACCTGCATGGCGATGTCGGCAACATCGACGGCTCGCTCTCGCACGTACGCGCTCTTCGCCTCGCGGAGCAAGGCAGCGAGGTGCTCGGCGGCCTCGGCCACCGCGACGACCGCAGGCTTGCCGTCCTGGAGTCGCTGCTCGATGGCCTCACGCAGTGCGGGATCGTGCGCGATCTGGGCGTGCGCTCTGAGGAGTGCTGCCTCTGCGCCATAAGCCATCTCGGCGCGCCGCTCCAATCCATCCTGCACGCGTAGGAGCGCGCTGCGCAACTCGTTCCGTTTGACCTCCATCCCAAGATCCGCCCGATCGAGCGTCTCGGCCGGGATCGTCAGGCCACCAACGCATATGGCCGAACCCAGACCGCAGCCTCCGCACACGCCAACGCCGGGGATGTGCAGGGCGCCAAGCTCGCGGAGGACCGGCGGCACTCGACAGGCCGAGGCCACAGGCTGCGCTGGCTCATCGTCTTCGAGCCCGACATCGATGGCAGCCCGGATCGCGGCGAGCGCGGCTGTGGCATCTGTGCCCAAAGCTGAAATGACGAACTCGTCGTTCTGTTGGACGTCGAGGCCGACAACGGACAGGACGCTGCGGAGGTTTGCGCGAGTGCCGTCGGCTCGGCGGATCGAGATTTCGGAGACAAAGTCGCCTGCGATCTCGGCGAGCCTGCTCGCAGGCCGCGCGTGCAGGCCGTGGGGCAAGCCGCAAACGAAACGGTGCTCGACCGCGTCAGCCATTCACACACCCGCACGCGCGAGCAGCGCGTCGGGCTTCTTGATGGCCTCAGACACGCTGGCCTGGACGACGTTCTTGCCGTCGAAGCGTTCCTTCTGCTCGACGTCGATATCGACCGCGAAGATGACCACATCCGCATCGCTGATCGCCTGGGCGCTCAGCTCGTTCTCGATGCCCATCGAGCCCTGCGTTTCGACGTGGATCTCGTGGCCCGCCGCCTTGGCGGTCTTCTCGAGCTGCTCGGCGGCCATGTAGGTGTGAGCGATCCCGGTTGGGCACGCGGTCACCGCGACGATCTTCATATCAGAACACTCCTACTCGGCGGCCTCAGCGCTCTGGCGTTGCGTGAGCTTCTTGACCGCGATCACCGCTGCGGCCGTGATAACGGTACCAACCGCGATCGCCACGATATACATCAGCTTGTTCTCAACCACGAACAGGACGATCGGACCGCCGTGCGGCGCGTTGTTGCCGACGCTGCCGAGCATGGCGGTCACGCTCGCGGCCATCGATCCCAGCATGATGCAGGGGATGACGCGCAGCGGGTCGCTCGCCGCGAAGGGGATCGCGCCTTCGGTGATGCCGATCATGCCCATGCCGACGGCGGCCAATCCCGCCTCGCGTTGCTCTTCGCGCCACAAGCCGCGTGCGACGATCGTCGCCAGACCGAGACCCAGCGGTGGCGTGCAGATCGCCGCGGCCACGGGGCCCATCACCATGATGTTGCCATCCTGGATCAGCCCGGCCGCAAAGAAGAACGCAACCTTGTTGACCGGTCCGCCCATGTCGAAGGCGATCATGGCGCCGAGCACGGCCGCGAGCAGCACGGCGCTGCCGGTTTGCATGCCTTCGAGCCCATCGGTCATCCACGTCATCAGTCCCGCGATGGGCGGGCCGATCACCAACAGCATCAGCCCACCGACGGCCAGTGCGCTGAGCACGGGGATGATGAGGATCGGCATGATCGGCTTGACAAACTTGTTCGCAGGTATCTTCTTGAGCGCCTGTACGACGTAACCCGCGATGATGCCGGCCACGATGGCGCCGAGGAAACCGGCGCTGACCTTCTCGGCGGCTTGGTCCCATGGGATCGTCAGGTTGCCGCTCAGCCAGCCGCCCAGCATGCCCGCCACGAGACCCGGCTTGCCCGCAATCGAGTACGAGATGTACCCACCCAGCACGGGAAGCATGAGCTCGAAGGCGGTACCGCCGATCATGAGCGTGGTCAGGAGGAACCTGCGGGCCCACTCGGGCTCGAGCATCTGCAGGCTCTGGTCGAGACGCATGCCATCGATCTGCGGCGCGAACGCCAGCGATAAGGCGATCAGAATGCCGCCGCACGCGATGAACGGGATGGCGAAGGACACGCCGGTCAGCAGGTGCTGGCGGAGCTTCTTGAGTTCATCGACCACTACACCCATGCCGGCGGCTCCCACAAACGGGGCAGCTGCCCCGAGCGCCAATGGTACTGGCGATCACGCGCGGCTGCAAACGACAGGCAGTGAACGGCCCAGGCTTGGGCTCCTCACCGGATCGGGTACCATCGGATTCGCTGGGCCCGTGGCCCGCGCGTGGGGTGTAGAACACATCGGAGGAGCAACACGATGACCGGCATTGTCAAGGCGGCGGCGGGTTTGGCGGTGGCATTGGCGGGCTGGAGCGCCGTCGCACAGGGCGATCCACAAGGTCATGATGCACACAAGACGCCGAAGCCCGCCCCGCCGGGTGCGCCCAAGGTCGAGGACATCGATCTCTCCAAGCCCACGCTGTTCGTCGTCGCCTATGCACACCTCGATACGCAGTGGCGATGGACGTACCTCGACACGATCCGAGACTTCATCCCCAACACGCTGCACGACAACTTCGAGCTGTTCGAGGCCTACCCGGGCTACGTGTTCAACTTCGGCGGCACGCGTCGCTTCGAGATGATGGAGGAGTACTACCCCGAGGACTTCGAGACACTCAAGAAGTACATCGCGCGGGGCCGGTGGTTCCCGTCTGGGTCGGCCGTCGACGAGAACGACGCCAACGTGCCCAGCGGCGAGTCGCAGATCCGTCACGTGCTCTACGGCAACCGGTACACGCGAGACGTCTTTGGCGTCACCAGCAACGAGTTCATGCTGCCCGATTGCTTTGGCTTCCCGGCAGCGCTGCCGAGCCTGCTGGCTCACTGTGGGCTCACCGGCTTTAGCACGCAGAAGCTCACGTGGAACGCCGTCACGCCCATCCCCTTCAAGGTCGGCGTGTGGGAGGGGCCTGACGGAGAGTCGGTCATCGCGGCGCTCGATCCCGGTGCGTACGTCGGCGACGTCACGACCGATCTGAGCAAGAGCCAGAGCTGGCTCACACGCATCAACAACAACGGCGATGCATCGGGCGTATACGTCGATTACCACTACTACGGCACGGGGGATCAGGGCGGCGCGCCGCGTGAGGCTTCGGTCGCCATGGTCGAGCAGAGCGTGGCCAATGGCAAGGAGCCCGACGCGCCGATTACCGTCATCGCCCAGCGTGCCGACATGATGTTCGACGCGATCAGCCCAGAGCAGCGCGCAGCGCTTCCGACCTATAACGGCGAACTCCAGCTCATCGAGCACTCGGCGGGAAGCATCTCCTCCCAGGCATACATGAAGCGGTGGAACCGAAAGAACGAGGAGTTGGCCGACGCCGCGGAGAAGGCCGCCACGGGCGCGATGCTTCTGGGAGCCCGCGACTACCCGTCGCAACGATTGCAAGACGCCTGGGAACTCGTGCTCGGCTCGCAGATGCACGACATCCTGCCCGGCACCAGCGTGCCTCTGGCGTACGACCTGTCGTGGAATGACGAGGTCATCGCGGCCAACCAGTTCGGGGCCGTCATGACCGATTCGGCCTCGGCCATCATCAGCGCGATGGACACGACGGCGCGCGGCACGCCGGTGGTCGTGTATAACCCGCTGTCATGGGAGCGATCGGATGTCGTCGAGGCCGAGGTCCCGTTCGACGGCGCTGCACCCGAAGCCATTGTTGTACTCAATGCGCAGGGCTCCATGACACCGTCCCAGATCCTCTGGACCAGTGTTGACTCGGGCATGGCTCGTGTGGCCTTCGTCGCGTCCGCGCCCTCGATCGGTTTCGCGACCTACGACGTGATCCTCAGCCAGAACGCGTTCCCCGGCGCACCAAGCGGGCCCAGCATCTCTGCCGAAGGGCGTCGGCTTGAGAACCATCGCTATGTCGTGACGCTGGACACGCGCGGGGATGTTGCGTCGATCTTCGACAAGAAGGTCGGTGTCGAGCTGCTCAGCGCCCCCGCTCGCATCGGCCTGCACTATGAGAATCCGAGCCAGTGGCCCGCGTGGAACATGGACTGGGCCGATCGGCAGCTGCCCGCCCGAGCGTTCGTCGGCGAGAGCGGGCCAGTGAAGTTCGAGGTTATCGAGAACGGGCCGGCCCGCGTCGCCGTCGAGGTCACGCGCGAAGCCGAGGGTTCAACGTTCGTCCAACGCATCAGGCTCAGTCACGGCGGCGATCGCGTGGAGTTCGACACCGACATCGATTGGCAGACGCGCGAGCGCAGCGTCCGCGCGGCGTTTCCGCTGACGGCGAGCAATCCGCTCGCCACCTACGACCAGCACCTGGGCGCGATCGAGCGCGGCAACGGCTATCCACGCCAGTACGAGTACCTGTTCCACAAGTGGTTCAACCTGACCGACCGCGGCGGCGGCTTCGGCACCAGCATCTTGTGCGACAGCAAGTACGCGACCGACAAGCCCGATGACAGCACCGTGCGGCTGACGCTGCTCTTCACACCCGGCGTCCGCGGCGGCTATCCCGACCAGCAGAGCCAGGACATCGGCCGCCACAACGTGCTCTACGCGATCCAGGGCCACACCGGCGACTGGCGTGATGGCCAGAGCTACGTGCACGGTGCGAGCCTCAACCAGCCGCTCATCCCGTTCCGCACGACGTCACACCCCGGCGACTTGGGAAGACGCGTCTCGCTCCTGAGCGTCGACAACCCCGCCGTCAGTGTTCAGGCGATGAAGAAGGCCGAGGACACCGACGAGATCGTGATCCGTCTACGCGAGCACACCGGCAGCCCGGCGGGCGTGCGCATCTCGAGCGACATCGGTGAGATTGCCAACGCCCGGCACGTCGATGGCCAGGAGCGGCATCTGGCCGATCTGGCTGCCGAAAGTGGTGCGATTCAGACCGATGTCGGAGCATTCGGCCTCAAGGCGATCGCCCTGACAGTCTCGGAAATCGAGACCGCCATCGACACGCCGCCGTTCGTCCCGATCGAACTCCCGTTCGATACCGACGCCATGAGCGCCAACGACGAACAGCGCGCCGATGGCATGACGGGCGACCGTTCATACCCGGCGGAGATGATGCCCCAGACGCTGTCGGCACGCGGCGTCGGGTTCCTGCTGGGCGAAGGAGAGCAAGCGAACGCCGTGACCTGCCGTGGACAAGAGATCACGCTTCCTGGAGACGGTTTCGACACGCTGTACCTGCTCGTTGCCAGCAGCGACGGCGATGTTCACGGGGCGGTCCTCGTCGATGGAGCGCGAGCCCAAATCAGCGCCCAGGCCTGGGACGGCTACGTCGGCCAGTGGGACCGCCGCGAGTGGCCGGGCGATATCACCGATCCGAGGTACCCGTGGGGCCGCAGCGACATGATCGGCCTGACGCCCGGCTACGTGAAGCCCGACGAGATCGCGTGGTACGCCTCGCACCACCATGTGCCGGACGACGCGGGCACGCGAGACGAGATCTACCGCTACTGCTACCTGTTCGTCCAAAAGATTGATCTACCCCGTGGCGCGCGCAGCGTCACGCTCCCCGATGATCCTCGCATCAAGGTATTTGCGGCTACAGCGGCGCAGGCCGGGCAGGCGGCGGAGCCAGCGCGCGAGTTGTTCGACACGCTGGAGGCCCACCAGTACCGACCACCGATCATCGATGTGGCAGCCATGCCCGATGGCCGCAACGGAACGCACACCGATTCCGTCGAGGCGACCATCGAACCCGACCTGTACTGGCAACCCGGATCGTTCCGTTATACGACCGACGGCAGCGACCCGACGGCAGACTCCGCAACGTACACATCGCCCATCACCCTCAGTCAGACCACCACGATCCGGGCGGCCATGCTCGATGAGACCGGCAGCCTTGGGCCGATCCAGGAGCGCACGGTTCGCGTTGATGATCGCACACCCCCACGCGTGACCGAAGTGCTCGCGCTGTACGAGACACCGCAGATCCGCGTGGCGTTCTCGGAGCCCGTTCGAGAGTTGGCACCAGGGGCGGTCGCGATCGAACCAAACATCGAGGTCAGCGATGTGCGCATGATGCCCGGTGGCTGCGGCGCGATGATCGAGCTCGCGAGCCCGCCCGCGGTCGCGAAGCCCTACAACATCCGGTTGGATGGCATCCAGGATCGCTCGCCAGCGCGCAACGAGCTCGAGACCACCTCACGCCCCTTTATCATCTCGGGCCCAGTTTTCGCGCTCGACGAGATCGACAAGTCCATGTACGGCTCGATCATCGAGGACGTGCCCAACCTGCCGGTCGACGCCGGCGACTCGTGGACCATCAACGTCTGGACACGATTCGACGAGCAGCCGAGCAACCGCTCGATCCTGATCGGCTTTGGTAACTGCGATGCGCGCGTGGGCGGGCAGTCCCGGTACTTCGCAAAGTTCGCCAGCGGTGTGCACCTCTGGTCGCACAACCAGGACGTCTCGAGCCGCACGCCCTACGAGTCGGGCCGCTGGCAGATGATCACGGCCACCTATGACGGCCAGATCGGTCGGCTCTACCGCAACGGCGAACTCATCGGCGAGCGGGCGATCCGGCTGGCCGACGACGCGAGCGTGATCCATATCGCACCCGCCGACCCTTGGGACAACCGATATCGCTACGACGGCGAGCTCGCGCGGTTCACGATCTGGGAAGAGGCACTGACCGAGCAAGCGATCCAAACTCTCCTGGGCGAGGCGCCGTGATGGCTCGACTGTACCTCGTCATCGCGCTCCTGTTCGCGTCGGCAGCGCTCGCCCATCCGACGCTGAAGACGATGGTGTTCGTCGAGGTCTCGCGCGATGACGCGGGCGGCGTGGTCGAAGTGCGTGTGCTGCACGACGTGCTCGCGTATGCGCTCAACGACACCTCGGCCGCGGTACTCGACTGGCAGATGTACGAACTACTCGAAGCGACGCCGCAGGACTTCGACCTCTCGCTGCAGGACTCACGGGAGCGATTCGAGGGCGGATTCTGGATCCTGGCCGACGGCGAGCGCCTGGACTGCGAGTTGGTCCAATCCCCGACGCCCGAATCGGTAGACCAGTGGCGTCTCGAGAACCCGCAGCTACGCCTGCCGGTCGCGATGTACTTCACGCTCCGTGCGCAGCTCCCGCAAGGTACACAGGAACTCGCCGTCCGCGGGCCGTACGTCATGGACGAATTGATGCTCGTCGTCCGCCGGCCGGGCGAGGAAGAGACGTACCTGAACGCCGCGGCGGCGGAAGCGAGCGAGCCGTTCGATGTCTCGATGGCAACCAGACCGATCGCCCACACAACCGCTGCCCATTCGGTTGAGGCGCACGCGGCGCAGCCCGCCACACACGCATTAAGCATGGTGGCAGTCTCTCTCGCGCTGCTCGCCTCGATCGGCGTGCTGTGCTGCGTACTCGTCCGTCCACGCCGGCTGTTTTCCGTCGCCGCAACTCGCTGATCAAGCAGACGCCCTGGACCACGCCTCGTTGCTGGTGTCCGATATGCAAGGCCGCCCTCGTCTGACCGGGTGGTTTTCCCTCGACGCGAGAGCTCTTGTCGATTTCTTTAGGACAGCATGTCCCACTCCGTGCGCGCGGGGACAACTCCTGCATGGAGGGGCCAAAACCCGAGGCCCCAAAGACATGCAAGGAGAACCCACATGCGTAACAAGGAGAAAGTGGTAGCACTGGCGTTGCTCGCGTTGCCCGCATCGCACGCGATCGCGCAGGAAGGCAACAAGAAGCTCTCGCGAAGCCAAGAGGTTGGCTATCTCGGTTTGACGAGCCGGACGGCGATGGCGCGAAACGTGTTGGACCGCCTCAAGAACCAACGGCAGGCGCGCGAGGTTGTCGACCAGATGGACCGCGTGCTGCTCTGGCACGAGATCGCACTGGACGCGGTGGCTATCGACCACACACCCGATCCGGATACCGGCTCGGCAGACGCAGCCAACGCCGGCCCAACCCGCACCAGCCGCGCGCTCGCCATGGTCCAGATCGCGGTGTTCGACGCGGTGAACGCGATCGAGCGCGGCTACACCGCGTACAACGACCTGGGCCGGGTACCCCAACAAGCATCTGTTGACGCGGCGATCGCGTTCGCCGCCTTCACGGTGCTCGTCGAGCTTTACCCGGATCAGTCCGATCGCTTGAAGAGCCTCCTGCAATCCGATCTCGAGCAGATCGTCGCGGCCCTCGGCCAGCAATTCGGCCGAGACCGCGGCGGCCGCCCGCGCAACGAGATCGATGCGGGCCGGCGCACCGGCGAGCGTGCGGCTCGGGCCATCCTCGACCTGCGCTCCGATGACGGCGCGAGCCACGCGGAACCAGACTTCGGCCACGGCGGCCTGATCGCCGACGGCACGACCACCTTCAACGGCAATCCTGTCAACGGCGGAACGACCCAACGCTTCGAGTGGGAGCCCGACCCCCTGACCCCATCGGCAGGCGGCGACTTCGATCTCGCGCTCGGCGCGTACTGGGGCGCGGTCACCCCGTTCTCGCTGAACAGCGGGCACCAGTACCGCATCAACCCGCCGCCTATGCCCGGCTCGCGGCGATACGTGGAGGGCTACCGCGACGTCCAGTCGATCGGCGCTTCGGTCGATACCGCAGGCAGCACCTCTACCGCGTACACCCGCTTCATCGGAAACTTTTGGGGCTACGACGGCACGCCGCTGCTAGGCACCCCGCCGCGCTTGTACAACCAGATCGCAGTCCAGGTCGCGCTCGAGCAGGGCATCGGCGGTGCGCTCGACATGGCGCGATACCTCGCCATGATCAACACTGGCCTGGCCGACGCGGGCGTCGCGGCATGGGACAGCAAGTATTACTACAACTACTGGCGGCCCGTCACCGCGATCCCACGATCCGACGGCGTGCCCCAGACCATGGAAAATCCGGACTGGAAGCCCGTAGGCATCTCCGTGATCAACACCGAGATGGCGATCACCCCAACGCCCCCGTTCCCGGCGTATCCCTCGGGCCACTCGACCTTCGGCGCTGCGACGTTCGAGATCATGCGTCAGTTCTTCGGCGACGAGACCCGATTCACGTTCGTGTCCGACGAGTACAACGGCGAGGGTGTGGATCCGCTGGGCGTGCCTCGCCCGCTCGTGCCCGTCCGTTTCGTATCGCTCGATGAGGCCCAGCACTCCAACGGCATCAGCCGCATCTACAACGGTGTGCACTGGGAGTGGGACAACATCGCCGGCCAGCAGCTCGGCGAGACCATCGGTGCGCACGTCGTCTTCGAGGAACGGGCCTTCAAGCCCAACTAACCCAAAAGGACGAATTATCATGACCACGAATCGCACCGTCATGCAACTCCGTACCCACGCCAACCGCGCGGCGACTTGGATGCTGCGAAAGCCGCTCCTGATCTTGCTCGCTTGCGTGCTGCTGGCAGCGTCTGGCCACGGCACCTCCGAGATCGCAACGACAGTCTCCACTACGGCCCCACTCGCGTCGGCGGCCGACGGCTGCGATGCACGAGCGACCGGCCTCGTGCAACAAGGCCAAGAAGCCACGGCGGCTGCGGCGGCTACGGCGGACCTCGAATCGACGACATTCGTCGAGCAAGGCCTTGAGCATCTCGAGTCTCCGTTCACGAGGGCTACGGTGCTCGAACTCAATGCCATCGTCAAACGATCGCTGTGTGTGATCACGGAGTTCGACGCGATACGCCAGCGGCTGCGCTCCACCGACGAGCCGAGCAGCGCCAACCCACTCAGCGCATACGACGCGCTGTCGGCGGACGCGGCCCGAGCGCGCACCGACATGGATGAGGCCGAACAACGCTTACGCAGCAGCGGCGAGCCATACAACGAGGAGATCCTCGCAGCCATGGTCCACTTCGTCGGCCATGTCGACGACGAAATCCGATCGGAAGCCGAGAAGCTCCGGATGGTTCCTCATGCCGGAACTCCGTGACGCCCGGGGCGCGCCAGCCCCAGGGCGGACTCTGTGAGGCCCTACACAACCTCGCCGGTCATCGGGTTTGGCCGGACCTCACCGGAAGACCCAGCGGTGCCGCCGCTGGGTCTTTCTGCGCTATCGAGCGATCGGGGCACCGCCAGGTGCGTTTGGCAACGCCCTAGCATCACGTGCTCGCGCGTAACTGGTATCCCTACGGCCGCGATCTATCTTTGAACTGGGGCGGAGAGACTGATGATCAGAGCGTTGTTATTCGTAGTTGTAGCTCTCGTGCATGCCAGCCCGCTGAGTGCCGCTGCCCAGGATGGTTCGTCCCTCCCGCCATTCGCGCCGTCGGACGTCTTCGAACTCGAGCGCGCGGGCGATCCTCGCATCTCGCCCGACGGTCGCACGGTCGTGTACACACGCCTGGGCTTCGATGTCCTCAAGGATCGCGGCACCTCATCGCTGTGGATCATCAACACCGACGGCACCGGGCACGAGCCGTTGGTCTCGCTCGAGGCGGGCGTCTCGCAGCCTCGATGGTCGCCCAGCGGTGATCGGATTGCCTTCGTCTCGACCTTTGACGGGCGCTCACAGATCTTCGTGCACCACATCGAGAGCGGGCGCACTGGACCGATCACGCGGCTGACACAATCACCAAGCTCGCTCGCGTGGTCGCCCGACGGACGACAGATCGCCTTCGGCATGTTCGTGCCGGGCGAGGGAGCGCCCACCGCGTCGATGCCGAGACCCCCCGAAGGGGCCGACTGGGGACCGCCCATCGAGATTATCGATGACCTCGTGTACCGCATCGACGGGCGCGGCGACCTCAAGCCCGGCGACACCCACCTCTTCGTGGTCTCTTCGGATGGCGGCACCGCGCGGCAGCTCACCTCGGGTGAATTCGATCACAACGGTCCCTACTCGTGGACACCCGACGGCTCGACCATCGTCCTCAGCGCAAACCGGCGCGAGGATCACGTGCTCCAGCCGCTGGATTCGGATCTCCATGCCGTCGACGTTGCGACGGGTTCGATAACGCAACTCACGTCCCGCTTTGGCCCCGACACCCAGCCGGCGGTTTCGCCCGATGGACGCACGATCGCGTACGTCGGCTTCGATGATCGCTTCCAGGCATACCAGCCCGAGAAGCTCTACCTGATCGATATCGATGGCGCGAACCCTCGAATCCTCACCAATGACCTTGATCGCGAGGTCGCCGCACCCGTATGGAGCTCCGATGGTCGGGCCATCTACGTGCGTTCCACCGATCTCGGGCGCACCAAGATCTTGCGCGTCGACGCGAACACCCGTGGCGTTACAGAAGTCGCGATTGATCTTGGCGGCATGTCCCTCGGGCGTCCCTACGGCGGCGGATCATTTACTGTCAGCGACAACGACGCCATCGCCTTTTCGCAAGCCTCGCACACACGGCCCGCCGAGCTCGCGATCGCGAGGCGTGGAGCCGTGCGCACGATCACCGATCTCAACGGCGATCTCATGGACCACCGGGACATGCGGCCCATCGAGATGTTCTGGACCGAGTCTTCCATCGACGAGAAACGCATCCAGAGCTGGTACGTCACGCCCCCCGGCTTCGATCCGTCCAAAATGTACCCGATGATCCTCGAGATCCACGGCGGGCCCGTCGCCGACTACGGCCCGCGCTTCGCCAGCGAGATCCAGCTCTTCGCCGCGACGGGCTATGTCACGCTCTACGTGAACCCGCGTGGCTCGACGAGCTACGGCGAGGCCTTCGGGAACGCCATCCATCATGCATACCCGGGCGACGACTACCAGGACCTCATCGACGCCGTCGACGACCTGATCGCCAAGGGCTTCATCGACGAAGACCGCCTCTTCGTCACGGGCGGCTCGGGCGGCGGCGTGCTCACGGCGTGGATCGTCGGCAACACCGATCGGTTCGCGGGCGCGGTCGTCGCCAAGCCCGTCATCAACTGGTACTCCATGATCCTGTACGGCGACTTTCCGGCCTTCTTCATGAAGTACTGGTTCCCCGGCCCGCCGTGGGAGCACCAGGACCACTACATGGCGCGATCACCGATCTCACTCGTCGGCAACGTCACGACGCCCACGATGTTGCTCACTGGCTCGAACGACCTGCGCACGCCCCTGGCAGAGACGGAGCAGTATTACACCGCGCTCAAGCTGCGAGAGATCCCGACCAAGCTGGTGCGCGTGCCCGACGCCGCCCACGGCATCGCGGCCAAGCCGTCAAACCTCATCGCCAAGGTCGCCGAGATCTTGGCCTGGTTCGAAGAGCATGATCCTGGGGCCGATGACAAATAGGTCGCGAATTTTCGATCGGTTTTTCTGGTCTCGCCTGTATGATCAAGAGACTGGGCGGGGGACGCGAGAGCCCAGGGTGAGCGGTCCGCGGCTGATCAGCCCTCGTAGACGCGGCACCAGAAGATAAGAACAAAGGACGAACGCGATGAAGAAGATCATTATCCTCGCAGCTGTAACGTCGTTTGCCGCATCTGCCGCCGCCGCACCGGTCATCTACATCCATGAAGGATCCGGCTCGGGCACGCTCGATGGCGTCGCGTTCGATAGCTCGTTCACCATCAGGGCGCTCGCCGACACCGACAACATCGTCAGTTTTTCGGGCGGCCTGGCCGTCCAGCACGACTCTGCCACCATCGACATCGATGGCGTGGGGAGCTTCGACTTCTTGATCGATACTCGCACCTTCGTGAACAACCGTGTCGAGCTCATTGGCTTCTCGCGATCCGACGGTGGCGGCACGGGCGGCCTCGACCTCTTCAACGGACCATTCGACCCGGCTCTGGGCAGCTACGACCTTGGAGCCCCCTTTGGCCCAATCTTGGGAGACGGCGAACTGCTCCAGTGGGCCTCTACACCGGTCGACACCACCGGTGGCGTGCTCTTTTTCGATAGCGACTTCACCGACGCCCGATTCACCGCCATCCCCGCGCCCGGCACCGCCAGCCTCGCGATCATCGCGGGCCTGGCGGCCGTTCGACGCCGTCGCTGAGGCGTGCCGAGCGGTCCGCCTCGCCGCCACCACCCGTCCCAGTCGCAACGCTTCAACGTACAGCAGCCCCCAGCTCGATGCACACGCGGTGCATCGAGCCGGAAGCTGCTTCTCTTTGCGATCCGGGGAAATGGGCGAGGAGGGATTCGAACCCCCGAAGGCGTATGCCAGCAGATTTACAGTCTGCCCCCGTTGGCCACTTGGGTACTCGCCCGCTGGGGCCATGATGTTAGCCGGGATTCTCTCTCGCGTCGTCAGGCCTCGCCCGCTTCCACAGCCGGCGGCTCGTCCTCGAACACCAAAGGCGGTGGATCGACCGGCTGGCCGCGGCGTTGGGGTAGGGCGACCGCCTGGGTCTCGCCCGAGAGCACAACGGGCACCAGCAGGGGCTGGCCAGGCCGTGGATCGCCGAGCATGGGGGCAACCAGGTCCCGCACCACGCCACCCTGTGCGAAGTCGAACTGGCGATAAACCTGTCTGGGCGGGCCGCAGCGCGCCGGCTCGGCGGCAAGACCGTTCGCCGAAAGGAACGCGGCCATCGCCTCGAGAAACCCGGCATCGGGTACTGAGCCACCCGGAACGCCCAGGAACGCGCATGGGCTCGATGCCGACATCGCAACCCCGGGCGCGGCAAGGTACAGGTCACCGGTAAACCCCATGGCTTCCAAGAGGGCCGCGAGCTCTGCCGGGTGCTCGAGGCTGGCCGGCCCGTCATCGACGCACCATTCGAGCCCGGCGGCTCGGGCACCCTGGAGCGCCAGACGGGCGTCCTCGATCAGCTCGTGCAGTTCCTCGGGCCAGGGCTCGTCGGCCCACACCTCGGCAAGGTCCCGGGCGTGGCTGTCCAGCCCGACCGAAGCGGTGTCGATGGCGAGCGCACGGCCATCACCGAGGTCGTGCTCATCGAGGTCACGCAGCGCGAGCGCGATGGCCTGCAGCCCGATGATCGACGCCACGCTCTCGCGCCACCGCCCGCCCGAGCCCGAGGTCGGCAACGCGACGGCGGACTTCGCGAACTCGGTCCATCGTGCCAGAAGGACGGCCCAGGTGATCGACTCTGCCATGGAAAGAGGGTACGCGGCGGGCTAGAGGGCCCCGCTCATCTCCTGCTGGCCAAAGAGCTCGTCGTGGATCGGCGCGAGCGCTTCCATCGTGTGGATGAGCACCTGGACGGGCGTGCCGATGGCATCGACCTCGTGGATGAGATCGGGCGAGTAGAAGTCCAGCACCGGACGTGTCTCGTGCTCGTAGACCTCCCAGCGCCGGCGGATCACCTCTTCGCGGGCGTCATCGGCGCGGTTCTCGCGGAGCGCCCGCTTGCGGAGACGCATGAGCATGGCGCTCATGTCACGGCAAACCAGGTGCACGATCGCCTTCACGTCGATGTGCTCTTCCAGCAGTTCGGCCTGCTTCACGTTCCGGGGAATGCCATCAAGGACGAGGATCTCGGCGTGGGGCTTATAGATGCTCAGCGTCACTTGGGCGTGGAGGTTCTCTTTCCACATCGCCACGGTCACGTCGTCGGGCACGAGTTCGCCCTTGGACGAATACTCGTAGAACGTCCGACCGAGGTCGGAGTGGATGTCCAGCGTGCGGAAGACCTCGCCGCACGAGAGGTGGTAGAACCCGGGAACCTGCCCGAGGATCTTGCCCTGCGTGCCCTTTCCGGCACCCGGGGCCCCGAACAGCAACGCGGCTGGAACACGCTCGGCCATCGCAGCATCCCTTTCAACGGGCGTGTGGCGCGGGAAGACACGATCCCGCACGACCAGACCCGGAACGAATGATAAGGCCCCGTCCTCCAAAAAGCCGCCCGTTGCGTTGCTGAGAAGGCCGATTCCTGCGGGCTGTGCGGGTGGCCCGTCGCTATCGGAACCGCGCACATGCCAATGAAAAAGGGGCCTCCGCGATCGCGGAAACCCCAAAGTGCTCTTGGCCTGTTTCGTCCGGACTCAGCCGGCGGCGATGACTTCCTGCATCAGGTTGGCCGGCATGGCGCGGTACTCCTGGAACTCCATGGAGGCGGCCGCGCGGCCCTGGCTCATGCCGCGGAGGGTCGTGGTGTAGCCGAACATCTCGCTCAGCGGGCACTCGGCGGTGATCTCGCGGATGCCGGATCCGCGATCCTCGGTGTCGATGATCATGCCGCGCCGGCCCGAGATGTCGCCGGTCACGTTTCCGAAGAACTCCTCGGGCGTGGTGATGACGACCTTCATGATCGGCTCGAGCAGCACGCTGCGGGCCTTGGACACCGCATCACGCAAAGCCAGCCTTGCGGCTTGCTCGAAGGCAACCTGCGAGCTATCGACCGGGTGGTACGAGCCGTCGACCAGCTCGGCCTTGATGTTGATCAGCGGATAGCCCGCGGTCACACCGCTGGCCGCGGTCTGGCGCACGCCGACCTCGACCGATGGGATGAACTCCTTGGGCACCGAACCGCCGACGATCTTGTTCTCGAAGGCGACGCCGTCGACGAACTTCACGCCGTCGGCTTCGGCCTCTTCCTTCGTGTAGGGGCGGAGGTTGATCGTGACGTCGCCGAACTGACCGCGACCGCCCGTCTGCTTGACGAACTTCCCGCGAACGTCGGTGGCCTCGCCCTGGATCGCCTCGCGGTAGCTCACACGCGGCTTGCCGACCTGGACGCCGATCTTCATGTCGCGGGTGAGCTTGTTCTTGATGATCTCAAGGTGCAACTCGCCCATGCCGGCGATGATGGTCTGGCCGGTCTCGTCGTCGTAGTGGCTCTGGAAGCTGGGGTCCTCGCGGCGGATCGTCACGAGAGCCTCAGAGAGCTTGCGCTTGTCGTCGCTGGTGTTCGGCTCGATGGACATCGAGATCACCGGATCGGGGAAGTCCATCCGCTCCAGCAGGATCGGCTCGTTGTTGTCGCACAGGGTGTCGCCCGTGATCGAGTCCTTGATGCCGATGACGGCGACGATCGAACCGGCATGGGCGGCGTCGAGCGCCTCACGCGTCTTGGCCTGCATCTGGTAGATACGGCTGACGATCTCGCGCTTGCCGTTGCCGGGGTTCAGCACGCGGCTGCCCTTCTCGAGCGTGCCCGAGTAGATGCGCGCGTACGTCAGATCGCCATGGCTGTCGGCCACAACCTTGAAAACCAGGGCCGAGAACGGCGCCTTGGAGTCGTGCGGGCGGCTGAGCTTGTTCTCGGGGTCCTTGGGGTTGACGCCCTGGACCTCGGGAACCTCGGTCGGGTTCGGTAGGTAGTCGATGACGCCGTCCAGAAGGCGCTGCACGCCGATGTTCTTCAGGGCCGAGCCGCAGAAGACGGGGTTGCACTGCAGGTTCAGTGTGCCCTTTCGCAGAGCGGCGCGGATGTCGTCGACCGTGACCGAGGCCTCATCCTCGAGGTACTTCTCGGTCAGGTCATCGTCGAGCGCACTCGCGGCGTCCACCAACTCGTGACGCCATTGCTCGGCCTCGTCCTTCAGGTTCTCGGGGATGTCCTTCTCGGTCACCACCGCGCCCTGCTCGTCGGCGTCGAAGTAGAACGCGCGCATACCCAGCAGATCGATGATGCCCTCGAGCTCGTTGCCGGCGCCGATGGGGATCTGCACGGCGATGGCGTTGGCACCCAGGCGCTTCTTGATGCTCTTGAAGCTGAACTCGAAGTTGGCCCCGATCTTGTCCATCTTGTTGATGTAACACACGCGCGGCACGTTGTAGCGGTCGGCCTGACGCCAGACCGTCTCACTCTGGGCCTCGACGCCCTCTTTGCCGTCGAAGACAGCAACGGCGCCGTCGAGCACGCGGAGCGAACGCTCGACCTCGATCGTGAAGTCGACGTGGCCGGGCGTATCGATCAGGTTGATCTGGTACTCGACGTCGTTGCGGACCCACGCGCAGGTGGTTGCGGCCGACTGGATGGTGATGCCGCGCTCCTGCTCTTCCTGCAGGAAGTCCATCGTCGCGGTGCCTTCGTGCACCTCGCCCAGCTTGTGGGTCTTGCCGGTGTAGAAGAGGATGCGCTCGGTGACGGTGGTCTTGCCCGCATCGATGTGGGCGGCGATCCCGATGTTTCGAACCCTATTGAGTGGCAACTCGGCCATGGCGTCGTCCTCGCGTCCTCGATCTCTGGGCCCGCGCTCGCGAGCCATTTCGTCACCAATCGCCACACCCGGGCACACGCCGAGCAGAGGCGTCCGCAAGCCCGCTGGGCGGGCGTCGCACTGCTGAAATCTCATCGGCCCTTGGGACTCCCGCCCTCAGACCGATCCCGTTCTCTCCTCCAACTCGCCCAACACCACGGTCGCCGAGAAGCTGCTGCCCAGGTCGTGACCGCCGTGCCAAGAAGCCAACCCCAGCCGCCAGAAAGGCTTAAAGCCCAAGCGACGGGATCAGAAACGACACCCTGACGATACCTGAACGCTACCCGGCCGCCGAAGCGAATCCGCGAGTCGAAGCATAATGCTAGAACCCACTACGAGGGCGTCAAGCCAAGGGTCAACCCGAATCATCGGCCAGAAAGGCCTCCAACTCGCCCCGCTGCTCGTCGCTAAGGCCGGCTCCAAGGCGATCGAGCCGCATGAGCTCGTCGGATTCGAGGGCGGCCGCGGCGCTTCGGCGGGCCTCAGCGAGCAGCCCGAGGTCCCTGGCGATCGCAAACCGCCGGTACTTCAGCTGGGGGCTGGCGGGGTTCAGTGCTTCCGCCCGACTGAGTGCCTCGAGCACGCGCTCCCCATTCGTGCTGTCCGGATCGAGCGTGGAGAGCACGGTGGCCAAGTGTGAGAAGTTCTGGCCCGAGATCGGCTCGGCCTCGGCAGCCCTCTGCGCCAGATCGAGCGCCCTTTGCCTGGCCACTTCGTCACGACCGACAGAGGCGATGAGCCAGGCCCGAGAGGCGGTCCGCAGTGTCGGGCCGTCGGCGGGCGCGGCTTCGACCGCGCGATCCATCGCCTCGGCGGCTTGGCGCGACGTCCGAGCAGACAAGACGCGAAGACCCTCGGCTAGATTGCCGGGCGAGACACGCTGGCCGAGCGTCTGCGACAGCTCCTCGGCCACCGCCCGGAACACTCGAGGGTCGCCGCCGCTGGCTTCCAGCAGCGTGCGGTACTCGGCCGGCTGCCTCGCGCGATCGGCGGCGACCCGCATCGCGCCCTGCCACGACCACAAAGCGGGTAATGCCAAGACAGCAACACAGAGCGCAAGCAGCCCTGGCACTGCGCCAACGACCCAACCGATGCGACGCGCCGGCACGCGAGGTTGGTCCCCATCCGCGTCGCACGACACCGCGAGCCCGAGCCACGCCGCGAAGAGCGATGCCGACCCGATGAGCACCGGGGTCATCTCGATCTGGCCGTGCGCAATGAGTAGCAGGGCGGCCGCACCGGATCCGATCGCGATGCAGCGACGCGGCGCATGCCACAGGGCCCAGGCCAACACGATCCAGCCGGTCAGCCCACCGATCCATGCCATCACGAGTGCGGGGGTGAGCCCGCCAACGGACGCGATCTCGAATCGCGCGCCAAGAGCCACCGCCATAGCCGGACCCGCCAGCAGCCACAGCCTGGGGAGTGGGTCAGGCTCGGGCTCTTCCGTGTTGCGAGCGAGCAGCGCCCGAGCAGCACCACCGCCCGCGAAGAGCACGAGCGCCAGCACGGCGAGCCCAACCACGACGCCCATCGTCGCCGCCGCATCGAACACAATGCTGTGCGGGCTCGCGGCGTTCTCGGGGCTGATCGGGTTCTTCGCCAGCGCGTACGCGTCCTTAAACCCTCCGGGACCGACGCCCAGCAGCGGACTGTCGAGCGCGATCCGGCTCGCGGCTTCGATGTAGAACCAGCGGAAGAGCAGGCTGAGCTCACCGATCGCCTCGCCGACCATACCGCGCGCCATCAGCGCGCCGATGGGCCCGGCGACCACGAGCAACGCAAGCACACCCGCAACGCGATCTCGCACACGACCGGCGCGCAATGCCAAGGGTGCGAACCGGCCTATCGCGACCAGACCCAGCCCAAGCACCCCCGCCACCATCGCGCCCTTGCTGCCGCCATACACGACGAGGCCGAGGGATACGAGCGCACCGACGCCCGCAATGATTGCGACAACCTTGCGCCCGCTCAGCGCCGCAGCCGCGAGTGCCACGCCGCCGGCGGCCAGGAACGACGCGACCACGTTCGAGAATCCGATCCAGCCCGTGACCTCGGGCTGGCGCAGCCGGCGCTCGAAGGCGCGGGCGCCCGCGCTGCCGTCGGTGAGTCCCTGTGCGGCCAGCATCTGCTCTCGATTCGCCTCGAACTGCGCCAGCGTGAGCGGGTGCTCGACGAGCAGCTGCACCAGGCCCTTCGTCACGAACATGGCCGTAACGCCACCGAGCAGCGCGAACACGAGCCGTCGCGTCAGCGCTTGCGTCGCGCCACGCACGATCGCGCCAGCCCCGGCGAGCGCCGCCAGCCACGCGAGCGCCGGCGAGAGGTCTGCCGGCCGAGGGCCATCGGGCAGACCATGGACGAGCCCGACCAGGGTCACGAGCACAAGCGCGACGGCATACGCCGACCAACGCAGCCACTTGGTCGACGGCGCGAGCAGCAGCACGATCGAAGTGAGCACGAGTGTGAGCACATCGAGCACCGCCGCCTCTCGTGGGCCGAACGCGCCCGACGGCGCCGCGATCGTGAACGGATCGAGCCCCCAGCCCGGCGTCGGTTCGAACGCGACCATCGCGCGAAGGCACGCGACGAGGGCCACGACGACCGTGAGGCCGTGGGCCAGCCCCATGGAGGGCGTAGTTGGGTTGGAGTTCGGCTCGGCCATGGGTGCGCCCGAGTCTACGGCCTCGCACCCCAAGGCTAAAGCAGGCTGCGATCGAGCTGCCCGCGGATCGGAGCCGAGAACCGCATGGGCGCACCGAGCTCTGGAAGTTCTTGAGCAAGGGCGAGTAGGAGCTCGGACTCGTCCTTTGATCCACCGAGCATCATCCAACCGAATTCCAGCGGATTCTCGCCACCGCCGGGCACGATCGCAAAGACACCAACACCCGAGTAGATCGGTATCTCGCTGCCGCGGCCGGTTCGAAAGAAGCCCTTGATCGGGCACGCGACGAGGCTGACCGCATCGAGAGGGACGTGCCACGTTCGACGATGCTTGCGGCGTACCCCACCCACGACAAGCGTGGCGGTGCCTGATTCGAAGTCGAGCTGCAGTTCGCGGCCCACATAGTCGGCATCGCTCCCCCACCACGTCAAGAAAGCAAGGACACCGACCATTAGGCAGAGGATCGCGGCTGCGATCCAGGCCTGTCGCAATGACCAGATACAGCCCACCGCGCACCCGTGCCAGATCACGCAGAGCACGATGCTCCGGTGCATCGGCGGCTCATGGTTGAACTCGTCGAGGCGATCAACAACGCGGACCACCGAGCCTTCACGCCTCACGTCGAACGCTGCCGGCATCGGTCGCACGGACAGGAATTCGCTGGTCTTACTCGGAAGCGGGTTGTCGACGAACACCAGCCGCGCTCCGTGTATCTAGCTTGCCCGCCCCCGCGGCCAGAACTCCAGCACCGCCAGCACGCCCATGAGCACGGCCGCTTGCACGCCGATGATGATCGCGCCGGTCGCGTTCACGGTGAGCAACAAGAGGCCCGACGCGCCGGCGATCATGGAGAATGCCCAGAGCACCAGAACCGCGCCGCGACGTCCCAGCCCGCCAACGCGACCCACACCGGCGAGGCGATGGCTCACGTGCTGGAGATCTCCGACCAGCGGACTCTTGCCCTGGCTCAGCCGCAGCGCAACGACCGTGGTCAAGTCATAGAGAGGAACCGCGAGCACCAGCAACGGCAGCAGCACGCCCCACCACTGGCCGCCCCCCTCCGACATGTACGTGCCTCGCACGCTCAGGAAGCCCAGCACGAACCCCAGCACGAGCGAACCGCCATCGCCCATGAAGATGCGCGCTCGTGGGAAGTTGTGCGGCAGGAAGCCAAGGCACGCGCCCGTGACGCACGCGGCCAGCCCGGCGACAAACCACTGCTCGGCCAGCAGCATCGCGATCGTGAGGAACACGCCGGCGATCGCCGCGATGCCGCCGGCCAGCCCATCCATGTTGTCTAAGAAGTTCAGCGCGTTGGTCATCGCCAGCAGCCACAGCGCGGTGATGGCGACGCTGGCGATCTCACCACCGGGGTACGCGTCGAGCAGCGTGAGCAGACGCGTGTCGGTCAGCAGCGGGATCGCGACCGCCGGCAACGCCATGAGCACCAGCTTCAGCCAGGGGCCAAGGGGCTTGCGGTCGTCGACGAGCCCGAGCACGTGCAGCAGCAGCATCGCCGAGATGAGCACGACGGCAGCGAGGACGACGACCGATGGCTCGGTGAGTTCGCGGTGCGGGCCGTCGACCATCGGGGCGAGCACAAGGGCGCCCACGATGGGCACCAGCAGCCCCACCACGACGCCGACGCCGCCGATGTTGGGCACCGTGCGCGGGGCCGCCTTGACCTGGCCATCCACACCGGCTGCATCCAAGGCGTTCAGCCGCCGGCCGAGCAGCGTCGCCGCCCATGTGGCAGCAAGGCCTACCACGAAGGCCGACGCGCCAAGGGCCAGGACCAGCAGCAGCATGGCCCAGTTGTAGGCCTCGGTGCGCCATAAGGGGCGATTTGTCAAGTTTTCTTGACAATGTGACCATGTCAAGTATACTTGACTCAGTGTCCAAGATTCTTGACACCATTGGGAGCCGGAGGATCGGCATGCTGCCATCGTTTGAAGAGCGGAGCGTCTGGGTACAACTGGTCGGATTGGGCCTCGCGCTGGGCGGGTACTTCGCGTCGGCCGGGCCGATGCTCGCCGCCGGCGTCATGCACATGGCCCCGTACATCGCCGTCTTCGCGGTGTGCCTCGTGCTGCTGATCGTGGTGCAGATCGTCGGCCACATCGCGGCCGCGCTGCTCGGAGGTACCGACGACTCCGACGAGCGCGATCGGCTGATCGGGTGGAAGGCCGAGGCCAGGTCGTCGTGGGTGCTCGGGCTGGGCGTGTTCGGCGCGATCGGCTCCCTGGCGTTCGGCATCGAGGGCGTCTGGGTCGCCAACGGCCTGCTGCTCGCGCTGTTCCTCAGCGAGATGCTCAAGCTCGCGCTCCAAGCCGTCTCTTACCGCCGGGGCGTGTGATGGCGAGCAAGACAGGCCCGTCGGGCAACGGCAGAGTTATCAACCACATCCGCGTGCTGCGGGCGGCTCAGCACGGCATGACCCAGGGCGACCTCGCCAAGCGCGTGGGCGTCAGCCGGCAGACGCTCAACGCCATCGAGGGCGGCAAGTACGCGCCATCGCTCGAGGTCGCCTTCAAGATCGCTCGCCAGCTCGGGCGGCCGCTGGCGGAGGTGTTCGAGTTTGTTGAGAGCTAACGCCGGCGACGCAGCGCAAGCATGCCGCCCGCCAGCACCACAGCGGATGCCGGCGCAGGGATGACCTCGATCGTCGCCGCGCCCTCGATCAACTCATCCAATCGCGACTCCGACTGCGCGCTTTGCCTCTCGATATACACGTCGTAGCGAGTCGTCTCCGTGCGGATATCGACGATCGTGGGATCGGTCACGACGTCCGCGGTGTAGGTCGCCTGCCAGAACGCGATCGGGTTGGTGTCGTCGGCGTAAATCCCGCCGGTCGCCGGGAAGTTCAGCTGGCCCGCGAGTATCCCGTCAATACCAGAACCGGAGGCAGCGCCGGTCGACGTGCCCGGCCCATCCATCGGCGCGATGAGCGAGAGATCGCTCCAGCCGCCTCCCGACGCGAACACGCTCGTGGCCACGCCGGCGATCGCGAAGTCACGAGGGTCGAAGCCGGCGAAGAGCCGCACCGTCGTGCTCTCACCCGGGAGAAGCACGGGATCATCGACCTCGAACATAAGGGCGGGCTGGGCAAACGCGGCGCCTGCGGCGGTTGCGGACGCGATCAACAGTGCGGCTCTGAGCATGGCGATCCTCCTTGGCTTCAATTCAGTAGCGGCGACGAACACAGGCCGCACCTAGGACAAGTACAACGATCGAGGCTGGTGCTGGGATGACCGAAATCGTGCCCGAGCCTTCGATGAGCTCCGCGAGTCGAGACTCGGACCTCGAACTGTCCATCGACAGGTACACGTCATACCTGCTCGTCATAGTCCGAAAGTCGACAACGAACGCGTCGGTGGTGTCAAGCGGGGCGGTGTACGTCACCTCCCAGAACGGGATCGGGTTGGTCGGGTCGGCGAAGATCGCGGCTCCGATGAACTGGAGTTGCCCCGCGAGGATGCCGTCGAAGCCGGTCGCCGAGGGGGTGCCAGGCTGTGTGCCCGGGCCGCCCATCGGATCGAGCAGCGTGCCATCGCCCCACCCCAAGCTGCCCACGGAAGTCACGAAATCGGTCGCCACGCCGGCAATGGCGTAGTCCGGCCGGGTGTACCCCGCGAGCAACCTCACGGTCGTGCTCTCGCCGGGCAGCAGCACCGGATCGTCGACCTCGATGGTGATGGCGGGCTGCGCGACGGCGGCGCCCGATACGGCGGCAGGCGAGATAAGAATTGCGGCGCGAAGCATGGTCTTCCTCCTTGAGGATGGATCAACGGCGACGGCGAACGCACGCCGCGCCCAGTGCGAGAACGACTGCCGAAGCCGGTGCGGGGATGACGGTGATGGTGCCCGCGCCCTCGACGAGAACGTCCAGGCGGGTCTCGCTGGCCGACGAACCCCTGTCGAAGTAGACGTCATACCGGCGGGTCAGCGTCGAGATGTCGACGATAAACGGCGTCGAGACATCGGCGGGCGCGGTGTACGTCGCCTGCCAGAACGCGATCGGGTTGGTGTCGTTGGCGTAGATGCTGGCGCCTGCCGGGAAGTGGAGCTGGCCGGCGAGGATGCCGTTGTAGCCCGTCGCCACGGGCACGCCGTCGCTGGTTCCGGGCCCGTCCATGGGAGCCAACACGCTGGCCGCGCTCCATCCGTCGCTGCCCACGCTGGTGAGCAGATTCGTTTCAACACCCGCCACCGCGTAGTCGCTCGGATCAATCCCGGCGAACAGCGTGACGGTCGTACTCTCGCCGGGCAGCAGCACTGGCTGATCGATGTCGATCGTGATGGCGACCTGGGCGAGAGACGACGTCGCGGCGGCGGCCAGTGCGAGCAGGGCTGTTGTGCGAATCATCTTGTGCCTCCGAAGGGGTTCCTCAGCGGCGGCGGCGAATGCCAGCGATGCCGAGGGCGAGAACAACGGCCGAAGCCGGCGCGGGAATGACGGTGATCGTGCCGAAGCCATCGTCGAGTTCATCTAGCCGAGACTCGCTGCGAGCGGAACTCATGTCTGGATACACGTCGTATCGATCGGTCAGCGTCGAAAGATCGACGACAAAGGGGGCCGCCACGTCCATCGGAGCGGTGTACGTGGCCTGCCAGAACATCACCGGATTCATCGGGTCTGCATAGGCGTCGCTGGGTATGTTGAGCTGGCCGGCGAGTATCCCGTCGTAGCCGGACGATGACGGAACGCCCGGCTCTGTGCCGATCGCGTCCATCGGCGCCAAGAGCATGGCGTCGCTCCAACCCACCGAGCCGACCGAGGTCTGGAAGTCGGTCCCCACGGCAGCCATGGCATAGTCCGAACGTTCGAACGCCGCAAAGAGCGTGACGGTTGTGCTCTCGCCGGGCGAGAGCAATGGGTTGTCGACCTCGATGGTGATCGCAACCTGCGCGAGAGCGGCAGGTGCGACGGCGAGAAACGAGACCAGGGCTGCGGTGCGGATCATGGGTTTCCTCCTCCAGGAACGAATCAGCGGCGGCGGCGAACGCGCACGACGCCAAGGGCGAGAACGACGGCCGAAGCCGGCGCGGGAATGACGGCGATCGTGCCCGAGCCCTCGACGAGTTCGTCGAGGCGGGACTCCGGTATCCAACTGAGCCTGCCCACGTACACGTCGTACCGGTTCGTCACGGTCGAGAGATCGACCTCCATGACGCCGCGTACATCAGACGGCGCGGTGTAGGTCGCCCGCCAGAACGGGATCGGGTTCGTCGTGTCCGCATAGGACGGCCCGCCGATCGCTGCGGAATTGATTTGGTTTGCAAGGACATCGTCGTAGCCGGTGCTCGTGGGCACGCCGGGCATCCCAAAGAAGTCCATCGGCCTGATGAGCTCGGCCTCGCTCCACCCGTCGCTACCCACTGAGGTCATGAAGTCGAACCCGATCGTCGCGATCGCGAAGTCGCTCGAGTCGAATCCGGCCAGCAGCGTCACGGTCGTGCTCTCCCCTGGCAAAAGCACCGGCTCATCAATCTCGACGGTGATCGCCGGCTGGGCAAGGGCGACGCCGGAGGTGGCAGCGAGCGAGACCATCGTTGCGGTGCGGAGCATCAGACACCTCCCGTGGAGTTCGGTCGGCGTCGGCGGCGAAAGCACAGGGCGCCAAAAGCGAGAACGACGGCCGAAGCCGGCGCGGGGACAACGGTGATGGTGCCGGAGCCTTCAACGAGTTCGTCGAGCCTGGATTCGGATCGCGACGAAGAGCTTGTGAAGTAGACGTCATAACGCCTTGTCACAGTCGACAGATCGATATCGAACGCCGCACCCGCGTCGATTGGCGCGGTGTACGTGGCCTGCCAGAACGCGATCGGGTTCGTGGGATCCGCATAAAGGTCGGGGTCTGGGAAGTTGACTTGGCCCGCAAGGATCCCATCAAAACCGGAGGGCGAAGCTCCGCCTGGCGCCGTCCCCGGCCCGCCCATCGGTGCGAGGAGCCTCACATCGCTCCACCCATCGCTGCCAACACTCGTGACGAAATCGGTCTCGATGCCGGCGACCGCATAGTCGCCGCGCCCATAGCCAGCGAACATCGTCACCGTCGTGCTCTCCCCAGGCAACAGCACCGGGTCATCGATCTGGATCGTGATCGCCGGCTGGGCGAACGCCGCCCCCGAGACGGCGGCGAGCGAGATCAGCGGTGCGGTGCGGAGCATCAGAAACCTCCTGTGACAGTCGATCGGCGTCGGTGGCAGATGCACGCGACGCCGAGGGCGAGCACGACGGCCGAAGCTGGTGCGGGAATCACGGTGATGGTGCCCGAGCCCTCGGCAAGCTCGTCGAGCTGGGACTCGGAGACCGCGCTTCGCCGATCGGTGTACACGTCGTAGCTGCTGGTCATCGTCGAGAGGTCGATCTCGAAAGTCGCAGCGGGTTCAAGCGGTGCGGTGTAGGTCGCCTGCCAGAACGCGATGGGGTTGGAGTCATCCGCGTAGATACCGGAAGTTGGAGGGAAGTGCAACTGCCCGGCGGTTATGGCGTCGAAGCCGGTGGCTGAAGGACCACCCGGATCGCTGCCGGGCCCGTCCATCGGAGCAATGAGCCGATCTCCACTCCAGCCGCTGCTCCCGACTGACGTCAGGAGATTCGTGATCACAAGGGCCATCGCGTGGTCACCCGCATCGAACCCGGCGAAAAGTGTCACCGTCGCGCTCTCGCCCGGCAGCAGCACGGGCTGTTCGATGTCGATCGTGATGGCGACCTGGGCGAGAGACGTCGTCGCCGCGGCGGCCAGTGAGAGAAGGGCTGTGGTGCGGATCATCGTTCTGCCTCTATTGGGTTCTTCAGCGGCGGCGGCGCACGCACGCCACGCCGAGGGCAAGAACGGCGAAGGACGCCGGGGCGGGGATGACAGTGATGGTGCCCGCGCCCTCGATCAGTTCGTCGAGCCTTGATTCGGAACTGGAGCTACCGCTGGCAGTAAACACCTCATAGCGTGTTGTCATCGTCGAAAGATCGACCTCGAACGGCGAGGGAACATCGGCCGGCGCGGTGTAGGTAGCCTGCCAGAACGCGATCGGGTTTGTCGGGTCGGCGTAGATGCCCGCACCGCCGGGGAAATTCAGTTGGCCGGCGATGATCCCGTCGTACCCGGTGCCCGAAGGCATGCCCGGCGTCGTACCCGGGCCGTCCATCGGCTGGACAATGTCGGCGTCGCTCCAACCCTGGCTGCCGACCGAAGTGACCAAGTCTGTGATCAGCCCCGCGACCGCGTAGTCGCCGCGCCCATAGCCGGCGAACATCGTCAACGTCGTGCTCTCCCCAGGCAACAGCACCGGCTCTTCGATCTCGATCGTGATTGCCGGCTGGCCCAAGGCGACGCCCGTGCCGGCGGTTGAAACGAGAGCGGCAGCGACGACAGCGACGGCGGTGGTGCGTGGCACTTTGGACTCCCCAACGAGCAGGCGGTTTCCCATAACCTACCACATCCTCGTTCGCCGGCCACGGGAATCGGGTTTCAATCGCTAGCGATTCCGTCAACACCGACCACGATCCGATCCTGGCGAGGATCTGGCCCGGGAGTTGGCATCTATAGAGCTGCCCAGCCGAGACTCTGAGCCGCTGCCACGCTACCCTTGGCACCCCGTCCTGGGACATGGCTCCCGGGACGGCCCACGGGCCCGGCGGTGGTGGCCGGCCGCGTGTCTTGACGCCTTCCAGAAAGGGATAGCCCAGCCGTGAAGATCCGAACCGACGAGATCGCCAGCGTCATCCGTACCGAGCTCGAGCAGTACGCCAACGAGCTTGAGGTCTCCGAGGTCGGCCGTGTGGTCGAGGTCGGCGACGGTATCGCCCGCGTCTACGGCCTGGCCAACGCCATGGCCGGTGAGCTCCTGGAGTTCCAGAGCGAGGGCGGCGCGGTCATGGGCCAAGTCATGAACCTGGAAATGGACACCGTGGGTGCCGTTATCTACGGCGACTACTTGAAGGTCAAGGAAGGCGACCTGGTCAAGAGCACCGGCCGCCTGCTCGAGGTTCCCGTCGGCGAGAGCATGCTCGGTCGCGTCGTCGACCCGCTGGGCCGCCCGCTCGATGACGGCCCGGCGATCGAGGCCGCCGAGTACCGCAAGGTCGACATCATCGCCCCGGGCATCGCCGACCGCCAGCCGGTGAGCGAGCCGCTGCAGTTCGGCGTCAAGGCCGTCGACGCGATGATCCCGGTCGGCCGCGGCCAGCGCGAGCTGGTCATCGGCGATCGCAAGACGGGCAAGACCGCCGTCTGCATCGACGCCATCATCAACCAAAAGCAGTACTGGGGCACCGACGACGCCGTCGTCTGCATCTACGTCGCCGTCGGCCAGAAGGAGTCGACGGTGGCGGCCGTGGTCGAGAAGCTCCGCAAGCACGGCGCGATGGACTACACCATCGTCGTCAACGCGGCCAGCTCCGACCCCGCCCCGATGCAGTATGTCGCGCCGTACTCCGGCTGTGCCATGGGTGAGTACTTCATGTGGCAGGGCAAGGAGGGCAACGGCAAGCCCAAGCACGCCCTGCTCGTCTACGACGACCTGAGCAAGCAGGCCGTGGCGTATCGCCAGCTGTCGCTGTTGCTGCGTCGCCCGCCCGGCCGCGAGGCCTACCCCGGCGACGTGTTCTACCTGCACAGCCGCCTGCTGGAGCGTGCCACCAAGCTGAGCGACGAGAACGGCGGCGGCTCGCTGACGGCCCTGCCCATCATCGAGACGCAGGAAGGCGACGTTTCGGCGTACATCCCGACCAACGTGATCTCGATCACCGATGGCCAGATCTACCTCGAGCCCGAGCTGTTCTTCAGTGGTGTTCGCCCGGCCATCAACGTGGGTATCTCGGTCAGCCGCGTGGGTGGTGCCGCCCAGATCGGCGCGATGAAGAAGATCGCTGGCTCGCTGCGACTGGACCTCGCCGCGTTCCGCGAGCTGGAGGCGTTCGCCCAGTTGGGCACCGAGCTCGACAAGGCCACGCAAAACCAGCTCGACCGCGGTGCCCGCATGGTCGAACTGCTCAAGCAGCCCGAGTTCACGCCCTTCCACGTCGTGGACCAGGTCATCTCGATCTTCGCCGGCACGCGTGGCTACCTCGACGAGGTGGCGCTCACCGACGTCCGCCAGTTCGAGAAGGACCTGCTCGAGGCGTTCCAAACCAGCTACAAGCCGCTGTGGGACAAGATCAACACCGAGCGCAAGCTGAGCGATGAGATCAACTCTGAGCTCGAGGAAGCCCTCAAGGCGTTCAGCGGCGACTGGCTCCGCAACAAGAAGAGCGGCCAGCCCGCTGGCGAGCCGGCCACCGTCGGCGCCTGATCGCCTGTCCCAAACTAAGAAACGATGAAGCCCGCCCTCCGGCGGGTTTTTTCGTGTTTCCAACGCCTTCGATGCGTACGGCCATCATGGATTTCGCAACAGGGGCAAAGGAGAAATCGATGCGACACAACGAATCAAGTGGAATGATCAAGACGGTGGTTGCGGTTGCGGGCCTCGCGGTCGCGATGCCGGCGATGGCACAGTTTGGAGGATTCGGCGAGATCCTTGCCCAGAGCACCGGGCGCGTGAGCGACATGCAGGACCTCAAGGGCGCAGACATCGACGGCGATGGGCGCGAGGACCTTGTCTTCGTCGATGCGAACGCACGCGTGTCGTACTACTCGGGATTTGCCGACGGCATCTTCGATGGCCCGCGCATCGATCTCGTCGAGCGCGACGACGAAGGCCGAGCGATCGAACTGGTCGACTATGACAACGACGGCGACATGGACCTGCTCCGGGTTGCGAACATCAACACGGGCGACTTCCGCGCATACAAGAACGATGGCACCGGCGACTTCGAGTTCGACTTCGCCATCACGGGCATTGGCAACGTCAGCGCTCGGGCCTCACTTTCGATGGCGGACTGGGATGGCGATGGCGACGACGACGCGTACGTGCTCGTCCAGGACGGCATCGTGATCATCGAGAACACTGGTGGCGACTTCTCGCGAGACCCACTGAAGTTCGAACTCGCGAACTTCGCCGCCGTTCGGCTGGCCGCGGGCGACCTCGACAACGATGGCCGCGACGACTTCGTTGCGACCAGCAGCAGCAATAACAGCGTCTACATCGTGCGCAGCGATGGCACGAGCCTCACCGAGATCGACCGCTTCAGCCCCGGAACCGGCATCAATGACATCAAGCTGATGGACATGGACGGTGACGGCGACCAGGACCTGATTGTCGCCAACGACGGCAGCCCCGCCGATCGGATCAGCGTGTATCGCAACAACGGCGGCGCCGACTACTCGTTCGACTATGCGTTGACGGTCACCGATCCCGAGGAGATCGAAGTCCTCGACATCGATGGCGACGGCGACGTGGACATCACCGTCGAAGCCCAGGCTACGACGACGACACCGGAGCGAGTTGTGGTCTACCTCAACGACGGCGGCGGTGCGTTCGATCGCCAGGCCATGGAGTGGGGTTTCAGCGGCGGGGTTTCCGAGTCGTACGAGTTCATCAACATCGACCCCGCGACGGGGCCCGATCTCGTCGGCGTGTGGGGCAGCACCACCAATCAGGTGGTCACCATCCGCCTCAACCAGACCCCGTTCTTCGAGCCGACAGCTCCGGTGCTCCTCACTCCCGCCAACGGCGCCAACGATCTCGCGCTGCCGAGCCAGGTCGCCGCATGGGGCGGCCCGGTCGCGCCAACCGTGACATGGGAGCGGGCCGACGGCTTCGGCATCACCTACACGGTGGTCGTCTCCGAGAGCCCCACACTCGCGTCACCAGTGTTCGAGGCCAGCGGCATCACCGGCCGCACCGCCGACCTGAGCACAGCCGACCTCCAGCCCGGCACAACCTACTTCTGGACCGTCTTCGCCGACAACCCCCAAGGCAGCACCGAGCCAACCGGCGGGCCTTTCAGCTTCACGACCGCCTCCGGCGGGGTGGCGTGCCGCGTCGACTTCGACGGCGACGGCAGCCTCACCCTGTTCGACTTCCTGGCCTTCTCGACGGCATTCGACGCGGGCTGCCCGTAACGAAATCCGTGTGAGCAGCCGGGATTCCGCTGCCGCGAGCCCCAGAACAGTGTCGGCGGCCATCGAACCTCGATGGCCGCCTTCCTGTTTAAGTCATTGCTGAGAAGTACTTTAGATCATATCAACGCGTTCTCGGCACGCAACGGACTCGTGTGATGGCTTGGGATTCTCGCATTCAGCGGATATCTTCTGGTCATGAGACGAGCATCCACCGCCGTTTTGTCGCTCGCGATCGGCACGACGCCGGCGCTCGCCCAATACACGCTCTTCGAGCTCGAGCCGCTGCCCGGCGGATCGCAGACGTTTGCGACCGGCATCGACAACCAGGGCCGCATGATTGGCACCAGCCGCGACGATTCGGGTTTCAGGATGGCCGTGATCTGGCCCGCGGTCGGCGAACCGCCGGTGGCGCTCGGCTTGCTCGATGGCGGAACCGAGACCGAGGGCGTGGCTATCAACGACGGTGTTGCGATCGGCGTGGGCGATCGAACATGCGGCCTCCGCGGTGCTTTCGTATGGTCCGACACGACCGGCATCCAAGCCATCGGGCCCACAACATGCACACAAACCCAGGCATTCAGCTTCAACAGCTCGGGCGAGGCGCTGCTCTTGTTCGGATTGCCGAGCTTTCCCGCCGTGTGGCCTATCGACGGAGGCGCACCGCGATTCCTCGACACATGGGGCGAGGCCGCATCGGTGTTCCAGATCGATGATCAGGGACGCGTGTATGGCGCGTCGGCATTCCATCCGGAAGGCGGCGGCACATCTCGCGCCATCCAATGGAATCCCGACGGGTCGGGCCGGCTGCTGGACCGGCTCGATGACAGCTCGACACGGGCCGACGTCGCCACCGATCACAACGAACAGGGGCTCATCGTGGGCCAAGCCGGCCTCGGCGGTGTAACCCGAGCCACGGTGTGGGACGGCCTTGCGGCACCGATCGATGCCGGCGCGGCGCTCGGTCCGGACGTGCCGTCATCTCTGTTCGCCGTCAATGGCTTGGGGCAAGCCGTTGGCAGTGCCAGCGTTGGTGCGATCACGTGGGACGCCGACGCCGGTGCGCGCGTTTTGAGCGATCTTGTCGATGCCAGCGTCGACGGCTGGGCGCTGACCAGCGCTCAGGACATCAATGACACCGGCGTGATCCTCGGCAACGGCGTCGCCCCGGGCGGCTCACCACGAGGATTCGTGCTCGTAGGAGAGGCAACGCCGTGCGCTGCAGACCTCGACGGCGACGGCAGCCTCACGCTCTTCGACTTCCTGGCGTTCCAAAACCTCTTCGACGCCGGCGATGCGCGTGCCGACTTCGATGGCGACGGCTCGCTGACCATCTTCGACTTTCTCGCGTTCCAGAACGAGTTCGATGCGGGCTGTTAGCAGGAAGGCCTACAGAGAGAACGCGCCGTCGACCAGCTCATAGCGGCCACCCGCAAGGCCGAGCACCCCAGGAAGCTCGCTCGACACGTGCAGCGGGCGGGTCGAACGGCCCAGCACGAAAACCACCACGGCGAGTGGGGACGCATCGACGACAAGCATCTCGGGGCCCGACGACGGCGTGGCTCGACGCATCCGGACGCGGCCGTCCCATCGACCGAGCCAGTCTTGTGCACGCTCAACCGGGACGCCCTCAACAGTGAGTGCGGCCTCTCCGCCATCGCGTGCTTCCAACACCAGCTCGACCGGTGATCGGCCGTCTCGGCCAAGCGCCGAAGCCGCGACCGACCAGCGCAGACGCAGCAACGCTCGCGTGAGCTCGGCCTCTCGCCGGAGCGTCCGCTGGAGCGTCGTGCTGGAGTGGGCGGTGGTCATGGCGCTCAGGAGATCTTCGCCAGCATCTTGGCAGCCACACGCAAGCCGCGGCCCTGCGGGCTGGCAAAGCGCTGGCCGAGTTGGTCGACGGTCATGAAAAAGTCCACGAGCTCGTCGAGTCGCTCGTTGTGCAGGTGGGTCTCCGCCGAGATCGCGTCGGCCTTGCCCTTCTGCTTCACGCCCGTCAGGTCGCGGATCTCGTGGATCTGGGCGATCAGCGGCTCGACTTCACGCTTGAGGCGCTCACGCACGATCGCGCGGAACATGGCCCAGACGTCCTGCTCGGCTTGGAAGTACTCCTTGCGGTCGCCGCGCTTGTGGGCCTTGCTGACGATGCCCCATTCGAGCAACGCTCGCAACGACATCGAGGCGTTGCCACGCGAGATCTGCAGCCGCTCCATCACCTCGTCGGTGTTGAGGGCCTCGCCGGTCACGAAGAGCAAGGCATGGACCTCAGCCATCGTCCGGCTGATGCCCCACGCGCCGCTCATCTGGCCCCACGACGCAACGAACGCGTCCTGAGCCTCGCGGATCGTGGTCTCGGTGCCCTGGGGGCCGATCTGATTGTCGCCTGTGGGCGATTCCATACATACGAGTATGGGTCATTCCGGGCGGCCTGTCCACTATTTGTTTCAAAAAATACTGAAAACAATGTGGGCCCTACCACCCTGAGGCTCTGGCCGCCCTCGGCGGCGCCGGGCCAGCCGATTCGGTCGTCGTACCATTGGCCCGTGACCGCTCCGCCACCAACCCTGCCCACCAAGCCGATCGAGCCCAAGCCCATGAATCCCAGGGCCTTGGGTGCCGTCGTCGCGCTGGTCGCCTTGACCCCGCTGGTGATCGGGGCCGGGCTGACGCCCTCGACCGACGGCCACGGCACACACACGCAGATGGGCCTTCCCAGCTGCTCCTGGGTGGTGGCCTTCGAGCGGCCGTGCCCGACCTGCGGAATGACCACCGCCGTCACGCGCGCGGCCAATGGCGACCTGCTGGGCTCGTTCCTCACCCAGCCCGCCGGAGCCATCTTTGCCGTGCTGGCCGCGGCGGCGTTCTGGTGCGGGCTGCACGGCATGATCGGCGGGGCCTACTCGGTGCGTTTGGCCGGCGGGCTGTTCAAGGGTCGCGTGTGGTGGGCCATCGGAGGCATCCTCTTGGCCGCGTGGGCGTACAAGATGGTCACCTTTGGAGGGGCGCCATGACCGGAGCCGTTGCACGAATCGCCACCATCACCACGCTGCTGCTCGGCATTGGCTTGACAAGCGGGTGCAACGTTGTCGGATTCTTCGGCGCCATCGAGGCCGAACGCCGCCGCACGGGCAAGACCGAAGTAAAGGCCGAATACGAGGGGCTCGACGGCCAGAGCGTGGCTTTGGTGATCGACGCGTCCCGCGAGATCTACATGACCAGCCCGCAGGTGGTCAACGCCATCATGGTCGAAGTCGTCGCGCGACTACAAGCCAACGCGGACATCGAGTCGATCGTGCAGCCGCAAGAGGTCGTCCAGGTCATGTACGACGATCCGGGGTTGCTCGATCGAACGTACGACGAGATCGCCGCGCGCTTCGGCGTGACCCGGCTCATCGTCATCCAACTCGACGAGTTCCGCCTCGCAGAGATGGGTAACCAGTACGTATGGAGCGGACTGGCCGCCGGCAACCTGCTAGTCATCGAGGCCGACAGCTTCATCGAGGACGATGTCCGGCTCGAGCGATACGTCAACGTGACCTACCCCGATCGCCCGAACACCACCGTGGATGAGATGACCGGCCAAGAGGTCGCCCTCGAACTGCTCCGCCGATTCGCGAACCGCACATCGTGGTTCTTCTATGACCACATGGAGCGGTACCCCGAGTATCGAACGTACTAGGAGTCCGGCCTTGGCCAGATCGCTTCGCACCTCCCTCGCGTTGATCGCACCACTCGTGCTCTTGTGCACCATGAGCGGGTGCAACATCCTGGGTCCGGCCTACATCTTCATCGCCGGCCCGCCGAAGATCCAGGCCGAGTATGACCTCGACCGGTCGCGCACGGTCGCGGTCGTCATCGACGATCCCGACAGCATCGTGCCCTCGATGGGCTATCGCCGCGTGATGCTGGCGACCGCCCAGGAACTGCTGGCCGAGAAGGGCAAGGTCCGCGAGGTGATCGACGCACGAGACACAATGTCCGTGCTGCAACGAGACAGCGCCCAAGAGCGGATGAGCGTGGTGCAGATCGGCCGGGCGATCGGGGCAGAGCAGGTCGTTTGGGCGCGCGTCGAGGGGTTTAACCTCGCGGCGGCCACAGGCGAGTTCCGCCCGAACGCGCAGCTTCGGATCAAGGTCATCGACGTCACCGCCAACGAGCGCGCTTGGCCGACCGAGCCGGCCGCCGGATACTCGTTGGATGTCTCGATGCGTGTGCGCTCGGACTTCACACCGAGCCCGGGCCCCGAGCAGCGCGCGGCGATGGAAGAACTGGCGGAGTATACCGGCCGCGCGCTCGCCGAAGTGTTCTACACCGTTGAGAAGACATTCAGCGCTCGCGCGGGCAGCTAAGGCACACCGAGCGTTATGGCCCGCACACCACACAAGCTCCTGCACCTGGTCGAGGCCGACCACCCCGCGATGCCGCCGCCCGAGGGCGGGGCCGCCGCCGATCGCCGCGAGCGTGGGGGCGATCTGTCGTCGCTGGCGTGCGCCGCACTGCTGGACGCCGACGACGCGAGCATCCACGCCGTCGTGGCCCTCGGCCCGCCCGCCGTCATGCGACGCGCCACCGAGTTAGGAGCCGACCCGCTCGCGCGCGCTCCCGTGCCCTTCGGCGAACCCCACGCCACGGCCAATGTGCTGCGCAAGGTCGTCCGCAAGTGCGGTGTTCGATTCGATGCATGCATCGCGTGGAGCGCCTTTGCGGCCCGCGTCGCGCGGCTCACCGGGTTTGGCCCCGGCCGCGGCGATTACGCGCCGCTCCTGGAAGCCGACCCCCACCGCCCGGACCTGGAGAGCTCTCGGCTGGAACTGGTCAAGAGCCGCGACGGCGACCCCGAAGTGCTCGACGCGCTCGCAACTCGTGTGTTCAGGGCCGCCCACGCGCCGGCGGCCCTGCCCACGAGGCTCGCCGAGCCGCCACGCGATGGCCAGCCCGTGCTCGTCTCGCTCCTGGCCGATCCCGCCTCATCTGGCGCCTCGACGCTCGCGTGGCGCGGTGCCGTGCTGGCCGCTGCGGCCTCGTCGCCCATCAGGCTCATGCTGCCCGCCGGCTGCGCAGGTGCACGCCGCGTGGGCCGGCTTCCGGGAGCCAACACGCTGACGCTCGAGATCGACGCGGAACCCCTGCCCCAACGCTTGGCCCGCGCGCACGCCGTGCTCGCGGTGTACGGACCCGAGCCCCACGAGCACGCGAGCCCAGGGCTCGTGGCGTACGCGCTCGAGCTCGGCCTGCCCGTCGTCGCCGACCCATCCCGATTGGAGAGCGCTCCGGGCTGGGAACGCTTGGCCGAGCACCCGCGGTTGCACCGGCTGTATGGGCCGGCGCCCATCGAGATCGCCCGAACGCTGCTCCAGGCGCTCGAACGCGAGCAGCCTGCCGGCATCGCGTAGTTCCCATTCGCGCGCAAAAAAGAGAACGCTCCCCACCGCCGAACGGAGGGGAGCGTTTCAGGTTGAGCTTCGCTCAGGCTATGGATTTATCGACGACCGCCGCGCGACCGGCCCATCTTCTCGGGCTTGTCCTTGGGCGGCTGGATCTCCAGCAGGCGATCGACGACGGTGCCGATCGTGTCGCTGCGGATCCCCGCAGCCCGGACGATGCCGTCACGATCGACCACGACGTAGTACGGCCACCATTGCACGCCGTACGCGTCCTTGGTCTTGTCATCGACATCGGCGGCCATGGCGAAGGTACCGCTATGCGCCTCGGCGGTCTCCATCATCTTGTCGCTGCCGCGCGTGTTGCAGATGCCAACGAAGCGAACGTCCTTGTCGGCGTACTTGCGAGCCATCTCGCTGTTCTTGGGCATGGCGGCGCGGCAGGGCGGGCACCAGGTGCCCCAGAAGTCGATCACCACGATCTCGCCGCGCATCGACTTGATGTCGCCGCCCTTCATCTCCTTGTCGAGGCTCTGCCACTCGCCGACGTCGAAGCTCGGGGCCACCCTGCCAAGCTGGCTCTGGATGCGGTCCCAAGCCGCGTCGTCGCGCTCGCTGTTGCCGGCGGCGTACGTCAGATCGCGGGTCAGCACGGTCTCCAGCGTGAAGCTGGACTGCTGGCCACCCATCTGGTTTTGCAACGCGCCGCCCTGGTTGGCCTCGCTGGTGCTGACCATGAGTTGCGAGCTGGCCACCACGGCCGCAAAGATCGCGATCGCCGCACCGAAATACGCCGCCTTGCCGGACTTGCAGATTGCACACACCATGGTTCGAGTTCCTCCAGGTTGGCCCGCGATCGGCGGGCGGGTCATGCTCACACGCGTACGCCCGCCAAGCGGGACGCCGGAGCCCTGCGAACAACCCTAGCCATCGGCTTGTTCCGGCGGATCGGGCTCGGAATCGCTGGCAGTTTCGCGGGCGGTTTGGGTTTACGATTGCCCAATGCCCCCTCTGACACCCCCAGAACGCGTCCGCATCGTCGAGGTCAGCCCTCGCGATGGGCTCCAGAACGAAGCCGGCCGCGTGCCCACCGCCGACAAGGCCGAGCTTGTTCGGGCCCTGGTTGCCAGCGGCCTGCCCGAGATCGAACTCACGAGCTTCGTGAGCCCGAAGTGGATCCCCCAGCTCGGCGACGCCGCCGAACTGCTCGAGATGCTGGCCGGCGATCTGCCCAAGGACATCTTGTTCAGCGCGCTCGTGCCCAACATGCGGGGCATGGAGCGGCTGCTCGAAGCGAACGAGAAAGCCACCCGAACCACGGGCAGACGCGCGATCGACAAGGTGTGCCTGTTCACCGCTGCGAGCGAGACCTTCAGCCAAAAGAACACGAACGCGACGATCGACGAGACGCTCGAACGCTTCGCGCCGGTCGCCACCGCGACGCGTGAGCACGGGCTGCAGCTGCGTGGGTACATCAGTTGCGCGTTCGCGTGCCCTTTCGAAGGCGAGGTCGAAACGACCGCCGTCACGCGCGTCGCCGACCGGCTTGTCGAGGATCTTCGGGTGGACGAGCTCTCCATCGCCGACACCATCGGTCACGCCAAATCCGAGGACGTTACCGAACGCATCGCCGCCCTGTCGCACGTCGAGAGCACCCGCATCAACCTGCATCTGCACGATACCTTCGGTCGCGCAGCCGACTGCGTGCGAGCCGGCCTCCGCGCTGGGGTGCGTTCGTTCGACGGAGCCGTTGGCGGGCTTGGTGGATGTCCATATGCATCAACCCCAGAGAAGCGAGCGCCGGGCAACATCGCGACGAGCACGCTGCTGCACAGCATCGAAGAAGAAGGCTTCGTGACCGATATTGATCACGCCAAGCTCGGGGACGCGCAGCGACTGGCCGAGGAACTCGTGGATCGTGCACGAACCGGAGCCTCAGCGTGATCGCCCACGAACGCATCGGCCATGTCGAGAAGCTCACGCTCTCACGGCCCGAGCGCCGCAACGCCCTGACGCCGGCGATGCTCGACGAACTGGCGGCGCGTATCTCCAACATACGCGACGCCCACGCCGTGCTGCTTCTGGGCGAGGGCAAGGTGTTCTGCGCGGGGTTCGACCTGGACCTATGCATCGGCGAGGACGGCGACGCCAACCTCACCCGTCTCTTGCGTGGCCTCTCGCGTTGCATCGACGCGATGCGTTCGCTGCCGTGCCCGGTCGTCATTGGCGTACAGGGCGCAGCCGTCGCGGGAGGGTGCGCCCTGATTGGCGGCGGTGATATCGTCGTCGCCAGCCCCGACGCCAAGCTGGGCTATCCCGTCACGCGACTGGGTATCTCGCCCGCCGTGAGTGCGCCGTTCATGGCCGTCCCGCTCGGCCAAGCTCGGAAACTGATGCTCGACCCGGGCCTCATCACAGGCACACGCGCCCTTGAGATCGGCCTCGTACACGAGTTGCACGACACTCCGGCAGCGCACGCCATAGAAGTAGCCCAGTCGATGGCCTCCAAGCCGCCGCACGCGCTCGCCGCCACAAAGCGTTGGCTGAACGAACTCTCACCCGCCGACGCCGAGCATGGCCTGGGCGTATCGGTGTCGCTCGTGGGCAACGCCGAATCGCGCCGCCTCCTCGCCGCCGCCCTGCAGCAACCAACCAAGAAGTAAACCGATGACCGACCTCGCCACACTCACCGTAAACGGCCCCGTCGCAACACTCTCTATGGACCGCCCCGAGGCCCGCAACGCGATGTCTCTGCCGCTGCTCGACGCGCTGCACGCCCGTCTTGACGAGATGCCAGAAGGCCCACACGTGCTGGTCTTGACCGGCTCGGGCACGTCGTTCTGCGCCGGCATGGACCTCAAGAGCGTCCTCGGCGACGAGAGCGCCCCGCCCAAACTCCTGCACAGCATTGCAAAACTGACGACCCGCCTTCGCACGCTCCCGATGGTGGTCGTCGCCAAGGTCAACGGGGCGGCCGTCGGCGGCGGCTGCGGGCTGGCCTGCGCGTGCGATGTGGTCGTCAGCCACGCCGATGCGAAGCTCGGCTTCCCGGAGGTCGACCTCGGCGTTTGCCCCGCCGTCGTCGCGCCCATGCTCGTGCGCAAGATCGGGGCCGGGCCCGCGCGTGTCATCCTGCTCCGCGGCGGGTTGATGAGCGGTACGAGGGCACACGAGGCTGGCATCGTCGACGAGCTTGCCGACTCGCGCGAAGACCTCGACACGCTGTGCAACTCCGTGGTCGAGCGGCTGGCCTCGGGCGGCGCGCACGCGATCGCGGCCACCAAGGCCCTGCTTACCGAACTCGACGGCTCGGGCGATGCCGAACTCGCAGCACGCGGCGCCGACCTGAGCGCCTTGGTGCTCGCGACGCCCGAGGCCCGCGATCGGCTGGCGGCACAGTTCGCCACGCGTTGATATCTACGCGTCGCTGCGTGAGTGCAATGCGACGCAGTTGCCTTCGCTATCGCTGATCAACGCCCGGAAGCCGTGTGGCCCGATCTGGTGCACGTCCTGCTTCACGACGCCGCCGTTCGCACGCACCCGATCGAGTGCGTGGCGTATCCGGCCATCGACGTTGAGGTAGACCAGCACACCGGTGTCGGCCACCTCGCCCGTGTTCGGCACGAGGCAGCCGCCGTTGCCCTGGTCGTGATCGAGCACGGCGAACTCGAAGCCCTCGAAGCTCTCCCGATGCACGGCGATCGCCAGAACGTTGCTGTAGAAGGCGATCGCACGATCGAGGTCGACGACGGGGATATCAAACCAGACGGCGCGGTTGTGTTTGGAGTTGAAGTCGCTCACTGAGTGTGCCTAGCGAGTCTGGAGGTCTCTCTCGACGAGCCTGTCGAGCCCCTTCAGTACGGCCTCTCGGTTCTTGGAACTTGTGATCCATCGGGGCAGCCGGCTCTGGAGGGTTTTGTTGCCCCAACCTCCGAACCATCGCCGCTTGCGCAGCTTGGCACGAACGTATTTCTGCATCCACTGAACATGCTGCGGGTTCCACGCCCAAAGGACTTGCCCGCAACAGTATGTTTGCAACCAGAGTTCAAGCCCGGAAATCGGGTCAACGGGCTTTCCGACGTGCCTTGTCCAGTACCCGCTCTGGAACTGGGTGTACCAAGCGCAGGAAGGACACACTGCTCGGGCGTCCTTGTTTCGTTCGGCACGTGCGCCACACTTCGGACACACAACCGCGGCGGTCTCCCACCATGGGCCACCGTCGACGTCAAACGCGAGTTGTGACGATTTGTTGCTCATCTCACACCGGCTGCTTCGCCTCGTTCAGCTTCTTGCGGATCACCGTGTGCAGGATGCCGCCGTTGCGGTAGTACTCGATCTCGATGGGCGTGTCGATGCGGCTCTTGCAGACGAACTCGGTCACGGTGCCGTCGGGTGCGGTCGCCTTCACGGGCACGTCGCAGCCGGGCTCGAGCGGGTCGGGCAGCGTGATGTCGAAGGTCTCGTCGCCCTTGAGGCCCAGCGCCTGCGCACCCTGGCCGTCCTTGAACACCAGCGGCAGCACGCCCATGAACACCAGGTTGCTGCGGTGGATGCGCTCGAAGCTCTCGGCGATCACGGCGCGAACACCAAGAAGCATCGTGCCCTTGGCGGCCCAGTCTCGGCTCGAGCCCATGCCGTAGTCGTTGCCGGCCAGCACGACCAAGGGCGTACCCGCGGCCTTGTAGTCCATGGCGGCGTCGTAGATGTACTCGACCGGTGCGCTGCTCAGGTCATCACCCTTCGTGAAGTTGCGCGTCCAGCCGCCCTCGGGCTGGCTGTCACCGTCGGCGGCGATGCGGTTCTTGATGCGCACGTTGGCGAACGTGCCGCGCGTCATCACGCGGTCGTTGCCACGGCGGCTACCGAAGCTGTTGAAGTCCTTCTGTGCAACACCGCTGGCGATGAGGTACTGGCCCGCGGGCGTCTCGGGCTCGATGCGCCCGGCCGGCGAGATGTGGTCAGTGGTCACGCTATCGCCGAGCAACGCCAGGCAGCGAGCACCGGCGATGGTCGCGAAGCCCGGCGCATCCTCGGCCATGCCCTCGAAGAACGGTGGGTTCTGGATGTACGTGCTGCCCTCGTCCCAGGGGTACAGCTCGCTCTTGGACACGGGCACCTTGTTCCAGGTCTCGTTGCCGGTGAAGACATCGCCGTAGCGACGCTCGAACTGCTCGCGATCGATGCACTGCGCGACGAGCGTGTTGACCTCGTCCTGCGTCGGCCAGATGTCCTTGAGGTACACGTCGGTGCCGTCGGCGGTCTGCGCGAGCGGCTCGTTGACGATGTCCTTGTCGATGCGCCCGGCGATGGCATACGCAACGACCAGCGGCGGGCTGGCCAGGAAGTTGGCCTTGACCTTCGGGTGCACGCGGCCCTCGAAGTTGCGGTTACCACTGAGCACGCTGGCGACAGCGAGGTCGCCCGCCTCGATGGCCTGCTCGATCTCGGGCGGCAGCGGGCCGCTGTTGCCGATGCAAGTGGTGCAGCCATACCCGACGGTCTGGAAGCCGAGCGCGTCGAGGTCCTCGGTCAGGTTTGCCTTGTCGTAGTACTCGGTGACGACCTTGCTGCCCGGCGCGAGGCTGGTCTTCACCCACGGCTTGCGCGTGAGGCCGAGCGCTCTCGCCTTGCGCGCCACCAAGCCGGCGGCGACCATGACGTCCGGGTTGCTCGTGTTCGTGCAGCTGGTGATCGCGGCGATGACCACGCTGCCGTGGTGCAGCTCGCTGGTCATGCCCGGCGTCTCGCCCGGCCGCTCGGTGGTGTGCGTCACGGGAGCGGTCGAGCCGGTCTTGCTTGCGTCGACGCCGAGCCCCTTGGGGCCGTTGGGCGCGGTGAGCGCCTGCGTGAACGTGGTGTGCGCTTCCTTCAGGATGATGCGGTCCTGCGGGCGCTTCGGGCCGGCCAGCGACGGCTGAACCGTCGACATATCCAGCTCGAGCACGGCCGTGAACTCGGGGTCGGCTTGGCTCTCGTCCCACCACAGCATGTTCGCCTTGGCGTACGCCTCGGCCAGCTCGCACTCTTCGTCGGTGCGGTTGGTCAGGCGTAGGTAGTCGATCGTCTTGTCATCGATGGGGAAGAAGCCGCACGTTGCGCCATACTCGGGCGCCATGTTCGCGATCGTCGCGCGATCGGGCAGCGCGAGCGCCGCCATGCCCGGGCCGAAGAACTCGACGAACTTCTCGACCACGCCGAACTCGCGGAGCATCTGCGTGACCGTGAGCACGAGGTCGGTCGCGGTGACGCCCTCGGGCAGCTTGCCGGTGAGCTTGAAGCCCACGACTTCCGGCGTCAGCATGTACACGGGCTGGCCCAGCATCACGGCCTCGGCCTCGATGCCGCCAACGCCCCAGCCGAGCACGCCCAGCGCGTTGATCATCGTCGTGTGGCTGTCGGTGCCGACGAGGCTGTCGGGGTAGACCTGCGTCTCGCCATCAACGTTGCGGGTCAGGCAACCGCGCGCGAGGTACTCGAGGTTCACCTGGTGGACGATGCCCGTCGCCGGCGGCACGCAGCGGAAGTTGCTCAGGCTCTGCTGGCCCCACTTGAGGAACTTGTAGCGTTCGTTGTTGCGCTCGAACTCGTGCTGCGCGTTGATCGTCAGCGCAACGCGCGTCGCGAAGTCGTCGACCTGCACCGAGTGGTCGATGACCAAATCGCACGCGACCTCGGGGTTGATCTGCTCGGGGTCACCACCCAGGCGGCCCATCGCATCACGCATCGCCGCGAGGTCAACAACACACGGCACGCCGGTGAAGTCCTGCAGCACCACGCGGCCCGGGGAGAAGGGCATCTCGACCCGGTTCACGTCCTTCGCGTTCCAGTTGGCCAGCCCCGAGACATCGTCCTGGGTGACGGTAAAGCCGTCGACGTTGCGGAGCATCGCCTCGAGCAGCACGCGGATCGAGTATGGCAGCTTCTTGACGTGCCCGATGTTCTGCTCGGCGAGGGCCTCGAGGGCGTAGTAGGCGTACTCGCCGCCGCTGGTGGTCAGGGTGCGGCGGCTGTTGAACGGGTTGGCAGGCATGATCGGTCCTCCGGAGTCGGCGCGTCGAC
>CALCCF010000107.1 GCA_937899905.1 uncultured Phycisphaeraceae bacterium
CAAAGTCATCGAACTCGATGATCGCAAGATCGACGCCGACGGCCTCCTCGTCGGCACTCTGCACGGCGATGATGTATTCATCGGGAGTCTCGTTGTACAACCGATTGGAGACGCATCCCGGTGCCAGTGCCGCAAGGAGCACGGCGAGTACAAAGAGCCGGTTGGCGGTGAGTCTACGAGAAATCATCCGTCTCTCCCAGAGGCGGGACTGGCCGTACGCCGGATAACTACGACGGTGAGATCGTCCGGCTGTGGTGTGCCCCCCACGAAAGCCTCCAGATCACCTAGCAAGCCCTCGATCAACTCCTGCCCTGGTTTGCGGCCATGGCTCGCGAGCGACCCCTGGAGCCGCGCCGTGCCAAATAGCTCGCCCTCGGGGTTTGCCCACTCGAAGAAGCCATCGGTAACGAGGAGGAACACGTCGCCGGCGTTTAAATGATGCGTGAGTGGCTCAACCTCGTCGCCGGAGTCGAACACGCCGAGCGGGAGGACATCTGCACCAAAGCTTTCAACACGGCCATCTTCACAATGAAACACAAGCAATGGCCCATGGCCCGCGGACGACGATAGGACAACCGGGTTGTCTGGTGTGAGAATGACTGTCGCAAATGTGACAAATCGACCATCCCCAAGATCGTGAACGAGTTCGTTGTTCAACCGGCTCATCGCCGCCGCGACTCTCTTCTCAATCCGAAGCGAAGTCCGCGCATAGGCGCGACAGAAGCAAGTGATCATGGCCGGCCCGAGGCCATGACCAGTGACATCTGCGATGCAAATGGCGAACTTGCCATCATCGAGTGCGACCCAGTCATAGTAATCTCCTCCCGTTTCATCCGCGGGCCGATTCCAGCCCACGATCTCGAAGCCACCAAGCTTTGGAGGCTCGCTCGGCATGAGGCTCTGCTGGATCAATGCGGCAGCTTTGAGATCACGCTCAGCTCGGACCCGCTTCTCGGCCTCAGAGGTCGCTGTCTCCAGATAGCGACGCATGCGAAGGGCGACTAGAGCTGCAGCAGCTCCCATAACGAGCAAGATGATCGCCGAGAACACTTCCAATGAACGCGGAATCCCGAGTACTTCGCTCGCCCCTTCTCCTTCCGTGATGATCGACGCAGTCACAACGGCAGCTAGACCGAGTGCCGATGTGGCTCCAGCGATGAGCGACACAAGCAACCTGACATGGAGGACGCTGAGCACGATGAATATGCCGTACAAGTGCCCCGACGGCCCCATGGCCGCCCCTTGCAGCATGATGTCCTCAGAGAGGCCGACAGAGAACGCGAGGGCCGTCGGCGCGGATGCCTCTACAACTGCGTTCGTATATATCCAGCCGGAAGGTAGCGGCCGACTGTGATCGCGGCCACCTATCACCCACACAAGTACACTGGCTTCGTAGAGGATTAGCAAGCCCATTATGATGGGAATGCCTAGGGGCACCTCGACAGCGGACTGATCTCCGGCTGTACCAAGTCTGATGACATTCACAACGCCGATGAAGCACAAAAGTGAGAGGACCGCAGCCGTCCGGAACCGTACTGCGCTATTCACTTCAGTAACCAGTGCAGATGCTCGCCCCGGTTGCGCACGATCGGCCATAATCTCAAGCCTTGCCATTTCTGTGTGTGAGTAGCGCCGATGTGTGCAGCGTTCGAAGCGCTAGAAAGCAAGAGAGTAGTTCAAGCGAACGCCGACCCTCCGGCCGTCAAAATTTTGATCTCGGAGAAATTCATGTGCGACGGCTACGGAGAATCCATACCCCATCTCATACTCGACCGTCGTCTGCAGCGAATAGTCGTTCCACTCGCCGCCCCCCGATAGATCGCGTAGCCGGTAAGTGCCAGATACGACGCCGAGCCACCTGCCCGAGCGAAGTACGAGCCCAGCGCTCGTGTACAAAACGTCGTCCGCAGAACCTTCGAAGTTCCAGATAGGGGCGACCTCGGCGATCGCCATCAGAGAGGTATCTTCGGTGAATCGTCTCGTCCAGTCCGCGGCGACAACGAACCCGTTCTCGTCGTCCGCATCACCCCGACCTGCCGCTTCGTGGATCAAGCCCACCTGGTATCTGAAACCCGGCAAGCTCGTGATCTCCTGGCCCGATAGAGCGAGCGTGAACGACTCGAAGGACTCGGTGTTGCTTGCCCCGCCATCGCTAAGCGATGTCTGGCCTCGGTTGTTGCCAAGCGACTCGGACAGCACGCTCGTGTCATCGAAGAACGTACTCCCGCTGAGCGTGTGCATCCCGGCACTGCCGGCATCGAACGTGTATTGGGCCTCGAACCCGATCCGCTCGATGAGCTCGATCTCTTTGTTATAGTTGTTGCCAAACATGCCGGGCGTCACGAGCGAGGCGATCGCAAAGCGGGGCGTGATTTTGCCGGCGAGCAAGGACAGGTCGTCCGTGGGGTCATACTGGAACCACAGCTTCCGAACGAAGATCCCCTCGTCCTCGAACCGCCGGTTCTCGGTCGGCAAGGAGGTTGTTTCCAGGCGGATCTCGCTGTCGATCTTGAACCGGTCAGTGAATTCGAGCCGGGGCGTTGCGATGATGTCGATGAACTCGTCGGTGATCTCTTCGAGCGGGCCCTCAACCTTGTAGTCGCTGTTCAGGCCCAATCGGGTAATCCACTCGCCCGTAAAGTTCGGGTATGACATTCGATCTAGTTCAGGATCGTCGGTAACATCGGGGTCGGTATCGGATTCGCCTTCGAGCAGGTGCCTTGCTGGCTCGTCGGTGGTCATATCCTGGGCACCCGCCGAAGGGGTGAGCACGCAAGCCAAGAGCATGGAACCAGCGCGGAGGCTCATGTGGGGATTCCTTGCGCGTCTGGGACGCCTGACGGGATATCAGCCTGCCGACGAGCCTGAGAGTCCGTGCTCGCCAGCGCCGAGAAGGACACTGGGCCCACAGTTCTACAGGCTTCGAGGATCAACGGGGTTTGTACCGGCGTTCCGCTCGGCGAGGTCGTCGATCCCGTCACCATCCGAATCGGCCTTGTACGGGAACGTGCCCTGCTGGCGTTCAACGGCGTTGGGGATCCCGTCGCCATCGATGTCGTCGTCGAGCGAGTCCTCGATGCCGTCGCGGTCGGTGTCCTCCCATCGGCTCGGATCGTTCGGGAAGCCGTCGAACACGTCGTCGACGCCGTCCTGATCCCGATCCGTCGCGAGCGGGACATGGGTGTCGATCCACTCGGTCGCGTCATCGGTGACCTCGCCCATGCCCATCTCGCCCGCGATGAAATCGCCCAGTTGGGTCATGTGGAATGGGCGTTGTTCCTGCGGGAGCCCGATGTGATCGCCGGGGCGCCAGCCGACCGAGGTCAGGTTGTTCAGCGCCCAGGCCATGCTGAGGCGGTCGGTCACGGTGATCTGGCCTTGCATCACCGTCGCGAGCCAAGCGGAGGTGACCAGCGTAGCGACATGCTCCTGGATCTCCCGGTCGCTGAAGTGGCGACGCATTTCTTCGATGTGATCGGGTGACAGGCGCGCCGGGACTGGCCCAGCGTCGCGAGCGAGACGCAGGTAGGCCTTCTCGCCGTCAGTGAACAAGTCCGAGCGTTCGAAATCAAAGAGCGCGTGGATCTTCGGGAGCACTTCGCCATCGAAGACGTCCTGCGGCACGAGGTCGGACGGGAAGTCTTCTTCAAGCGCATCGAAGACGCCGTAGGCGCCGTGAACCTGGCAGTGCCCGCAGCCGCTCGCGAGTTGGAAGACTAGGAACGTGGACCATTTCTCCTCGATCGTCAATGCTCTATCCATGGAACTGAAAAAGTTGTCCATGTTGATCGTGCCGATCACGGTCTGCCGCGTCCAAATTGTATCGAAGCGGTGCCTGTCGCTCGGGGGGAACACCGTTTCAGACTGCCGCTCGGGCTCGAAGAAATCCCGATCAAACCTGGCGACATCAAATGCAGCTGTGGTTGCCGGTGGCAAGTTCTCGTCTGCGAGGCCGGGCTTCTCCCAGAGCAGGAAGTCTTGGGGATAGTGATCGAAGGGGTCCTCGATGCCATCCCTGTCCATGTCGAATGTGCGCGTTGGGATCTCGTACCCAGTGAGGTAGTTGACCCAGTCGGTGTCGAATTGGGGATCCGGCGCTGAGTAGTCGTGACGCTGCCATCTAGCATTGACCTCCTCGTACGCGCGCCTAAACGCTTCGCCCGCAAACAGATTCTGACGCTGTTCGTCGGGCGATCCCAAGTTGCGGCCCGGCTCCCAACCCAGTGGGCCAAGGTTGGCCATCGCCCAGTCCAGTGTTTCCTGGTCCGTTACGATCGGCACCAGCATGTCGTGCATCGCGAGGGCCGCGTTGATTCCGGCAAGGTTATTGAGTTCGGCGATTTGCCGGTCTGTGTACTGCATGCGGAGCATGGCGTGGGTGTCCGCGGTGACCAGCGCGGGCCGAACAGAGAGCTGCCGGACGAACTCGAACGCGGCCCGCAGGCGCTCATCCTCGATGTTTTGGGCGTAGTCGTCCTCATAGATCGCGCGGATCTCGGCCATTGGGACGCCCATGTAGTCCAGCTGCCATGCAGCGCGGGCCTCATGGTGGTTGCTGCCCATCAGGATCATCTGGAAGAGCGTCAGCTTCCATTTGGTCTCGGCATCGAACATGCCGTCGACATGGATCATGATGTCGGCCATGAGTAGGCCTTCGTAGAAGTCGCGCAGATTACTCAGGTCGATCCTCTGCCGGTCGTAGTATGTCGCGGGCTGGCTGCCCTTGGGCATCTGGCGGATCCGGCGGTCAGCGGCCCGCTCTTCTGCCGTTGGCGGCGCCCACCACTTGTCCCAGAAGATCTCGCGCTCAGGCGCAGGGATTGGCGCAACAGTCTCATAGGGCCAGACCGGGTGGTCGAGCACACGCCGAAACATGCCGTGGCGAGGCTTGACAGAGTAAGTCGGGATGCCCTGGACGGCGTCCCAGTGCTCGGTAACTTTGTCTTCGTCATTGAAGGTGAACATATCGACGGCCGTGTAGCCCAGGTCGCCCTCTTCGGGCTTCTCCAGGTTGCGGAAATTGACGTGCGCCATAGCCCAGTCGCCGACAACCATCACCTTGTGGACGTCTAGCGCGACGGGGTACAGCTTGACACTGCGGGAGAAGACCATGCCGATGCCTGTGTAGCCATCGGGCGCCGCCGAACTGTGCTGGATGTAGCCTTCAGCGATGAACTCTGACAGAGCCTCGGGTGAGGGATCTCTGGCGAACACGTCGTACAACGCAATGAGCTTCATCGCCCGCTCACGGCTCTTCTCGTCCGGAGCGATGACAATTGTCTCAAAGCTCTCGGGTACAACGTTGCGAGCATCCATCGCTTGCTCTTGCGACGTGGTCGGAGCATCTTCGTCCTGTCCCCCGCACACAGGTCGTACACATGTCATAATGACGCTTATGGCAAGAGTGCCAAGTAATTGTCGGGTAAACAACATGGTTGCCTCTCGGTCAAGTAGTGCAATGAGTACAAATGAGTGCCCAGCACGCGTCACCCCCTGACTAGGAAGTGGCTTGATTTGAGTATGCACTCTGGGATCCCTTATCTGGTGCGTTCCATTCTGGCACTAGCAGAAACGTTCACCCGAAAAGGCCACTTGCATCCCACCTCGCATTCTGGCCACATGGCCAGTCCAACTGGCCATGTGGCCAAGGTATTGCACATTACCGTATGTGTCAATTCAGGCCTTGCGAATTCACTCGCAGTATTTTGAAGCCAGATGCCAGCCCTTGACCAAATCGACCTTGGCAGCGGAATCCCAAGTGCATTGACACCATGGACTTATGGGCTTGTCACCCGTGCACACGAACTACTGATCCATCGCGACCCAAGACAGTACAATCAGTAGCCAACGGCGATTGAGTTGGCCGAAGTCGAGAGCCATAGGACCACTGGTCTGTTTCGTGGTTCTCTGGTCAAATCGACGGCAGAGTGAGCTGTAGTTCAGGGATGTTGGACGCATGACAAGTAGGGATACGGCAGTCCGAGACAGGATAATTGACGCAGCGTCGGAGTCGTTCGCAAGGAATGGCTTTGGTGGTACCTCGCTCCGTCAAGTGGCGAGTCGGGCCGACGTTAGTTACGCTAGTATTCACTACCACTTTGGCTCAAAGGCAGCTCTTTACGAAGCAGCACTTGACCTTCACAATCCCGAGTCAATCGGGAAGCACTTCCCGCCAGTGCCGAGCGTCGATCAAATGTCTCGGCAAGAAGCTATCGCATTGCTACGTGATCACATCAAAATCCTAGTAGATATGAATACCTATGTAGCTAGCCAACAGCACTTGGCGCAAGCCTTTGCCATTGGAGAAGGACTGATTGACGGCAAACCTGATAATAAGTTTTACCATCGAACAATTTGTCCGGGCCACGAAGGGTGCAAGCGCCTTATACGAGTTATTCGGCCAGATATAGAAGATGAGTCCACTCTAGAGATAATGGCATTCAATGTGGTGGGTCAGTGTTTGATGATTAGGATCGCACGAGGGATCCTCATGCGCCGACTCAAAGTTCGTCGACTTTCTACTGAACATGCAGATGCGTTGTTCGAGTGTATTAATGAGATGGTTATGCATGGCCTTCCTGACGCTCACATCGGAAGCACTCAGTCGCACACTGACATGATTTAAGCTAGCCTTCTGTTCTGGCGTGGTCTGGCGGTCGGGTCAAGGCTGCTGCTTGAGTAAGTTCGTATGTAGGAATACGAACCCACCGCAGTGTCGTACATCGGGTGCGATAGCCCACTGAGGATGGACCAGTCCCTTCAAAGTGTTTGAAGTTCCTTGCCGGCAACGCTTCGTCGACTCCTGTTCGCCGACCTGTTAAACTCCACCCACCCCCCTGGCCTGCGCCCTCAACCCGATCGACTCAGAGCGGCGGTCTTTGGGTGGACCATGAATGGCATCGATCATGGGCAACAAGCGTCGTCCGGCTGAGGAGATTGTGAACAAGCCACGTCAGGCGGAGGTCGAGCTGGGCAAGGGCTCGTCCGTCGAGGCTGTGTACAAACGCTGGACGTGACCGAGCAGACGAACTACAGATGGCGGAAGGAACAGGTCGGGATGAAGACTGACCAGGCGAATGAGCTCAAAGAACTCGAGAAAGAGAGTACACAGCTGAGCAATCTGGTGGCGGATCTTGCTCTCGACAAGGCGATGCTGCAGGAGATCGCCCAAGGGAACCTCTTAGCCCAAACCGGACGCGTGAGGCGGCCCGTGCGTTGCGGGTCGTTTCAGAGCTTTGGAGAGGCGGGCGTGCAAGTTGCTCAGGCAGCCGAGAGCCACGCAGCGGTATCTACCCATCGTGCGCGACGACGAGCTGCCGCTGACGCGGTGGATCATCGAGCTCGCGTGCATGTATGGACGGTACGGGTGCCGGCACATCACGGCGCTGCTCCATGCCGAGCTATGCATCATCGATCTCGATCCCAGGGTCGACATCGGCGATCTGGTCGAGAGCGAGTTCTTCAGCAGTGCATGCTCGTGACGCAGGTGTTTCGGATCAAACGCTCGGCGAGTTCGCTTTACCCACACCAACGAGTCGCAGTGCGGCCAGTCCGTGGGATGCACGAGCTCGAGAGCCGGGTTACTGCGGACGACTCGCTCAATGAGTCGAAGGCGCTGCCGGAGGATGGCGCCATGCTTCCATCCCTGTTTGAGGCGATCGCACAACACATCGAGGCATCACGTGATCTTGCGGTGGAGAGCCGCGTGCTTGTGCGCCAGCTTCGAGACATGGCCAGAAACCCGGTGTTGAGCCGGCTCGAAACATCGATCATCGCGAGCAAGCTCGCTGCCTAGTGCAAGCCCGGCCCATCTTGCACTTGGCCGTTGAAGCTCAGCTTAAGTTCCGCAATCAGCAGTGACAGCTCGCTCACGAATGATTCTCGATCGGATCGAGATGGAAATGGCCTGGTGGGCATGCCCGCCTTGTGCGCGATCTGCTCGCCGAAAACGGCCCATTCGATCAGATGCTCCAGAACGGAGGAGTCCTCGCGTGCGTCAGCGAACAGGTCTTGTCCGGGCCAGCCTTGCTCGAAGCTGGTGAATTCCGCGACAAAGCGCTGAAGAGCGAGCGACGGGTTGGGCTCAGAGAGGAGCTCTCCGATCAACCCACGATCGATTTGCATGCACGCCCCCGAGCAGTTCAATTCCCTTGCCTTGGACGGCCAGTCTAGCCACTTGAAGATCCACCCCCCTAGATCGGGGGGTGCTTTGGTATGAGAGGGCGTGTGGGAGGGGCTGGTGGGGAGACTCAATCGGCGTGAGCGGATGGCACGGCTACGCCCCGCGTTTTCAGTTGCGCAACATAACCAGCCCGGCAGGGCATGCGCGCCTCCAACCGGGCCGGTCTCGGTCGGGGGCGCTCGTGGAGAGACCCCCTCCCTTGAGGTGATACCGCTTTCGTCTTCGATCGCGGCACAGACGCAGTTCCGAGGAGGTGAGTGC
>CALCCF010000108.1 GCA_937899905.1 uncultured Phycisphaeraceae bacterium
CTCCTCCCCCCCCCCCTCTCTGCTCTCTTTTTCGGTGGCGTCTGTTTTCTTCTCTCCCCGCCCCGGGCTCTCTCTTTGACGCTCCGGAAGCACGAGGAGCCACCACACATGCGCTGGCGTCGTCGCAAGCAGATCCCGGTTCCACGTTCCGGCTTCGACTTGGACACCTCATTGCTCCAGTTCAACCGCCGCCAGGACGGGCTGAGTGTGCGCGACATTCTGGGCGACAGCGGCTCGGGGAAGACCTCGGGCGTGCTGGCACACCTCGTTGGGGCGACCCACGCTCTGGGATGCTCGCTGATCCACGTGTCCGTAAAGCCAGCCGATCCGGCGTACTGGACGGCTCTCGCCGAGAGCTGGGGCCGACCGGTGCGACGCGTGCGCATCGGGACCGACCGGTTCAACCCATTGGCCTACGAGCATTTCCGCACCGACGACGGTGGCGGATTGGTCGAGGACCTCACGCGGCTCATTACGTTGTCGCTGCGACGGCAGGGTGGCTCGGGCGGCTCCGGTGTGGACGGGTTCTGGCGGTCGGACGCCGAGCGGTACGTGCGGCACCTCGTGACCATCTTCACGATCGCTGAGGTACCGCTCAGCTATCGCCTGATCTACGAGACGCTGCAGACGCTGCCGGCGAGCCCGGAGGAAGTCGGCGATCCCGAATGGCAGCAGCGATGCCCGGCGTTCGGTGCGCGCGAAGTGGCCAACGGCAAGACGCTGACCGCGATCGAAGAGGCGGATCTGGACACGGCGGGCCGGTTCTTGCTCTCGACCGTACCAACCACGCCAGATCGAACGCGGGCTTCGACCGTGGCCACCATCTCGTCGGCGCTCGATCCGCTGATCCGTGGCCCCATTGGCGAGGCGCTGTGCGGGGCCCCGGACACGTGGCGACCCCACGAGTGCTTCACCCGCTCACCGGTGCTCATCCTGGATGCACCACTCCAGACGTTCGGCGCGGTCGGGGCCACGATCCAGCGCATCTGGCTCACCGCCATCCAGCGGGCCATCCTGCGGAGGAGTATCGACGAATCGTCGCGTCCGGTCGTGCTGGTCGCCGACGAGTTCCAGGAGTTCCTCGATCCCGAGGACGACCCGGCCTTCATGCGGACCGCACGCGATCGCATGGGGTGCATGGTGCTCGCCACCCAGTGCGTGGGCAACATCCGCGCGGCCTGCTCGGGCGGACGCGATCCACGCGCCGCAGCCGAGGCCATCCTCGGTCTGCCGGCGGTCAAGTTCTTCGGCGCGACGTCGGATCCCGAGACGCTGCGCTACGCCGGCGAGGTCTTCGCCAAGTCGTGGCAGGCGCGTGTGAGCCATGGCATGTCCGAACGCGAGGGCGGCGACGGCCGCCCAGGCGGTGGCTCCGGCGGCCGCAACGCCAACTTCTCGCTGGACCTGCACGACGACGTCCCGGCCATCGAGATTCTGCGGCTTGCTCGCGGTGGGCCGGCCTCCAACTGGCACACCGAGGCCTTCTGCTCGGTCTCGGGCCGGACGTGGCGGGCCACCGGCCGCCCCTCGATCAAGGTCGCGTTCAACCAGTACCGGCCCGCTTGAGCGGTCGAAGGAATCACAACATTCACACCAACAGGACTCAGGAGAAGCGCAATGGAGAATCAGGAACTCAGCGTCATGGGATCGCTCAAGGAGATGCAGAGCAATACGCAAGCGATCAATGCAGCGGGCAGGGCCGTCTTCGCGCTCGGCCAGGGCATCATCTCGCTCTTCCGTCTGTTCACCGCATCCGCCGGGGCATGGGTGCTCTGCCTGATGCGATGGCGTGTGGGCGTCGCCGTGGCGCTCTGGCGCTATCCGCTGGCGTACATCATCCTCAGCATCGCAGCCGGAGCCTACCAGGACACACGCTGGGAAGCCCCGGTGCTCATCTTCTTGAATGTCGTGTTCTTGTCGGTGGTGGGACAGGCAATCGTCGCGATCGTCCGGTTCTTCCGGGGCTCGAAGCTGCCGATCCACTCGCAGGACCTCGGCTCGGCGCACGCCGTCCTGGCCCCGCTGTGGCAGAGGCTATTCGAGAGGACGCGGAGCCCCGGACTCTGGAGGGCGCTCGTCGGCGAGCCGGCGTTCGTGCTGGTGCTTGCGATCATCGTGTTCGCGATCGAGCGGACCGTGCTCCCGGCGCCTTACGGCCGCTGGGCGATCAGCGGCGTGCTCGTGCTCATCGCCCTGTGCATGGTCGTCGATGCCGCATTGATTCTCGCCCGGGATCGGCTCCAGATCATGCAGCTCACCGACCGCGAGCTCGAGCAAAAATCGATCGCGGACACCATGGCTAGCGAGCGCAGCGCCGCACAGGAGCGTGAGGCCGAGGGGTTTTCGCAGATCCCTGCGAACGACCAGCGGGACTCGGTCGCGACGCAGATCCTGAGGTGGTGACCATGGCCCAGGAGCATGGCAAGCAAGGCGGGCCGCATCCTCGGCCCATCGGGCGTCATGAGATCGAGTCAGCCGTCGATGGCGATCGGTTTCCGGCGATTCTCACGCCCAACGAGGCCGCGAGGCTGCTCCGCGTAAGCAAATCGACCGTCTACCACATGGTCAGCCGGGGGAATCTCAGAACCTCGGTCAAGCGCGGCAAGCCGCTGCGGTTCTGGCGGGATCGGCTCATCCGCGAGTACTTTCGGAGCTGATCGTCCGGTAGGCGACGTGCCCTTCACATCCCGCGAACCCGCTGGCATGCTCGGGTCGCTTCAAACACGCCTGCTCAACCACCACGGATACGCTATGAAGTTCGTCGATCGCGAGGTGGTCGATGGCACGACCGTGACCATCGGCCGCAAGGTCCAGTACCGCAAAACCGAGACGGGACGCGAGGAACGCGTCTCGCAGTCCTACTCGGCCGAGTTTGTCGAGGCGGGCACGCGTCGCTTCCAGGGCCTTGGCACGCCCAACAAGCGCGAGGCCCGGCGGCGGGCCATCGAGATCCAGCAGCGGCTGGACGCGGGCGAGCAGCGCACGCCACCCGCACGAGCGACGATCAACCAACTCATCGACCGCTATGAGGCGTTCAACAGCGATCGTGATCTGGCACCAAAGACGCTGGCCAAGTACCGGGCCGACCTCGACAAGCTGCGACGGTTCTGCAGGGAGGCTGGCTTCACGCGTGCCGATCGGTTCGATGAGTCGGCCTACGCCCGCTTCGGAGCATGGCTCCGCGAGCAAACCCACAAGCAGGGCACGAGGTACTCCGCCAAGTCCAACTACACGACGCTGACCGTATGCAAGCAGATGTTCAAGTGGGCCTGGCGGCAGCGCCTCGCCCCCACCACCTCGCTGGCCAGCACGCGACTGCCGACGGCGAAACCGAAACCGCAGCCGTGCTTTACCGCCGACCAGGTCGATCGGATGCTGGAGAGGACTGAGGGACTCACCCACGCCACGATCGCGATCCTGGCGCACACAGGATTGCGAGTTGGTGAATTGGAGCAGTTGCACTGGGCGGATGTCCACCTGGACATGGGTGAGCTCGGCATGATCCATGTGCACCGTGGTGGCTCGGCCAGGACGACCAAGGACCGGGAGGCGAGGTTCGTCCCGGTGCACCCGAAGGTGCGGCCGGTGTTGGATGCCCTGCCCCGAGATGGCGAGTTGGTCCTGCCCAATCTGCGGGCCCGGACGCTGCTCGCTCGGATCAAGCGGCTATGCGGGGAGCTCGGCTACGGCCGCAGCTACAAGACCCACTCGCTCCGCCACCATTTCGCCAGCACGTGCGCGAACTCATCAATCCCCTACCGCATGGCACTGGCCTGGATGGGGCATAGCTCGAGCAGCATCCTCGACCTCTACTACCACCTCCACGATGCCGAGAGCGAGGCGGCCATGCTCAGGATGGCCGAGGATCGCGGGGGCCGCTAGCGATCTCCTGGGGATTCGGTCTCGCGTGCACGGTATCGGTATCGATCGAGTCGGTGCAACTCCCGAGCGATCAGGGCCGATGTGCTTACCGGGAGGAGCAGGTAGAACAGCCGTAGCGCAGTGTCTTGTTGCGCGAGCAATGCCGCCAGCGCCAAGCAAGCTACGAGCGATCCCGTTGAGGCCAGCGCGACGGCGAGCACGGACTCGCGTCCGGTCCTGCCTCCGACCGACTCACCCCGGCTTGGATGCGAAGACTGGAACGCCAGCAGGGTCTCCCCCGCGATGGCGTTCACGTGCAGTTCGATCTGCTCGATCCGACGAAGTGCATCCTCGAACGACCGTGAGTGGTTGATCGTGGTGCGGACGAGCCAGAGCACCGCGATCGGTAGACCCATCAAAACCACTGCTTGAATTGCCACGGGAGCGACGAAGGCTCCGCCCAGCGACAACGAAAGTGTGGTACTTGCAAGTGGGACTCGGCGATCGAGTGCCACCACGCGGAACTTGGCTAGAGAATACAGGGCCCGATACTCCTCCAAGAGCACCTGGATGCGGGCCTGGGGTTCGAAGGAAGACGGAACGTTCATTCCACCCGTCTACCACAATGGAGGCTCGGTTGTAAAGAATGCCCTAGGGCTTGATCCGATCCACCTCGTCTGCCGGATCAACGCCGCAGGCCCGACACCATTGTACAAACTCGACCGGGTCGATTCGCCGTTCGCCGTGCTCGACCTTGTAGACGTACGAGTGCGGCTTTCTGAGGGCTTCTCTTTCTGTTTCGACCGATACAACGAACGCGGTAGAGTTATCTTTACGGCCCTCTATCAGCATCTGGACTCCATAGGTCAGCCTTGAGTGTCCGAAACATTCAAGTGTCCCAAAGCGGCGAGCCGGCAGTTTGTTGTGCTCCGCCTGGCAGCGTCTATTGCGTTGAACGATGCTTCGGCCCCACCTGGACTACCGGATAGCACAATCGCTGGCCATTGCCCACGTGTTCTCGCCTGAGGCGGATGGCCGGCTCGAGTTCACTTACCTCTATGAATCTCAGACGCTTGGGAAGGCTCACTCCCCAAGCCATTCAGCTGGTGACACTCTACCGAGAGCCTCGCGGGGGGCGAGAGAGACTGTGTCAAGTGGCCTACGCGTCCAGCCGCCTTTGGATGGCGGAAGCATCCGACACGATCAGCGTGCGTCTTCACCACCGCTGGTAGATCCCGTATCCGAGCATTCCCTATACGGCCAGCGCCGGATCTTGCGAGTCGAGAGGCAGTGAGGACTCCCTTGGCACTCTATGGGCCCAAGAAGCGAGCCGGCAACACCCGTTTTTGGAGCGTGTACGGACTACATCTGGCTTAGTATTCACCGCCATGCCGCTCCAGACTCCAGACTCAGGTACGCTCACCAATCTCCTAGCAGCCATGCGAAGCGGTGACAAAGCGGCTCAGGAAGACCTCTTTGATCGAGTGTACGAGGAGCTGAGGCAGATCGCGCGGAGCCTCGCCACGAACATTCCGGCGCATGCTGATCTGGATCCGGGGACACTCGTGAACGCTGCATGCGAGCGACTGCTCCGCCGGGAGAATCTAGACGCGGAAGATCGCAGGCAGTTTTTCTTCATCTTTGGCCGCGCCATGCACGACGTGGTTGTCGAAGAAGCTCGGCGGGCGGCAAGGCAAAAGCGATCGCCGTCGGACGAGTACTTCCGGACTCAACCGAGCAAGGTCCACTTCAAACCGCCGAAATTGACTCTCAGCGAGTTTGAGCTCCGACTCCAGGAGTTCCAGGCCGTGGACCCGGACGCCGCCGAAGTCGTTCGGCTGCTGTTCTTGTCCGGCAGGTCAATGCGTCAGACGGCTTCCGACCTCGGTATCACGCTGGGCTCTGTACGCGCGCACTGGGCCTATGCAAGGGCCTGGCTCTCGCAGCGAGCGAAGCAAGATCAAGAATGACGAGCAAGCTCGAGCTTGTCGCGCACACATGCCATCGGTTGGCGGCAGAGGAAAGAGGTGAGCGCGCGTCGTGAGCTCAGGAGACTCCGATGGCCGAGCATCAGGACGACAAGCAGATCTTCCTTGCGGCGCTGGCTCTCTCCCACGATGATCGATCCGCCTTTCTGGATGGCGCATGCCAAGACTCGGAGCAGAGGGTGCGAATCGATGCCCTGCTCCGACGGCACGACGAGGGCACCATCGAATTCCTGCGGCGTCAAGAAGAGGGCGAGCCCCCTGATGCTGCTGAGCCGGAGCCTCCATTCGATCTCGATGAATTCAAGGTCATCCGGGAGCTCGGTCGTGGTGGCATGGGCATCGTGTACCTCGCGAAAGACACAATTCTACAGCGTGAGGTGGCCGTCAAGGTCCTGTCCCCGGGACTGTCTCGTTCGACCCGTCTCCTCGCTGGATTCCAGCAAGAAGCGGTGCATGTTTCGAAGCTACGACACGCCGCGATCGTGCCGGTGTATCGGTTTGGTCGGTCCGACGGTTTCCATTTCATAGTGTCTCAGTACATCGAAGGTCAGACCTTGCGTCACCTCATCGATGAACAAACAAGGCCCGGTCTTGAAGCAGGACAGGGAGACTTGAAGGACTGGTTCCGTTGCGTCGCAAGCATGCTTGCGACGATCTCCGAAGCCCTGTCGGAGGCACACGGCGTCGGCATCGTTCACCGAGATATCAAGCCGTCCAACATAATGTGGACCCAATTGAACACGGCCCACTTGTTGGATTTCGGAATCGCCATACGCAGTTCGGGTAGCCCGTCGCTCGCTACCCCGGTAGCCGCCGGAAGTGTCTCGTACATGAGCCCGGAGCACGCGCTTATCGAGCAATCCGCATTGGATGGACGGAGCGACGTCTTTTCGCTTGGGGTCGTGTTGTATGAAGCGTTGACTTCCCGCCTTCCGTTCTCGGGGAGCGATCAGGAGGCAATCCTCCAGGCGATTCAGTCCACCACCCCGGTCGCTCCACGTCGCCGGTCGCGCGGCGTCCCGCGGGATCTGGAGGTAATCTGCCTCAAAGCGCTCGAAAAGGACCCGAGTGACCGGTACCAGAGTGCGGCTCAGTTCGGGGCCGAGCTTCGCTGTTGGATGAGAGGCGCTCCAATCCTTGCTCGGCGTGCTCCAATAAGCCAAAGGGCGCACCGGTACGTGAGTCGCCACCGGACGATTGCGACAGCAGCGGTTGCGGCCCTGCTCGCAGGGACTGGGGCGACTGCGCTGGCAGTCCAGCTGGCCGACGATCGTCCGCGTGTGCGCATCGCTAATCTCGCGTCAGGAGCCAGTGTCTATCTGAGTGCCATCGACGTGACAACCGGAGCGGTGTCGAATGATCGTCGCCAGGTTGACAGAGACTTCCGAGTAGAACCTGGCTACTACCGTGTAGTGGTCACCAATTCGAACGGGCAGTCGGCGGAAGCCACACTGTATCTGGAGACCGATGCATCTAGAGAAGTCTTCGTCAATCCGACGCGGACCGCAGATGTCGAACAAGACATGGTTCGATTCGATCCGATTGCGAACCCGATTCTCGAGGATGCACCCGCAACCTATAGACGCATCGTGCCAGTTGCTCCTGCACCCTTCTTGATTGATCGGTACGAGGTGTCAAACGCGGAGTACGAGGCGTATGTACTCGCCTCCGACTCCAATGTGCCCGCTCCTGCTATGTGGGGCGGAGATCGCTGCCCGCCTGAGCTCCGCGACCTGCCCGTGGTTGGCGTCACGCTCCAAGAGGCACAGGGTTACGCGGCATGGGTTGGCAAGCGTCTCCCAACTGCACAAGAGTGGATTTATGCGGCACGAGGTCCAGCCGGCCGGCGTTATCCGGCTGGGGAGCCACAGTCCGGTAAGCCGGGCTTGAATGTCCAGTTTCGCCAAGCCAGGGGCCGCGAAACCGCGGCGAATACACCGATTTCGGACCCAGGTGCGTTGGATTGGTACGTTCGCTCGGTCGTGCCCACGCGTGGGCCGCTGCCAGAGGCTGCCCGCGATGATCGCACGCCGGAGGGGCTGCTCTTTATGTACGGCAACGTACGCGAGTGGACCGAGACCGTCTTTGCGCCCACCGGCGAGCCGAACTTCGCGGTCCGTGCCACTTGCGGGCACGCATGGGACAATCCACTGTTCCGGGCGGGAGATCTGCCTGGGCTCTCTCTGCAAGAGCAACCCGTCGGCGACCGCCTGATTGGGCTTGGATTCCGATGTGCCAAGAGCATACATCCGTAGTGCCAGTGACTTCAAAGGAATACGTACATGTCGATACCCAACGTAGACAGCGCGACTCTCTCATTTCGATTGCGTGTCCTTGACCCGGTGAACATGTCTCAGAACCGCCCGGCGGTCATGGACGCGTTTCGGGCAGTGGTACTCGAATTCGATCCAACGCTCGCCAAGCAGTCGGCTTGGCAGAACGTGCCGTTCAAGCCCCATCACGATTGGGCGGTTGCTCAGGCTGTTGTCTCCGGCACGTACGACATCGCTGCGTTCCAGACTGCCTACGCGCTTGCCACTTCCGAGGTGTTCTTTCTCCACGGTGTCGATACGGCGAGCGGCTGGAGTACGGCTTCGGGAACCGGGCTGGCCCATCCCGCAGTGGGTGACTGGACGGCTACTCCGGCTCGTGCAGTTCCCGGCACCTTTACCGATGCGATTTACGTGTGGGAACAGGATGCCAACACGGGGCAGTGGGTGCGGGTGTGCTATAGCGACTTTGGACTCGTCGATGCGGCGGGAAGTCCAACTGGAATGATCAACATGAACGGCGTCGACATCGCTCAGGTGGGGCTATCACTTGCGTACGGCGATCATGCAGGGTTGTTGCCGTAGGTGGCCTCAATACCACGGAGGGATCACCAGGCTAGATCTACGCAAGCGTCTCTGTATTCGGCATTAACACCCGCGAGAAAACTTGTTCACGTGTATTCACGTCGAGCTTGCGGTACACACTCTTTACGTGATCGTGTACTGTATGTGGGCTGCACTTACTCTTAGCAGCGATTTCTGGAGTCTTGTAGCCATCGAGCAGCATTCGGACGACGCGCAATTCGGTGACCGTGAGCCTTGGCGTATCCTCGATTCCGCTGGGAAAGGCTTGATCGATCGTCCGTGTAGCGCATCGCAGCAGAAACTCCAAATGGAGCACAGTCTCTGAAGGAAGATCGTTCGAGGCTACACCCCAAGTGGCCTCGACGATAGAGCTGGGTGACCTGGAAGATCGCACCGCGAGTGTGGTCGGGACGTCACTAGAGTTGGTGACAAGACTCGAAGTTTCAGGCATTCCATCGAGGAGTGCTGACGCCAAGCGGCTGCATGAGCTCGGCGCGATGGGCTCGGTGGATACGGGCAGGCGTTCGGTAGTCGTGTCCTCCATGGGGAACATGACGGTCCCGCTTTCTGTGCCGATTGATGATGAGCCTCCGACGATGGGGTGCCACTCACCCTCTCCAGTTGCGGTTCCAAGGACCAACGAGACTCGACTGGGCTTGAGCGGAAAGCGACTCATGGCTGCCGCAATAGCGCATGTGATTCGCCACGTAGGGAGAACAGGCACGCGAGCAAGCTCAGCAATCACCGTTCCGCCGCGCTCCAGAGCCTGAGGTCCGACAGGCCAAATAGAGTCAGTTGAAAGGGGCTCTTCCTGATCGGTACGACGAGGCATGGACGGCAGCTCCCGGGCAAACTTCACCCAGGTCTTGCCGTCATCTAACTCGAGTTGTGCGCCACTCGTGGGACATATTTCTTGGCAGCCTGGCAGGCCTTCTGAAGCCATGCGATTGCAATAGTCACCGGTTCAACGGGTGCGTTCATCAGGGTTTGTGCTCCCCCAGAGATGGCGGCGTGTAGCTCGGCTTACTACTCGGGTTTGTTGTCGCTCTTTCTCCGGCGTCGCCCAAGGTAGCAATGGCTGGCGTTAGGCCGATTGGGACTCATCGGCTGATTGTGCTCCTGCGGGGCTGCGGACCCGATCGAGGATGCGGATGAGTCTCTTGATGGCTGGGGAGGCTTCTTGGGCTGACCCCGAGGCGTTAAGCTGGGTAAGGGTCTCAGACGCGGCATCTGTGAGCACCTGGAAGCCAAATCCAGCACCGGTGTTTTGCAACAGCCTCAGGCACCTTCGAGCCTCGTCTGTGTTGTCTGACTGACTAGCGGCTCGAAGTGTCGCGCGTAGTTCGCGTACGCGTCGAACGAACGTCTCGATCGAATTGCGCACTCCTGGTTCGTCGGCTCGACTTGATACGATCGATTTGCTACCGCCGGCGGTGTGCGCGGGATCGAGAAGTACTTCGCGAATCGTCGCGGTAAAGTCCTCGTCGATCAGGGGTCTCGCCAAGTAGCGGACCTTTTGGCTTTCGCTGCTCGTACGAGGCAGCTTGTGCGTGTCAATCAGTACGAGCACGGGCTCGTCGAACCCTTCCTCGCGCAACTTGAGCATAAATCCTGGAGCATCCAGATCTGTGCAATCACCGTTGACGACCAGGATATCGAAAGCCGTTTCGTGGAGAGCATCAATAGCGGCTCCTGAAAATGGAACGACGTCGACCTCCAGTGGCAAGTCCTTGAGAAGCACCCGGACGAGCTCAACCTCGATGTCATTAATGCCAACCGCCAACACCCTTCCGGACGCGACCTGGCTCATGGTGACATCGGCTCGTCCACCAAGCTTTCCCCATTCACTCGCTGGTACGAACTTCCTGATCTCGAGTGTCTCCAGCCACTGCAGACTCACTCGATGGATGCCCTTGCTGAGCATCGAGCAGCCCGCTACCGAGGCATCTACCCACTCAGGGACGCCCGATGTCGTTTCGATACGGACAATGCACTCAGTGCTTGCGTGGAGAAATCCCGGATACAGCACAGCAGCCCCTCTAGCACTGAGATCCAGTAGCAGGCCCTCAGATGACGAGTGTGTGCCACCGGGATGAAAGACACTCAGGACAACGAGCTTCCCTGACATGTTGACACGAGGCGATTCTCTGGTCTTGTCTCCTCCAAGAGAAGGGCCAGGGGGCCAAGCACTCCCGAGGAGCTCCTGCACGGCTTCGTGGCCGAGAGGAAACGGTCGCGCTGCGCCTGTGCCTGCTGCCAAGACGTGCATCTGTGAGTGTCGCTTTGCCATTGTGCCTCTACTACGTATGGCTCGCTTCTGTGCGAGTCAGTATCCCCCTGATTAAGGGGGGTCGTAGTCGGGCGACCCAGTATCGATATCGGCTCGTGTGCCGCGTGACGTTGCTCGACTTCACTGCTAGTGGTGTTCGTCGGTGGATGTAAGACGTGTGATCGTCACCTGATCAGGTGGTATGCGGCCATGGCCCTCAAATAGCCAAAGTAGTCCAAGAGCAATTCGTCTATGGCTAAGTACTACGACTTCATCAGTCGATGTCCAGTGCATGAACAGTAGCGACGTGTTCCAGATAGTGTTTTGCAGCAAAGCTACCGTGCACGTTGCGGAGCAGGACCTACTTCAGATACAGCGGGCTGCGTCGCGCCACAATCGCGAGTTGGGCGTGAGTGGCGTGCTGCTGTACGGTCGTGGGATGTTCATTCAGTTGCTCGAAGGGCCAAGGGCGAGCGTGCAGGCGACATTGGAACACATTCGGCGAGACCTTCGCCACAGCCGTGTTCAAGTCATTCACGAGAGCTTTGCAGCTGAGCGTGCATACCAGAGTTGGAGCATGGGTGCGGTGTCATGGGAGCCACACAGCGACATCATCGCACAGACAGACTTCATAGAGTCCATAGTGACCAACAAACCCGAGTACCAACAGATGGGTATTGTCCAGGCGATGCTGCTTGAGTTTGAGCGCTGTGTGACAGAGGTGGCGTAGGGCTCATTTGTAGCAAGAAGATCTGCGTCGCGAATCATGTCTTCTTCCAGCGATGGCCGCCGAGTCGGCTAAGGAGGGCGTCGAGGGCCAGTGAGATGGAGTGTGCGGCTCGGGAGAACGTACACGGGCGCGATCGTGCGAAGTAGGTTCTCTACTACGGAACAGATTGATGACCGTTGGCGGAGCGGCCAGCATTGTCGAGTGATGTACTAGGCTACTTCACGAGAAAAGCATGGGATGACTGCGTGAGTGACCTGCGCTCGAATGCTCTCAGTACTTGTATCGATCCCACTCTGTTATCGAGTAGGAGATCGCGCCGGCAACGGCAACTGGCAGCAGAAGGTAAGTCAGCCGGGCCAAGTTTGAGTGATCAACCTGGGACGCAACGAGTCCCAGACACGCAACGCGCGTGATCGCGGCAACTAGGCTTGCCGCAAGGACGGACTCCTTGCCGGTGCGGCCGCCAACCGTCTGTTGCCGGCTCGGATGTCAAGACTGGAACGCCATGAGTTCCTCGCTTGCGAGTTCGTTGACACGGACTTCGATCTGCTCGATTCGACGTAACGCGTCCTCGAACGATCTGGCATGGTTGATTGTGGTTCGCACGAGCCACAGTACCGCGAGCGGAAGCACGACCAGCACAACGATCTGGACATGTAAGGGTGCGATGAAGGCTCCGCCGAGCGAAAATGCGAGCGTCGATCCGGCTAAGGGAACGCGACGGTCAAGCGCGGTCATGCGGAACTGGACCAGAGCGTAGAGGGCCCGGTACTCTTCGAGGAGAACGTCGATTCTTTTTGCGATACAGAGTCGGTTTGAGTTCACAAGAGAGTGGATAACACACTTCGTGATCGATCGCAATCCAGCTTCTGCCGTGTAGCAGTCTGAGTCGGACGCAACGTACCGCTACTTTCGCAGCGGTGGCATCAAGTCCGCCGGCTCGACCTTGAGAGCCCGTGCCAGCTTCTCGATTGTCTCCAGCTTCGCCGATCGATCAGCCCGCTCTATGAACGACACAGCCGTGCGGTGCAGTCCGGCCAGCATGGCCAGCTTTTCTTGGGAGAGGTCGCGCTCGGTCCGGAGTTCGCGGACCCGCTCCCCAAAATCTCGCACAAAAGCGTTGCGGCTCACTGGACTCACGGTCCAATGACGCAGACGATTCGTCTACATACAAAACGTAGAATATCTGCTGGATTTCTGGGGAGAATTATGGTCCAGGATGACAAGACGCTCACGATAGACGGGGTTCATTTGGGTTCTGCATTGCCTGATGATGCTTCAGGCGGTGGGATGCCAAGAGACCTGCTGCTGGCCGCACAGAAGGCCATCGGCACGCTCCGATCGCGATCAACTAGCCCATCGGCCGCTCTCGGCCGCATCCGCGGCACCGGTCGGGGCGTCTCCTTTTCTCGCCTCGTAGCCAAGCTCGAAGCCGACCATCCGATCGAGCTGCGGTTCCCATTCGAGGGCAGCGAACACGTCGGCGGCGCTGTCTGGCGGAGCGACCAGATCATCGATCCAGAGCGACGGGACGCCCTCGCCAAGCTGCACTGGAAGCCAGGGGCCCTCGACCTGCCGATGCACACGCACGAGCATTCGGACCGCCTCATCATCGTGCTGGAAGGCCGCGGCTACTTCCACGTGACCGACGAGCCGATCGAAGCCTTCACTGGTACAGCCGTTCGCACCGTTCCGGCCCGTGAGCGTGACGTGTTCGCCTTCACAAGAGGGGTTGTGCACACGTTCAGTACGGCAGACACGGGCATGACGCTCTTGTCCTGCCAGCTCCCGTTCTTGCCGTTTGATGATCCTCGCCAGTACACACTGCCCAGCAAGCTTTGGAAGGCAGTGGACAATCCGACCGACTCGGAGGCCCGCGTCGCGTTCGATCCGAATTGGCAGCTCCTCTGCTCGCAGCAATCGTTGGCAAAGTCATAACACTGCTTTGATTCGATCTGCCGGAGCGGGATCGCCGTCGGGGCCTCGCCCGGTGTGGGCCCCGATGCGATCACGTGCAGGCGGCATCGGACGACCCCGGCTTCATCCGAATGTCCAGCGATCGCGAAGCCTTCCACGACACTGCCGGACGGGTTGAGCCCGAGGGGCCTCTCTGACCGGCTCGATTGACAATCGAAATATCAATACACGCGATCCAGTTCGACGAGGCGTCTCGTCCTGGACTTGATATCCCCTAAATAGGGTGTAGTACAATCCCGATGTCTCTCCAAGAAACTTACCCAAGGAGCATCCGCTTGGCCAAGACCCAGAAGAAGCCCACCCGCCAGCCGTCCCTCAAGGCCGCGACCACGACGAACCTCCTGAAGGAACTTGACCGGCGTCGCGGGGTCCTCGAGGAGGAACGCGAGGCGTTGCTGGCCGAGATCGAGGAGATCGACGCCCACTTGGAGGACATTTCGACCGCCCTGCCGGCGTCGCGGGCACCTCGCAAGTCGCGGCGGAAGGCGTCAACAAAGCGGAGCGGTGGCAAGCGTGTCCTGCTGGCCGATGCATTGCAGTCAAAGCTAGCGGGCAAGCAACTCTCGGTGACCGAGATCGCCGACTCGCTCCTGAAGTCCGGCTACAAGACTAAGTCGTCCGCGAAGAACTTCCGCGTGATGGTCAACCAGACGCTGACCAAGGACACGCGCTTCAAGCGGGTCTCTCGCGGTATCTACACGTCCGCTTGAATCAGATACCCGTCTCAGTTGGCGACGGGTGATTGAGCACAATCCCGGGTTGCGGTATCGCTGCGGGCATGAAACTCGCAGGCTATCTCTTTGAGAACTCCCAGACGCCGACGCAGCTCCGACGGATGCTCGGCGTCCAACGCCGCTCCACGGTCTGGCGATACCTGACCGGCGAGCGGATCCCACAACCCACGATCCTCCAGAAGATCCTCGACCTCACGGGCGGCCAGGTCACGCTGGCCGACTTCCTGGACACGTCACCGCCCGAGTGTGCGAGGCACATCCCGCACCCGAGGTACGGACGGCGGATGGTGCTGCCGTGGTCGCCAGACTATCCCGACGATGAGTCGATCGGTTCCAACGACAACGGCCCGCTGACAGCCCCCGTGGTCCGGGCCCTGGATGTTCTCGGAGGCCGGGCCCGGTTCACACGCTCGGGCGTGTTCCTGCTCGACGGCCGGTCGAGCGACGTACGACGGATCGTGCAGAAGGCGAACGAGGTGCTGCGTCGACGTGGCGAGCCCACGATCGCGTACCCGGGCGTGGAGGACGCATCGTGAAGCGCAACGATCTGAGCCTGAGCGTAGATTCGGCGCAACAAGGTTGCACAAAACAACCCTTCATAGCCCGGTTGCGATTGACTATTGGGCTCGGGCGTGCGCGTCATGGGACCAACGAAAGGAGACATGATCATGACGATCGCCCCACTGTCGCAGGAACACCAACTCGAACAGGACCTCGACTACAGGATCGGCCAACGCCTGATCCGGGCGAGGGAATTGCTCGATCTCGACCAGCACCAGGTCGCCTCGATGGTGGACATCTCGACCGACCAGCTCGACGACCACGAGACGGGCATCGACCCGATGACGGTGGGTTTCATGGTGCGGCTCGCCACGGTCCTCCGGATCAAGCCGGAGATGCTGGTGGCGGGACTGATACCGCACGCGGGGTCACAACCGATCCTGAACGGACTGGACTCCCCAGGCTCCTAACCGCGACCGAAGCGGCCAAGCTGCTTCGCGTCCACCGCAGCACCATCGATCGCGAACGCCAGACCGGCCGGCTCGGCTGCCTGCGCATCGGCTCTCGGGTCTTCTTCACCGAGGCCATCCTGAACCGCTATCTCGAACAACAACAGGAATCTTCGACATGTTCTACGAACCCATCTGGGAGTATCAGGGCCATAAGCTGGTCAGGCGGCCGGACTCCAAGAACCTCTACATCACCTGGTGCCGGCCGGGCTCTCGAAGGCCCAAGAAGCGGAGCACCAAGACAAGCAACGTCGACCTGGCCAAGCAGCGATTGGTCGAGTTCGTCCAGCAGAGGATCTCGCTCGGGCCGACACCGCCAGAGCAACTCGACCTGATCGGCCTCTTGAAGTCCTACGTCGAACGCACGATCCGTGGCAAGCGTCTGGGAACCGCCGAGGAGACAGCCCTGAAGCACTGGACGGCCTTCCTCGCCAGCCACGACATCGCCACAGTGGCCGAACTCACGCGGTCAGCCCAGGAACGCTATATAGAGTGGCGGCAACAGGACCTGAAGGCTCGTGGCTACACCGGATCGAACGGCACGCTGTCCCGCGAGCTCCGGGTCATGAGGGCCGCCCTGAACGACGCGTGGCGAGAGGGCCTCCTGACCCATCCGCCGTACGTCCAGTCCGTGCCCGAGCCTCCGCCTCGGCAGCACTTCCTGTTCCCCGAGGAGTTCGCATACGTGCGCATCTCGTTATGCTGGGCATACAGCAATCCCTTACCATGGTGCTTGACTCGATGAGTTCGCATCAGATGAGTCACGCTGCGCCTGCGAGCGCATTCTGCACCTACTCGTGAGGCGTTCTGTCGCATCTAGGCCAAGAGGCTGGGGGCTCGTATAGTGTCTGTATCCCGAAATCGAGCATTTCTTCTCACTTGGAATCCGAAGCTCTACGACTGGGCGACGCTCGATGAAGACATCGAGACCATCGAGGCGGGGGATCGCCTTGAGACTTCGTGGTCTGTCCGGCGCAAGGACCTGCCAGCAGGGAGCCGGGTGTACCTGCTCAAGCAGGGCGACGAGTCGCGCGGGCTGATCGCTTCGGGTCTCGCCATCACCGACGCTTCGCCTGACGAAAGGAATCCATCCAGGTCCTGGGTGCGCGTCGAGTTCGATCGGCTGCTCCGGCGTCCGGTGTCGGTCGAGCAGTTGCTCGAGTTGTCGAAGACGCTTAGCCAGGTGCATTGGAGCCCTCAACAATCTGGTACCGAGGTCCCGGAGGCGCTGGTCTCGGATCTCGAGTGGGCCTGGACCGAACTCGCCGGCGCGGCCGGCCGATCCGCCGACGTGTCCCCTCGCAAGCCGACGAAGAAGAAGTCGGCACCGGTGAGGCAGGAGACGAGGCGGCGGAAGGTCGCCACATTGCGCGCCGAGGGCGACGTCGCGATGTTTACGAACGACCGATCAGAAGGTACGGACCTGCTCGGCGTGACGAACGATGCGAGTGCGTTCGCGCGGCTGATTACCTCGGTCGAGGTGCAGCCCCCGCTATCGATCGGGATATTCGGGAACTGGGGGGCTGGCAAGTCGTTCTTCATGGAGACGGTCCAAGAGCAGATCGGGGTGGTCACCGACAGGGCGAAGAATGACGTGCGACCGCAGGGAGAACTGGCGCACTTCCGGCATATCCGTCAGATCACGTTCAATGCTTGGCACTACCAAGGCGGGGAGCTCTGGGCGAGCCTCGTGGCACGGATCTTCGAAGGGCTCTGCGAAGGGGAGCCTGACGGCGACCAGCTCGAGGCGACCCGGGAGCTGATCAACAAGGAGCTGTACCTGGCGAAGCTCGGACAGAAGGAGGCGAAGGACAAGAAGTCGAAGGCTGAGCTCGAGCTGCAGGACGCGGAATCGACGCTCGAGAAGGCGCGAGCGGATGTGGATGCCAAGCAGGACGAACTCGCTGGGGTGTCCGTTCGCGATGTGCTCTCGACAGTGGCGATCCCCGACGAGCTCATGGATAAGGCGCGTTCGCTGTCGAGTGACCTGGGGCTGGACCCGGTGTCGGAGGGTGTGCGCGAGATCCGCCGCGCCATTGAGGAGGGGCGGAACGCCGTTGGCGGACTCGGCGCTCTCCTCACCCCTCTGATACACGCGAAGGACCCGTGGAAGCGGATCGCGTGGCTGGTTCTGATCGTCGTCGGCACGCCCGTGACCGGGTGGCTCGTCTCTTTGATCGTCGTAGAGGGCGGCGGGACCGACGTCTGGGAGCGGATCACCTGGGTCGTAACGTCATCGCTCGCTGGTGTGAGCGCGGTCGCGGGGTGGATCCGGTCGCAAGCAGCTTGGGTAAAGAAGTGGACGTCGAAGGCGTCGGATGTCAACGCCAAGCTCGACGTGAGCGTTGAGTAACGGCAAAGGTTAGCCGACGCCGAGCTCACCGAGCTCGTGCAAGTGGTTGACCGACTCCGGGCCCAGGCCGAGTCCGCCGCGGCCGACGAGGAGAATAAGAGGGTAGCGGTCGCCAAGCTCACCGAGAAAATCGACCGACTGACGCCGGTGCGAATGCTCTCGGACTTCATCAGGTCCAAGGCCGCGAGTGACGACTACCGTGGCCGGCTCGGGATTTTTGCCAACATTCGCGCCGACTTCCATAAGCTGTCCGAGCTGATCGAGCGGAACAACAGTGCGGTTCTGTCGGCCAAATCGGACTCCGAGCATGTCGACGAGACGCTCGTAAACCGAGTCATCCTGTACATCGATGATCTCGATCGGTGCGATGCGGAGACGGTTGTGAGCGTGCTCCAGGCGATCCACCTGCTCCTCGCGTTCCCACTCTTCGTCGTCGTGGTGGCGGTGGACGCGCGCTGGATGTCCGCCGCCCTCAAGCAACACTACCCCGGGCTGCTCGTCAGCTCCGGTGGTGGCGCAGCCGCGGAACCGAAGGACTATCTCGAGAAGATCTTCCAGGTGCCGTTCTGGATCGACGGAGTGGAGACGGCCGGCGCGCGGCAGATGACTCGAGAACTCCTGCGTGACAAGCTGGATCCGGATGTGTTGCGCGGCAAGACTGACCCTATCGTGCCAATCGTTAACGAGGACGGCCCACGGGACATCACGCGGGTCGTTGTCTCACGAGCGAGCGCTGCCATCACGCCGAGCGAGATCGAGGTCTGCGACCAGCTCGCACCGATCCTCGCCCGGAGTCCGCGGGCCATCAAACGGTTCGTGAACCTCTACCGACTCGTGCGTGCCGGGCTCACAGATGCCGAGCGTCGAGAGTTCTTCGACGGCCATGGACTCGCTAGCGACTACGGGGCCGTGCTCTTCCTGCTCGCGCTGGAACAGGGGTGTCCCAACTCAGCCCCCGGCTTTCACGAAGCGCTAGCCTCGGAACCAGCGGATCTGAACGCGGTCGTTCGAACGCTCAACGATTCCGACACGGATGCTTCGGGATTGCGAGAGTGGCTAGAGGCGGAACACAACCCGTTTCTGGGAGCGAGCGGTTATCTTCAGAAGTGGAGCTCGCGCATCTCACGCTACTCGTTCAGGCTCCGCCGAGACGACATGGCCGAGTACACCACACCGATCTGAGTCCTTTGCAATCGAATATTCTCGGCACTCAACCGGAGGTAATTCATGCCAGACACCGTATTCCTTGTCCACGGCTGGTCCGTCGAATCCACCGAGACCTATGGCGGGCTCCACAACGCGTTGGCGGGGCTCGACTACAACATCAAGCAGGTCCACTTGGGCCGGTATGTCTCTATGGACGATCGCGTCCGTGTTGAGGATCTGGCAAAGGCGATGCAGAAAGCGATCATCGATCAGCTCGGGAGGTTGTTCTCAGGCAGGTTTCATATCATCACCCACTCAACCGGCGGATTGGTTGCCCGCGAGTGGTTCCGGCGGCAGTGGATGCCAGCGAAGAAGCCGGGCCGGCTCGGCAATTTCATCTTCCTCGCGTCACCCCATTTCGGCAGCCGGCTGGCGCACCAGGGGCGAGGCATGCTGGCTGGAATCGTCAAGGGGGGCGAGACTGGCGATCGCGTGCTCGAGCAGCTCGAACTCGGCAGCGATTTTCAGTGGGAACTGGCCGACGATCTCTTCACAGGCGCCTGGTCGAAGGCGTCGACGCGCCCGTTCGCGTTCAGTGTAATCGGGGGCTCGTTCGAGAATCGGGGCATCATTGCCCGCAAGATCGTTCCTGGGGCGATGGAGTACGGGTCTGACGGCACTGTTCGCGTTGCCGCCGGGAACCTCAACGTCCACCGGTACCGCTTCGGCCTCAACGCCAACGGCTCGGCCAGCTTCCGGCAGACGGGAGCGTTCGAGGACTCGGCCTTCCTCGTGCTGCCTGACAAGTGGCACACCGGCAAAAGGGGGATAATGGGCTCGATCAGGTCAAGCGACACGGTCTCGACGCACACCGGCCTCGCTGCGATTGCCGAGTGTCTGGACGTATCGACAAAGGCCGAGTACCAAGCGTTGGCGAAGAAATACGCAAGAACGACTCGGACCAAGTTCACGAATAAGGAGGGCAAGCGCACGAAGACCAATAAGGTGTGCAGCCAGCTCGTACTGAAAATGGTAGACGACGTGGGCCAGCCGGTGCATGATTACCGCGTCGAGATCCTGTACCTGCCCAGCAAAGCCGACGCCTCGGAAGAGCCCTCGGACATCGTCCTGCACCTGCACAAGAACAAACTCAATCCCTGCTACATCACCCTGCTGCTCAATCGCCACCGCATGGTGGACACGGCTTCGTATGGCGTCCGTGTCGTCGCCGCGACCGGCACCGACATCGTCGACTACAAGACTGTCGAAGTCTACGCCAAGGGCGCTAAGCTCCGCGAACTGCTGCAACACAACCGCACTACCCAGATAGAGGTGGTGATCCCGCGCGAGCCGCAGAGTGATGTGTTCCGCTTCCACGCTGGCGATGATGCGGACTTGCATGTGAAGTGGAACCGCGACGGGGAGATCCGGAAGACAGGGCGAAAGGTCAGGTAACACCGCGGATCATGCGTAGTGGTTCAAGCTGATACGTGGCGGCGACAGCGCTTACGCCAAGCCCTCGAGCCCGGTGCAACTGCGGTGGTACCCGTTTTCTGATCCATCCGTAGGGTGAGGGATTCGACAAGAATCTGGCCTCTGTTTGGAGGTCGATGGCATGAAGAAGTCGAGGTTCACTGAGGAGCAGATCGCGTTCGCGCTCAGGCAGTCCGAGGGCGGGGCGGCGGTTCGGGATGTCAGCCGGAAGATGGGCGTTTCGGAGCAGACGTTTTACCGCTGGAAGAAGAAGTACGCCGGGATGGGCGTGACGAAGGTGGGTCAGCTGAAGGCGCTCGAGGAGGAGAATCGGAAGCTGAAGCAACTGGTCGCGGACCTCAGTCTCGACCGGCAGATCCTGCAGGACGCGCTCAAGGGAAAGCTGTAAGGCCTGGTCGTCGCCGGGAGATGGTCAAGATGACGCAATCGGCGTACGGCGTGAGCAAGCGTCGCGCGTGCGATGTGCTCCGCCATCCCCGGGCCACGCATCGGTATGAGAGCGTGAACGACGATCAGGCCGCACTGCGGAGTCGGATCAGGGAGATCGCGGGCGTGCATGTGACGTGGGGGTACCAGCGGATCCGGATTAAGCTCCGTCGGGAGGGATGGCTCGTGAATCGAAAGCGGGTCTACAGGCTCTATCGGGAGGAAGGGCTCTGCGTCGGGCGACACAAGCCACGTCGCCATCGGAGCAACGTGACGCGGCCCGAGCTGGTCCGATCGACTCACGCCAATGAGAGCTGGAGCATGGATTTCATGTCGGACTAACTCTTTGATGGGCGTCGATTCCGGCTCTTGACAATAGTCGATGACTTCACACGCGAGAGCCTGGCGATCGAAGTGGCCGGGGGCTTGCGTGGCGATGATGTGGCGCGGGTGCTCGATCGGATCAAAGCCGAGCGAGGATCGCTGCCAGTGAAGATCCGAGTGGACAACGGCAGCGAGTCTACGAGCAAGCGGCTCGACCAGTGGGCATACCTGAACGGTGTGCGGTTGGACTTCAGCCGGCCCGGAAAGCCTACAGACAACGGGCTGATCGAGGCCTTCAATGGCCGCCTGCGTGCCGAGTGCCTCAACGAGAACTGGTTTCTTTCGCTTAACGACGCCGAGCAGAAGATCGCGGCGTGGCGTCGGCATTACAATGAAGACAGACCACACAGCGCCTTGGGAAGCCTGGCCCCCGAGGAATTTGCTGCATCATCCGGCCAGGCGGACCTAGCCGGATGATGCAGATCCCTAAACCTCAAGATGGTACAGGAACGGGGACAAGCGCAAGACGCACTGAGAGTAACATAGTCATTGGTACAAACACCGGGGGCACGTCAGCCTCCCTCGTCTCGAATCCCCCCTCCTTAGTCATGAAACTGCTGCGTTCGCTGGGGCGTCGGGATGGCGTCGGCGGTGTTAGGACGGTAACGCAAGCCGACGGGCCCGCAGGAATACGTCGATCTTGCCACCGCTCTCCGACTTGAGCACGATCGGATCGGACTTCGGACCCCAGCCGGCGTCCACGGTGGCTGGGAGTGCGACCGGTACAAAGCACTTTGGCAGGTCTTGCGGAGGCTGACCGAGCCACAGGATCCCACTGCGTGTGCCAATGCCGACCTTGTCTGGCAGGAACTCGATTAGGGTCGAACGGGCGCTCTGGATCGCCTTGGTGACATCCGTGGGATCTTCTCCCGTCGTCGTCTGAACAAACTGGCTTGTGCTGTCGATGAGGCCGCCGAGGGCCTTGAGTTCCTCCTGGTCGTCGACCGCGGCGGCCGTCAGCGAGAATGGGACGCCAGAGCCCATCGGGCCGTGGTACACCCGCTTGCCGGCGAGGTTCATGACCCATTCAAGCGGGTAGCTGCCATCAAACCCGACTCGGTCAATAGTCTGGCGTAGCGACTCCCGGAACGAGAATGTCTTCTGCTGCTTCCCTGATCCGAACGTCGATTCGAAGAACAGGTCGCAGCCCCGGATGCCCCGTAATAGGTCTCCATGGATCTCGGCGATCTCGATGGCAACGGGCGTCTTGTCGGGCGCAGGGAGCGGGGTGACCTTCAGCTTGATGCTGATATCGTGCTTGGGTTCGTCGGTGGTGTTGCTTGTCTCGTCTCGTGATGGACGGACAATGGTGTACTCACCCGTGCGCAGCTCGTGGCTTGGGTCGTCGTCCTTGGACGGTCGCAGCGCGCCCGAGTAGCTCAGTTCGAGCTCGGGGCCGATGAGTTCGATGATCGTGTCCGTGATACCGGCGCCCAGGGCAGCCCCGGCTGCGACGGCGGTGCCGTGAACCGGAACTTGCCCTGCGTAGCGGGCGATCACCGAGAGGGCACCGCTGACCCGTTCCAGGCGCTTCTTGGCATCCTCGTCGTGCTCGATGACCCGAACATCGAGATCGACGCCGGAGGTGTGACCACCGAGGTACAGCACCGCGTTCTGGAACTTCTCGTGGTTTTTGAGCTGGGAGGGCCCTTCAGCCCAGCTGAGCGATGTGGGCTGTCCATTGATCGAGATGACGAGGGTGCCCTCGCGTCCTCGACGGCCGGGGTCTTTGGAGTAGAGCCCGGCCATGTCCACGGAGAATCCCTCAAGCGTGATGAGGGCCAGCTCGCTGGTCTTGAGAGCGTCGCCCGGTGTCCCGAGTGACTTGACGTGGACTGCTGCTTTATTGGTGCCGAATCGAAGCTGTGGAGCCGAAGACATGACGTCCCTTTCTGATTTTTCTGTTCGAGTGCTGGTTCCAGAGTATAAGCAGAGCGTATGCCGCTTGGGCAGGACGCACTCGTAGCCTCGATGACGTTGGTACGTAGCGTCCTTGATGCCCAAGCGAGTCATCGCGCACCTCCTTAAGTGGGGATGAGCTCATTCAGAGGATTCGTCTGTGCCGGTTGCTTGTGAGGTGCCAGACATATTACAACGCTGGATACTCAGCCAGCAGGCCATGTGTATTCGTTGGTTGCGAACGGGTGCAACACCGCTCAAGACTGAACTGAATCCGCCCTGAACAGGCTCGGTTGCCAGCGACTCACAGTCGTGTGGCAGCGTGTCCCGCGACCTCAGCGGACGAAGATCAGGCGGAGAATCCGAGCTCGGATCAGACCACCTCCACTCACAAACCATCCCCATCTGAGCATCTGCCGCCTCATCCAGACGACGTACGCTTCACGAGACGTGCCAAACACTGCCTTCGCACCATCGAAGCGAGGTGCATGGCACCGCCGCTTCACCGCGGGCCGCCACTAAACTGGCCTACGCCGCTGGGGAGGAGCCGCTGCATCGCGAAAGATCACACCCAATCCGCAGGGGTCGCTGCACATGCCGCCGAGCGTGAGGGTGCCACTTCGTCACAGATTGGCGACGAGGTACTGTTTGACTTGGTCGACGAGTGCGGCGACGGAGCCGTCGGCTCCTGGCGCGGCCTGAGTGAGACATTCGCAGCCGGGCTTCTCGCTATCGTGGCTTCACAGAGTTAGGCTAGTCCTGCACCTCGGTGCTGATGGCTGAGATCGCACCTCTGGCCCTGCTTCGGACCGAGGCGTCTGTCCGGCTCGGGCTTGTACCGTTTCTCCGCATCGATCGCTAGACGCGCCAGCACGTGCTCGATCGGCCGGGCGGCTGGTTGCTCTTTGCGATCGTCATATGCACGTCGATGTTTGCGATCCATCTCATCGCAACGCTGGTGGCTTTGCGGCCGTCACGACTGCTGGAGTCCATCCCGACAAACTTCCACAGAATCGCGGCTCGCGGCAGCATCTTTGACTCGTTGGAGGTCGTTCCAGGAATATGTCGCGTCTCGGCTCTGCCGGGTGCGCCCAACTCCGAGCGGTACACCCAGGCGGCGTCCAAGTACACGCTGGATCGCGCCCGCCACCTGCTGCGGTCTCCGACCGACGCGAAATCGCATCCGGGCGGCCGTGTCGGCCTCACGCTTTCCGCCGTGGTTGCGATCCCGGCGGCCATCATCCCCGCGCTCATGTATCGCGCCTCACTCAAATCCGCGACGCGCGTGTTCCTCCCGATCGTACTCGTGGCGAGGGACTACCAGGCTTTTCGCACGACCGTGGGGAGTCGTGGTTGTATCTGCGCGACTCGACCGCGGAGCGCTGGAAGCTGCCCGGGGCGACTTTAGTGGCTGGACTTGTACTGCTTCCTATGCTTCTCGCGATGGCTCGTTTCGACGGGGCTGGTTCGGCCCCGTGGCAACTTGCATCGATGCGTGCTCGGGCAGCTTTCCTTCCGGGCGGCACGCTTGGCATCTGGGTCATCGCAGCGATTTGTTCGGCGAGCCTTACCTTTGTCTTTGCAGGCATCGTGTGGAAGGTTGATGGGCGTAAACCGTACGCTCGGAATGACGAAGCCAAGCAGAATTCCACGTCCGGCGAACCCGCGTTCAGGAGCCTCACGATGCTTCGGGTTTTGCTCCTCGTTCGCGGCTTGGCAACGGCGGTCGCGACGTTCTGTATGGTGCTGTTGTACGTCGATCTGGCATGGGATGGGCTGATCGCGTTGGAGGGCTTCCAGTTGCCAGGACTCCGGTGGACTCGCTGAGCGAGCCGATGTGTTCGCTTGTAGCAATTCATCCCAACACACCCATCGATTTGTTTCGGGTCCCCCTTTCCGCTCTTCTAGGGCCACGCTGTCCCGCGACGCGTCTTGACCACCAATCTGGGTCCGACAACTCCTACGCGGAGAGTCACCATCATGGCCGCTCGATGGTCAGGCTTATCTGTCCTCGGTTGTTCTCGTAAAAGCCCCAGGCGTCGTTCGCGTAGCAGTAGAGATAGCCGCCGCGGGTGACCGGGTAGGAGTTGCTCGAGCCGATCCTGAACGTCTCGTGGCTGTCTGGGGTGCCGTCGTGATCCCCGGTGGTCGAGTTTGCGATAGCCCCAACGAGCGTAAACCAAGGCATATCTTCTTCTCGCTTGGAAGCGATGAAGTCGGCCTTGTCGTTGTTTGTGACCCTGCGGAACACACCTTCGGCTGCGCCGATCAGTGAGCCGAAGAGGTGGAATACCTCGCCGGCCTGGAAATCGCCGTCACGGCAGCCATCGGGCCCACACGTGATCGACTTATCAACCCACTCGCCCTCGGCCGTAAACTTGTATTCGACGTTCGGTTCGACCCAGACGCCGGTCGCATTCCACGGATCACGGGCGTAGATCGGGATCGTCACCCGACCTCCGGGGGGTAAGGCGTGCGTTTTCCAATAGGGCGCTTGAAAGATCGGCGGCGACTGCCGACGGGCAAGCGCCGATTTGTGGAACCTTCCCGAGTCCTCCTGGAAATTCGGCACGCCGCGCGGGTGTGCGGGCAGCTTTGCCCAGACGCCCGTGAGCTTGTTGTGGATCTGGTCTAAGTGGTTCGGCTTGATCTGCTCATGAGCCCAACCCTCGAAGAGGTCGTCACGCGAATCGCCCGATGAGTTCGCGGCCTTGTTGGCACCCTTCATCATCCACTTGAGCGCACCATCAGAGAGCCCGGTTTGAGGCCAGCCGCCACCAACGTCAGAGTGTCCGCCGGGAAACCACTGTTGTTCGACGCGTGTGTCGCCGGCGTCTTCCTTCCAGAGCGTTGGGAAGAAGCTCGCACGTAGCTCGTCGATGGCAACCGCGTGCCGCGCGAAACTGACCCGGCTTGCAAGATTGCTATCCGCGAAGCGATACTTCTCCGTTCCATCGAGCAGGTCCGCGACGCCGAGATGGTCCGGGACGCCCCGGGCACCGACGGTGTCCCACACGCCCAGGAACCGAATTTCTAGGTCTTCGGGTTCGTGGTATCGCCAACCTGACTGCTTCCAGCCATCTTGCGGCCTGCCATCGCGATACCCACGCTTGTAGGTCGCGGCGATGGCATCCCAGGTCTCGGATTCTGGCCGTCCCGCGTGTGGCTTGAGTAACCCACACTTCGAGATCATGCCCGAGAGGCATCGCACCGTGTACGCACCGCGGCTGAAGCCGATGAGGAACAGTAGATCGCCCTGCTGATAGTGATCCGAAAGCCAGCGGTAGGCGCTCATGATGTTCTTGCCGAGTCCGACACCCATGCCGCCGCCGACGACCTTGTCGATCACCGTGCCATCGGTCCCGACACCCGGGTGGTAGTACTTCAGCTGCGTTACTCCGAGAGAGCTTGTCTCTGCGATCGAGTTGTAAAAGCGAACCACGTTGGTCGGGGTGAGCACGCCATCGGTTTCCTTTTCAGGCGTTGCCCACGTGCCGTCGCAGCATACGAACAAGTGTCTCATGTCGAAATCCTCAGCCATCTGGTGCCCAGGCGTACGGCAGGGTCTGTCGCGAGTGTGCCAGACTCCGGAGAGTCATCGTGCGCCGATCCGGCGAACACCGCCGTCGAACGTTGGCACTGAAAGCACGAACGAATCGGTCGGATAGCACAGAGCCTGCTCTTCGAGCATCCCGATCGCGATCTCCTCGCCCATCCGGACGCTGTCGTAGTAATCTGAGAAGTAGTGCACGCCCGCCATGTTCCGACCGATCGAGATGTTGGCGGCGAGCTTGTTCAACTCGCCTTCCACGGTCAGGCACGGCCCCTCAACCCACTTGAGTTCGTCCTTGTTCTTGCGGGGACGGAAGGAACCCGTCATCCAGGACTCGCTATTGCTATTCGCGTTCGACTGTGGCTGGCTATCGACGCGACGGAAGCTCGACCGGCCGGCATCGTCCATCACGAGCACCGCATCGGTATCGAAGAACGCCTTGAGGATGGTCACGCACGCCCCCGCGACCGTCGCGTGCCCGGCCCCGTACGCCGGATGCATCGGCGAGCCCTCCTTGAAAGCCATCGGGAGCAGGTCGGTGCTCGAACCGCTCGCCGCGCGCGCGGCATTGATCGAGGGACCGATCATCTTTCGCAGGCCGGACAACCTGTCCTCCAGGCATGGGAACCGTTGCTCGATCTCATCCGCCCAGTGGATACGAGCACCCAGTGCTTCGGGCCTGAGCCGGATGTGGTTGTTGAACTTCTGGTAGCGCACCGCCTTGAGCGCTCGGGTGGCAACCTCGGTCACGAGCGAGAGGATGTGCGGCCCGCCGAACAGGGCGAACCCGCCGGCCGCGCGATCCTGCCGGGTTGCTCCGATTGGGCCCCGTCCGGAAAGGTTGTTGAACGATGGGTCGAACGGGGCTCCCATCGAGAGCAAGATCAAGCAGGCATTGAGATACGCCTGATACAGCTGGTCAATGTGGACATAAGTTGCGAGGTCGCGCGGTGTGGTGATGAACCGCCGCCCGGGATTTGGTCCGAATTCCTTGAGATCGGGGCGTGGGTTTTCACCATTCTGGACCTTCAGATAGTCGGTATCGATGATCATGAAGTCCGTCGGTAGGGCGATCGGGACCCGCTGGTCGATCAGCTGCGCGCCGTACTGGATAAAGCCGTCCGAAGCGATCTTCAGACCGGGCACGTCGTTACCCATCAACATGAATTGTGAGACGTAGGGCCCGACATCCGTCCCCGGCGACGAGCCACGGAAGATGTTCTGTGCATTGAGCTGCCCGTTCGAATTTGTGCGCGCACGACCAGCCGATCCGTCCAACTTGTAGGGCAGCGCGTTGAGACGCCCCACGGACGCTCGAACGGCCCCGTTGCCAGCTCCCTCGAACGTCGACAAAGGCTCATCGCGGAGTGCGGCAAGTTCGTAGACCTCTGCCAATTCGTACGCGAGTTCTACGCTGCCCAGCGCTGGCGCGGGCGCCATAGTGACCGCTTGGGCGTCGGGGCCCTGGAGGTCAAAGACGACGCCCGCGGTCGGCGCCTCCCAGCGGCGTTGACGCGTTGGCGCCGAGGGAACATCGGTGCTGAAGGCATCGATCCGGCCGTTATCGATGGCCGATCGGAAGGCCTCGAAGTCTTCCCCCCTCACGAGCAGCCCGTTCATGTCGTGCTCGAGGCCCTTGGTGAAGCTCATGAGGTACTTGGCTGATGCGTAACGCTGCTCGTCACCGTTTGCGACGTGAATCGGGTGTGGACGATCGGCGGCTGCTTGGGCGGCGGCGGTCCGTACTGCAATAGAAGCGCGGATTCGTGATTGCCTGGATTGTGCGTGGGACATCGACTACGTCTCCCTTCAAGTTCCTTGGCGGGCATTACGTGCCAACAGCGCGTTGCTCGAACAAATGCTCACAGCCTTGTTGTTTGGCCATGGCACAATTTATGCCTGGAAGCGGAGTTGTGCTCCATCCATCGGAGCTTAGCCATCCCTAGATCGAGGGGTATTGGCCGAAAAGAACGCTCCCACGCCCGGTAGAGCATCACGACACTGAGAGCATGTTGATTAAAATAGTGTGGGGTTATCAACAGTTGTTGAAATGCCAGGGGCAAATGCATTTTGACGTGTGACGGACAATTGCGCTTCGCCCTGAGTTCCCGTTTGAGTTCCAGATATGCGCCTCAAGACCGGCAAGAACCAGCAAATTCCGGTGAACAACCAGAATGGGAAGTTCCTGCGGCGACAGCACATACCACGTCTGGAGCACCTCAACGCCGATAGGGAGTGCCCCCCGTCTCGAATCCTCATCCTCTCCGTTGCACATTGCAACAAGAACGAGGAAATGCTCCTGGTTTATATGCTCTGCGGTCTCACGTCCAGTGGTGGTTACGCGGCAGGTCGGAGATGCGCGCAGCCACGCACGAGTGCAAGGCTCGAACTACACCCACGGAATGACGTTTCGTGTTCCTGTGGCCGGCACTCTGGATAGCACATGCAACCATGACTCGCATCCCAAATTGCAAGTGCATCCAACGGCGCGTGGCAAAACCAGTGTGGAGAACTGCCCGTTGTGGGCATCGGCGGGCATCCCTGGAAAGGTCATAACGGCTTCGGAGATCTAGGGGTATCCCGCATTCTGGCCGTCAGGCTCTCGGAATGCCGCGCAGGTGCTTGCCACAGGACTCCCAGCGTGCCATGCGGCGGGCATTCGGAGTCCAGAATTGACTTTGTCAGTTCGCGCCTGTCGGGCGGTGGTTTCACAAGACGACGAACAGCCGATTCTCGAGCCCATAACCCTCAGATGACGGATGAGAAACAACCGAAAATTTGACACCAATTGCGAGGTAGTCCTGTATATACCTCGGTAGGCCAGGCTCTTGTGGGAATTCCTCGAAGGGAGAGATAGCGCATGCGCCGACCGCTTCTTCTATCCGTTGTTGCACTGCTAGTGTACGGCATGGCGGCCGTCGCCGTGGGACAACTTCCCAAGGGATGGCAAGCGGAGCAGTTCGCGTTTCCAGGGATTGACGGTCCCGTAACCGCGTTCTTGACGTGGGACGACGGGACGGGTGAAGCCCTCTACGTCGCTGGCACATTCACCATAGCGGGCGATGCCAAGGCGTCCAACATTGCTCGATGGGATGGCAGCACATGGACATCGCTCGGCAGCGGTACCGACGGCAGTATCCGTGCCTTGATCGTCTATGACGATGGTCTTGGCGAAGCGTTGTACGTCGGCGGTAACTTCAGCACCGCTGGCGGAGATGCTGCAATCGATGTTGCTCGATGGGATGGCAGCACTTGGTCGCCCGTGGGTGATGGCACTACCGGGACAGTCTACTGCATGGCAGTCTTCGATGATGGCTTCGGTCCGTCTCTGTTTGTCGGTGGCTCGTTCTTCGCTTCGGGTTCTTCTGCGGAGTCCATTGCACGACTCGAGAGTGGTGAGTGGATAGCCCTCGATGGCGGTCTTGGCAGCTCTCGGGTTGTGAGCGTCAATTCCATGGTGGTCTTTGATGATGGAGTTGGCGAACAGCTCTACGCCGGTGGTGAATTCACCAGCGCGGGAACAGTTTCTGCAGGAAACATCGCAAAGTGGGACGGTGCTGTCTGGTCCGCCGTGGGAGGGACCAGTCCGGGCCAGGGGGTCGATGGCCCGGTTCGGATGCTGGACGTTTTCGACCTCGGGTCCGGTCCGTCGCTCTACGTCGCTGGCCAGTTCTCGGACGCGGGTGGAGTCGATGCCCGGTCCATTGCATTGTGGGACGGGACAACATGGTCCACGCTCGCCGAGGGCGTAAATGGTCGTATCAACTCGATGGTGCTCCTAGATGATGGATTGAGTCCGCAGATATTCGTCGCAGGCTCCTTCACGATGGCTGGTACCGAAACTGCGCTCAGCTTGGCCCGCTGGGAAGGAGATAGCTGGCAAGCAGTAGGCGATGGGGCAGGCCCACAGGAAGTAAACGCGCTCGGTCTGTACGACGGTGGGTCCGGTATCGAGCTGTTTGCAGGCGGGCCATTTACCATCACCAACGGGGCCGCAGGCTCGCGGTTGATGCGGTGGGATTTTGAGGCATGGCGGTCACTGGAGGCCGGGGTGTCCGGCCCTGTGAACGCTACTTTAGCCGCTCGCGAAACCGATCGAGAAGTGTTGTACGTTGGTGGCGACTTCACCCTTGTCGGCCCACAGTTCGACGAATTTCCAAAATACATCGCCCGGTGGGACGGCCAGAATTGGACGGCTCTAGGACAGATGTTCAACGGCCCGGTATTCGCCCTTGCGTTGCACGACGCTGGCTCAGGACCAGAGCTCTATGCAGGTGGCGACTTCACGATGATCGGTGACACGCCAGCAAATCGTGTCGCCCGGTGGGATGGCAGCCAATGGTGGCCGCTCGGCGATGGGTTGCAAGGCTCCCCCACGAGTACAACCGCCCGAGCGTTGATCAGTCATGATGATGGATCGGGACCGGCGCTATTCGTAGGCGGCCAGTTTGCCGCAGCTGGTGGAGCAGGCCCGAGCATACTGGTTGCACGATGGGACGGCCTTGAGTGGTCAACCGTCGGTGCTCCCGGGGGAGTGTCAAGCAAGACTGTCTTTGATCTCGAAGTCTTCGATGAAGGCGATGGCCCAGTCCTATTCGCTTGCGGCGACATGGAGAGCATGGGTGGAGTGAGCGCGCGGAGAGTTGCGAGGTGGGATGGAACAACCTGGAGCAGCGTTGGCGAGCCTATCAACTTCACCGCGTTGAGAATCTCCGCCCTTGAGGT
>CALCCF010000109.1 GCA_937899905.1 uncultured Phycisphaeraceae bacterium
CGCGGCAGTGCGCGGTCGCCAGGTAATCTCCGAGCAAGAGGATTGGCGTGCTGGCCGGGTCGCCAACGTGGCCGATCAGAGGCAGATAATCGGAACCGCCGAGGCCGACAAGAGCGGGCTCCCAATCGTCAGTTGCCGGGAACGGGATGGGTGGGACCATGACCGGCTCGGGCGTCGATCCCTGGGCAACCACTTCGATGTGGTATCGCCCTTCGGGTAGGGGTGGGAGCCACTGCAAGTCGACGAACGCGTCGACGATTGGGTTTTGCTGACTGGCCTCGTCACCGTCATGCACGGCGTACATGCCAGTAAAATCGGTATCGAGGAGCCGATTCGTGTCGAGGTCGCCGGCGATGAGGCGACCTGTGGGGCCCGGCTCTCCGGCCCAGATCCGCACCGCCGCGGCCTCGAGCGGTTGATCGGGCGTGGCGCCGGGGTGGACGAGCCTCAGGATCATCTCGCCCATGGTCCACTCGTCGCCAGGCGGCACAACGAGAGGCTGCGCAATGCTGGTCTCGCCGGGAATCAGCGGCACACCAAGCGGTACGTCGACGGGAACCTGATAGACCGGGGAGAGATCCTCGCCCGCGTCCAAATCGGTGGTGATGTACACATCACCGGCGACCGCTCCGGCGACTTCTTCGTGCTCGCCAGCACCGCCCATCTCGATCTCGATGTCCAGGTCGTGGTCATCGTCGCCGGGCATGTCATACTCGATCTCGGTTTCGTTTTCCAGATCGAACGAGAAATCGGACGAGGATCCCACCGGGGGCACCGCAACATCCGCGAACGTGCCAGTGGCAATCGACTCGGTGATCACACCACTCTCGGCCTTCACGATGAGTCGGCCGCGCTCGCTCGTGACATCGCCGGGCATGACCATGCGGAAGCACATCGTGGGCGCCGAGTTCGTGACCTCGTTGTTCTCCCATGCGAACACGCCACCCTGCACAAAGTTGTCGATGTCGATGAGCAGATGCTCGGTGGTGATGCCGGTCGTGCGATCAAACACGCGACCGATGACCGGGTCGATGCGTCGAACCTTGCCAACGCCTCCCTGGATGCCCGGTTCGGCCCGCCAGCGACCGACCCAGCCGATTCGGCCGCGACGGTCCATGCCCTGGCCGCGATAGTACAGTCTCGCAGCGGAAAACGCCCGGCCGTACGCCGAGCGGCTCACGCTCACATCACACAGGTCGACATCGCCGAAGACACGGATCTCGCCGCTCGCGGCCCCCACCACCAAGGTGTCGACATCCGTCTCGCTGTTGGCGACCGAGACGGTCCCAGCCGTGGCGGTCGCAGTGAACGTGGACACACCGAGGCCGACACCGCTGATGGCTCTGTTATCGACCTTGTCCTTGGCCCGGCCACATCTGGCGTACGCGTACTCGCGGTGCTTGAGCGCGAGGTGGGGCGGGAGGTTGCCTCGCGTGGTGATGTCGAACGTGTGCTCGACGCAGTAGTCATTCGCGGTGGGATCGGCCGACGCTGGCAGACCCACGGCCGCAATCACGGCTGCGGCCGAATAGGTCGCGCGATGCGACGAACGAAGGAACTTGGAAGAAAACGGCTTTGCAATGGCACACATGGCCTGCTCCTCACGTTGGTGTTGGGTGGCCCCATGCCATCCAACACCTTGTGAGCGCTAGGCCTTGCGTTCAATCACTCGAAGGAGTGTCGAAGACTTGTCCGTTAGGAATCCTCGGGCTTGATCTTCTCTGGGAAGACCTTTCGGGCCTTCTCGATTTTCGGGATCGCCACGTTGCAGATGTAGGGCTGGTCAGGGTTCAACTCGGCGTAGTTTTGGTGGTAGTCTTCGGCAACCTGGAATCCGTCGAATGGCTCGAGCGTCGTGACGATCGGGTCGCGGAACGCGCCCTCCTTGGTCAACCGATCGATCACGGCCTGGGCGACCTGCTTCTCGCGCTCGTTGGCGTAGAAGATGGCGCTGCGGTAGTGCGTGCCGACGTCAGCGCCCTGGCGGTTGAGCGTGGTCGGATCGTGGGTCGCGAAGTGGACGTCCAGCAGCGACTCGTAGCTGATGACCTTGGGGTCGTACGTGACGCGGACGGCCGCAGCGTGGCCGGTCGCGCCCGTCGTGACTTGCTTGTAGGTGACGGGGAGCGTCTCGGGGTTCTGGTGACCACCGGTGTAGCCGCTGGTCACGTCGTACACACCCTTGAGCTGCTCAAAGACGCCCTCGACGCACCAGAAGCAGCCGCCGGCGAAGGTGGCAACTCCGACCTCGCCCAATTCCGCCAGCTTGTCCTTAGGGGTGAACTTCAGGCTCTCGCTGTTCACGCAGAAGCGCATGCCGGTGGGTGCAGGGCCATCGTTGAACACGTGGCCGAGATGGCTGCCGCAGCGAGCGCAGACGATCTCCGTGCGAACCATGCCGTAGGAAGTGTCCTGTCGCAGTTCGATATTGGACGGCGAGACGGGCTGGAAGAAGCTGGGCCAGCCCGTGCCACTCACGAATTTCGAGTCGCTGGAAAACAGCGGGAGCCCGCATCCCGCGCACGAGTACACGCCCTCGAGCTTGTTGTCGAGGAGCGTGCCACAGAACGGGGCCTCGGTCCCGGCGTTACGCATGATGCGGTACGCCTCAGGATCGAGTCGCTCCTTCCACTCCTCGTCGGTCAGCACGAGGCGCGGCAGGGCGAGCGGGCCCACGAGCTTGCCGCTCGTGTCGAAGACCTTGACCGAGACCGAAGACGTGTCGGTCGATTGCGTGGCAGTCATAGACGAGGCCCCTTGCGTGGAGGACGGGTCGGAGAAGGGTATCGGGCGGAGCACGGAGGCGAGTGCGACCGTGGTCGCCATCATGCCGATCGTGGCGACCACCGCGGTCCGAACGAGGAGCGATCGTGTGTCCAGTGCCATCCAGTGCCTCCGAATTCGGGCCGATCGGCCAAAGTGGCTCTTTTCCGTATAAACGCCAATCGACAGGATGTATTCAATGCCTTCGCCCGTCTCCGAAGCATGGCCGGGAGTCCCCGGAGCGCATCAGGAGAGAGCCGGATAGGTCGTGTACCCCTCGGCCCCACCGCCGTAGAAGGTGCCGCGATCCCACTCGGCCAGGTCGGCCCCTCTTCGGAACCGATCCGCCAGATCCGGGTTGCTTATAAACGCCTTGCCGAAGGCCACGGCGTCGGCCTTGTCGTCGGCGATCCGCGCGGCCGCGGTCGGGCCGTCGTAGCCGCCATTGGCGATGTACGCGCCGCCGCCGGATTCGCGGAAGGCCTGACGGATGGTCGCGAGCACAGGCTCGGTCTCTGGCGTGCGAGCGGCATCACCGAATTGCTCGACGACATGCAGGAACCCGAGGCCGAGCTTGCCGAGTTCGGTCGACACGTAGCCGTAGGTCTCGCTTGGGTGATCATCGGGGTCGTCCATGCCCTCGCCGAGGGGGCTGATCCGGTAGCCGACTCGATCTGCGCCCCACACGTCGAGCGTCGCGCGCGTGACTTCGATGCCAAGACGGGCTCGGTTCTCGAGTGATCCGCCGTACGCGTCAGTACGCTTGTTTGTTGAACGCCTGAGGAACTGCTGGAGCAGGTAGCCGTTGGCGCCGTGGATCTCGATGCCATCAAATCCCGCGTCCTTGGCGGCTTGGGCGGCATGGCGGTACTGATCAATCACGCCGGGGATTTCATCGAGTTCGAGTGCCCGTGGCTCACTGACCGGTTTGCGGCCCATCGAGTCGTCGACGTATGTGTGGCTGTTCGCGCGGATTGCCGAGGGCGCGACGGGCTTGCCTCCATTTGGCTGCAGCGCGGTGTGGCTGATCCGGCCCACGTGCCAGAGCTGGGCGACGATCAGACCGCCTTGCTCGTGTACCGCGTTGGTGACCAGCTTCCAGCCTTCCACCTGCTCGGGCGAATACACCCCCGGTGTGAACGCGTAGCCCTTGCCCTGCTGGGAGATCTGCGTGGCCTCGGACACGATGACGGCAGCGCCTCGCGCGGGATCGGCCCTCTGGGCGTAGTACTCGGCGTTGAGCTCCCATGGGATATCGCCGGGCTGGCGGCTTCGGCTTCGTGTGAGTGGAGCCATCCAGACTCGCGTCGCGCTCTTGAGCGCACCGGCGGTGAGGGGCGCGAGCAAGGATCGGACGTCGTGCTGGGTCTCGGTCATCGGCTATGGTCGCCGCGAACCTCGTACCCAGCCACGACTCGCCGGGAAGATTGGTGTATCCCCGAGGCCCGATAGCAGTGAACGGGCGAAGATGGGCTTGACCCAGGTTGACCGATTTGGCATAATGGTGCCGATGAGCATTGCGCCCACCATCCTGTCGCCTCTCCCTGCCAGCAAATCGGGCTGGTGGTGGCGTTGGTGCGTGGGCAGCGGTGCTCAAGAGGATCCTCGTCGAGGTCACGCCTCGATCTGAGCCATCCACCTGCCCGCCGCCCCACCACTTCTGCTTCGGGGCGGCCAGCGGCTCACCACCCCGATCAGCCGAACCAACGAGCCGCTCAGGACCGCGTTCGGCATGCACGCCCCGTTCGACATCCCTGCCGATCTGGACACTCCCGTCTCGGCGTTTCGCAAGCTTGGGGCCTTCGAGCCCTGCTTCCTGCTCGAGTCGGCCGAGGGCGGCACGCAGCTTGCGCGGTTCTCATTCATCGGGCTCGACCCTGCCTTCACCGCCGTGCTGCCGGCCGACGGCTCGCCCGTGAGGATCCGCAGCGCGGAGGGCGTCGAGGAGCGGCCCGCGCCGACCGATGCGGCGAATTTTCTGGGATTGCTTAGAGAACTGCGGGACCGAGCGCCGAGCCTCGCGCCCCTGACGCCGGGCGTGCCATTCGCAGGCGGCATCGTTGGTGTGAGCGGGTACGACGCGGTCCGGTTCTTCGAGCCATTGCCGAAGCCAAGCCAATTCACCGAATTGACGCCAACGGCGCTGTATTGCGCGCCGCGTGGCTTGCTCGTGTTCGACCACCTCACGCGGCGTATGGCGCTGCTGCATGCGGGTGCCGAGTGGGAGCGTGAATCGCTGCGCCGTGAGGTCGTACATGCGCTCCGAGGCGCTCATCCATCCGAACCGATTCGCAGCGGACATTCGCCGGCTCAGCACAGCCTGACGCATGACGAGTTTCTCGATCGTGTCGAGTCGGCCAAGCGGGACATCTACGAGGGCGAAGTGTTCCAGCTCGTGTTGAGCATCCGCAGCGAAGGGGAGGCGAAGACCTCCCCTTTCCAGGTGTACCGCGCGCTCCGCATGCTCAACCCATCGGCGTACATGTACTACCTGGACATCGAGGGCGTGCGTGTGGCCGGAGCATCGCCCGAGGCACTCTTCCGCTGTAGTGATGGGCAGGCCACGCTGCGTCCAATCGCGGGAACGCGCAAGCGAGGTGCCGATGAGGCCCAGGACCGGGCGATGGAAGCCGAACTACTCGCCGACCCGAAGGAGGCCGCCGAGCACGTGATGCTCGTCGACCTCGCGCGGAACGACCTGGGGCGGGTCGCGCGGCCGGGATCCATCCGCGTAGATCCGTTCCGTGTGATCGAGCGGTACTCGCACGTCATGCACCTGGTGAGCGGTGTGCGCGGCGAACTCGACGACGGCGTCGACGCGATGGATCTGATGGCCGCGGTCTTCCCTGCCGGCACGCTCGTGGGTACGCCCAAGGTGCGGGCGATGCAACTGATCGATGCGTACGAGCCCGTTGGCAGAGGGCTCTACGCCGGCGCGGTTGGCTATTTTGCCAAGCCGCTTGAGGGACGGCCGGCCGGTGCCGACAAGGCGATCTGCATCAGGACGATCGTGTTTGAGGGCGATCGCTACGCCTACCAGGCGGGCGCGGGCATCGTTGCCGACTCCACGCCCGAGGCCGAGTTCCAGGAAGTGCGATCGAAGGTCGCCGTGCTGGAGCGGGCGCTCGAGCTGGCCGAAGGGGGGTGGTGAGATGGCCCGCGTGCTGATGATCGACAACTACGACTCGTTCACGTTCAACCTCGTGCAGTACATGCGTGAGCTCGGCGCAGAGGTGCTGACGCATCGCAACGATGCGCTCACCGTGGATGGCGCTGTGGCTCTGGAACCCACGCACCTCGTAATCTCGCCCGGGCCGGGACGCCCCGAGAACGCGGGCTCGACAATGGCGATGATCGAGGCCTTTGCCGAACGGGTATCCATCCTCGGTGTTTGCCTCGGCTTCCAGGCGATCGCTGCGGTGTGGGGTACACCCACGCGTCACGCGGCCTGCCTCATGCACGGCAAGCCCTCTGAAATCGAGCACGATGAGAAGGGCGTGTATCTCGGCATCGATCAGCGCACCTCGGTCGGTCGGTACCACTCGCTCGGCGTGCATGAGGCCGAACTCCACGCGGACTTCGCGGTAACCGCAAGGGACACCGACGGCGGCGAGCTCATGGGCTTCCGCCACCGTTCGCTGCCGATCGAGGGCGTGCAGTTCCATCCCGAGTCGGTGCTTACGCCAATGGGAGGGCGCATGATGGCGAACTTCCTCGGCGTCACGGATCGCGAGATCCAGCCGCCGCAGCCCACTGCTTCGATCGGAACCGCGACATGAACCTCAATGCACACGACATGCTGGAACGATTCCTCAGGAGAGACTCGCTTAGTGCGCCTGAGGCAACCCAGCTCGCTCACATGTTGGCCGATGGGAGCGTCGTACCACCGATGGCCGGGGCGCTGCTCGCCGCTCTGCGGGCCAAGGGCGAGACAGCCGACGAGGTGCGGGGCCTCGCCGACGGCTTGCGTGAGCTCGCGACCCTGCCCGAGTTTAAGACTCCACCGAATGCCTGCGACCTTGTCGGCACGGGCGGAGATGGGAGCCATAGCTACAACATCTCCACCGGTAGCGCGTTGCTCGCCGCGGCTGCCGGCGCGACGATCGTGAAGCACGGCAATCGTTCGATCAGCTCGCGATCGGGAGCGGCCGATCTGCTGGCTGCATTGGGTATTGAGGTTCCCATGCCAGATCCCAGAGGATCGCTCCAGAGCTTCGGCTTCGTATATCTCCACGCGCCGGCTTACCACCCCGCGATGGCCACGATCGCACCGATCCGCAAGGCGCTCGGCGTACGCACCGTGTTCAACATCCTCGGCCCGCTGACGAATCCGGCGCGCCCGCCGTTCGGCGTAATCGGAGCGTTCTCGCCGGAAGTCGCCGAACTGATGGCGAATGCCTTGTCTGGTATGGCAATCAAGCGCGTGTTCGTCGTGCATGGCGAGCCGAGCTGGGACGAAGCAACACCCGTCGGTCCGTTCCTGCAGTTCGATGTCCGGCCTGGCCGCGTGGAACGATCGATCCGAGATCCGCAAGTCGCGGGCATTCGACAGTGTTCGCCGGACGAGCTCAAGGGTGGTACGCCTGAAGAGAACGCCGATGCGCTCCGCCGTGTGTTGCAAGGCGAGGATACCGGGGCACACCGCGATGCGCTCGCACTTACGGCCGGCCTCGCGCTCGAGGTGAGCGGAGTTGTCGAGAGTTTGCAAAGCGGTGTCGCTCGTGCCCTTGATGCGATCGCTTCCGGCCGGGCGGCCCAGGTCTTGGAGCGGTTGCGATGAGCGATTTCCTTGAACTGATGGCCGAACGTTCGCGAGAGCGGGCGGATGCCGCCCGTACGAGCACACCGGAGTCCGAGCTACGCGCAGTCTCCAGCGTTACGCCAAGGCCGCTCGCTCTCGATGGCTTCGACCTCATCGCTGAAGTGAAACGAACAAGCCCGAGCGCCGGCACCCTCGAGCGTGAGGGGCTGGACGTTGTTTCGCAGGCTCGACAGTACGCCGACGCTGGGGCTGCGATGATCTCGGTACTCACCGAGCCGTCTCGGTTTGGTGGCAGCGCCGAAGACCTTCGATCGATCGCGAACACGGTCGATGTGCCAGTGATGCGCAAGGACTTCTTGGTCGATCCGTATCAGATCGACGAGGCCCGGGCTTGGGGCGCGTCAGCCGTCCTGCTGATCACACGGATACTCGATGACGGCGTGCTGGCCGCGATGCTCGATGCGAGCGATGAGGCCGGGCTCACCGTGCTGCTCGAAGCGTTCGATGCCCACGATCTCGAGCGTTCAGCCCAAGCGATCGTGGGACGTGAACACGTACTGCTCGGGTTGAACTGCCGAGATCTCGCCACGTTGCGCGAGGATGTCGATAGGTTCGGCGAGCTCGTTTCTTCGTTTCCCGACAATACGATCAAGATCGCTGAATCCGGAATCGCGTCCGCCAAGGACGCCGCGGCTGTTTCACGGCTCGGCTACGACGGCATCCTCGTCGGCACCGCGTTGATGCGTTCGGAAGATCCTGCGAGTTTGGCACGGGGCATGATCAATGCAGGGAGGGCAGCCCGTGCATGATCGAACTCGGATCAAGGTTTGCGGCCTGACCACACCCGAGTCCATCGACTCGGCTGTCGAGGCCGGCGTCGATGCGGTGGGCGTTGTCCTCAGCCCGTCGCCCCGGCAGGTCGCGCCGCAGCACGCAACTGAATTGCTCTCACGGCTCCCTGGATACGTCGCCGCCGTCGCGGTGTATCGTCATCCTGATGAGGCCTTAGTAGCTCAAGCCGGTGAGCATCTTCCGCCGTGGGTGCTGCACCAATCCGATGCCGATGACTTTGCGGGCGCACTCCGAGCGACCGCGCCCGATCGACGGGTGCCGGTGCTCCGACTCGTGGATGGCTTTGAGGATCGCATGGCCCGCTTGACAGATCAGTTCGTACTCATCGAGGGAGCCGATTCCGGTGCGGGCGATCCGGTCGACTGGCAACGCGCGAGCGCGTGGACCGAACGCGTCCGTGTCGTCATCGCGGGTGGCCTCAATCCAGCCAACGTCGGCGAGGTCGTCCGCTCGTTGCGTCCTTTCGCGGTCGACGTCTCCTCGGGCGTCGAGTCTTCGCCGGGGGTCAAGGATGCAGGACGGATCCGCGCGTTCGTTGCAGCGGTACGGGAGGCCGAAAGGTCATGACGACAACATCGACAGATCTCCTCCAAGCACTTATTGAGGGCGCGTTACCCGACTCAAATGGCTTCTTTGGGCCGTTCGGCGGCCGCTTCGTACCCGAGACCCTCGTACCGGCCCTCGAACGCTTCGAGGCCGGAGCGCGAGAAGCCCTCGCCGACCCGATGTTCCACACTGAGCTTCGCCAGCACCAGGAGGGCTGGGTTGGACGCCCAACGCCGCTGGCGTTCGCCCCACGCCTGAGCGCCGCGTGGAACGCCCAGGTCTGGCTCAAGCGAGAGGATCTCGCGCACACCGGGGCCCACAAGATCAACAACGCGCTGGGCCAGGCGCTCATCGCTCGCCGAATCGGAGCGGAGCGTGTGGTTGCCGAGACCGGCGCTGGCCAGCATGGTGTGGCGACGGCCGCCGCGTGCGCGCGTGTCGGGCTGCCATGCATCGTGTACATGGGCTCGAAAGACGTCGAGCGGCAGGCGCCCAACGTGGTCCGCATGCGTCGAATGGGGGCTGAGGTGCGGCCGGTCACCACCGGCGACGCCACCTTGCGCGCCGCAGTCGACGAGGCGATCCGCCATTGGGTAGGCTATCCGGAGGGGACGCACTACATCCTCGGCTCGGCCGTTGGCCCCCATCCGTTCCCATGGATCGTGCGCGAGTTCCAGAAAGTGATCGGCGTCGAGTCTCGCCGCCAGATGCTCGAAAAAGCGCACCGGCTGCCGGACGTCGCCGTGGCCTGCGTCGGCGGTGGTAGCAACGCCGTCGGCTTCTACCATGGGTTCCTGGCCGACGCTTCGGTAGAACTGCACGGTGCAGAGGCCGGAGGAGTCGGTGCACACGTCGGTCAGCACGCCGCGACAATGTCCGGCGGCACGCCCGGCGTGCTCCACGGTTCACGCTCGATGCTCTTGCAAGACGAGCACGGCCAGGTCAGCGACACACAGAGCGTATCGGCAGGCCTCGACTACCCCGCCATTGGTCCCGAACACGCCCTACTCGCGCACGTCGGGCGCGTGGCGTACCACGCCGTGCGCGATGACGAGGCGATCACCGCGCTCGATGAACTCTCCAGGCTGGAGGGCATCCTACCCGCGGTCGAGCCGTCGCACGCGCTCGCGCTGGCCAAGCACTTGGTGAGGGATCGACCGGGCGCAACGGTGCTCGTCAACGTCTGCGGCCGCGGCGACAAGGACATGCCGATCCTCACGCGGCTGGCCGACGAACACGCCCAAAGCGAGGGGAGCGCCTAAGCCATGCGAGCCCACGAGCGGATCTCAGACGCCATTGCCAAGGGTCGCGACACGCACGGCATCGCGCTCGTTGCGTACGTCACCGCCGGCTTCCCGACCATGGACGCGTTCCCGGGCATCCTTGCAGACGCGTGCGCGCACGCCGACGTGGTCGAGGTCGGCATCCCGTTCAGCAACCCCATCGCCGACGGCGGCACGCTGCAAGCCACCAGCCGGGTCGCGCTCGAGCACGGAGCGACGATGCCGGCGATCATGGACGAATTGCGCGGCATGCACGGGTCGCTGGACGCGCCCCTGCTGCTCATGGGCTATCTCAATCCGTTGCTGGCCTACGGGCTCGATCGGCTCGCCACCGACGCGGAGTCGGCCGGTGTCAACGGCGTGATCGTGCCCGATCTGCCACCGGAATCGCTTGAAGTGGCGAGGCCGATCATCGATGCCAGGCTGGCCACCATCGGCATGGTGAGCCCAGTGACCCACGAAGACCGGCTGCAGTCCATCGTTGAGCGGGCCAGCGGCTTCGTGTACGCCGTCGCGAGCGTGGGCGTCACCGGCCAGCACCGCAACGACCAGGCCGACATCACCGCGTATCTACAACGCGTCCGCGAAGCCTCACCCATCCCCGTGTGCGCCGGCTTCGGCATCCGCGAGAAGGCCCACGTCGACGCCCTGCGCGGCGCCTGTGACGGCGTGATCGTGGGCTCGGCGTTGATGGAGGCCGTGGGTGAGGGACGGTCGGTTGGCGACCTGCTGCGGTTGCTTCGCTGATGGCTCCCGAGCGCGGCCCGGTACGATGCCGGGGCATGCACCTACAAACCAGAAGACTCCAGCTCCGCCCGATCGAGATGACCGACATCGATGAGGTGGCCGCGCTGCTCGGCAACCCTGAAGTCTCGCGATATCTTGGCGACGGCCAGCCGCGCCCGCGTGAGCGGGTCGAGCTCGGGCTGCGCAACGGTCGGCGGATGTGGAACGAGCGCGGGTTCGGGCCGTTCTATGCCGCAGGCGACTCGTGCTTCATCGGTATCGGGCTGCTCATGCCAATCGCGCACACGGGGATCGACGCCACCGATCTTGACGCACGCGGGCCGGAGATCGAGATCGGCTATTGGATCGCGCGGTCGGCGTGGGGCCAGGGCTTCGCGACCGAGATCGGCAACGCCGTGCTCGACTGGGCGATGGGCCCCGATGGCCCCGGCCTCGATCGGTTGATCGCGGTAACCCATCCCGACAACGCCGCGTCGCAGCGCGTGCTGGAGAAGATTGGCATGGCACGGGTGGGTGAGACCGACGCGTACTACGGCTCGACGACGGTGCTCTATGAGTATGGCCCAGCATAACACTCGGACGCGACTCCACCGAAAGCGGGCGTCACGCGGTGCCGACAGGACGCAGATGCTTAGCGTGACGCGGCCCGCGCCAGCCCGCACTCCGGGCACGCCCCGATCCCCTCACCCAGCTCGTACGCGCACGCGAGGCAGAGGCCACGCCTCGCGCGGCGGCGGAGCCTGTGCCAGCGCGAGAGTGACCACAGCACGGCAAGGGGTAGCGTGAAGACGAGCGTGTTGCCCAGCAGGCCGAGCCACAGCGGCAGGCAGGGGACGAACCACTCCCGGCCACTCGCACGAAAGGTAAGCTGGCCGGGGTGGGTCGCCGTGTGATCCCAGACCGATTGGTGCCGGACGAAGTACGCCGCTCGCCACGGCCAGCCAGCGCTCACGTCGAACACCTCGTCGTTTCCGCGTGCCACTACCGCGCGGACGCGCGCGGGCAGGGCCTCCGATTCAACGAGCGGTACTCTTACAAAGCGCGGTGTTACGGCGTGCATGTTTGCATTCCACCACTCGGGCGTGCGCGCGAACCACCACGTCGCCCCGGGCCACCGCAGCCGGACGTAGGTGTCCCCGCTCGACCGCTCGGTGAACGGCTGCCGGTGCGGGATCGGTCGCACGCTCATGAGCGACCGCTGGGCCTGGATCGCGCCCGCGGGCACGGTAGCGACCGCCAGCACGACGCCGACGAGGATCGACACGAGCACCAGCCGCGGGGTGCACACGCGGGGGCGTCGTGGCGGCTTGGGTCCACGAGTGCGGCGCATGAGAACTGGTATGTCGAGTGCGGCGAGCCGGTTCGCCCTGCCCGTGCGGCGATCTGCAATGGGGGTGTACGAACCTCTATGGGTGCGCCGCGTGCGGCTACAACCCAGTCGGGCAAGATGACAACGTGGCGGGGGGGGGGGGGGGGGGGGGGGGGGGGGGAGAGAGACCCCCCCGCCCCCCCCCCCCCGGCGCCCCCCGCCGCCCCCCCCCCCCACAAGCGCCCCCCCCCGCC
>CALCCF010000110.1 GCA_937899905.1 uncultured Phycisphaeraceae bacterium
TGACTGTGACTGGAGGTTCAGACGTGTGCTCTTCCGATCTACCCTCCCCCTCAAGCTCGGCGCGGGCAGTACTAGCAACAGCGTGCTTGGCGATCGCCTCGTACTTCTGCTCGGTCGTGTGGCCGTCCCACGAGCCCATGTACTCTGGCAAGTGCTGGAACATCTCGGCCTGCGAGTCGTGGTAGTGCCAGCTTGCTTGCCCCCACGGGAAGTCGATGTAGATGCAGCCGTGCCATTCGTCGTCCCAGCCCTCGATCGCGGTCTTGGCGATCCCTGACGGGAACATGCTGGCGAGTAGGGCTACGAGCTGGTTGCGTTCGGTGTATGCGGCGTCGCGGGATTGCTCGGCCTCCTCCACCCGCTTCGCGAGTGCGTCGCGTTCCCGCGTCACACGATCCAGCTTGCCCTGCAAGTCCATCTCGTGGAACTCGCGGACGCCTTTGTCTAGTGACTCGGTGTTGATTGGTGGCGGAAACTCGTCATTCATTCCTCACCCCCCGAGATCAGGCGGTCGCGATACTTCTCCCATGCGTCATTGGGGGCGAAGGCGGACAGGACATCACCCCGGTCGTACCAGCCCTGCTGGTAGGCGTCGAAGAACGTGGGTGCCACAAGATCCTCCATCCGCTTGGCTTTTGCCTTCACCTTCGCCACCTCCGCTTCGAGCGCGGCGATGCGGGCCTGCTGTTCCTTGGCCGTTCGCTCCCACTTGTCCCTGCTGCGGAACAACATCTGCATCGTCACCCTGCCCCGGTAGTTGCCCAGGCTCACTCCCCACCCCCTGCCTGTCGGGCGGCGGAAGCGGCTTCTTCGGTGGAGTAGCAGTCTTCAACGCGGAAGCTGTCTGGGTCGTGCTGGTGCGAGTGGCAGAACTCCTCGGCACGGTCGTCACGGACGATGCACTGGAAGATGTAGCCGTCCTTGTATCCAGCCCAATCGCTCAGCGGATTGGTCTTGCCACCTATTCCATACACCAAGTCGCCCGGCACTGCCGCAACGCCATCCGCAGTCACCGGCAGCTTACCCAGCGTGTCGAGGGCGGCGCGGAGGGCTTCGTGAGCCTCATCCCACGGGATCGTCTTGTGATTGGCCCAGCGTTCGAGTAGTTCGATCATCTCACGCGTCAACATCGGGGGCCTCCACTCCAAGACTGGCAAGTTGTTCTTCGAGTTCCACAATCTCCTCGTCAATCAGCCGCAGCACATGGGCTTTGAGTGACTGCTGGTCGTCGAGTGTGTATCTCGTGCGGTCGTAGTCTCGCGTGAAAGCGTCGTCGCGGCCGCTAGGCACCGCGAGTACCAACTCGTTCGCGGCCACAATGGTCGACCGAAGCTGGCGCCTCTGGTAAAGAACGCTGTCCACCCTGGCGATTTGTCGAGCAGTCTCAACCTTCATCCCGCACCTCCCCGATGCCGGACTCGATCTCGGCGGCGGAGATGGCGGCGTAGTACGGGCACCGATCCATTACTCCGCCACCCTCAATGGCGTGAACCCACTTGTATCTCTCGGGTTGGCCTTCCTCGACGTACTTCCAGTGTCGCCAGCGATGGTCGAGCAACCACCGCACAAGCCGACCGAGGGCTAGGTCGAGGAACCAGGGCTCTCGGAGCGAAACTCGCGGGAACCCCGGCAGGATGATGCACGGTCCGTTCGCCGCAGTGACAAATGTCACGCCCTCCGGCACCAACTCCGGCACCTTCTCGTACAGCCTCGCCAGCCGTTCCAAAAGATCAGGCGTTTCTTTTGCTCCCTCGCCGCTATCCAAAAGTGCTTTGGGGTCAGTGGTCATCAGCGGCCTCCTTCATAGTGCTTTCGATCGTGCTGCCAGCCACGGGATATGCCCATCAACCCCCAGCCATCGAACGAGCCAGTCGAGCATCGAGCACTGAATATCAAGGCACGCACATGCCGGACAACAGGAAGTCGTTGCCACCTACTGGATGCTGCCATGCGCCAGCCCATGTCCCGGCCAAGGGCCTCGTGCTCACTGCGATCCATCGGTGGCCTCCAGTTCGGAGAGGAACACGTCAATGTCGATGAACAGGTGATCATCCTCGTACACAAGAGGACGCGCCTGAGCCAACAACTCCCTCGCCCTCTCCAGCCGGTCGTGCTGGGTGTTGTCGCGATTACGGCTTTGCTTGATGTACGCCGCTAGGCGAATGTCATCATCGCGCATCACGTTGGCGGGGATGGCGTAGCGGGGGCCTTCGCCCTGCTTGAAGTGGCCGTCGTTGTACCGACTGAGAATCTCACACGCCTCATCATGCGAGATGGGTCCAGTGTTGTCGCTTGGCAGGGTGGACGGCTTCTCCCGCCCCATCTCGTCAGCGGTCGTCATCAGCAAGGCCCTCCACGCGGTCTACGAGCATCATGCAGAAGTTGGCCACGTCCACGGCTTCCGAGCGGATACGACTCTCTCGCGTGCTCATGCCTTGGTGGTGTCCGTGCATCGACAAGTAGGTCTCGGCCACCTCGTATTGCAGGCGGCCGAACAACCATGCTGGCGTTTCCTTGCGCCAGTTGGGCTGGCCGCCCTTGCCCTGGTCATGGTGCCGCAGTGTCTGCTCCATGAGTTGTGCAAACGCGGCGACGCTCGGTCGGAGTTCCAGTGTTTCAGCGGTCGTCATGAGGGGGCTCGCTTTCTCGCACATGCTCGGCCCACAATGTGGCGAAGCCGTATTGGGCGAAGCGGGTCAGCACCTGAAGGCAGGGGCTGTCGGCGTAGTCCGCCTGGATTGTGTTCCAGACTTCCACGATGCTTTCGGGCGGTGCCTCTCTTAGCCAGTCCTTCAACTCAGAATGGTCTTGGTCGTTAGCGGCCTCGATATTGAGGATGTCTCTACTGCTCATCGCTTCCCTCCCCATCGAGACGGTCGATTGCTCCGCCCAGCGCACGCATCGCCTCTGGTAAACCAGCACCGCTTGACTCTGAGTTGTCCCATTGCGACCACACCTCGGCCGCCGCATCCACCACCTTCATCGCGGGCTGCATCTTCTCGTCGATGATGCGGGCGACTTCATTGGGCTTCCAGAGCATGGAGGGACCACCCATCCACTCGCGGACAGCTTCGCCAATCTCCTCCGCCGCACGCATCGCAGCGCGCGAGGGCTGGGGGGTGGGGTCAGACACAAGATCCAGGTCGGCAGGGCTGTGCGTCCAAGCCTCGTCGGTCTCGTCTGCCGCGAAGACCTTTCGGCCGTGCACACACAGCACCGTCCACAACGAGCCGTCCGGGCGGTATCGCACCCGATCCCCCGACTTGAACTCATGCCCCACATCAGACTCCTTCTGGATCGGCTTGGCCAGAGCTAGCCCGTCCTTCAGCGCCGACGCGGTCGCGTTGGCTTCGTCGAGGTTGGAGAAGCGGTGCAGCACGCGACCATTCAGCTTGATAAACGCAGGTCCCAGCTCACAGTGGTCAAACACCTTGATCTCATGCTCCACCCCGCCGACGTGGACTTGGGTTGTGGTCATTCGTCGTCGTCCTCGCCTTGATCTGGGTTCTCGGACAAGTAGTTGTCGATCGAGTCTCGCAGTTCTTCGAGGTCCGAACGGCAACCCGCAACGAGGGCCGCCTCGCCGTCCTTGGGCGTGACCCACAGGGCGTCCGCATCAGCGTCGATGTAGACCAAAACGCCTTCGCTGTTCTCTATCCCGTACAACTTCATTCGTCCCGCTCCTTCTGCTCGATGTGTTCGGCGTGTCGGCGTTCGGCCTCGTCCTTGGCCAGTGCCAATGACCCGTGTTTGGAGGGCTCATTGCCATCTGTGTAAACAATGAACGCACCATCCTCGTCCGGCATCGCGATCGAGTAAGGCGTTTCTGTGTC
>CALCCF010000111.1 GCA_937899905.1 uncultured Phycisphaeraceae bacterium
GTGGGAGAGAACTGATTCACACAACTATAGGGACACCACCAGTCAGGGTCTCCTAGCGCGCAGTCTTGGACAGAGTGAGACAATCGGTGACGCCTCGAGGGGGCTGTGTTTTGTCAGAAGAAGTAAGTACCCGCGCCATCGGCCTGATCGTCACTGTGGCTCTTGCCGTATTGCTTGTACTTTGCGTCGGCTACGTGGTTGTAGCTCGTAGTCTTGTCTCAATGCTGGGGCCAACGGCCGAACCGACGCCTACAGAATCCGTTGCAGCACCCACCGACGGATCCGACCAACCGGAGTGGCTGGCGATTCTCGAGCCAATTCAGGACAAACTCCACGCTGGCATAGAGCTCACCGACGCGGAGTTACTCTTTTACGATGTCGAGACGCTTTATATGGAGGTCCACAGTGGAGCGTCGTTCGAGCAGTACTTTCGATTCGCTACGTTAGAGCAGATCCAGCGGATCGAATCGCAGCTACACCAACTGGACCTCGGTGAGACGGCACGGCTCACACGGCGCGCGATCGGCGTCGCATTCCCCGACGGCATTCCTAAAACCCCGGGCGAGAAGCACGAGCTGACCTATTGGGCGAAGGCACAGGAACAACAGTTGGATGACCTCGCAAAGGTCTTCACGAAGATGGATGTGGAAGGACCCCTGCTGCAATACTACAAGCAGGCCCGGGAATGAGGTCTCGACAAGGCGCCGGATTCGCTCGTTTGAAGGCCGCGATCAACCCTGCCGAGTCCCAACCAGGAGCTCGCGGTCGCGGTTCAGGTCAGCCGCCAACCACTGACACTCAAAGCCCGCATCCTCGAACACGCGAATCATCGTAGGCCGCGGGCACATCCAAAGGACCTGGCGATCCCGGAGGTGCTGGACGGAAGCCGCCCTGGGCACAACCAGCCAGTGGAAATCTAACACTGCGTGTTCGCCTTCCCGTTCTGAGACCACAGCCCGGCACAGGTGCAGGTCATCGGAGCGATAGGTGTCTATCCAAGGTCGCCCCTCCTGGTAGATTTCGGAGGTCACGAACGGTTCTACCAGCACGAGTCCACCCGGCCGAGTTGCCGCAGCAAACCGTCCAGCTGAGTTGCGCAGCGCCCCCTCCGATCGAAGATGTGCGATCGAGGAAAACAAGCAGAGGATCGCGTCGTAGGGGTGGTCGACCTCGAAGATCACCATATCGTCCAGCTGAAGCGATACGTCGGGCAGCTAGGCGGAAGCGATTTCGAGCATTGCTTCACTCGAGTCTAGCCCGGCCACGTCGTACCAGTCGCGCAGCGCAACCAAGTAGTTTCCAGTTCCGCATGCGACTTCCAGAACGCGCGCACCGTCCTTGATCCCTCGGCCTTGCAAGAGGGAGTGAAGACGATTTGCCTCGGCCGCGTAGTCTTTATAGTGGTAGATCCGGTCGTAGTATTGCGCGCAGATCGAATATAGGTCTTGCACCGTCTTGCCCCTCATTGGCTGCGGCCGTCTCAGCACGACGAAACATTATGTTCGGTCAGCAACCGCCCTCTCATCCCGGATGGGAGACGTCAACGTTCCGCGTCAGTCGGCGCCGTGTTCTGTGCGTGGACGTCAGAGAGCAAACTCGAGCGTCACAGGCTCCGCGCGATATTCAGTGGCTTTTCCGTCAATGGTCACCGGCTTGTACTTCCATTTGCGTACCGCCTTGAGCACGGCCTCCTCGAAGTAGCCTGAGAGCTTGGCCGAAAGAATCTTCGGATCCTTGACCGTGCCCTGCTCGTCGATGGTGAATTCTACGACGACCCGGCCCTCAACTTCTTGCTCGGTTGAGAACGAAGGATCGGTGTGACGGGTGCCCTCGGCAGTCTGACGCTTATCGAAACCTTGCCTTGTATCGCTTTTGTTAGGTTCGAAAGTGCACGATCCATGCGCCCAAGCTTATGCGCGATGTGCGCGTCGACTGCGAATGGGTTCGTCGAACCGCGAGATAGCCCGGGTGCGGTGGAAGTACGCCCGCTCTGCCGGGTTCGCAGAATCGATGGATCGTCCAAGCAACTCTGTGATCTTAATCACGGAGCAGCAGCGGAACACGTCGATCGATACCCCACCGGCAGACAGGTCACCGCCTTCGACAACACGTCCATGAACGTTGGCTTGAGGACCGAGGGCGCCGTATTCGGCGCCAAACATGGGGACTTGCTGTGGACTCGGCTGCGCTAAAAAGAGGTTCCTAGCTCTACATCCGGGTCGGCAAGTCCGGTAACGTTACAGAATGCGTACGCTCGTGGCGGTCGTCGGCCTTTACGGACTACTTGCGTCGGCTTGCGGCAGTGCGGAAACGGCGGACGAGCGCCGTGAACTCGCTCTCTCGAGCATCGTTGTCGACTACCCGGGCGGCGCGCAGCGCCTGATCGAGTTCAGCTACGAACACGAGAGGCTACAGAAAGTGGAAGTTAGCTCAACACGGCGAGGCGTGGAGACGCGTCATCAGGTTCGCTACGATAGCGCTGGCAGGGTCAGCATCATCGAGCTCATGCAGTTTGACGAGTTTCTTGGGCCAACAAACCCCGACGAATCCACCTTTAAGTACTCGGACGACGGTCTACTGATCGAGATTTTGAGCCGCTTCGGTCCTCGGATTTTTCGCTACGGTGACCAACGCAAAATCAAAGCCATTCAGTATCTCAAACCCAGTGGCTTGCTCGACGAGGACTGGGCCTTCGTGCGTGACAACGATGGTCCGGTCACTGCGTACTCCATTACTCGTTTCTGGAACCTCGTCGATACTCCCAACGAGACTACTCCTCTCGCGGAAAACGCGACCTATCTCTTCGAATCATCCGGACAAGTCTCGTCGATCGATTTGCAAGACAGGAGCAACGGAGTTGACACCGAGCGAGCCGGAACTGCGTACCTGCGGCATGACGAAGCCGGACGGCTCACGGAGGTCTTCGTCGATGTTGGGCTCCGCTGGAACATGACGGCCCCGGTAGAATTTCAGGTTCGGTACAATGTAAGCCCCCGACCGATCACCTGAGTTTCAGTGAATGGCCATCGTGTTAGACCGGGGATGTGAACGCAGAAAGCGATATCGCGGCGGAAACCCCGCCGGTGTTGATCGGGTTGCTGGGAGAGCTACTCGCTCAAGATCCCATGCTCGAGTCCCCAGCGGGTGGGGATGAGGTCGGTGAGGTTCCTTGCTGGCCATCCACTGTCGATTTTACGCATGACGTCGATGAGGTAGTCGCGCACCGGCAATCCGGTACGCCGTGCCGAGAGCACCACGGTGTAGGCGCCGGCCAAACGTCGGGCCGCTTCGGCCGAGCCCGAGAACAAGAAGTTCTTTCGCCCGATTGCCGGCTCCCGGATTTCCCGCTCGACTCTTCCGTTGTCGATTTCGAATCGGCCGTCGGTGAAACATCGCGCCACGAAATCGCGCTGATTTTTGGCGTAGCGCGCGGCGGTCGCAAGCGGGCTCGTGGGTCGGAGTTTGGGAAGCTCGGTGTCGACCCATGTGTCGAATTGTTCGAGCACGGGAATCGATTTTTCAGTGCGCAACGCGAGCCGCCCCTGAGCGTCCAAGCCATTCTCTCGTGCCTCCGATTCCACGTCGTAGAGCTCCTTGATGAGCTGGATGGGCAGGGCGGCGCCCAGGTGTTTGGCTTTGAAGGCGCGATGAAACCGTCGCCGAACGTGCATCATGCAGCCGAGCCGTCGATTGGGTGGAACAAGCGGCACCTCGAAGCCGTCGGACACTCGGATTTTGGTGGCGTAGCCTTTGTAGTCGTCGCACTGGATGAATCCGTCGATGGCAGTGAGCCACGGGGCGACGTCTTCGGCGCACCAGGTCTCCGTGAATCCGAATGCCACCAAGGGTTGGGTCCCCATGAAGCACCACAAGTGTCCGCGCTGTTTGCCGCGGGGATGGGCGGGGTCGAGATAGTCGAGCTTGGTGTCGTCGACGCCTACGATGTCATCTCCGAGAGTGGTGGAGAGGATGGCCTCAGCGATAGGAAAAAGCAGCTGGGCTGCTTCGCTCCAATAGCCATACAATGTATTGAGTGGCACATCGAAACCCACCCGGCGCAACTGGTCGCGCTGCCGATAGACAGGAAGTGCATCGTCGCACTTGCTCTCGATGAGATGGGCGAGCAGCGAGTGGCCGGCACGGCGCATAAAGGCTGGCGATTTGCGAGGCGCGGTGGCGATGTCTTGTTTGCACGCTTTGCAGGCGAGCTTCTCACGCCGCTCGACGTGCACTTCAATCCGAGCGGGAATGAACTCCACGACTTCGTGGTCCACGTGGTCGATGCGTTGCATCTCTTCACCGCAATGCATGCACGCACGCTCATCGGCAGGGACCGCAACTTCGCTCACCACCCGGGGCAGTCCAGGGTCGAGCTGGGTGCGTCCTTTGTGCTTCGAGCGTTTGGCCCGCCGTCGCCGTGGGCTCTTCGCCTTATCCACCTCGCTGCTATCACCCACTTCCACACTTCGAGCGGGCGATGGAACAGCGGGCTCGGCGTTAGCGGCTTCTGCCTCGCTTCCGCCCAAAGCCAACACCAGCTGGCCGAGCTCTTCAGCGGTCAACTTCTCACTGCGCCGCCCGTAGAGTGCGCGATGCGACTGAACGAGGCGGTCTACAAGACGCTGGTTGTCGCTTTTCAGCGACGAAATGACGCCGAGCAATACATCGATCGCTTTGCCGCTATCGCCACCGGAGATAAGAGCTTCGGCCGAGCGTCGCAGGGCATCGAGCTCAGCGCTTCGCTGAGGGACCGAGCTGGTTTCGCCTTCGGAAGAACTGGGTGTCACATCGGCCTTCGACATCGCAACGAAGAGATAGCGAACACCGGCGGGTTTGGGAATCAGGCAGCGGCCGTATTTCGCGGGTTTTTCGCAACCGACGTACGTTT
>CALCCF010000112.1 GCA_937899905.1 uncultured Phycisphaeraceae bacterium
GCGTCAGCCGCTGGACGTGCTCGCGCAGCACATGGTGACCGTTGCGCTCGGCGGGGGTTTCGATGCCGACGAGCTGTTCGACGAGGTGCGCACGGCCTGGTCGTTCAGGGATCTGACGCGCGAGGCGTTCGACTGGACGCTACTGCTGGTAACCCAGGGTGGAACAACGCTGAGCGCCTACGAGCGGTTCCACAAGGTCGAGCTGGTCGACGGCGTGTACCGCGTGCCCAACAAGCGGGTCGCCCAACTGCACCGGCTGAACGTCGGCACGATCACGGGGCCGAGCACGATCGAGTTGCGGTTCGTGAATGGCCGGAGCCTGGGCCACATCGAGGACAGCTTCGTTGGCCGTCTGCGTCAGGGACAGCACTTCTTCTTCGCCGGCCAGACGCTGAAGTTCGTGGGCGTTCAGGCCGACACGGCGCTCGTCCGCCGCGGCACACGCAGCACGAACCTCACGCCCATCTGGGGCGGCACGCGGCTGCCGATCAGCGAGAGCCTGTCCAGCGCGGTACGCGATGCGCTCGAACGCGCGGCTCGGGTGGTCGAGGACGGCGTAGCCGACGATCTGCCGAGCGAGCTCGATGAGTTTCTCCCGGTCGTTGCATCCCAGGCTCGGCGCTCGGTGGTGCCGGCCGCGAACGAGGTGCTCTTCGAGACCTATGCCAGCAGCGATGGTTATCGACTGCTCGTGTACCCGTTCGAGGGCCGTCTGGTCCACGCGGGCATCAGCTCGCTCCTGTCGCTCCGTCTCGGCCGCTTGGCGCCCGCGACGTTTACATCAACCTTCAATGACTACGGCTTCGAACTGCTGTGCCCAGAAGACTTTCCGTTCGAGGAACACCTCACGCCCGAGTTGTTCACACGCGTGAATCTCGTTGAGGACGCGCTAGAGAGTGTGAACAGCGCCGAGCTTGCGCGGCTGCAGTTCCGGGAGATCGCGCGCGTCGCGGGTCTCGTTTTCCAGGGCTTCCCTGGTTCGCGTACGCGCGCCCAGGGCAAGCACCTGCAGGCGTCGAGCGGCCTGATCTTCGACGTGCTCGCCGAGTTCGATCCGGATCATCTGCTCGTTGCGCAGGCTCGAAGGGAATTGCTTGAGAACCAGTTCGAGCAGGGGCGTTTGGCTGCTGCGCTTGACCGGATCGCCGCCAGCCAGTTCCGCATCGTGCAGCTGGACAAGCCGAGCCCGCTCGCGTTACCACTAATCATCGAACGGCTCAATGCACAAACGATGTCCAGCGAGGACATCGAGTCGCGCCTCGCGCGCATGCAGGCGGAGATGCAGGCCGAAGCATCGCCGGAGTCGAGGCGATGAGCGAGGTGCTGCACGACACATCGATCACGCTCGCGGGCCACGACTTTCGGTTGCTGCCCGAGCGTGCGGTATTCTGGCCCGAGCGAGCGTGGCTGCTGGTGGCCGATACGCACTGGGGCAAGTGCCAGACGCTGCGCGACGCGGGGGCGGCCGTACCATCGGGACCGCTGCTGGCCGATCTCGACCGGTTACGGCTGGTAGCCCATCGTACGGAGGCGACACGCGTCATCATCCTGGGAGACCTCGTGCATGGTCCGTCGTCGCTGGCGCCTGGCATGGACGAGCTCATCCGAGACTGGCGACCATCGCTCGACTGCGAGCTCGCGATGGTGCCAGGGAATCACGATCGCGTGATCGCCAGCCCAAGGGGGCTCGGCAGGCTCGCGGCGTGGCAGATCGAGCTATTGCCCGCTGTACTTGAGCTTGACGGTTTCCGGCTCATGCACGAGCCGCCGAACATGGCCGGCCCGGCAACGCTGTGCGGACATGTGCACCCAGCCGTGCGCATGCGGGGCCGTGGTGAGTCCATGAAGCTGCCGTGTTTTTGGCACGATCGGGCGTACAACACGCTGGTGCTTCCGGCGTTCTCGAGCTTGGTCGATGGCGCGGTGGTCAAGGCCGAGCCGGGTGACGATCGCTGGGCGATCGCCGGGCAGCGCGTGATGTCGGTGTAGATGGCCTCAACGGCAAAGTCAGCCCATCGATGATGGCCTCGGCGACGGTGTTCGCCTTGCTGGTGAGCATCGAGAGGTGCTCAACGTCCAGCACTCGCACGTCGAGGTTCGTTCCAAGCCAGGGCCCGAGCCCGTTGGACTGCGCATGATGGATGGGGCGGACGTGGTCCCACGCGGACGCGGATCGAACCAGGGTGACGGGTACGTCGAGGCGCGGTGGAGACCAGCTCGACAGCGTTTCGTGTATGTGCTTCCACTCCGCGCGGCTGGCCTCGGCCGCATGCGCGTCGCCGCTGTCGGGTACGGTTTCTTCGATCCGGGGCGGCGTTCCACGAGCGCCAATCCGGCGGAGCTTGGCGTTGATCTTGGCAAGATACCACATGCGTGTGCGGCTGAGGTACGCGGGGGCGTAGGCATCGAGGAGCACGACGCGGTCGATCGTGTGGCCGAGGTCGGCGAGCTTGCGGGCCATGTCCATCGCGACCAGCCCGCCGAGCGAGTAGCCAAGCAGTGTGATGGGGCCGCGGCGATCGACAGCGGTCGCGTGCGCGTGAGTGAGCGCGGTGAATCTGCCGAAGAAGCGACGAGGATCGAAGCTCGACTCCTCGGTTGTCGCAATCGTCGCCAGATCAAAAGCGAGCATGTCCTTGGCGATGCGGCCGGGTGCCTCGGCGAGCATCCAGAGTCTGTGGACGTCGATGGCGCGACCCGCCGAGCCGGGGATGGCGACGCACCACGGCGAATCACCGGTGTTTTCGGTGCCGTGCGAGTACTCGGCGAACGGCTGCTCGGTGTCGTCACGAACGCTTGCCGCCAGGTTTTCGAACGTCGGCGTGCGGAGGAACTGGTTGAGCATGAGCTTGCGGCCCGTGCGTCTGTGCACGAGCGCGGCCAAACGCATCGCGGTCAAGCTCGTTCCGCCTTGGGAGAAGAAGTTGACCGAGTCATCGGGAGTATTGCCCAGTAGTTCTGTCCAGACCTGGGCAAGCTCTGCGCGTTCGGCTGTGGAAACCTTCGACGTGCTGTTGTCGCGGGACGCGTCAGACGCGGTTCTCGTACTCGACGGGGCGACGGTATCGACGCCCAAGATCGCGCTCGCGATCTGGTTGCCGATTGCCTCCAGCTGCGATTGAGAGTAGTGGGATCGGGCGGACTCGAGCCAGAGGCGAAGGCCAGACCGACGACGCTCGACGTGGAGGCACAGGCCGAACCGAGCCGCCGCGGGCTCGATATCGATCGGGGTGGCGGTACTCTGGCCGAGCGTGGTCGGAGCGTCGTCGATTAAGCGGTAGGTGAAGCCGAATCGGGTTGCGTCTTCGGCGCGAGTCGGGTCGATCTCTCGAACGCGATCGATGAGCGTCTCGAGAGGGAGCGTCGTGTCGCCTTGGGCTTCGAGCATCTGCGTGTGGACGACGCGGGCGGACTCGGACACGCTCTCGCCCGAGACTTCGATGGGTCGCATATCGAGGCAGCATCCGACGACGCGTTGCAATTCTTCGGTGGGTCGCTTTGCGAACGGTGTGAGGACCCAACGCCCCGGTGGTCCGTATCGCTGCCGCAGTACCTGTCCGAAGGCCGCCATTGCGAGCGCAGCGGGGCTGACGCCTAGGTCTCTTGCACGCTCGTCGAACACGGCTTCTGTGAGGTCGGATCGGTTGATCGTGTGGAACCGTCCGGGTTGCGGGCCGGCCTTTGGTGCCTCGTTGGTCGATGGTCCTCCAGAAGCAATCCGCTCGCCGATGTCATGCGCCAAGCTCGTGCTGGACATTGCGTGTTCTGCTCGCACAAACGCGGCATATGGAACGCACGGACCCGATTGGATGCCACGTAGGGCGCTGCTCAGTTCTTGCGTGACGAGATCGAGCGACCACTCGTCGATGGCAGCATGGTGAAACACCATGAGCACGAGCTGAGATCCGTCTTCGACGTCCCATGCGTGCAATCGTGCCGGCGGATCGCCCCGGCCGATCGTGCGTTGCGCAGCTCGTTCCACGAGCGGATGTCGCGGATTGGGCGCATCGAGGCGGTCCTGTTCGGCGTGGAACGCCGGCGCGCTGTGTGGGTCGTGACGTCGGAGCTCTGGGCCGGCCCCGCCGAACATCACGCTCGTGCGAAGGCCGTCGTCGCGCTCGAGCACGCCAGTCCACGCGGCACGCAATCGCTCGATGGGGATGGCCGGCGAGACGTGCCACGCGTGGTGAACGAGCATCGCCCGGCCTGTCGGATCACGTTCGTGTTCCAGGCTCGCACGTCGGCGGATATCGCCGACGGCTTCCGAGAGTGCTTCGTTGTGCTGCGGTGCTACGGATTGGGGGAGGGAATCGACCAGTATGGCCAAATTGTCGATCGTCTGGCGGCGCAGGATCTCGACGGCCGGCAGGGTTACGCCCAGCTCTCGGCGCATATCGGCGCTCAGACGCATCGCCATAAGTGAGTGACCGCCGGCGTCCTGGAAGCGCTCGGTTGCGGTGATTGCATGGCCGAGCCTTGCCGAGAAGAGCTCGATGAGACGGGCCTCGGTCTCGCTCGATGCTTGCGTGATCGGTCGGTCGTGGGTTTCGATCGATGCGAGGAGGGCCGATCGGTCAATCTTTCCTGTGCCGCCGATGGGCATGCGATCGACTGCGATTAACCGCGTCGGCAGCATTGATGGTGGCAGTCGGTCGGATAGCTCCGATCGGACGGCGTCGATCGACGCGGGTGGTTCGAGCACGATGAACGCCACCAGTTGTCTTGTTTCGGCGGCATCGCCTGCAACGGCGACGGCGGCTTGCTCGACGCCGGCGCAGGAGATGAGCTCGCGTTCCACGCCGTCGGGCTCGATGCGGTGGCCGCGGATCTTCACTTGGCGATCCACACGGCCGAGGAACACGATGGCACCGTCTTCGCGGCGTTGGACCAGATCGCCGGTTCGATACCAACGCAGATTGTCCCGATCGTTCACGAACTTCTCGGCCGTCTTGGCGGGGTCGTTGAGGTAGCCCAGGGCAAGGCCCTCGCCTCCGACGAGAAGCTCACCGCGGTCGATCGAGACCGCGGGTTCGTCGGGTCCGGCATCGGGTGAGACGATCCGGGCGGTGCTGCCGGCGATGGGGAAGCCGATGGGGATGCGATCTTGCCGAGCGTCGTCTTTGGTGATCCTGTGGCAAAGGCTGAACGTCGTGTTTTCGGTCGGGCCGTAGCCGTGGATGAGCGCGAGGTTCGGGTGGCGTTTGAGGCACCGGCGGATGTGCGTCACGCTCTCGCGTTCGCCGCCGGTGAGGATCTGCTCGACGCCGGCCAGCGCATCGGGCCGTTCGTCGAAGATCGTGTTGAAGAGCGCGGCCGTCAGCCATGCGTGGCCGACACGCCCTTGCTTGAAGTAGTCGTCGAGTTGGTCAAGCGAAGGCACCGGCTCGTATTGCACGACGGCGCACCCGCCGTGGAGCAGCGCGCCCCAGACTTCGAGCGTTGAGGCATCGAACGCAACCGCACTCATCACCGCCCAGCGGTGGTCGGGCCCAAAGCTTGCAAAGTCCGCGCCCTCGACCAGCCGGATCACGGCGCGATGGGGAACGACGACGCCCTTCGGCTCGCCCGTAGTGCCACTGGTGTACATCACATACGCGGGAGCCTCGGGGTCGATGTCGACCTCTGGCAATGGGGCGGCGGCCCCCGCGTGCGAAGGGTCGAGCATCCCCGATTCCGTCCCGACGACGATCGGCGCATCGAGCGGCTTAAGCAACGCCTCGCGCCGGGGATCGGCCGGATCGATGGGGGCGTAGGCCGCACCGGTGCGCAGAGTCGCGACGATGGCGACGAGGAACTCCGCCGAGCGGGGCATCACGATCGGGACGAACGAGCCGGGGCCGACGCCGTGTTCGGCGAGCGCGGCGGCGAGTGTCGCGCTGGCGACATCGAGCTGTGCGTAGCTCATCCGCCGGCCAGACGGCCACTCCTCGATGGCCACACGATCGCCGTGCGCGGCGAAGGCGCCGTCGATCGCGTCGAGGATGGTCCGTCCCTCGCCCATTTCTCCCCAGCTGGCCGCGCGTTCAGGAAGGTTACACCGCACAGGTGTTTTCGGACCGATCGGGTCCTGGGTTTGGTCAATCCAGGGAAACGCGCCTGAATTCCGGGTCCTGGAAGCCGGCCTCAGCCTGCCGACTCGATCCAGCCGCCGCCCAGCACGAGATCGGGCTCGGATCGGTGGTAGAGCACCGCGGCCTGCCCGGTCGCGATGGCGCGTTGCGGCTCGGCGAACTTGAGCGCGAAGCGGCCGCTGCGGCCTGATGGCGTGTCGCCGGAACCCTCGGGGAGATGATGGAGCTTCGCGACGCACTCGCTGCCGTGGGCCCGGTAGCGGACCAGCACGCCGGAGCCGTCCTTGGGCCTTGGGCCCAGCCAGTTGGCCTCGCCGACCTCGACCGAATCGCACATGAGCGAGTTGGCACCGCCAACTGTCACGGTGTTGGTGGAGGGATCCTTCGAGACCACGTAGAGCGGCTCGGCGGCGGCGATGCCCAGCCCGCGGCGCTGGCCAACGGTGTAGCGGTGCTGGCCGGCGTGCTCGCCCAGGGGCTTGCCGTCGATCGTCAGCACCGAGCCCGCGCCGACGAGCTCGGGGCGCCGGCGCTCGACGAGCCCGGCGTAGTTGTCGTCGGGCACGAAGCAGATCTCCTGGCTGTCGGGCTTGCTGGCGACATTGAAGCCCAGGGCGGCCGCCGCGTCGCGGACCTCTTGCTTGTCCTCGAACTCGCCGACTGGCAGGACCATCTCGGCCAGCCGCTCGCGTGGGGCGCCGAAGAGCACGTACGACTGGTCCTTCGCGTGGTCTCGGCCGCGCATGAACCGAGGCTCGACGCCGGTGCGATCAACTCGCGCATAGTGCCCGCTGACCACGACGGACGCCCCAACGCTGCGGGCGTAGCTGTGGAGCTTGCCGAACTTCAGCCAGTCGTTGCACCGCACGCACGGGTTGGGCGTGCGGCCTTGGGCGTAGGCGTCCACGAAGTAGTCGATGATGCGGCCGAAGTCGTCCTTGAAGTTGCAGACGTACAGCGGGATTCCCAGATCGGCCGCGACGAGCCTTGCGTCTTGGGCGTCGCCGATCGAGCAGCAGCCGCGGTGGCCGATCTTGGTGTCCGCGTCGTCCAGGTCCTCGTCGGGCGAGCCAAGCCGCATGAAGCAGCCGATGACGTCCCACCCGGCCTGGACCATGGCCGCCGCGGCGACCGACGAGTCCACGCCCCCCGACATCGCCACGAGCGCCTTGCGGCCCTGGGCGGGGGGGATCGACTCCAGCACGTGCTGTGGGATCTCGACGGTCACTGGAGATTGTAGAGGAGGCATGCCGGGGATCGGGGGCCAACAATCCGCCTCTTCGGGGTTCTCTTGGTCCGATTTTCGGGAGGCGAGCGATGTCAGAACTTCCTACAGGTACGGCGGTCATCGGGCAGTCCGGTGGGCCGACCGCTGTCATCAACCAATCTCTCGTCGGCGTGGCGATTGGCCTGCGGAAGGGGCTGCACGCGTCCGGGCATGTCACCAAGATCCTCGGCATGCGCAACGGGGTGCGCGGCCTGACCGAGGGGCGCCTCACCGATATGACCGATCTGCCCGAGGCGATGCTCGACCGCGTGGCCGGCACGCCCAGCGCGGCGCTCGGCAGCACGCGCGATAAGCCCGATGCCGACTATTGCCAGCGCATCTTCGAGAGCTGCCGGAAGATCGATGCGCGATACTTTTTTTACATCGGGGGCAACGACAGCAGCGATACGTGCCGGATCGTGAGCGAGGCTGCCAAGGCGGCGGACTACGACCTGCGTTGCGTGCACGTCCCTAAGACGGTGGACAACGACCTCGTCGGCAACGACCACACGCCGGGGTACGCAAGCGCGGCTCGCTTTGTCGCGCTGGCGCACATGGCCGACGGCATGGACAACGCCGCGCTGCCCGGCATCAAGATCAACATCATCATGGGCCGCCACGCGGGCTTCTTGACCGCCGCGGCGGCAGCCGCGCGGCATGAGGAGCATGCCGGCCCGCATCTCGTCTACGTCCCCGAAGTCCCGTTTATCACCGATCGCTTCGTGCAAGACGTTGCTGAGGTGTACGACCGGCTTGGCCGCTGCCATATCGCGGTGAGCGAGGGCATCCAGGACAAGGACGGCGTGGCCATCGGCGCGTTGCTTATGGGCGAGGAGAAGGACGCGCACGGTAACGTGCAACTCTCGGGTTCGGGTGCGCTGGGCGATCAGCTCTCGGGCCTGCTCAAGGCCAAGCTCACACCAGAGGGCGGCAAGCCTCCGCGCGTGCGGGCCGACACGCTGGGCTACCTGCAGCGGTGCTATCCCGACGCCTCACCGGTTGATGCCGGCGAGGCCCGCATGGTCGGCGTGGCCGCGGCCGAACTCGCCGCGCAGGGTCACTCGGGTATCTCGATCACGCTCGAGCGCACCAGCCAGATCGGCCCCAACGAAGCCTACCAGTGTCGCGCGGGCGTGCAGAGGCTCGAACACGTCGCGGCCAAGACGCGGCACCTGCCGCCTGAGTACATCGACGGCCACCGCAACGTGAGCGAAGCGTTCTTGCACTACGTTCGCCCGCTGGTTGGGGCATTGCCTCCGTTTGAGTTGCTCGAATAGCAAGCGGCGACTAACGCGGGTGTGATTGAAGCCAGTTCGACGTCGAGTCAGCGCATGGACTGCGCTTGGCCTTGATGCCCTGCGTTTTCTTTCGCTGGTGCAAGGTCAGCGCGATCGATCACTCGCGCGGCCGCGCGTCTCGAAGTACGCGCGTGAAAACACGCAGATTTCATGACGTAAATCCGTCGAATAACTTATGTCATGAAAGGGGTATTTCGATACCTCATAAATATAAGAAAATATGGAGAAGAGGCGTGAGTGAGGGCATTCGTTGACGCTGGTTTCCCTGTTCTTCGGACGCGACGAGTCGCGTCCGGCATGCCCGAAGGGGCAAGGAGAAAGCCATGAGAATCCTCATGATGTCCGCCGTAGCGAGTGTCGCGTTCGCGTCGTGTGCTGCGAGTGCGCAGCCGATCTCGGCCTTTGGTCTTCCGCATGAAGCGCTCGGGCAGGCCGTACTGCGACCGAGTGGTGACGAGCTGATCGTTTCCAACATCGGCTCATCGGGGCAAGACGGCGTATCGATCGACCTGGGGGAGGCCGAATTCCACGTGGTTACGTTCGAGCCGCCTCCATTGACGTCGCTGCCCGACGGTGCCTTCCTTGAGACGACCGTCCGCGGCGAGGTCGATGGCGTGCCCGACCAGTTCGTGTGGTCGATCCGCTCCACCGCGCGGGGCGGCGACGCGTTCCTCACGTTCGACGCGTCACGCGTCCGGCCCGGGGCCTTGCGGCTCGAAGCACGCCTCGGGGGGCGCACGGTCAGCGAGGTCCGTATCACCGACTTTGACCCGAGGCTGGAACTGGTCGAGATCCGTCGGCTCGAGGGTTGCATCATTGACCCATTCTGGCCCATGCCACCGGAGTGCTGGGCGGTCATCGGGTTCCCGGTGCCGACCGAACTCGTGTTGCTCGGCGGCGACTTGGTTTTGGCTGATCAGATCATCGTCGCAACTGTTGATCAGCAAGCGGTCGTTGGCACGCTGTCTGCAACCGAGATGCGTGGTGCGGACTATCGCCAGATTTCGCTCACGGACGAGGCGCTCGGCCAGTTTGATTTCGAGCACAGGGCGTTGGGTGATGTGCAGCTGCAGGCACGCGGCGACCACCTCACCGTGTCGAATATAGGTTCGAGCGGGCAGGACGGTGTGCGCGTCAGCTGGTTCGAGGAGACCGAGCCAACCGATGGCTTCCTAGCCGAGCTCGAGCCGCTTCGACTCGTCGGGCCGGAACAAGAGCTGACACTTCGTGCGACCGGGCGCATCCCGGGTGCCCCCGGTCTGCCGCTTGGCGTTTCGAGCATCAACAATGGCGTCGTGACGGCGGACTTCTCGTCGATCGGCGCGCAGACAGCAACACTGATCGGCCTGCTGGACGGACGAGTCGTCGATCGGCGAGAAGTGCCAGCGGGGGGGCGAGTCATCGTGATGGAGGAAATCGTGGTCCACGGCTGCGTAAAGCAGCCGTCGCTGCCGATCCCCCCGCTCCCACCATTCCCGTGCTTCATCTGGATCTTTGACGAGACGCTCGTTTCGCCGATCGTGGGCGATCCATACATCGCTGACGAGGTCCGCATCCTCGCGTCGGATGCGACCGTTCCGTTCGACGGGCTGCAGAGTTTCAGCATCCGTGGCCGGGGCATCGGCCAGTTCAGCCTGCTCTCCGAGACGCACACCGTCGACTGCCGAGCCGATCTCGACGGTGACGGCCAGCTCACCATCTTCGACTTCCTGGAGTTCCAGAACCTGTTCGTACGACGCGATCCACGCGCCGACTTCGATGGTGACGGCGAGTTCACGATCTTCGACTTCCTTGAGTTCCAGAACGCGTTTGACGCCGGTTGCAACTGAGTTGGATGCCGGTTGGACTTCCGGAGTACTGGCACTAGCACGATCCAAGCCAGCAAGCCTTCGATCGTAGCTTCCTGAGTAATTGAGCCCCAGTGCCCCGCCGCGCGTGTGTATGCACTGTGGCGGGGTGGTCGTCCATGGCACCCTGATAGGCTCGTGACATGAAGGTGGCACCCTTCAGCACGTTCCACCTTTGCAGCGACCCTTTAGGCCCAGTACGCATGTCTGCTGTTCCATAAGAACCGGTGCGTCCGTCGGCGAGCGATGAACGAACAAGATTGCCGAGTGGCAGTGGGTGGAACCGGTAGCCACGCGGCTCAGTACCGCGGGATACCTTGGTTCTCGTTTAGTGCCAGCTCACAGGAGAGAGACATGAGGCGATTCCCTGCTCGACACGTGACTCGATCACGAATCCCGCTCATCCTGTTCACCGCGGCCGGTCTTGGGGTGCTCGGAATCGGCGTCCAAACCGCATCGGCCCAGAGCAGCATCGAGTGGGCCAGCCCCGTCGATGGCGACTTCGCGGTGGCCGGCAACTGGCTGCCGATGGCCGTGCCGGGTGAGCGGGACACGGCCGTGCTGGGCGGGTTCGGGCCATACCTCGTCTCAGTCAACGCGGCGACGCCGGTCGACACGGTCCTGCTCTCGAACCCAGAGGCGTCGCTGCTCCTCCGCCCCGGCGCGACGCTGAGCGTTGGCGACCTCAGCGGCCCCGGATCGGTGCGCATCAGCGACGGTTCGAGCACGGTCCCTGCGGAGCTTGCCGTCGCGAATCGGGGCGCGATCGACGCGGCCATCGTCCTCGATGGGACCAGGCTGGATCGGGCCCGGCTCGTCGGGCGTGGCTCGTCACACACGCTCGGCCCGAACGCGGTGATCACCGGCAACAGCGGATCTATCGTCGGGCCTTGGACCAGCGAGGCGACAGTCCTCAAGGACGGGCCCGGCGTCATCAGCCTCAACGGCCTCGACATTGTCGGTGGCACGCTGCGCAGCAGCGGCGGGGGACTGCTTGTCCTCGACAACGCCTCGGTGCGCAACGCGACTATCGAGGTTGGCCCGGACGCACGCTTCGTGACCAACCAGAACACCGTCGTTTCGGACTCGACGTTTGTTGGCGAATTCACGATCCGTAGTGGTCAGGACATCACATTCGGTGATGGTGTGGAACTCACGGACGGCTTGGTCATCAATGAGCCCGGCTCGATCGGCCAGGCCCGTCTCTTCGTGGAGGAAGGCGTCACGCTGAACGGCCCCATTCGGCTTGAGGGCTCCACGTTGGGCGGCGAGATCATCGGGCTTGGCGATGGGCAAACGCTCGGTCCGGACGCGATAATCACGGGCACCCGTGCCGCGATCGTTGGGCGATGGAACAGCGAGGCGACGATCATCAATGATGGGCCGGGGGGCTTCAGCCTGACGGGTCTGAATATCGTGGGCGGCACGCTGCACAGCAGCGGCGGCGGGCGGCTTGATATCGCGGGCACGACGATCAGGAACGCGACGATCGAAGCCGGGATTGGCAGCGCCTTCAGAACCACCGTGACGACGAACATCTCGGACACCACGATCGTGGGCGATCTCACGATCTTGGGCGGGCGCCTCACGTTCGGCGATGGCGTGGAGCTGCAGGGCGACCTCACCCTTGGTATTCCAGGTGTTCCTGGCCAAACGCAGCTCTACGCAGAAGATGAGGTGACACTGGATAGCCCGATCCGCCTCGCCGGAATCGAGAGCGAGCTCTTCGGCATTGGGCTCTCGCACACGCTCGGGCCGGACGCGGTTCTCACGGTCGCGGATGGCCGGATCACAGGCGCATGGACGAACGAGGGGACCATCTCGATCGGCGATGTGGACGATCCGATCGGGCTTCTGCAGCTGAGCGGGCCAAACCTGACGCTCGCGCCGACCTCCTTGCTGGAATTCGAGATCGCCGGCTCGATGGATGATCGGTTCGACCGGATCGAGAGCACAGAGGTGGTCACGCTTGGCGGAAGGCTGAGCGTCGAGTTCCAGGACGGCTACGCGCCCGATCCGCGTGATCGGATTGAGATCATCAGAGCCACGGTTGTCGACCGGGTGTTCGACGAGCTCACGGTCGAGCCCTTTGGTGCGCCCGGGCCTGCGCACGTCGTGTACACTGGCGATTCGGTTGTCGTCGTGATCTGCGCCGCCGACCGTGACGCCGACGGCGTGCTGACGATCTTCGACTTCCTCGAATACCAGAACCAGTTCGATGCCGGAGACCCGCAGGCCGATCTCGACGGTGACGGCAGACTAACGTTGTTCGACTTCCTGGCGTTCCAGAATCGATTCGATGCCGGGTGTGAGTGAGCCGTTCTACTCCGGCACGATCCGTACCAGCTCACCGGCGCGTTGATCCGCGAGCACGTAGAGGAAGCCGTCGGGGCCTTGCCGAACGTCACGGACGCGTTGAGGTAGTGAGATCGTCTCGTTGCTCGCGGCGGTCATGCCTTCGAGATTGACTCGGCGGACTTGGCGGGCGATGAGGCCGCCGGCGAAGAGGTCGCCGTTCCAGTCCTCGAACTTGTCACCCGAGTAGAACGCCAGGCCGCTAGCCGCAAGCACGGGCGTCCACACGCACACTGGGTCGACCATGCCCTCGAGCGAGACGTGCTCGCTGATGGTCTGGCGGTTGTAGTGGATGCTGTAGGTGGCCTTGGGCCAGCCGTAGTTGTTGCCCGGCTCGATGAGGTTCAGCTCGTCGCCGCCCAGCGCGCCGTGCTCGGTGGCCCACACGTTTCCGGTGGCCGGGTCGATGTCCATGCCCTGGATGTTGCGGTGGCCGTAGCTGTAGACAAAGCGGCCCGCGTCTTCACGGTCGCTGAACGGGTTGTCGTCGGGCGCGGTGCCGTCGTCGTTGACGCGGACGACCTTGCCCCAGGTGTTGTCCAGGAACTGGGGGTTGTCTCGCGCGAGCCGACCGCCGGCGCGGGTGGGGGGGTTGCCGCCGTCACCAACGGACATGAGCAAGGTGCCATCGGGCAGCCAGACGAGGCGTGAACCGAAGTGCTGCCCGCCGGGCTTGTCGGGCGTGACGCGGAAGATCTCTTCGACGTCCTCGAAGCGCGGGCCTGCATCATCTCGGACCAATCGCATTCGTGAGAGCACGGTGCGGTTCGCGTTGCGATCGCCCGTTGCCAGAGTCAGATAGATAACGCCGTTGGTCTCGAAGTCGGGATGCAGCGACACGTCCATCATGCCGCCCTGACCGAGCGATGAGCTCTGCGGTGCGCCTTCGATGGCGACTGGCTCACCAAACCCCTCATCCTGCGGCTTGGCCAACAGCACGCCACCTCCGCGCTCGGTGATGATCACGGCGCCGTCGGGTAGGAAGGCCATGCCCCACGGGCGATTGAGCCCGTCGAGCAGCGTCTCGGTGCGATATCCCGTCGCCGGCGGTGCGTCGGTCTCGCTGTCGGAGAAGATCGGCGAGGGGCCCGATGTTGGCAGGTTGGCTGGCTGGCCGCACGCGGGTAGCGTGATGGCGGCGATGGCGAGGGTGGCAACGGTCGAGGTGGTTCGCAGCATGGATAAGCCTACGTGCGCTCAGCCGCCGACGGCCTGGCGCAGCCGCTCGAAGTTGGCCCGCATCTCGTCCATGTAATCCCCAGCTTCGGGCGCGGTCTCGGCCGGGCTGAAGAGCACGCTGGTCACGCCAAGCTCGGTTTCCAGTGCCTCGACGATCGCCGGCGTGGGCTCGCCCTCCCAGAGCAGGATCACCGGCTTGTCGCCGTGGGTGTGATCGTGTTCATGGTCGTTCTGCTGATCCTCGTGCTGATGCATCGCGTCGTGGACGGCTTCCACGATCGCTTGCGAATCGGCGTTCTCGGGGTCGAGGTCGAGGTTGTGAACGTCCCACCCAAGCTCGCGCGCGAGATAGTTGTACGCAGGGCGGCTGGCGAAGAGCCGGTATTCAGTGAGTTGTGGCGTTAGGCCCGACAGCGACGCACCGAGCATCTCAAGCTCCTCGACGAGCAAGGCGAGGTTCTCCTCGAACTTCGATGCATGCGTTGGCCAGGCCGTCGACATCGCTTCGGCAATGCGCTCGGCTTGGACGATCGCCAACTCGGGGCTGACCCAGGTGTGTCCGTCGATGCCCTCGTGTGTGTGCTCGCCGGCCGGGCCGTGGCTGTGCGTGGTGGTCTCCATGGTGATCGGCCCGCCCTCGCGTGCCAGCGCCTCGCTCGAGATGCTCTCAACGGTGCGACCACGCGGCAATGCTGCGCCCGCGACCCACTTCTCGAACTCGGCGCCGTTCGTGATGATGAGCTTGGCGCTCTGGAACTGGGCGATGGTCTCCGACCCCGGCCGCCAGAAGATCGGGTCCTCGTCGTTTGGCAGCGGGCTCTCGACCGCCACCAGCCCGCCGCTGATCCGCTCGGCGAAGTACTGCGTCGGGTAGAAGGTGGTCAGCACCGCGTCTTGCGTTGCGTTGCTGGCGGTCGACGTGTACTCGACACCGCAGCCGGTGAGTGGCAGCGTGGCGAGCGGTAGACCAATGGCAAGCGTGATGCACAACGAGCGGCAGAGCGGGCGGAACGCGTGCATGGGGAGGCCTCCTTGGGAATCGCGTTGAAACTATAGAAACGCCGACGCGTGGCTCGCCACGGCGAGCGCAACCCACGCGAGGCCAAGAGCGAGCCCTGCGCCCAATCCGATGAGCACCGCGAGTTCGCCACCAGCGAGTACGGCGGCGATTCGCCTCGATGCGCCCATGTCTGCCAGCGTGCGCAGCTCCTCGGCCCGCAATCGGTAGCCGAGCAACGCGATGAGCGCGACCAGCGCCCCGGTGCTGCCCGCGAGCACGACCGAGATGGCGTCGAACACCAGCCGCAGGCGGATCACGAACGCGATCAGTTCGTCAACGACAGCCCCCGGCTCGATGGCTTGCACACCGTCCTGCGCGTTGAGCCTGGCTTGCAGGATCGTGCCCGCGCGTTCGTCGTTGGGGTAGAGCAGCACGGCGGTCAGCGGGAAGCCATCGCGAGAGCCGTGGACATGGAAGCTGTCGACGTTTTCGTCCGTGATCTGCTGGTATGTGCGGAGCGCCTCGCTGAGGGCCACACGGTCGCCCTGCCGCACGATGACCAGATCCTCGTGTTCGATCGACTCCGCGTCTTCGTGCCCGTGGCTGAATCCTTCGAGCAGCCACGCGGTCTCGAGGTCGACGAAGACTGCGTCGTCATCGCTCGTGCCCGTTGGTGCCAGCACGCCGACGATGTCGAGTTGCAACGGCACGGCGTTGGTAATGTCGTACGCTTGTCGCAGGTCGCTGAGCACCGACGATCCCGGGCCGAGCCCCTGACGCTGCGCCACCGCCGAGCCGACGACGGCCTCGCCCATACGCGTGAACAGCCGGCCTTCCGCGATCTGGAGCACGATGCCGGGCCGCTGGAAATACCCGATGTCAGTTGCCACAACCGCATCACCACCCGCGGTGAAGCGGGCGTGGACCGGGACGGCCGTTGCAAGCGGATCGGTGGCCAGTGTCTCAAAGCGCGCGAACGTGATGGCATCGATGGGCGCCGGTCGGAAGTAGAGCGAGGCAAGGACCAGATCGAACCGGCCGCCACGAGCACCAACGACCAATGGCGCCATGTCGGCTCGGGCCCGAAGCCCGCTCTCGAAACGTGCCGCCAAAGATCGGCTGAGCACCGGGATCACCACCGCCACGCACACGCAGCCGATGAGCAGGGTGCTTCGGCCGCGGTGCTGCCATGCGTGCCACCAGATGAGTGCGAGCAGCTTCACGGCGCGACTCCCTCGGGCGCAGGCGCGCCCATATCGAGCACTTGCTCGAAGCGCGGCAGGAGTGCATGGTCATGGGTGACGAGCAGGACGGTGGCGCCTGCTCGCTCGGCCTGCTCGAGGATCAACGACAGGATCGAGTCGGTCCGCCGCGGGTCGAGGTTGCCGGTTGGTTCATCGCAGGCGATCAGGGTTGGTTCGGCGATGAGCGCCCGGCAGATCGCCACGCGCTGCTGCTCTCCCTGGCTCAGCCGGTTTGGTCGACGCGCAAGCGTGTGCTCGATGCCCGAGGCCTTTGCCAGCTCTCTTGCGCGATCACGCGCGCCGGAGTCCATCGCCCCACCGCCATGCCGCTGGGGCACGAGGATATTCTCCAGGGCCGGGCAGTTGTCGAGCAGGGCGAAGCGCTGGAACACGAAGCCGACGCGGGCGATGCGCAGCGCCCGCCGCCTGGCGTCGCTGAGTTGGTCGAGCCGATGGCCATCGAGCTCGATCGTGCCGGCGGTGGGGGAGAGGATGCCGGTGAGCAGGCGCAGCAGCGTGGTCTTGCCGCAGCCGCTGGGGCCGACGATGGCGGTGTGCCGTCGCCGCTCGATCTCGAAGCGGGGGACGTTGACGACGAGCCCTTCTCGGGCATCAAAGGCAAATCGCAAGTTGTGTGCCGCGAGCACCGTTGATTGCACGGCTATTGGTAGGCCGCTTCCTTCTGGATGGCGCGAGACCCTGGGCTTGGCTCAGGGGCATCCGGCGGCGAGCTTTGCCTGAAATTCGACGAGATCATTGGCGGTAAGCTCGCCGTCACCGTCGAAGTCGGCTTGGAGCTGGCCGCTGGTAAACAGGCCCGAAAACTCCTGTGCATCGAAGAAGTCGGCGACGCCGTCGCTGTTCAAGTCGGCCGGACAGAATCGGTATGGTGGGCAGCCGCCGATGTCGAAGATTTCGACACCGGCGCGCGACACGGCATACAACCGGTCGCCAACCAGCTGGAATCCGGCGGCGCTGCCTCCGAAGCTCACACCGCCTAGAAAGCGAGGCCGCGTGAAGTCTTCGAGGCTGTGGATGGTGACGCCCGTGGATGAGGGGCCGCTCGTGATTAGCCAGTCGCCCTCGATTTGGTAGGGCGCAGCAAACCGTACGAAGTCGAACGTACCGGTCCGGAACAGACGCATCGCTTCGGGTCGATCGACATGGACGAGCCTGAGAAGGCGGTCGGAGTCACGATTCTCTCGCGCGAACGCCAGCGGCCCCTGCACGCCCATCAGGAACACGCCGTCCAGCCCGCTCTCAAAGCGGCCGAGCTCTTGCGGGTTTGCTGGGTCGCCGATGTCGAGCGTGATCAAACTGTCTCCGTTGCTGAGGTAGACAAAGGGCCACTCGACCTGGAACGCCTCGATGCGATCGCCGACGCGAAGCTCGGAGAGCTGGACGGGCGCGGCGGGGTCTGTTACGTCGAAGACGGTGACCACTGGTGACAGCCGGCTCGCCACGACGGCCGTACCACCCACAACGTCGATGAACTCTGGCCCGGGCACAGGCGTCTGCGAGAGCTGCACCGGGTTGTACGGATCGCTGACATCGAAGATCCGCAGGCTGCCCAAGAAGTCGGCGATGTACAGCGTGTTGCCGACGGCCTCGAGCGCGAATCCCTCGATGCCCTGGAGGGATGATGCCAGGACGGGTGCGGCCGGGTCCGAGACGTCGACGACCTGCACCACGCCGATCCCTCGACCGAATAGGGTGGGGCCCACGACCTCGACCTCGAAGCCTAGATCGAGCGAGAGCGAGCCGAGCCTTTCGATGTCGCAGAACTGGGCCTGGGCGGGCGATGCCAAGGCGGCTCCCGCGAGCGTTGCGGCAAGGGCGCAGAGTGTCTTTGCGGTGCGCATGGGGTTCCTCCTGTATGGACGAGCGTTCGGATGCGGCGCGTCGTGGAGGTGTACCAACACGGCCGGGCGTGGTTGCGGTGCTCGACCAATTTTGCGTAACCTGTGCCAGGGACGAGTGCGAAGCACGCGTGGGGTACTAGAAAGCCTGGGTCGCGGGCTCTGGGACTAGCCCGTCGTCATCCAGCCGACGCTGCTGGCGCATCTGTTGATCAACGATCCGCCAGCCCTCGTTGAGTCCGGCCAGTGTGTAGACCGCCTCGTACTCGTGGACGCGCGTGTGGCTGTGGCCCCAGTGGTACACGGTGCCCTCGACCTGCCAGCGATGCAGCACGTCGATGCGGGCCCGGCCGTCTTCGCCGACGGCGATCGATTGCACGGAGAGATCCATCGGGTCCACGCCGGTGATGATGCCCAGCATCCCGCCCTGCTCGGCCTGTACGAGTGAGTTGTAGACCTGGGTGTACAAGTCTCTGAGCAGCGGGCCGCTGACTGAGCGTTCGAGCGCGTCGTAGATCTCTTGCTCGCTGCCGTAGTCGAAGGCTCTGTACAGGTTGCCGTGCAGTGGCTCGAAGATCGCGGCGACGCCCTCATTGCTGGGAAGCACCAGAGCGCCGCCCGTGCCAGGCACACCGACACGCGCCATCGGGAGCGCAATCGCGCCCGCAACGCCGCCGACTATTGCGCCCACCAGCGCCACCGCTCCGGGGAGTGCGCCGTTCTTCCGCGACACGATGACTGCTGCGGGCAGGCCGGTGAGCAGCAGCGCGAGGCCGAGCAGGGACAGCATGACCGGTTCGCTCGGACTGGGCACGGCTGGCACGAACTCGTATCGCGAGTCGCCGGACTCGTCGGCGTACCACTCGATGGTTGGTTTCACGTCGCTGAAGTTCACAATCTCGACGAGCCCGTCCGAGGTCTGCAGGAGGCACTCGAAGACCATGAACGGCGCGCCGCCGTCGGGCCCGGTCATGCCTTCCATTTCGGCGGCCACACGATCGCGCGGATAGGTCGGCCACGTCACCTCGACGATCTGCGGGTCGGGCGAGTCGTATCGCACGACCATTGCCGCCCGCATGAGTGCGCGGTTCCCGTACGTCGGAAAGGCGCCGATCATCCACGGCTCGGGCTCGGAAAAGAAGTCGTACCGCTGGATAACCGGCTCGATGGTCTCTCCATCGATGCGCACCGGGATGTCGTTGGCGACATGGGCCCGCAGCGCCTCCTCCAGGGCTTGGAGCTCAAGCTCGACGATCTGCTCGAGGGCCTCGCGGGGCACGCTCACGGCCTCGTCGATAAACGCCAGGTTCAGCCCGATCTGGAACGTGACGCCCTGGCCGTCAATGGACAGCCTCAGATCGGCGTGGGGTCCATCCATCGGATGGGCTTCAAGAGCCTGGGACGGTGCCACATTTGGCCCGAGAACCCAGATCAGGGCCGCCAGGGACGCGAACACGATGTCAGTCAGGGAGTTCCGCACGCAACGATGGTACGTCGGGCATTCTATATTGCACTGGTTCCGCCCCAGACGTGGCGGGGTCCCCCGCGCATCCGTTTTGGGCGAAAGGAAGCCACCCCATGGATCAGATCTCCCGCTCACGCCGTCCCGCGTTGCTCGTCGCGCTCGCCGCCGGCTGCTCGCTGCTCGCGAGCGCTGCGGCCGCGAACGACACCGAGTCCACCGTCCAGAGCGTCGAGGGCTCGCCCATCGCCGACGCGCTGGCTCAAGTGCCTGAGGATGTACGGACATACGACATCCACATCTCGACGCTCGCCAGCCCATACATGCAGGGCCGTGTGCCCGGCACCGAGGGCCACGAGCGGGCCAAGGACTACATCGAGTGGCACCTGCGCGACGCGGGACTGACCCCGGCCTTCGAGGACGCCGACGGCAACCCGTTTGCCAGCTATCGCCAGCCCTTCCCGCTGTCGGGAACCTGGACGGTGCAGAGCGAGTCGCTCGCCGCGATGATGGGCAACCAGAAGATCGAACTGGCTGCTGAAGATGACTACATGCTCACCGGGCTCGGCCAGAACGGCGAGGGCACGGGCGAGGTCGTCTTCGTCGGCTACGGCATCGAGAACGGTCCCGATGGGTACAACAACCTCGAGGGCATCGATTCGCTCGAGGGCAAGATCGCCGTCATGTTCCGCTTCGAGCCGATGGACGAGAACGGCCAGAGCCAGTGGGCCGAGCGCGGCTGGAGCGGCCGGGCCGGGTTCGCGAACAAGGTGGGCTCGGTGGCCGATCTCGATCCCGCCGGCATCATCATCATCAACCCGCCCGGCTCGGCCGACAACCGGGCCAATCGTCTCAACCGTGCCCGCGGTCGCGCTCGCGCCGACGTGCCGGTCATGATGATGTCTTACGAAGCCGGCGATCGCGTGCTCGAGGCCATGGGTAGCGACATGACCATGATGGAGCTGCGCCAGCACGCCGACGAGGATGCGTCGTCGAAGGCGTTGGGCTTTCAGATCTCGATGACCGGCGAGGCCGAGCGTGAGAGCCTGATGGCCGAGAACGTCGGCGGCGTCATCCGCGGCGTGGGTGATCTGGCCGACGAGTGGATCGTCGTGGGTGCCCACCTCGACCACCTGGGCATGGGCTACTTCGGCTCGCGCTCGGGCCCAGGTGAGTTGCACCCTGGCGCCGACGATAACGCGTCGGGCACGGCGGCCCTGCTGCTGATCGCCGACCGCCTCGGCGCCGCGATGGCGAATAGCACCGAGCCGCGTCGCTCGATCTTGATCATGGGTTTCGATGCCGAGGAGAGCGGCCTCAACGGCTCGTTCTACTACACGCGTAACCCAATCGCCGACATCGAGGACCACGTCCTCATGGTCAACTGGGACATGATCGGGCGCATCACCAACGAGCGTGTGCTCGTGGCTGGTGGCTTCACGGGTGAGGGCCTGAGCGACTTCATCCAGCCTTACCTCGCCACCAGTGGCCTCGAGCCCGTGGTTCCCGAGACGATGAGCGGCGCGAGCGACCACACGCCTTTTTACCGCGTGGGTGTGCCGGTGCTCTTCTCGATCATCGCCGACTTCCACTCGGACTACCACACGCCGGCCGACACGGTCTGGAAGATCAATCGCGTGGGCGCCGTGAAGACGGTCCACATGTACGAGGACATCGTGGCGGCGGCCGCGACGCGTCCCGAGCGCTTCCGCTTCATCAGCCCCGAAGAGCAGGCTGCGCAGCAAGAGGCCGCAGCGCAGGCCAACCAGCCGCAGATCACCGTGTTCGTCGGTGTGGTGGTTGATGCCGAGGCAGATGGCGAGGGCGTCGTGCTCGCCGAGATCAGCGACGACTCCCCGGCATCGCAGGCCGGCCTGCAGGACGGCGATCGCCTTGTCCGCTGGGACGGCCAGAAGCTGACCGATGCCAATGCGTGGCGTGAGCTGCTCGCGGGCCACAGCGCTGGTGATACCGTCAACATTGGTGTCAAGCGAGGTGACGACGAGGTCACGCTCAGTATCACGCTGGCGGGCCGCTGAGTTATCGCGGACGTTGGCGGGGTTATCACCGCCACGAACACTACAACCGAGCCTCAAACTCCACGATCCCGGCGGCTTCCGCCGGGATTTGTGGTATGTTGACCAGGCGTTTGCTCGCCGAACGCTCAACCGAAGAGAGGCCCGATATGCGACGACTGCCAACAACGATGCTCCTGATCCCGCTCGGCCTGTGCGCTGCGGCGGCCCACGCCGATTCGGTCGAGCTCGTCGTGCTCTCGAACACGAACGGCCAGCAGGTGTCAACGCCGCGATCGCTATTTGTCTCGCTCGCGCAGGCCGGCGAGATCTCGTCGAACGTGTTGTTCTCGTCCGATCTCGGCGCCGACGGCGATGGCACGGTGCCCGCGACGACTCAGGACATCAGCGCGGTGCTGTACTCGATGGTGAGCGGGCCGAGCAACCGTTCGAGCGTGGGGTTCACCACGTTCGATCCCTCGATACTGCCCCCGATCGACGGGCCCGATGATCCTGCCGGTGGCGGTGGCTCGCTTATCGACGAGATCGCAACGGACGAGGGCCAGCGCGAGGTCGAGAGCAACACCGGCGGCAACCCGCCGCAGGACGATCCCGCCGGTGGGTACCACGTCGTGGTGCCGCTGCCTGGCGCCGGAGCACTCGCCGCGATCGGCATCGCCGGCCTCGTCGTCCGCCCTCGACGGTAGCCGATCGTCTTACACAGATTCCGGGGAGGGGAGAGCGCCGTCCGAGAGCCACGAGCTCGGGCGGCGTTTTCATTCGCGCCGAAACGCTCGAACCACCCGCGGGCGGCCCGTGAAATCGCGAACGATGCCAACTTCGTTCGCGTAGGGCGAGGCTCCAACAAGTTCGACTGCTTCATCGGCTCGACTCGCCGCGACCTCGATCGCGAGCAGCCCTCCTGGCTGGAGTCGGTCGAACGCGCCATCGATGATCCGCTGCACGAAGTCGAGCCCGTCTGTGCCGCCGCGCAGCGCGTGCGTGGGCTCGTGGTCCTTCACGTTCGCGGCGACGGATTCCCACTCGTCATCGGGGATGTAAGGCGGGTTGGCGACGATCGCGTCGAAGGGGTCGCCCGCGGGCAGCGCGGCAAGCAGATTGCCCTGGAACAACGAGACGCGTTCGGCCAGGTCGTGCCGTTCGACGTTCTCTGTCGCGAGTGCGAGCGCTTCCGAATCGATGTCGCTCGCAAGCACGATCGAATCGGGAGCTTGGCTTGCAATGGCGATCGCCACGCATCCGCTGCCGGTGCAGACGTCGGCCACGCGCGGCGGGCGATCCTCGATGGTCTTGATGGTTTCGACCGCCTCATCGACGAGTGCCTGCGTCTCGGGCCTGGGGATGAGCGCCCGCTTGTCGGCCTTGAGCGAGATGCCGTAGAAGCTCGCCTCGCCGACGAGGTATTGCACGGGCTCGTGCGCGAGCGCCCGCTTGGCCAACGAACGCAGCTGCGAGAGCTCATCGGGTGAGGCCGGCCGATCGACCTCCATGTAGAGCTTCAGACGGGGGCAAACAAGAACGCGTGCGACGAGCATCTCGGCGCAGAGGCGTGAGTCTTCGACGCCCTTGTCCTTCAGGGCACCGCGGAGCCAGTCGAGGAGCTTGCGTGTGGTCCAGGGCTCGTTGGCGGTCGCGCTCATGGCTTGGTCCAGGTGTCGGCGGTCGTGCCGAAGATGAGCGTGTCGCTCCAGCCGATGCCCTTGACCCACCGGTGCGCTCGGTGCGTGGCCTCGTGTTCGTACCCCGACTTTTGTGCGACGCGCGCCGAAGCGGGGTTATCCGCCGAGCAAACGATCTCCATCCGCCGGAGCCCAAAGCCGCCCTTGTCTTGGGATCGAAAGCAGGCCTCGGTCAGCGCGGTCACGGCCTCGGTGCATATGCCGGTCCGCTGGCGATCGGGCAGCACCCAGTAACCCGTTTCCGCCTGGTGCGTCGCGGGCTTGAAGTCGTGCAGCCCCGTGCCCCCGACGAGCGTGTTCGTTTCGCGATCACAGATCAGCATCGCGAGGTTTACAGGGACCGCTTGCGTCGCGTCGCGGATGAAGCGCTCGGCCGTGTAGTGTGTCTGCTCGATGGTCAGGTTCTCGGTCTCGGCCCACTCCATCCACGGAAGGAGCCGCTCGCGGTTCGCGTCGACGGTCTCGAAGATCTCGGGTACGTCGTCGTGCGTGGCGAGCCTGATGACCAGCCGCTCGGTTTCGATCGGCAGGGGCCAACGCTCGGGTCTGATCCATGGCGGAGGCTGTTCCATCACTTGCCCTCGTACCAGTTCGTCGCCACGCTCGCCTCAACGACCAGCGGCACGCGGAGGTCCATGGCCGACTGCATTCTGATTTCGATCAGTGCCTTGGCTTCCTTCGCGTTCTTCTTGTCCGCCTCGAATACCAGTTCGTCGTGGATCTGCAGGAGCATGAGCACGCCCTCGATCTCTGGTTTCTTGCCGCCGCGCAGGTGGGCGGCGTGCGGGCTGAGCCGGGCGTGAAGGTCGACCATCGCGAGCTTGATGAGGTCGGCCGCCGAGCCTTGGACCACGGAGTTGATCGCCATCCGCTCGGCCAGCGATCGCCTGGACGGGTTCTTCGCGTCGATCTCGGTGATCGGTCGCCGCCGCTTGAGCATGGTCTCGACGTATCCATTGCTTCGGGCCTGCTCGACGCACTCCTCGAGGAAGGTCGTGATGCCGGCGAACTTTTTCTTGTAGCCGTCGATGATCTCGCCGGCCTCGGTGTTCCCGATGCCAAGCCGCCGCGCGAGCCCGAACGCCGTGACACCGTAGATGATGCCGAAGTTGACCATCTTGGCACCGTCGCGTTGCTCGCGCGTGACTTCGTCGGCTTCGACGCCGTGGATCTGCGCTGCGACGGCGCGGTGGATGTCCTCGCCGGCCTCGAACGCCGCGATCAAGGCGGGATCCTGGGATAGGTGCGCCAGGATCCGCAGCTCGATCTGCGAGTAGTCGCCGGCGATTAGCACGCGGCCCTTGGGCGCCACGAACGCCTTGCGGATTTCTCGGCCGATCTCGCTGCGGATCGGGATGTTCTGCAGGTTGGGGTCACTAGAACTCAGCCGACCCGTCGCCGCAACGGTCTGGTTGAAGCTCGCGTGGATGCGTCCGGTCTCGGGGTGGATCTCTTCTCGGAGGCTCACCAGGTAGGTGTTCACCAGCTTGGTCAGCTGGCGATACTCGAGGATGAGCTCGGGCAGGGGCGTCTCAACGCTCGCGTCTTGTGAGAGCTTCTCGAGCACCTCGGCGTCGGTGGAGGGGCCGGTCTTGCCGCGCTTGAGCGGGCGGATGCCCAGCCCTGCCTCGGCCGCGTCGGGCTTGTTGAAGAGGATGGTCGCCAGCTGCTTGGGCGAGTCGGGCTCGAACGTGCGCCCGCAGGTGGCCATCGCCTCGTCCTGGATCTGGTCCTTGAGCTCTTCGATGCGTCCGTTGAGGCGTTCTTCCTGGTTCTCGAGCTCCTTCGGATCGACGAGGATGCCGTTGTACTCCAGCTCGGCGAGCACGTCGATCAGTGGGACTTCGATGTCGTCATTGAGATCGCCCAGGCCCATCGACCTGATCGCGGGCGCCATCTCGCCGTGAAGTTGCAGCGAGACGTCGGCGTCCTCGGCCGCGTACGGGCCGGCCTGATCCAGCGGTACCTCGTCGAAGCGTTTCTGCTTCTTGCCGGTGCCGATGAGCGTCTTGATCGAGATGTTCTCGCGGCCGAGCAATGCCAGCGATAGCGCGTCCATCGAGTGCGACGAACGCGACGCATCGATGAGATAGCTCGCGATCATCGTGTCGAAGGCCACGCCGCCGAGCTCGATCCCGGCGTTGCGGAGCACGAGCAGGTCGTACTTCAGGTTGTGCCCGGTCTTGGTTGGCGTTTCCGCTTCAAGGATGGGCTTGAGCGCCTCAAAGACGGTCGCCTGGTCGAGGTGAGAGTCGGGCTCGGGCGATCGCACCGGCACGTACCACGCCTCGCCGGGCTCGACGGCGAAGCTCAGGCCTGCAAGCTTGGCACGCATGGCTCGGATGTTCGTTGTTTCGGTATCGACTGCGATGAGCTCGGCCGACTTGAGTTGCTTGGCCAGCGCGGTGAAGTCCTTCTTGGTCCGCACGACGTGGTAGTTGCCATCGGCGGTCGCGCTCTCTGTGGGCGCGTCGAACAGCCCGGCCTGCCCATCGCTCCGCGAGGCCTTCTCTTCCTTGGTCGGCTTCGCCTCGACCTCGCCAGCCGCAGGCTCGGTGTCGCCGAGGAGCTTCTTGAGCTCATCCTGGTAGCGATTGAAGCCCAGCTCCTTCAGGATGGGCATCAGGTTCTCGAGCGCGAGGCCGCCGACGCGTGCGGTCTCGAGATCGAGCGAGACGTCGATGTCGTCGATCAGCGTGACGAGTTCCAGGCTGGTCTTCAGCACGTCGCCGGCCGCGCGAAGGCGCTCGCCGCGCTTGCCCTTGACCTCGTCGGCACGCTCGAGCAGATTGGCCAGCGAGCCATACTCGCCGATGAGCTTCGCCGCCGTCTTCGGGCCGACGCCCTCGACGCCCTTGATGTTGTCCGCGGTGTCGCCCGCTAGCGCCAAGACGTCGCGCCATTGCTCGGGCGTGACGTTGAACTCTTCTTTCAGGCTGTCGGCCGTGATCAGCCCATCGTTGTGGACGTCGTAGAGCTCAAAGCCACCACGAGTGCTCTGGCCAACCGGATGGAGCAACTGCTTGAGGTCCTTGTCCTTGCTGACCACACGGATGTTCGCCTGGTCCGCAAGCGTGCGCGCGAGGGCGGCGATGACGTCGTCGGCCTCGTACCGCGCCTTGCCCAGGACCGGAACGCCAATCGCCTCGAGGATGCTCAGGCATCGCTCGACCTGCTGGGGCAGGTCCTCGGGCGGTGGGGGGCGTTGCGCCTTGTAGTCCTTGTCGATGGCGCTGCGCACGGTCTCGGTATCGCCCGAGACATCGATGGCAACGGCGAGGTAGTCCGGGCCATCGCCGACCAGGGACGCGCCCGCCGATGCACCGCGCAGTAGCTTGAGCAGCATGCCCACGAAGCCGAACGTCAGGTTGGTCGGCTCGCCCGTCACGGGGCTGGTCATCGGCGTCCGGATCGCGTGGTAGGCCCGGAAGAATTGGGCGTACCCGTCGATAAGGTAGAGCGTCTTGAAGTCGTTGGAGGGCATCTCCACCGATGCTAGTCGGGCGATGCTATCGGGCCAGCAAGCCGGTGGAGCGGGTGCCGAAGGTGCCTATCGCCTACAATTGCCCCCTCAAGCGGACGCGAGCCGGATCACCGGACTGACGACCGCACCCGGGCGCACACGCCCCCGGTTCGAGTCAGTCTGGCCTTCTTGTTCGTCGCGTCAGCGCCGGGGCCATTCGACATCCCGACCTCCCCCGGCCCGTTGCTGCATGCCTGATTGGGTACTGCGCGGCGGCCAGATTGCCCGCCAAGGGCGAAAGCGATCCGTCTTGCCTGAAAACTCGACTCCGAACTTCGATTCGCTCGGCCTGGCCGAGCCCATCGCCGCCGTTGTTGCCCAGCGCGGCTACAAGACGCCCAGCCCGATCCAGGCGCTCGCCATCCCGGCCGTGCTGGAGGGCCGTGATGTCTTCGGCACCGCCCAGACCGGCACCGGCAAGACCGCGGCGTTCGCGCTGCCGATCCTGCACGACCTCTTCGAGGCTGGGCACGCCGGCGGCCCGAAGCGCACGCACAACGGCAAGAAGCAGCAGCGCGGCAAGCGAGGCCGCCCGCCGCGGGCGCTCGTGCTGTGCCCGACGCGTGAGCTCGCGGTCCAGATCTTCCAGTCGTTCGTCGCCTACGGCCGCAACATCCCGCTGCGCCACGCGGCGGTCTACGGCGGCGTCGGGCAGTACCGCCAGGAAAAGGCGCTCAAGGGCGGTGTCGACGTGCTCATCGCGACGCCCGGCCGTCTGCTCGATCTTCATCAGCAGGGCGTCGTTGATCTCAGCGAGATCGAGGCGCTCGTGCTCGACGAGGCCGATCGCATGCTCGACATGGGCTTCTTGCCCGACATGAAGCGCATCGCGGAGCTGACGCCCGAGAGCCGGCAGACGCTGCTGTTCAGCGCGACGGCCTCGAAGGCGATCAAGGCGCTCGCCAACGGCCTGCTCAAGGAGCCGGTGCACCTCGAGACCGCGCCCGAGTCGACCACCGTCGAGCGGATCAATCAGCAGGCGTACATCGTCACGAAGACCAACAAGCCTCAGTTGCTGCGAGCGCTGCTCTCGCGCGAGCACGTGGGCCGGACGCTGGTGTTCACGCGTACGAAGCACGGGGCCGACCGCGTCGTGAAGCAGCTCAGCCGGACGGGTCTTGATGCCAACGCCATCCATGGCAACAAGACCCAGAACGCCCGCATCCGCGCGCTCGACGCGTTCAAGCAGGACCCGCACGGCGTGCTCGTTGCGACCGATGTTGCCAGCCGCGGCATCGACGTCAGCGGCATCACGCACGTGATCAACTACGACCTGCCCGTCGACTCAGAGACCTATGTCCACCGCGTCGGCCGCACGGCCCGCGCCGGCGCGTCGGGTGTTGCGATCACGCTGTGCGAGCCCGAGGAGTCGCGCGACCTCGGCGCCATCGCGCGCCGCACGAAGGCGGACATCCAGCCGGGCGACGAGCTGCCCATCGAGCTCGAGCATCTTGGCAAGCCGTACGTCGCGACCAAGCGTGAGCAGCGGGCCGAGCGGCCGGCGTCCAAGCCCAAACCGCGAGGCAAGCCCCGCAGCGGCGGTGGGCCGCGGGGATCGAGCACCGGCTTCGGCGGCCAGAAGAACCCGCGTCGCAACGCGAGCAACCACCGCGGCGGCCCACGGTCGGGTTCAGGCCCCGGCCCGCGCATCCAGGGCGGTCGGCCCGGGGGCAAGCCTGGTCGCAAGCCACGCCCCGCCGGCAGCCGTGCGAACCGCGGCTGATCGTCCGAGAACACGGCGCAGGAACGATTCCTGACGCGTTCGGAAGGGCATCCGAACGTTCGGCAGGCCTTCCCGACGCGATGGAAGGCCGCCCCAACGCGATCGGCGGGCTTGACAACGCGATCGGATGCCCATCCAACGCGATGGGCAGAGGGGCGAGCACGGTCGGAAGCCGCACCAACGCGATGGGCGGCCAAGCCGGCGTGTGGGTAATGCCTCCGGCACGGCGCGTCGCGGTACCCTTGCCCCGATGGCTGCCCGCAACGCTCGCCGCATCGTGACCTTCCGCATGCTGCTGGTCGGCGTGGCGGTGGGGGTGGTGCTGGCGCTTGCGAGCGTGCCATATGGCACGCTCGTGCGCGAAGCGGGCTTCCAGGGCTGGGCCATTGGCGACCTACCCGGGCGGCAACACGGCGTGGGGCTGACGCCATACTCGCGTGACCTCGAGCTTGAGGGCCGATGGATGGCGTGGGGGCCGTTCATCGAAGCGGACTTCCCCGTCATGGGGTCGCCGGGTTCGATTGCAGTCCAGTCGCTTCCCGCTGCCGTGATGAAGCGCGGCTTACAAAACGAAGAGCCGTTCGACGCCTACTGGTCTGGCTTTCCTTGGAGGTGTGCTGTTGGCTGGTGGGAATGGGATGACACCCATCCCTGGCTCGTCAAATGGACCCAGATACAGCACCGCACCATCGTCACGCCGCTGCGTCCGATCTGGCCCGGCCTTCTCGGCAATACCTTGGTATACGCAGGGTGCGTGCTCGTGCCGTGGATCACCCTCCGAGCCATTCGCACCAGCCGCCGCCACAAGCGCGGCTGCTGCCTCGCCTGCGCTTATGAGCTTGGCCAAAGCATCACCGTCTGCCCCGAGTGCGGCCTCGAGTCACGGCCGACGGAACGACCGAGCTAGCCCATGTCGACCAAGAAGCACCGCATCGTGACGCTCCGCATGCTGACCGCGAGCGCGGTGGTGGGGGTGATTCTGTCAGCAGCGAGCGTGCCTGCCAGCGCCCTCATATCCGCCGAATTGTTCAACACGCAGAACCTGCGCCGGCCTACTCCTTGGGCATGGTTAGACTACGGCGACCACCAGATCTACGTGGACCAGCGGAGCGACGCGTTCTACACGCACTGGGAGTCGGCCATCGTGCCCGACGGCATGGAAGATCCGCCTGGCACAGAGTTCGATCGACCGATCAACGACCCGCGTCCGCGATACGCCAGGCGTGCCTACACCGGCCACGTGCAGTCCATCGTGTCTCTTTCGGCGGGCTGGCCCTCGCGAGCCGCCAGCGGCCGGGCCATCCTCGACGGCACGCCGCGACGCACGTGGGAAGACGGCTTGTATCGGGTCACGATCGGCACATTCTCGCATCGCTTTCCGGTGAGCCCCATCTGGACCGGCCTACTCGCCAATGCCATTTTCTACGCCACCATCACGCTCGCGCTGCTCACCGGCCTTCGCCTGATCCGCACGCGTCGCCGCCGCACTCGCAACCTCTGTATTGAGTGCGCCTATGAACTCGGTGATGGCATTGACGTGTGCCCCGAGTGCGGGCTCAAAGCCCGAACCCGCGCTTAAACCCCATCCCCATACAACGGATCGCCCTCGAGCGTGCTCGCGGTGTCATTGCTGGGCTGGGGTGGGGCGTCGAGGATCATCTTCATGTGGCCGATGCCGGCTTCTTCGAAGGGCTCGCCCTCGGCGTGCCAGCCGATGGCCTCGTAGAAGCCGATGGCCCGGTCCTGCGAGTGGCAGTACAGGCGACTGAGCTCGAGCTCGCCGAACGCGCGGGCCTCGGCTGCAACAACCAGCCGCCGCCCCAGCCCCGCGCCCTGCCGCTGCGGATCGACGGCCATCTGCATGACCTTGGCCTGTGTTTGCCCGCCCTCGCTGGGCTCCTCGTCGGTCAGCAGCAGCAGGCAGCCGACGACTCTGGGCCCCGTGGGATGGTCCATCACCGCCACGAAGTGCTCGGCCCGCTCGTCGACGCTGGGATACTCGGCCACAAACTTGGCGTGGTCGTAGCCGATGGGGTTGAGCAGCACCGATTCGCGCAGCGCGACGGCGCTGGCGAACAGCGGGCTCTGGGGCGTGATGCGCTCGATCTTGATCACAATGGCAGGATAGGCGGGGTGGGGGGCTCCCCGCGCTGCAACGATGTTTCGCGAGCGGCGTATCAAGCCCATGGAGATCCGATGAGGGAGGACCGAGCATGCCGGCAACGCTGACGATCCGTGACGAGGGGCTGGGGGCCGCCGAGGGCCAGGGCGTGGACATCTACGAGCTGACGGTGCCGGACGAGCGGCTGACGATCCGCGAGTTGATCCGCGAGCGGGTGTACCAGGAGGTCGACGACCACAACCACCGGGCACGCGCGGGCGAAGACAATCGGTTCCGGGGGCTTGTCCGGCCAAATGACGTGGAAGCATCGCTCAACTCCGCGGCATCGCGCGAGAAGCGGACGCCCCGGCAGATCGACTGGAAGGCCCAGTTCGAGCTGGCGACCGAAGCGTTCGAGGACCGCCGCGTGCTGGTGCTCGTCGGCGAGAAGCAGGCGACCGATCTCGACGAGGTGTTCACCATCTCGCCGGGCATGGAGGTGACGTTCCTGAGGCTGGTGCCGCTGGTGGGCGGGTGAGCGAGCTCAGTACCGCAGAGATTGTCGAGCAGGCCGTTGAGCGATGCCTGGCGATGTACGAGCGCGTGGCGGGTACGACGGGCTCGGACCGCATTGGCATGATCCGAGCCATCGATGAGGATCCCAAGGCCCTCACTCGTGAGCAGCAGGTCCAGTTCATCATCGCAGCACTCCGGCACCCGCGGCTTGGCCCGGACATGCACGGGCCTCAGCACGGCGAGAGCCGAGTTGATTCGGCGGCGTACTTGCTTGAAGCGGTATGCGAGAAGTTGCTGACAAAGAAGCTGCCGCTGACGGCTGTCGACGCTCGCGCAATACTGGAAACCGCGTTCACGAGGCGTACGTGGTTTAGTTCGTATGCGTGCGAGACGCGCTCTCTCGTGGCCCAACTCGGTCGTTGGCACACGGAGTTGATCGAGGACGAGGAACTCCAGGATGGGCTGCGCCGACTTGCGGAGGGACTCGAGCGTCGGAAGTCCGATGGGCAGGAGTTGGCACGGCGAGTCCGCAAGCTGCTGCCGACCGACCTCAAGCTGCCAATGGAGCCGGGCGAGGCGTGGAGCGATGCGGCGATTGCATACCTGTCGCCCCTCGATGAGTCAGTGCGCGTGACATGGATCCAGTTGTTGCGGCACTGCATCGACGCTCCGGGAGGCAAGCCAACCAAGAAGTGGTCGTCGGCCGCGCGGGAGATGGTCTCTAAGCTCGGTGAAGACGAGGTGCGACGCTGCCTTTTCACATGGTTCCCATTGGTGGACGAGCCGCGAACGATCCCAAAAGGCCAAAACGATGCATGGCGAACCTTCTATGACCAACACATCGAAGTACCACACTCGGACATGCTTCGGGGCTTGTGCTGGATCGCGGCGTGGACCGAGTCTGCCGAGATGGCCCGCACGCTGACAGCACTGGCGATCTCGTGCTATCGCAAGCCGCCCGGGGAAACCGCGAGGCTGATCGGGCTCGGCAATGCAGCGGTATACGCGTTGGGTGCCATGCCGGGTACCGCCGCGATCGGCCAGCTGTCGCGCCTCCGCACCAAGGTCAAGTTCGGTACCGCTCAGGCCATGATCGGTAGAGCGCTCGATCGGGCCGCTGAGCGAGAGGGCATGCCGCGCAGCGAGATCGAAGAGATGGCCGTGCCCTCGTACGGGCTCGAAGCTGTGGGCGTTCTCCGCGAGGAACTGGGTGATTGCGAAGCTCAGATTCGCGTTGGTCACACGCTGTCCGCTTCGTTGCATTGGACGAACAGCAAGGGCAAGACGGTCAAGTCGATACCCGCGAATGTGAAGCGTGACCACGCGGACCCCGTGAAGGAGTTGAAGGCGGCGCTGAAGGACATCCAGGTCATGCTGCCGTCCCAGCGGCTGCGGATCGAGCGCGGCTTCCTCGAACGCAGGCGTTGGTCCGTCGATGTGTGGCGTGAGCGATATCTCGACCACCCCCTCGTGGGCGTAATTGCACGCCGGCTTATCTGGATTTTTGACGATGGAAAGCAAAGGGTGGCGGCGGCTTGGCTCAGAGGTGATGCCGACGAGCCGCCGCACGCCGACGGCGAACTCGTGCGTGCCGACGGGCGGCCGTTCGAACCAGCCGAGGGTTCCTTGGTGACACTGTGGCACCCGATTGAGGGCGACGAAGTGGGAGCTGAGAGCGCGGTGCGCGATGACGTGGCAGCGTGGCGACAGTTCTATGAGAGCAACCAGATCTGCCAGCCCTTCAAGCAGGCGCATCGAGAGGTGTACCTGCTGACCGATGCCGAGCGACAGACGGGCGTGTACTCGAATCGATTTGCCGCTCATGCGGTGGAGCAATACCAGTTCAACGCGCTCGCACGCGAACGCGGATGGAAGCTGTCGCTGCAGATGGCGATAAGCGGAGACGAGGGTGTGCCCGCGCGACGGGATCTGAATGAATGGAACCTGCGCGTCGAGTTTTGGATCAGCGGGCTCGGCGATGCGCGGGATCCAGAGATGGTCGTGGGGTCTGGTTCATACCGCTTCCTGGCGACCGATCAGGTGCGGTTCTACAGCGCGGACCAACGCCTGCAAGATGACGACCCGATTCCGATCGAGCAGATCCCGCCGAACGTGCTCAGCGAGTGCTTGCGCGACGCTGACCTGTTCGTGGGCGTTGCCAGCGTGGGCAACAACCCCGAGTGGTCCGATGGAGGGCCCGAGGGCCGGTTTCGAGACTATTGGAGCGCGTACAGCTTTGGAGAACTCGCCGAGAGTGCGAAGACACGGCACGGCATTCTCAGCCGGCTCACTTCGCGGCTTGAGATCGCCGACGCGTGCGAGCTGGATGATCGCTTCTTGATCGTGCGCGGCACCAAGCGGACGTACAAGATCCACCTGGGCAGCGGCAACATCCTGATGGAGCCGGACGATCAGTATCTCTGTATTGTGCAGGGCAGGACCGAATCGGGGCGCGGTGTGTTCTTGCCCTTTGAGGGCGACCGCACGCTGGCGCTAATCCTCAGCAAGGCGTTCCTGCTCGCCGCCGACGACAAGATCACGGACAAGACCATCCTGAGCCAGATCGGCCGTTATCGCACACCTTGACCGCCGGTGATGCTGTGGAACGCCCGTCCCCAGAGCCGCTGCTCGACGGTCTGCCACGGCGTGGCCAATCTCGCCGAGCCATCGAGCATCACGATCCACGCGGCGCCCTGACCGTTGTTGGTGCGGTGCGTGCGGCCCATCGCGTTCACTTCGGTTGAGCCTTGGCCGGTCAGCACCTCGCGGAAGTCGGCGCCGTCGCCGAATACCTCGCCCGAGTCCGGATACTCGAACGGTGTTACGCTCGCGCCGGCGACGGGTTCTCGCTCCGGACTGCGGCCAGACGTCCCACCGACGAACGGCACGATGGGTCGATGGCTCATGACCATCTGGCCCTGCATGAGCGCGCCCCAGTTTTGGCCTGCGTACCACTCGGTGACCAGCATTGTGCTGGCGGGCGCGATGGGCTCGGCCTGCCTCGTCCATCGCGTTCCAGACTGTGGCGTTGCTGCAGCGTGCATCACCTGCTGGTAGTGCCGATCGGTGCCCGAGTACGCCAGCGGCTCGGGTGGCATGATGGCACCGTTCACCGTGAACGCGACGCGCTCGGCCTGGGTGACGTGGTCGCCCGCTGATGGCGCGCCGCCATCGGGAACGAGCGGGCTGGTGAACGTGCGCTCGTCGGCCACGTACCCGCCGGCCATCAGCGCGGCCGAGTGGTGCGTGAACCCGCCCTCGTCGTTGCGGCGGTACGCGGGCGCGTACAGCCCGGTATCGGTTGCCGCCAGCTCGATGCCCCGGGCGATGTCTCGTGCGTGATCCAGTGCGGTTCGTGATCCGCTGTCGAGCCGGGAAGCGCCCATCATGGGTAGGGCGACCACCGCCAGGACAACCACCATCGCGATACCCACGCACGCCTGCGTCAGCGTCGCCCCGTGTCGAGCCTCATCCCTGAAAGCCATCTGGTATCTCCTTCTATCGTTGGTGCCCACGGGGCCCGATGCCCGTATGGTTTTGGCATACGACGCACCAGACCGCAGTGGAGAACACTATGTCAGACGCCACCAACAACGGAGCCACCTCGCTGGAAGCTCAGGTCGAGGCCCTGAAGGCCGAATTGCGCGCACTCCGTTCCGAAGTGACGCAAGGGGTCGCCACGCGGTCCCTCCGGCTCGTGGATGAGGATGGGGCCGATCGAGCGGTTCTCACAGCGGATCGCGACGGCCCGACCTTCATATTTAACGATGATTCGGGCACGGTGCGAATGAAGCTGACCTTGACGTCCGCGGGGCCGGGCATGACCCTGGCCGACGACAAGGGCCACACCCGCGCCTGGCTCGGCTTTACCAAAGAAGCCCTGCGCATCGGCTTCGCCGACGACAACGGCAACAGCCGCGCCTTCTTCGGCGTCATGCGCTCGGGCCAGCCGGTGGCGAAGTTCTACGACGAGACCGGTAATGTGGTGTGGAGCGCCGAGTAGGCCGCACGCGAATCGGTGAAGATCTCAGCGATTTGTGCAACCTTCCCGTGTCCAGGATGTACGAAATGCGGGCAGGGGCGATGTGCCTTGCCCGACAAATCCAAGTCTCTGGTAAGGGACATGCGGGGAGGAACCGAAGATGTCGATCCGGTGGATGGTGTGCCTTGCTCTGAGCGGAGCGATTGCAGCGCAGGCGTCTGCGCAGTGGAGCCAGACCCAGGAACTGGACGGCAGGGATATCGGAGCGTTGCGTTTCGGCGAGTTGCTCCATCGCGATGGCAACCGCCTGCTTGTGACCTCGACGACAGACCAGACGCGAGGCCGGGGCGCTGGTTCGGCCTCGATTTATGGCCAGAGTCCCGCCGGGTTGTGGGAACTCGAAACGACGCTTTACGCCTCTGACGCTCGGGATGGGGATCAATTCGGCGCTGGCGCGATCAACGGCGATCGTGCAGCCGCGTTCGCCGTGTTTCGCTCACCGTTCAGCACTGCCTACTTCTTCGAGCGGCAGCCTGATGGCCAGTGGACCGAGACGCAGAAGATCGATACCGAGCCCTACGACCTTGCCGGTTTCTGGGTCGACATGAACGAGTCCTGGGTCGTCGCTGGCACGCTTGGGACACGAGACGCCGGCGAGACCGACGGCGTCGTGCTGACCTATCGGCTCGTTGACGGCGAGTGGGTGCCCGGCCCGATCGTGCGTCCGCCCCTGCCAACGGTCGACACGGGCTGCGGTGTCACCGCGGTTCTCGATGGCGGGTTCCTGTACGTTGGTGCATCTGCAGATAACGAGAACGGCGAGCAAGCCGGGGCGATCTACGTGTACCGCGAGGACGCGGGTGAGTGGGCGTTCGACCAGAAGATCCTCGGCTCGCGGACAGAGGCCAGGCTGGGCGCCACGCTCGATGTCGATGGGGATGTGATGGCCACCGGAGCGATTTGCTCGGGTTGCGGGTTCGCCCCTGGCGTGGCCTACTCGGCCTTTGCCTTCGAACGGCAGCCCGATGGCCAGTGGGAGCTCGCCGACGAGCTGCAGCCTCAGGGCGGTTCGACGGCCTCCATGCGATTTGGAACGGGCATCACCATCGATGGCGATCGGATTGTGGTCGGAGCGAAGGACGCGGGCGATCCAACTGCGGGCGCCGCGTTCGAGTTCCGCCGCACCGATCGGTGGCTACCGCGGAGTGTCATTGAGTCTCCGGTCCGCGAAGCGTGCGAGGACTTCGGCGTTGGCATGGATCTGAGCGGAGATGAACTCCTCGTCGGCGCCCCGTGCCTGACTATGGCGAGGTCGGCAGGTCGCGTCTATGCGTTCACGTTCTGCACCGCCGACTTCGACGGCGACGGCGCGCTCACGATCTTCGACTTCCTCGAGTTCCAGACCCGCTTCGCGGACATGGAACTCGCTGCCGACCTTGATGGCGACGGCGCGCTCACGCTCTTCGACTTCTTGGCGTTCCAGACCGCGTTCGACGACGGTTGCGCGTAGCGCGATCGCTGCGTGCTCGTCCGGCGTCCGAAAACACGGTCCTCGCGTTTCAATCACCGCGAGGGCGTCTTGGTGTGGCCAGCTCAGATTGGCCCGGGCCATGGCCCGCAACCGCGACGTGCCTAGTCGGTATGACTTCTCAGTCAAGGCATGAATTCCTGTCAGCAGGCGCCATCGCCCGCGTTTCGGCAGGCAGACCGAGGAGTACGCGAGAATGTTGATCAAATGGATGGCGTGCGTCGGCGTGAGTGGTGTGATCGCGGCACAGGCGCCGGGGCAGTGGAGCCAGACGCAGGCACTGGAACTGATGGACCAGCCCGGGTCGCGGTTTGGTGAGGTGCTCGACCGCGAGGGTGACCGCCTCATCGTCGGTGCCACGCAGGACGCGACCATCGTTCGCTTTACGGGTTCTGCCTCGGTCTATCGGCAGGAGCCCGATGGACAATGGGTCTTGGAGCAGGTCCTCTTCGCATCCGATGCCCAGCGTGGCGATGGATTTGCGCCCGCGGCGATCTGGGGCGATCGTGCCGCGGTGTTCACTGTCTTCCGCTCACCGTTTAGCTCCGGCCACTTTTTCGAGCGCCAGCCCGATGGCCAGTGGATCGAGACGCAGAAGATCGACACCGACCCCTACGACCTTGCCGGTGTCTGGGTCGACATGAACCTGTCGTGGGGCGTCGCCGGCACGCTGGGGACAAGAGATGCCGGCGAGACCGACGGTAACGTGCTGACCTATCGGCTCGTGGACGACGAATGGGTCCCAGGGCCGATCGTGCGCCCGCCAGTGCCAACCCAGGACACCTTCTTCGCCGCAACGGCAGTGCTCGACGGTGACTTCCTGTACGTCGGTGCACCCAATGACAACGAGAATGGCGAGCTCGCCGGAGCTGTCTACGTGTTCCGCGAGGACGCGGGCGAGTGGGTGTTCGAGCAGAAGATCCTCGGCCCCCGAGCGAACGCCCTGTTTGGCGCCACGCTCGATGTCGATGGAGATGTGTTGGCAGGCGGCGCGATCTGCTCGGGGTGCTTTTTCGACACATCCCTCGCCTACTCGGCATTTGCGTTCGAGCGCGTCGACGGCCGCTGGGAGTTCGCCGGCGAGCTCCAGCCGCAGGGCGGCTCCACGCCTTTCATGCGGTTCGGCACCGGTATTACGGTCGACGGCGATCGCATCGTCGTGGGAGCTCGCTTCGCGGGTGATGGAGCCGGCGGCGCGGCCTTTGAATTCCGTCGGACCGACCAGTGGCGGCCGAGGAGCGTCATCGTGTCGCCGGTGCAGGATCGCGGGCAGGACTTCGGCATCGGCATGTCTGTCGATGGCGACGAACTCCTCGTCGGCGCGCCGCAAATCTCCGGCGGCATTGGGCTCCCCGGGGCCCGCGTATTCGCCTTCGAATTTTGCACCGCCGACTTCGACAACGACGGCGAGCTCACGATCTTCGACTTCCTCGAGTTCCAAACCCGCTTCGCGGACATGGATCTCGCCGCCGACCTCGATGGCGACGGCGTGCTCACGATCTTCGACTTCCTGGCGTTCCAGACCGCTTTTGACGACGGTTGCCCGTAGGGAGGGGCGTCGTGTCCTAGTCTGGCGCCCGATACCTCGGCTCGCGCCCCTCCAGCACCGCCACCACGTCCTGCACGACCCAGCTCATGTTGAGCCGGGCCGGGGACGTAGCCGCGGCGATGTGGGGCGCGAGGTGCGCGTTGGGCACGCCTAGCAGCGGGTAGCCCGCGTCGAGCGGCTCGTGCGGATCGTGGACGTCCAGCAGGGCCCGGGCCTTGGGATTGGCGGCGAGCCACCTCGCCAAGGCACCCGGGTCGATCGCCAGGCCCCGGCTCGTGTTCACGACGATGCAGTCGGGCCGAAGCGCATCAAGGAAGTCGGCGTTCACGAAGTGGTGGTTGCCTTCGCGCCAGTCGATATGCACGCTTAGCACCTGAGACGACCGCTGCAATTCGTCGAGTGACACCGGCTCGCAGCCGTGCCGACCCTCCGGCGGGATCTCGACGATGTCGTGGTACCGCACGCGGCACCCGAGCGCCGACAGCGCACAGCCGACGCGGCTGCCGATGCGGCCGAAACCCAGGATGCCGACGTCGAGGTCCGCAAGGTGGCATTCGCCCTGCAAGTCTCGCCTCGCGGCGTGCCACGCCTCGCCCTCGAGCGGGCCATCGAGGAACACGCGCGGACGCAGCGCATCTAGGAGCAGGCATAGCACGAACTCAACAACCGCCTGGGTGTTCGCCGCCGGCGTGTGCACGACTTCGACGCCCCGGGCCCGGCACGCCGCGATGTCGATGTTCTCCAGCGCCACACCGGCGCGCCCGACAACCTTCAGCTTCGGCGCAAGGTCGAGCATCGATCGGTTGACCCGCGTGTACGTGCGGACGACGAGACCCTCAGCGTCTGGTAACAGCTCCAGCAGGCGCGAGTCGTCGTACGCGCACACCTCCAGGCGAGCGCGCTCAGCGAGCCACGTCTGAGCTTGGGGTTCGAGCGTCTCGGTCTGGATCACGAGCGGCCGGTCGCCGGGTTCGAACTCGGCCACGCGGCTACTCCTCGCCGTCCGTTTCTGCGGGCTCAAGGAGCGCGCGCATTGGCCCGCGGCTGCTCGCGAGCATCGGGTCGGCACCGAAGCCTCGGACCTGGGCGACGCGGAGCTCGCCCAACTCGCGGTGCACCGTGGCGACGATGGCCCGTCCCTCGGTGTCGACGGTGCGCGCGAGCTTGAATCCACGCTCGCTGGGATAGCCGAAGATGCTGCCGAGCATGCCGATCACGTAGTCGTACGTGTGATCCTGATCATCCAGCAGCACCACGTTCCAGGGCTGCAGGGGCTGGCGATCGGTCGATTCCGCTTCGCGCACGTCGGATTTTGTCTGGGTGGCGTTCATTACTGTGCATGGTAGGTGACGCGCCCGGTGGTCATGGTGCAACCCGTGGGTTGCGTGATCGGTACGAAGTTCTTCATCGGTTTGGGTTCATGCGCCGATAACACTCCCCAGCGGGGAACATGGGCGCGTCCCCCAAGAGCCACAAGTGGCCCCTGTGCGTTTTCCAGGCAGCCGATCGCGGAGCCTGTGCCATGAACAAGAGCGATCTGATCGATCGAGTCGCTTCCAAGATGGGCATCACCCGGGGTGAATCCACCCAGTATGTCGATGTCGTGCTCGACGCCATTGCCGACGGCCTGATCGAAGACGGGCGAGTGAAGATCACCGGCTTCGGCAGCTTCATCCGCCGGCATCGCAGCGCCCGCGATGGAACCAAGCCGAGCACCGGCGAGCCCATCACCATCCCCGCGAGCGAGACCTGCGGCTTCAAGGCCGCCCCGGCATTGCGTCAGAAGCTGACCGATGGAGTCCTGCCCTCGGGCCAGGTCGAGCCCAAACCGGTAGCCCGGGAAGCGGTCCGCGAGACGCTCTGAACGCCCTCAATCTCGCTGGGAGTTCCGGCACAGCAGCACCACCGCATGCGCCTCGATCGCCCGGCCCTCGCCGACCGGCCCGACGTGCTCGCCGGTCTTGCCTTTCAGGTTCACACGATCGGTGGGCAGGTCTACGAGTTGTGCGAGACGCTCGCGTATCGCGATCTTGTGTGGCCCCAGTTTGGGCGACTGGAGCAGGACGGTGAGATCGATATTGGCCAGTTGCCAGCCCCCGAGCCGCATCTGGCGGATCGCCTCGGCGAGGAAATCCGTCGACGAGCGGTCCTGATTCGACGGATCGTCGTTGGGGAACAGCTGACCGATATCGGGCAGTGCGGCCGCGCCCAGGATGGCGTCGGTCAGCGCGTGCATGAGCGCATCGCCATCGGAGTGCGCCACTGGGCCCACCGGCGGCTCGGCCACTTGCGGAACCTCGACGCCGCCGATGACCAGAGGCTTTCCGGACCCGGCCGGCGAAATCGGCTCGAGCCGGTGCAGGTCGTAGCCGTGGCCAATACGGAAGGGCGGATCGAAGGCGTGCTCGGAATCTGGTGTCATTGATTGGGTTTTGATTGGGTTTCTTGGCGTGTTGTTGTCCCTGGTGGCCGTGCCGCTGGGGCGGGGTCGCCATCCTGACGATAGAAGAGCGATAGGGTTCGGGCCGCTTTTCGGCGGAGCCGGGCCGAGACACGAACCGGCCTTCCCGGTCGTCGTACTCCGTCGGATCCTGTCCACGTCATTCCAGCATCGCGTGCAACGCATCGGGAGACCTTCCATGACCATGCCTCGCCGATCCCGACCCATGATCGCCCGCAGCGCCGCCGCCGCGCTCGCCGTGGCCGCCACGCTGCCGCTGGTCGGCTGCTTTGGCGTCTCGACGGACAAGTACCCCTTTGAGAGCCGGACGTGGAGCCCCAAGACGGTGGTGCTCATCGATACGCGCACCGAGGAGGAACTCTGGCGGTACGAGGCTCCCGTTGGCACGACGCTCACGATCCGTTTTTCCTCGGGCGACGAGGAGAACCTCGAGTTCCCCGACGAAATGCGCTGGGAGGTCAAGTCCGACATCGGTACCGAGTTCAGCGACGAGGGTGAATTGCCGGCGCCGCCGGAGGGCGTCCGCCGAGTCGACTGGTACCTCAGGCCCGCGCCCGAGTATCCCAAGCCCGACGCCCCGAGGGCCGAGCCGGCACCTTTGCCCGAGCCTGAGCCCGAAGAGCCCGCGGCCGAGGATCCCGAAGACGGCTGAGTCCAGGCAAGTCGCGAATCGAGCCCCCGCAAAGGCGGGGGTTTTTGTTTGCCGGTGGCTCGAGTCAGCGCCAGCCGCTCTGCTCCCAGTCGAGCGACCAGTCGGGCCCGAAGAAGCCCGCTGCAACGACGCCGTCGAGCCCTGTTTCGAGCACTGCGGGCGTGGTCAGCAGCCAGTCGGGGTAGCCCACACCCGAGATGAAGTACCGGGCCGGATCGGCGGTCCGGCGTCCCTCGGCGCCGGTGGCGGCGATCACGCCGACGAGGGCGCGATCGCTACCCGGCCGCGGGTACGCGAAGTGGGCGGCGATGTCCGAGCCGGTGCGTTCGCGATCGCCGACTTGAGCGCGCCCCCTGGAGATCCGGATCGGGCACCCAGCCAGCAGCGCGTCCCAAAGGCCGTGTGAGTCCGCGCAGCCGTAGAGGATCACACTGCGATCGGCTTCCTCAGGGTCGTCAAGTTCGAAGGCCGTGTCGGGCACGACATCGACCGAGCCGTTGGCGCGATACTGCCAGACGTCGGCGTCGTAGCGGGCCTTGGCGAGCGCCCAGGCGTTTTCTTCCTCGGTGCCGCCGGTGGCGTACACGAAGACCATGTTGTTGTCGAAGGCATGCTTGAACGGGCCAGCGCGGTGGTCACCCTTGAGCGCAGGGTCGAACTCGTCGACCGACTCCCACGGCGACTCGATGTTGTCGCGCACGAATCGCGTAGCGCCCGCGTCCATCTCTTGTCCATCGATGACGACACGGTTCGCCTCGGTTCCGAGAGCTGCGCCTAACAACTCGAAGGCGAGCACGTTCTCGGTCGAGACCTCGATCGGCCCATCTTCTGCGGCTCTCACGCACGTGATGGTGGTGGGGGACATGGACTGCGCTTGGCGCACGATGCGCGTCAGCCTGGCCCGGCCGTTGATCGCCGGGTTGACCGTACTGAAGCGCTCCCGCGCGGGCTGTGGATCGACGCTGCGTTCCTCGAAGAACCGCATCATCGGCGGCCAGTCCACGCAGCGGTTGCCCCACCAGTGGCCCGCGCCCGGCTGCTCGTAGTACGCAAAATCGGGGTGGAACTTTGACAGCCGCTCACGCATGAACCTCGCCTGGCTCACCGGCACGTTGTTGTCGTTGTCGCCGTGCAGGATGTAAACGCCCAAGTCCTCGTAGTTGCGCTCGAGGAGCAGCGTGCGGCTGGCGTTGTTCGCCGTGTTGAGCACGGTGCCGATCGGGTCTTCGGGTTCGAACTCTCCGGCTCCGCCGTAGCTCCAGAAATCGCGCCAGCCCGCGCTCGGGCCGATGGCCGCGAAGAGCGGCGCGAAGTGCGCGCCCACTTGCCAGGTGCCATGCCCGCCCATCGAGTGGCCGGTGAGCCATCGCCGGCTCGGGTCCATCGGATCGCCCACACGCTGCGCGGCCCCGATGGCGTGCTCAAAGACCTCCATCGCGTCGATGCGGCCCCAGTCTTCCCAGTCAAAACCGAAGGGGCGGCGGTTCGTTGGCGCGACGACGGTCGCCCACGACTTCGGCCCGTACGCCCCCGCCTGCCGGCGCGCCTGAACGCTCGCGCCGTGCAGCGTTAGGATCATGCCGTGGGGCTCGGTTGCGCCCTCGGGCCTTGGCATCACGGCGTAGTACTGCACGCTGCCATCGATTGCGCTGATGAACGTGCGGTCCTGGCGCTGCTCCCGCTCGCGCACCGTGAGGGAGACGTCCTGATCGACGGTGGCCGGTCCATCACCCTTGTTCGCTACGGCGCGGGCCCTAAAGGGCATCAGTCCGTCCACCAAATCTGCATGTCTGCTGGGTACGGCACCGACCTTGCGCACGCCGAGTGGTGGGATCGCACCGTATCCCGACCGGAGGCTGTTCCGCGAGTAAGAGCCTTCTTTCCATGTCTCGCCAATCACGCCGAGCAATTGCTCATTCGATGCGTTCGCGATCGGCACGGCCATGAACAGCGGCTCTGAGCCCCCCTGGATCACATTCGGCTTGACGTGATCTGTCTCGAGCCACACGAGATCGCTCTCTGGCTTACGTAGCTCGATGCGCATCCGGCCGCGAGCACCTCGGAGCAGCAGTTCGTTCTCTCCCTGGCGCAGCTCGATCGGCACTGCCGTGATGCCCAGGTTGTACACGTCGCCGCCACGACGGACGCCGTTGATGTACGCATGTCGATGGCCTCGGGCGTGGAGCATCATGATACGATTCGCGTCGGAACGGACGACAACGTGCAGGTACCCCCGGGCGAGCGCGCCCGTGAACTGGCCGTCCTCGTTGGCGGCGACCACTTGCCAAGCCGCCGAACGTCCGTCTGCCGTGGAGACTTCGTCCCCCTCAACAGGCCGGGACCACGTACCCCGAGCGATGCTGGCCTCGACCGGATCGGTGACGATCAGGCTGCGGCCGCCGCGGGCCAGGCTCTGGATCGCCAGGGCGTCGCGCACGAGGATGGATTCGTCGCCAGCCGCGACCTGGGTGGGTGTCTGGGCACCGGCGCTGCAAGCCAAGGCAAGCAGCAAGACAGCTGAGAGTTGTGTTCGTACGTGGTTGATCATGGGCGGGTCCTCCGCCCAGCGTACGGCGTTGATCAGCCCGAGGTGGCCAGCACGGCGTCGGCGCAGCGGCGACCGCTGGCGAGGGCCCCGTCGATCGACGCGTTCTCCAGCCAATCGCCGCAGGCAAACAGGCGCTGGCCGAGCTCCACCGGGCGGTTCGACGAGAGCCACGGCGGGCTCTGGTCGGGTAGCGCTCGCTCGATGCGATCGATATTGAGCAGCGTCCAGCCATCGGCCTGATCACCAAACCAGCGGCGCAGCTGCGGCCGACACGCGGCGTCGAGCGTTGCGTCGTCCGGGGCACCTTCGAGCGCCGCGGGATCCACGATGTTGGCGTAGACAAGGTGCTTGCCCGGCGGCGCGTACCGGTTGCCGGCGGCACTCATCGTGGCGAGGTGGTTCACGGGCCCTTCGCCCTCGCCGTCGAGCACAAGGATCGCTTCCTTGGTCGGTGCGTCATCGACCGCGTAGGCGAGCGTCGCGGTCTGGCGCCATCGCACCGGTGGGTGTAGGCCCTCTCCTACTTCGCCGACGAGCGAACCCGCCAGATCGCCCTCGGTAGCAACCACGACGTTCTTGGCCTCGTGCGATTGGCCGTTCGCGTGGACACGCCAGCCGTCGCCGTCGCGTTCGATGCGATCTGCCTTGGCATTGACCTGTATCGCGTCTGCGGGCAACCTGGACGTGAGCTGGACCGCCAGTTGGCCCATACCGGCGGCCGGCACGCAGGTCCGGCCTTGCGCGAACATGCGCATGCAGAACTCGAACATGCGGCTGGAAGTCTGCAATTCTCGGTCGAAGAACACGCCGCCAAAGAAGGGACGAAAGAATCGCTCGATGGTGGAGTCAGCGAATCCGGCATCCTTCAATGCGTCGACCGCCGGGCGATCGGGCCGCTCCCAGATGCTGTCCGTCTTGCCTGCGAGGACGCGCAAGAAGACCTCTCCAAGGCGGATCTTGTCACGCGTGGTCGCGATGGGTGTGCGGAAGCCCTTGAGCGCGTCACCCATGCGTCGCCGCGGGTCGGCCACTCGGTGCATCGCGTCGCCATACCAAACCAATGCTCCGGGATAGAACGTGCCGAGCTCGAGCGCGTCGTAGTCGAAGGCGTCGGCCGCGTGCGGGTAGGCCGTGAGCAGAACCTGGAACCCGCGGTCGATCAGGTAGTCGCCTTCGGGGGTCGTTACGGTGTCAGTGCGCACGCGGCCGCCGGTGCGGTCGCTGGCCTCGAGCAGCACGAAGTCTCGCTTTGCCTCGTGGAGCCTGCGGGCGCAGTTCAGCCCGGCTAAGCCCCCTCCAACAATCACCGTCCCGACACCCATGTCCCCTCCACAAACACCCCTGGAGAACGACTCATGCGGACCGTCTTGCAGCGCGTCACCCGAGCGAGCGTCACCCTCCCTGGGAGCGGTGGTGGCGGCTGCGAAATCGGTCCCGGCTTGGTCGTTCTCGCGGGTTTCCAGAAACAGGATACCCCCGAGCAGCTTCTCTGGATTGCCAAGAAGATCGCGAACCTTCGCATCTTCCCAGACGACGCCCGACGGATGAACCGGTCGGTCGCCGACGTGCCGCGCGGCAGCATTCTTATTGTCCCGAACTTCACCGTGGGATGCGAGATCGGTAAGGGAAATCGCCCAGGCTTCGATGACGCGATGCCGCCAGATCAGGCCGAGCCAATGTTCGACGAATTCGTACGTGTGATGCGAACGTTTTCCATACCCGTCGAAACTGGAGTCTTCGGCGCCGAGATGCACGTGTCGCTGTGCAACGATGGCCCGGTGACCTTTATCCTCGATTCGCCGCCGAGTCCGGCATCGCCACGCTGAACAACTCGAGAAGTGCGCGCCATTCCATGTACCGGTAGGGCACGTTCGCCGCTCGATGGATGGCCTTGACCATCTCGTGCGCGCGTTCGGTGAGTTCTTCCTGCCAGCGCTGCGCCGTCGGATCGCAGAAGTACGTCCTGCAGCCAACCGGCTTGATGGTGTGTACGCCGCACAGCGTGCCGACCTGGAAGGGGCACCCGCCGCGCTGCCGGGCGTCCTGCACCGTCTGGATACTGAGCAGTGGCGTCGTGCCATCGAGCCGGACGATACACCACGCCGCTTCGAGCCCGGTGACGTAGAGCCGGTGGCCGTATGACTCGAAGTTACAGCATCGCCCCGATGCGACGCACGCGGGCGATCGGGCCTCGACCTGATCGCCGATCATCGCATAGATCGCCGCCATGCGATCCGAGATGTCGGGCCGTCCGATGGCTTCGAGCCATTGGTGCGCCAGCGCGACATCATCCGGGTCGGGCGCATGCATCAGATCGGGCTCTGATCTCGGGTAAGACGAACCGCGTACGAGTCGTGCAAGGGCCCGCTATTCATGCCCGGGCACGTCTGGGTCGCCCGATCCCAAGATCGCGGATCGTCCAGGTTCTTCTTCCAGAAGGGCCACGTCCGGCATTGCACCGGCCGATCCTCGTAGACCCCGCACACGGCCTTGCCGGGGACCGTCTCACGATCGAGGAACACGCAGTCCCAGCCGAACGCTGTGAGGCGTTCTGAGAGCGACAGCCCGCCGTCCATCGGCTTGGTGTATCGCTCTGTAAATCCGGCACGGTCTACGCCGAGCCTCGTTGACAGCGCGAGGATGTCATGCTCGCTGAGTAAAACGGTTCCGGGCGCACCCGTGCAGCAGTTGCCGCACTGCGTGCACTGGAACCGCAACCCGTCCTCGGTCGACGCGTGCCCCTGATCGTCGGCGGGTCCAAACGGGGCCGCCTCGAACCAGTCTTTGGCGGCCGAACTCATGCCATCACGCCGGCGATGGTCTCGATCGTGGGCATGTCGATCTTCGGCGTGGGGTTGTAGCGGATCGCCACGATCGTCTGATCGTCGTCGCGCGTGCGAGACTTCGTGTGCTCGTAGAGCGCGCCGTGTACGGAATCGACCACGCAGTCGGGCGCGCCCGAGCAGTTCTCCAGCGACGCATCGAGCCCATCGACGCCGAACATTTCTCGGCCTGTGTTGAACGCCTCGGTGATGCCGTCGGTATACAGCACGACCGTGTCGCCCGGATCGAGACGGATCGACGCGCTCGTTGCGCCGAGCGGCTCGAACACGCCCAGCGGCAGGCTGCCCGCCTCTTCGAGCGAGATGAGCTCCCCTGTGGCGCCCTTCTTTAATCGCGGAGGGTTGTGCCCCGCGCGGCTGAACTGGAATTCGCCTGTGGCGGGATCGAACACGGCCAGGAAGGCTGTGGTGAACGCGCCCTCCAGCCCCGCGGCCACCAGACGGCTGTTGGCGTGCTCGAGCACGAGGTGGGGGTGGATGCCGCTGCCTTCGTACGCGTGCAGGATGGCGTGCAGCATCGCCATGACCGTTGCGGCTGCGGCACCGTGGCCGGCCACGTCGGCAATCAGGATGCCCCAACGTCCGTCCTCGAACGGGAAGAAGTCGTAGTAGTCCCCGCCTGCCTGGTCGCTCGTGAGGTAACTCGTTGCGAGCGCGAGGCCCGGAATATTCGGCAGCTTGCGCGGCAGCAGGCTCTGCTGCACACGCGCGACCTCCTCGAACTGCGTACGCAGCCGATCGGTTGCCCGCTTAGCCTCTTGCACCGCCACCAGGTTGCGTGTGGCCGTACCGCTCAGATTCGCCATCATGACGAAGAGTTCGAGCGAGTCCTCGTTCAGCGCGTCGGGATCGCGTGCGAACTGGAACGCCCAATTCAGGGGCTGGCCCTGGTCGAATATCGGCGTGGCGATCATCGAACGCATCTCGCGGGCGACGTCGCCGAGCACCGGATCTCCGGTGATGCCATCGAACTTGCGAAGCACCGGCTCGCCGTGCTCGATCAGCTCGCCGACGAGCCCACCCTCGTGCACCGGAATCCGCTCCCAGTTGCTCCAGGGATTCTGCTGGGCGTAGAGCGCGAGCCCGTCATCCTCGGCTTCCATGACGTCGCGCGTCTCGATCTGACGCGTGATCTTGTACTGGCCGGCTTGCAGGCCGCGGACCGACGCCGAGACGTAGAGGTCTACCGGCCGGAGCTTCCACATCCGCCGGAAGGCCATCTGGATGTCCATCGGTTCGCTCGCGCGGCTGACGTTTTCGATCAACTCGCGGACGAGTTCGAGCCGGGCTTGGGGATCGGTCAGGATCTGGGCCATCGTGTAATGGTATGGAACACCGTGGGCGGCGACCTATTCCGTGTACCGCCTAGCAGGTATACCAGACCGTGTTTTGGCGGGCTTACCGGGCGTGGGGCGTGGTTCCTTACCTCGATCGCGATCCCCAAACACAGCGCTATCATCGGGTGCCATGGGCCGCCGCCAGATCCACTACGAGCGCGCGTTTACCGCCATGCTCAAGGAGCGGAGCGTGCCCTACGTCGCCGTCGACGAGGCCCGCCGCGCCATCCTGCCAGGCGACCAGGCGCCGCTGAAGACCCTGCACGACGGCCAGGCCCGCACGCTGAAGGCCTTCGACTACGTGCTCTATGGCACGCCCAACCTGCTCGTCGAGCTCAAGGGCCGCCGCCTTCCGGCGGGCTCGACTCGCTTGGAGAACTGGGTCACCGCCGATGACATCGACAGCCTCCGCCGATGGACGGCCCTGTTCAGCGCGGGCGGCTCGGGCTATACCGGCTGCTTCGTGTTCGTCTACGAGTGTGCCGCCGAGCCACCGACGGGGGCGAGCCCGCTGTTCGACGACTGCTGGATCTACAAGGACCGCTGGTACGCACTCCGCACGATCGACGTCGAGGCGTACGCCGCCCACATGAAGGTGCGCAGCGCGCGATGGCGGACGATGAACCTGCCCAAGGCGGAGTTCGAGCGGTTGAGTGGGCCGTTGCTGGGGCGGGAAGCGGTCGCGCACGCCTGAGTGGTGCGTGTTCTGCTCAGCTGCACCCCGCGTCGAACGCATCGCGGAAGGCCGCGAAGTCGAGCAGCGTGAATTCGCCGTCGCCGTCGAGGTCGGCGATGGGATCGGCCGCGTCGAAAGCGTTGGAGAAGGCGAGGTAGTCGAACAGCGTCAGGCGGCCATCGTCGTCCAAGTCGGCGTTGCACGCACCCAAGATGCAATCGAGGTCGAACACGTACGCCGCGCCGGTCTCGCCCTCCGCCATGGCGTTGAGAACGGCCCAGCGGCCGTTCTGAGTCGCACGATAACCGAACCCAGAGGGATATGTTGGGGCTGCGACTCCCGGTCGGAGCACGCTGGCATGGTCCCACACCCCATCGGCCCCGCGTCGGAACACGTGCGCCTGGCCCATCAGGGAATTGCTGTCCAAGTAGCCGATGATGAGCCGGTCGCCCAGGACGGAGATCCCACCGCCAAACTCCTCCATATCCTCGGGACCCATGCCCGGCGTCGGGCTGCGCAACTCCTGCCGGAAGACCCACTGGTCACCCTCGAGTTCGTACACGTAGGCCACGCCCTGGACATCGAAGTCGCGATCGGCACGCGGGGCACCCACCACCAGCGTGCGCCCGTCAAAGTCCAGGTCCGCGCCGAAGAATTCGGCTTCGGGAAGCCGGCCCGACGCATCGAGCGGGGGCAGCAGATACTGCGCAAGGGCGAGCGAGCCGTCGGGCTGGCGGCGATAGACCACGACCGAGCCGTGACTGAAACCCCGGGTTTCGTCACGGTGTGCTCCGATAAAGGCCCACTGGTCGTCCAGCGCCATGCCCCCTCGGCCAAAATTCGGCGACGGAGAGGGAACCATAAAGTCCGGAACTCTCAGCGAATCCTGATACACCCACGCGCCGGCGACATCGCGATAGAGATGCACACGGGCCGATTGGTTGATGAGCATTGTGTCGCCGTGCAACGAGGAGGTGAAGCCGAAGGTGGTGAAGGGGTGGCCGGTGGGCGCGTCGAATCGCGCGGTCTCGCGCCAGGCCTCCCCATCGAACTCGTACACGTGTCCGTGGCCCATGCGATCGCCGTAGAACCGCCGTCCCGTCAGCACGATGGCGCGGTTTGGATTGCGCGGGTCGAGCACGGTGCCGAGGCCGAACCCGTCGTTGAATTGGATATCGGGTGGAATGATGGTCTGCGCACGCACCCACCGGCCGTCCACGAGCTCGAACGCGTTCACCGACCCGGCCGTGCACTCGAACGGATCGCCCCCGGGGCAGATCGACAACGCGTTGTCGCTGATCAGGATGTGCCGGTCGTTAACGGTCAGGCTGCTGCCGAACGCGAGCGAGAGGCCGTCCGGCCCGCTCAGGCGCGTCACAGAGCAGCCATCCTGCGACGACGCAGCCACGCTGATTGCAACGCAGAAAGGGATGGTGGCGGCGGCAGTGACAGTCCTCATACCCGTATTGTCACGCATCTGCCAGGCTAGTGCAAGCCTTTTGTTCCTGGAACTCCCCCGTCGGCCCCCTCCTACACTCCTCCACATCTGGTGGCCCCCCTCCCCAGGGCCACCATACGTGGAGTGCTCGTCCCCGTGATCTGCCCCTTCTGCGGTGCCAACGACGATCGGGTGATCGACTCTCGGCCGGCCGAGAGCGGGCGGACCATCCGCCGACGCCGGGTCTGCAACCGCTGCGAGCGGCGGTTCACGACCTATGAGCGCGTCGAACAGCACGCCCGGCTCGCGGTCGTCAAGCGGGACGGCAGCCGCGTGCCCTTCGACCCCGACACCGTGCTCCGAGGCATCCAGGCCGCCTGCGGCAAGCGGCCCGTGCCCGAGCAGGCCAAGGCCGGCATCGTCGAGGCCGTCGAGGAAGAGCTGCACCAGACCTACGAGCGCGAGGTGGACAGCCGCGTCATCGGCGAGCTGGTCATGGCCCGGCTGCGTGAGGTCGACGAGGTCGCGTACATCAGATTCGCCAGCGAGTACCACCAGTTCATGAGCGTGACCGACGTGCAGCGCGAGCTGGACATGCTCAAGACCCGGCCAAAGAACGTCAAGGACCAGCGGGACCTTTTCGACGCCGTGCCTCGACCGGCCGCGCCCGCCGACCCCTAAACTCTGGCGGATCCCACGACGCAAGGAGGCGCCATGGCCAGCTTCGGAGTAACACGGCAACCCAGTCGCACGGCACTCGGTGTCGCTTGCGGTGCCTTGCTTGTCACAGCCTCCGCGTGCTCGACCAACCCGCCGCCGCGGCCCATGCCCAGCCCGACCCCGCTGACGCGGGCGGCCGAGCCGAGCCGCGAAAACCCACCGACAGCGCCTGAGCGCGCCACCCCAACCCAAGGGCGCCAAGCCGAGCGTCGGGTCGCTCGTGCCGAGCCCGCCCCGCAAGCTCCGGCTCGGGCCAAGGGCGAGCCGCCCGCTTGGTACACGGACGGCGTGCAGACGCTGGGCGGGTTGGAGCACCGGGCGTTCGCCGTCACGGCGGCCGACGTGCGCGATGCGCGCAACCGCGCGATGGCCTTGGCGTACGAGGCCTATCCGGATGGGGCCGTCGCTGCACACGAAGCGGTCCGCCTCGCCGATGGCTCGTGGCGTTTCTTCGTGCTGATCAGCAAGGGATAGCGGCCCGCGATCGAGTGCTAGTCCTGGGCAGGCTCGATGAGCGATGGCTCGTCTACTCGCGCGTTGCCCACCCGCTTGGACACCCTTCGGATCTCCAGCAGGCCGTCGGGCGCGGGTCGGAGCAGTCCTGCGGCTTGCTTTGAGTCCTGCTGCTCGGGATCGACCCACGCGGCGACCTCGCCGGGTTCCAGCACGCAGGGCATGCGGTCGTGCAGCGTCGACATCTCCGCGTTCGGCGACGTGGTGAGGATCGTGCAGCTCTCGAGCTCGTCGCGCCAGCAGTCCCACAGTCCGGCGAGGAGCAGCGGCTCGCCATCGGCTCGCGTGATGTAGTGGGGCTGCTTCGTCTTGTCGTCGATCTTCTTCCACTCGTAGAACCCGCTGGCAGGCAGCACGCAGCGGCGGTACTTCATCGGACCACGGAACGCCGGCTTCGTGGCGGCCGTCTCGCTGCGCGCATTGAACATGGGGTACTTGGTCGATGCTTCTTGCGCCCAGTGTGGCACGAGCCACCAGCGCATCATCGCGGCCGAGAGCGGGCCCATGGCCTTGCCTCGTACGACCAGCACGGGCACATCGGACGTCGGGGCCACGTTGTACCGAGCCGCGGGGCCGGCCATCGCAAGGGTCGCGTCTTCGAGCGCGAGCCCGAAGCCGCTGAGCTGCTCGTGGATCTGGCTCCACGTGAACCGATAGGTGTATCGCCCGCACATCGGGGCACGCTAGCGCGCTACGTTGGTCGAGCATGGAGGCCCTATGACCCCGACACCGCCCACGCGTTCGGAGCCCGCCGGTCCGCCGCTCGAGGAAGCCGTCCTCGACGCCGCGGTCGAGTCCGGCGATGCCCCGATCTGCACCGATTGGCTCGACAAGGCCAGTGCCGAGGAGACCGTCCACGCCGTGAGCGCGATGACGGTCGATGAGCAGGCCCGCCTGCTCGCGCTCCTGCCCTGCGAGACCGCGGCCGATGTGCTCGAGGTGCTGCCGCGGGTGCAGGCGGCCGACGCGATCGAGGCGTTGGGCGTTCGTGATCACGATCGGGCCGCCGAGATCCTCGAGGCCCTGTCGAGCGATGAGCGCGCCGACGTCTTCGCCGAGATGGACGAGTCCAAGGCCGGGGCCATCCTCGGCGCCCTGCCCGAGGACATCGCCGACGAGGTGACGCGGCTGGCCAGCTACGAGGACGACGCCGCCGGCGGCCTCATGCTCACCGAGTTCCTGGCCTTCAAGGACGCCATGACCGTCGCGGGCGTGCTCGACGACATGGAGGCCAACGCCGAGCGCTACCGCGACTACAACATCCAGTACTCGTACGTCGTCGATGAGGCCGGCGTGCTCACCGGCGTGATCCCCATCCGCAGCATGCTGCTCGCGCCGCGCGACACGCCCATCCGCGACGTCATGCTGCCCGACCCCGTCACCGTTGCCGACACGACGGACTTCGACCAGCTCCGCGGCATCTTCGACGACCACGGCTTCCTTGCGCTGCCGGTGGTGGGGGAGGACGGCCGCTTGCTCGGCGTCGTGGAACGCAGCGCCGTGGCCGAAGCCGCCCGAGAAGACGCCGACGACCTCTACCGCGCCACCCAGGGTATCGTGGGCGGCGAGGAGCTCCGCTCGATGCCGCTCACGCTGCGGTCGCGCCGCCGCCTGTCGTGGCTGAGCATCAACATCGTCCTGAACATCATGGCCGCCAGCATCATCGCCGTGAATTCGGGGACGATCGAGATGTACATCGCCTTGGCGGTGGCCCTGCCGATCATCTCGGATATGAGCGGGTGCTCGGGCAACCAGGCCGTCGCGGTCTCGATGCGCGAGCTCACGCTGGGCGTCACCCGCCCGCGAGACATCTTCCGCGTGCTCTTCAAGGAGTGCAGCGTCGGCATGGTCAACGGCTGCGTGCTGGGCGTGCTCATCGGCCTGGTCGCGTACTTGTACCAGGGCGACTGGGCGTTCAGCTTCGTCGTCGGCGCGGCTCTGGCGGCCAACACCGTGATCGCCGTGTGCATCGGCGGGGGCGTGCCGCTGCTGCTCAAGGGCCTCAAGACCGACCCGGCCCTGGCATCCGGCCCGATCCTCACGACCGTCACGGACATGTGCGGCTTCCTGATCGTGCTCACCCTGGCCGCGGCCGTGCTGACGCCACCGCCCGAGGACGGGACGCCCGAGGATCAAAATCCGGCGGTGTCGATTCCCAATCAGGAGGCAACGGCGCCCACGCTCCACGGGGCCGCCCTGGAAGGACACACGACATGGCCTGCGCTCCAGCCCTACCCGCCGAATTCGCCGACCAGCCCGAGCTGAACGACCCAGCCCCGACCCCAGCCCCCGCACGCCGCCGCCGCTGCGGGCGTACGGCATCCAAGAAGGCCTGCAGCAAGCTCGCCGCCAGCCCGACCCGCGGCATGGCCATCATCATGTCGATGGCCACGGTCCTGGCCATGACCATCGCGATGCTCCAGCTCGTCGATGGCCAGACCGGCAAGACGGCGGCCCAGACGCTCTACCTCGCCGCCGGCTTCAACGTGCTGTTCACGCTGCTGTACACGCCGCTCATCGGCATCTTCACGCTGAGCTCGGGCTTCTGGCGCGCCGTGCGCACGGTGTTCTGTACGTTCTTCACCGGATTGGCGTACACCCTCGGCCTGCTGTTCATCAGCGCGGCCGTGCTCGTTGGCCTGGCGACCGTCTTCGGCTGACCCGGCTGCGGCTTTCGCGAGTCCCGCCCGCACGCTGGCGGCCCCATACACTCCCGGGTGCCAGAGCCCACGACCGACACCACGCCGGACACCCAGTCGGCAACACCCACTGGACCACCGGCCACGGCCAATGTCCACATCGCCGACCTCTTCAGACGCGATGGCGTGACGGCCAGCTTCGAGTTCTTCCCGCCCAAGAGCGCCGAGGCCGCCGACAGCCTGTACGCCGCCATCGCCGATCTTGAAGAGCTCAAGCCCAGCTTCGTCTCGGTGACCTACGGCGCGGGCGGCAGCACGCGTGAGCTCACGACCGATCTGGTCCTGCGCATCCAGCGCGAGACGCCGCTGCACCCCGTGCCGCACCTCACCGGCGTGTGCCACACGCCCGCCGAGGTCGACGCGATGCTCGAGGGCTACGCGACGGCGGGGGTGCGCAACATCATGGCGCTGGGCGGCGATCCGCCGCACGAGCAGGGCGCGCCCATGGGCCGCCGCGCGGGCGAGCAGGCCTTCGCCCACTTCCGCTACGGGGCCGACGTCGTCCGCGCCATCCGCGCGTTCAGCGATACGCACCTGGTCGAGTCGCGCCGCTTCGGCATCGGCGTGGGCGGCTACCCCGAGGGCCACGCCGCCACGCCCAACCGCCTGACCGAGATGGACCACCTGAAGGCCAAGGTCGACGCGGGGGCCGACTTCATCATCACCCAGCTGTTCTTCGACAACCACGACTACTACGACTTCCGCGAGCGGTGCGAGCTGGCCGGTATACGAGTCCCCATCATCGCGGGCATCATGCCGATCACGAGCACGAAGGGCATGGCCCGCATGGCCGATCTGGCCGCGGGCAGCCGCTTCCCGGCGCCGCTGCTGCGGGCGCTCCGGCGCGCGGGCGACGAGCCCGACCTCGTCCGCCGCGTCGGCCTGCACTGGGCCACCGAGCAGTGCCGCGACCTGCTGGACCACAAGGTCGCCGGCCTGCACCTGTACACGCTCAACAAGAGCAAGGCGACGCGGGAGATTTATCGCACGCTTGGCGTCAAGGATTCGCGAGCACTGTCATAGCACGTACGGCCAACTGCGGGAGAACCATGGCCTCTTGTTTCAATGTTCGACAACTATCGCGCCCTGCACTGATCTAGGATCACTCGAGAGCTATAGGTGTATGCAGGTGACTAACTCGAAACCGGCCTAGTTTTATTGTACAAAGAACACTCCAGTAAACAGGATGTCGACCGCTAGCCTCTTGTTTTCGACTGCGCGTATGAATTCATTGTCTGTAGTGTTCACATACACGGCGCCACTACGATTTACAAGGACTATTCCTGAAGCGGTATAGAAGTCGTCAGGGTTGATTTGATTAGCCTGCCGTTGATCGCGTGGAGCTGCTCTGAGCTTCACGCCCGGCAATGTGAGAGAGAGGTGGGGGTCCGTCGAATCCACGAAACCGGCTGAAAACAGATCTGTATTGTCTAGGGATGCGACTTGCGTCAGTTGAGCGAACTCTCGTGGGATCTCTAATAGCTCGATTTGCCCTGCCAGGTACGTAATGCCGCCCCGATAAGAAACCCGAAGCGGATTCTCCTTGCTAGACCTCCACCCTTGCGTCACATCGAGTTCGG
>CALCCF010000113.1 GCA_937899905.1 uncultured Phycisphaeraceae bacterium
CAAAGTCATCGAACTCGATGATCGCAAGATCGACGCCGACGGCCTCCTCGTCGGCGCTCTGCACGGCAATGATGTACTCATCGGGGGTGTCGTTGTATAGCCGGTTGGAAACGCAGCCTGGTGCAAGGGCCGCAAAGAGCACAACGAATGTCAAGACTCTGAAGGGCGTGAACCTGCGCCAATTCATGCTTGTCTCCCAGAGGCGGCACTGGCCGTACGCCTGATGACAACGGCGGTGAGATCGTCCGGCTGCGGCGTGCCTCGTACAAAGTCCTCCAGCTCTCCAAGCAGGCCATTTATCAACTCGTCGGCAGGCCCTCGGCCAAACCGAGACAGAGCTGCCTCAAGACGCTCAGTCCCGAACTGCTCGCCTTCTGGATTCGCCCACTCGAAGAAGCCGTCTGTGACGAGGAGAAACACATCGCCATCCTGCAGCGTGTGTGTGACGGCATCGACTTCCTCATCCGATCCGTAGATTCCAAGTGGAAGGACATCCGCACCGAAACTCTCGATTGCGCCATCTTCGTGGCGATGAACCAGCAGCGGACCATGTCCGGCCGAGGTAGATAGCACCTCACCTTCGTTCGGCGTAATCACCAGTGCCGCGAACGTAACGAAGCGCCCGTCTCCGAGATCATTGACAAGCTCGGTATTGAGGCGCGTCATCGCGGAAGCCACGCGACTCTCTACTCGCAAAGCGGTTCTCGCGTAGGCCCTGCAGAAGCAGGTGATCATCGCGGGTCCGAGGCCGTGCCCGGTGACGTCGGCGATACAGATCGCGACCCGACCATCATCGAGGGGAACCCAGTCGTAGTAGTCTCCGCCGGTTTCGTCGGCGGGGCGATTCCAGCCGACTATCTCGTATCCTGGAATCTCCGGTGGCTCGCTAGGCATCAGGCTTTGCTGAATGACAGCCGCGGCTTGGAGGTCCCGCTCGGCACGCATCCGCCCCTCTGCCTCCGCCACAGCGGTCACTAGGTACCGACGCATGCGGAGCGCCACCAGCCCGGCAGCGGCACCGGTAAGCAGGACGACCGCCGCTGAGAACAACTCAAGAGAGCGCGGGCTACCGAGCAGCCTGCTAGCCTCGGCGTCTTCTATGTTCAGCGATAACGTCACCATCGCGGCGAAGCCGATGGAAGAAACCGCGCCGGCCATCAACGATGCCCCCACTCGTACATGAAGCACGCTCAACACGATGAAAATGCCGTAGAGATGACCGGCTGGACCGATCGCTGCCCCTTGAAGCGAGTGTGCGCTACTTAGGCCCACTGAAAAGCCGAGAATCGTGGGTGCCAAGGCTTCGGTAGCAGCATTTGAGTACACCCAAAGCGTTGATAGCGGCCTTCCATGATCTCGCCCTCGATACAACCATAGAAGCGTGGCGGCCTCGTACACCAAGAGGACACCCATGACCAGCGGTACTGCGATCGGTTCCTCGGCATTCTGTTGGCCGCCCACGGCAATGAGCCGGACTGCGTTGATGATCGCTGACGCAAGCAAAATGCCTAGGACGGCGGCGGTACGGAAGCGCACCGCATCGTTCATTGCCTCGGTAAGTGAACCGGCTTTCGGCTCCACTGGTATCTTGCTCACGCGAGGTCCTCTCGTCCGTTCCTGCCTCCAAGTCCGTGGGGTCGGCTATGAGCATTCGAGCTCGTGAAACCCCGCGCTCGCGATCTGGCTGAAGTGGCCCAAGCGCCCATTTTTCGTGAAGGCCCAAATTCACGTTACGCGCTTTGCTCGCGAAGCGTATCAATCTCGACTGGTTATTTGTAACTGAAAGTGATACATATAATCATGAATAGTGATTTCCCCATAGCATTGCACATACTCGGCTTTCTCACAGCGCGCGGTGGCGGGCCTTTGACATCAGAGGAAATGGCTCGGACGTATGGCACCAACCCGGTGGTGGTCCGTCGCGTCCAAAGCAAGCTCAGTAAGGCCGGACTGATCACTTCCAAGCGTGGCGTGGGCGGAGGGAGCGTTCTGGCTCGAAGGCCGGAGGAGATCACGCTTCGTAATGCATACGAGGCGGTGTCGCCCGAGCCCGACATCCTCCCGCGACACCCGACTTCGTGCGACGAAGTTGTACCGATAGTCGTGGGTGAATTTGTCAACGAGATCTGTCGGGACGCTGAGAGCGCGTTGCTGGAGCAGTTGGAGACTGTGACGGTAAAGGAAATGGATCGCACGGTCCGGCGTCGAATCCGGAAGGCACTAAATGCCTCTCGCGAAAGTCGAAAGAGAAAAGCCGCCTCATGACCGGCGTGCACTCCGTCTGCGAATTCGCGCCACTCGCGAGGAGGTCTTGTCGAAAACCACATCAACGCTCAGTAAGTCATATCGATAGTGCAGGCGCGGCACTTGGACTCGGGATCATCGGAAACCACGAAATCGCAAAAAACCTCGACTTGAATGTAGGAGGAGAGACCTGTGAGAGAGATCCGATACGGCATGATCACGGCACTCATTGCGGGGTGTGCTATTGCCCAGCCCACACTCGCCCTCGACGAAGACGTCGTGCAGGAGCACAGTAATTCTCAAGGTGCTGACGAAACACCGACCAGCTCGCGCGATCAGTTGCAAAATCAGCGCAATCGCATTCCCGAGAGTTTCGAGACGATCATCATCGCTCCCGATGCAAAGAGCCGTGAGCGAGCGATGGTGATCATCGAGATCTACGACACCTTTGTCCGGAACCCATCGCCAGAGGCGCTCTCCGAGTTCATCGCAGATGGATACATCCAGCACAGCTCGGCGGCACCCGATGGATACGACGGTATTGGGATGGTGTTCAGCCAGAGCGTGAAGCAGTATCCGGTCGAGATCGATGTCCACAAGGTGATGGTGGTCGGCGATTGGGCTATGGCACACGTCAACTTCAGGAACCTCGACAGGCGCGATGAAGGCGACATTGGCATGACGGCTGTCGACATGTTCACCTTCAACGATGAAGACAAGGTCACCGAGCACTGGGACGCGGTGCAGGGCATCCCGACGTACTCCGTCACACCGCGTCACGGCATGTTCCGACGCGTGCTCGATCACCCTGTGTGGCCGTACGAGACCGTGACGCCCATCGCTCCACCCGAGCGCGACATCCCGTGGGACAAGTGGTGGGAGGCGCCGAGAGCTGACGAGCGCGCCGCCGACCAGAGAATCCGCGAGCGACCAACCGGGACTCAGCCCGCGACCTACTACGACCGGCACAAGATCGACGTCAGCAATCTGCGCGACTTCTACGACGGCCTACTGATGGCCGACGTCATGATCCATGCGAATGGGATGTTCGACGCTGAGACCAAGTGGAAGCTCACGCTATTCCAGATGATCCAGAGCGGGAGCCGCCACCACCAAGCCCGTTCGGCATGGCAGCTCGAGTACATGGGCGTGCCGATGTCCGAGATCCATTCAATTTATGACCCGGACTTCATCGACACCCTCGATGATGAGCGGCTCCGAGCTGCCTTTGAGTACATCAGGCAGATCGGTAGCCGACCGACCGCGGTGACCGCCGACACGCACGCCATGCTCCGTATGCAGTACACCGATCGCCAAATCGCCGAGCTCATGGATCTCGCTGGTGTAAATGCGGCTGTGGCAACACACGACGCGATCACCCCCATCGTGACGGATCAGCGGACGCTTGACTGGGCACGCGCGAACCTTGGTGCCGTAGGCTGGGACCCCGGCGCAAGCCTTGGTGCGCCTGAGGAGCAACGTCAAAACATCTTTGCGGGCGAGGCCCTTGAGCGTGCGTTCGAAGAGCTGAACGCAAAGTGGCAGCGTGACGATATCTCGGCACCCGATCCATACTTCGACACAGACTGGGTGAATTATCTGACCGGGTACGACGTCCCGATCGTCACCTTCGACTTCGACCGCGATGGCATCGAGGATCCCTTCGACCACTACCGCGACGACTATCTGCTTTGGGAACGGCCGGGCCTCGCAGAGGAGAATCTGCCACCTGCCGCGATCGCGCCGTTCGATGTGGCGAAATTCGATTACGAGTTCTTCCAGCCAAAGACTCAGGACGTCACTCGATTCCCACTCAGCGATCGAAACTTCTTTGATACCGAGTGGACGCGTCAGTCGAGCATTGGCACCATCAAGATGGACCAGTACTTCAACTTCTTCGATCGCGCACTGACTCTTGAGGAGAAGTGGTCGACCTTCCTCGTGTTCCAGCTTGCGAGCGGGTGCGTGCACTGCCAGGTCCATGGTGCCTACGGAGTCTTCGACGCCATCGAAGAGGACTTCCCTTCCGACGAGGTCCCAAAGAGCGTGCTCGAGCAGGACATCCTCCCCAAGATTCATGCGCTCTTCGACTTCGAGCGATCTGATCTATTCAGCGATGCCGAGAAGTCGTATCTCCGACTCGCTCGTGATGCTGGCCCGATCCCGGCGCGAGTCGCGCCGGATCACATCGAGGAGCTGCGTCGCCACTACACGGACCGTGAGATCCAAGAGCATGTCGCCACTCTTGTGACCTGCGCGTGGCTCACCACGGTGATGCAATCGCAGATTACGGTCACAGACAGGCTCAGCATGTCGTGGGCTCTCCGGAATCTGACGTCGATCGGTTGGCGCCCGGGTGATCACATCGGCTTGCCTCAGGAGCAACGTCCCCATCACATGGTTGAGCTCAACGATCTGTCCACTTTCGAGATTGGTATGGGCGAAGTAACCGACATCTCGTCGGAGTGGGTAGACATTCGTATCCCGCTTGCCACTGACGCAGACATGGATGGCGTTGATGATGCCTTCGACGGCTTTCCGAACGATCCCAGCCGCTGGGCGGACACAGATCGGGATGGTATCGAGGATCGGCTTGATGATGACATCGATGGCGACGGCATTTCGAATGCCCGCGAGCGACGACTCGGCACGTTCCCATACAAAGCGGATTCTGATGGCGATGGCATCGACGACCCCACGGAGTTGGAGGCGGGAACCGACCCAGTCGACCCGCGAAGCATGTGAACTGCCAGAGGCCAGGTGATGTCCGTGCGGGGAGTAGTGGCCGGTGCCGGGTATCTGTGATGCTTGCATGGGTTATTGCCGCCTCGTCATCGGCAGCAGCCTCTCAGAGTTCAGATACTGAGGTTCATCGGACGGAGACAGCACTGGAACTGGAGGCTGCGGATGAGGTCGAGCGCTTTCCCCAGCTAGCCGGAGATATCGTGGTTCGGCTTGGTGGAAACAACGTGTATTCCGCAGAGGAGCCTCGGCTGACGACAATTGACGAGTTTGTTCAGGTGATTGCCTCACCAGAATTACGGCTTATGGAGGGCTTGTCCGTGTTTGCAGAGGTGCGGTTGGAAACGACCGCGCCGCCCGAAGAAGACCGGCGGTTTCAGGATGAAGGCCTCTTCGTCCGCTCGCTTTACGGCCGATTAGCTCCATCAGAGCGAGTCGCCGTACATGCAGGAAAGTTTACGCCCTCTTTTGCACTTGCTTCTCTCGTCACGCCAGGCATGTATGGCAACAACTACAACAAAGAGATTGAGCTAATCGAACGAGTCGGATTCGGTGCCGAGTACACTCTGGGCTCTCGTGATGTGGGGCTGCACAAGTTAAGCGCCAGTACGTTTTTTGAGGACACGAGCTTTCTCTCTGAATCACTCGGCTCCAATCGAGGAACAACCACGCTCGATGATGGAGGTGCCAGCAACACCGAGTCTTTCGAATCATTCACGCTGTCTCTGGAGGGCTCGGACTTTGCAGAGCTGTCCGGACTGAGATACAAGCTTGGCTTTGTCCACGAAGCGGCGGGCCGAGGCGATGATGGTGACGAGACCGGGTTGGCGTTCGCCGCCATGCACTCCTGGAAGCTGGGCGATAGATGCTCACTGGTTGCCATCGGTGAGATCGCACCGCTATGGAACTTCCAAGGAACTGCGGACAACATCGTCTATTCAAGCGCAGGATTAGTCGTGCAAGTTGATAGATGGACCGCAATTGTTTCTGGCACGTACCGTCGGCGAGACCTTTCTTCGGGCGGCACTTGGGATGATTATCAAGTCCAAACTTCTCTTGAGTATGCCATTGGAAACGGGTTTTCCGTAGCTCTCGCGCACGAGTTCAACCGCTCAGAAGACCTCGATTCCCGGCAGATTGGCATTCGCATCAGCTATCAGTATGAATTCTAAGGGAACGAGAGTAGCGATGGTCGTTCATCCCCGGGTCAGCAGTGCAGATAGAGTGCTGGGGTTGAGTGTACACACTAGAAACACATAGGAGATGAAACGATGACTCTGTGGAGAGCAGTTGCTGCCGGCACTATGGGAGCGGTCCTAGTTGGGACTGCCGTAGCCTCCGAGCTTCGTGAATCGCCCGAATCGGTAAGTTCAATCACGTTCGGCGACGAGCGCACGCTCTTTGTCGCCGACTCGCATGGAGCTCGTGTCTATGCATATCAACTACCGGCTATGGAAGCTGCATCCCGCTCCCAGGCTTTCAACCTCCGTGACTTTGGCAGCGCCGTGTCGAGTCGATTCGGTGTTGCCGAGGCGAACATCCTTTATCACGACATTGCGGTGCATCCACGATCGGGTCACGCGTACATTGCCCTTTCGGTCGTGAATGATGGTCAGATTGAGCCGTACGTCATACGAGCCGATCCAGCCGGCGAACTCAGCGAAGTTGGCTTGGACACCGTGGAGTCGACATCCTTCCCGCTTTCGGAGACTCCGGACGAGAGCGTGGTGTTTTGGCGTGATATCCCGGCGACAACGTTTACGATTACCGACATCGATTATGCATCTGGATCGTTGTTCATCGCTGGCCTCTCGAGCGGCGAGTTTGCTTCAACGTTGCGCCGAATCTCGTATCCGTTCGAAGGACGCGAGAGCATCTCCCGGATTGAGATGTACCATGCGGTCCATAACCAGATTGAAACACGAGCTCCGATCAGGGCCATGGCCGTCATGGAACTCGATGGGGCGGAAACCATCGTCGCGGCGTACACCTGCACTCCTCTGGTCACTGTTCCCGTTGACCAACTCGTGGACGGCGCTCGAGTTCGTGGAAAGACAGTAGCGGAACTCGGGTATGGCAACACGCCGCTTGAAGTCGTCCCGTTCGAAGCGATGAACATGACTGGCGAAAGCGAGTCATTCGTCCTGGTGGTCAATCGCGAGCGTGCGGCCGACCTCATTCGGCTGCGTGATCTCGAAGCGGGTCATCTGGGCGATGGATTGACCGAACCGAGCAAGTCGGTAAAGGCAGGCGTGCCATCTCAGAGCACTCCTCTAGCTGGCGTACTACAAATGGCAGATCAGGATCCACAGTTTCTGCTCGTACTGCAGAGGAATCTCGATACCGGCGGAGTAGATCTCGTTTCGATCCGGAAGGGGGCGTATCTGCGCCTAAGCAATTTCGTGAGCGAGTACAACTTTCCAGACTACACATATTCGCCCGAAGGCGCCCAGATCCGGCAGTTTCAGAACATGCTCAAGATCGACGAGGGGTTCCCGGAATTGCTGCGGGATGCGGAGCCGGAGAAGTGAGCGCCAAACTCCCGCTCGTGTGTGCGATTGTAGTGGCGTGGCAGACTTTGACGGAGTTCACGTGCATCGGGACGCTCCCGCTGAGTAGTGCCGGCGACCAGCGTGAGATCGTCGTGAATCACGAGACTCTTGTTCGGGTGGAGGCGGTCTACCCCACTGCATCGGAGTTGCCAGAGAACCTTCTGCGGTTCTACGTGTACTTTTCGAAGCCCATGCGGCCCAAGACTACAAACTCTTCGATCAAGCTCGTCGATGAGGGTGGTCAGTATGTGGAAAACGTCTTTCTGCCGACGCAGTCCGGTTTATGGAGCAGTGATCGACGACGCCTGACCATTTACTTCAATCCTGGGCGCGTGAAGAGTGGACTGCAGGCCAACAATACGTTTGGGCTGGCCATCCGTTCGGGTCAGAGGTACTCGCTCGTCATCGAGGGCAGTGCCCAGGCGCTTGATGGATCCACACTGCGGCACTCATTCACCAAGACCTTCCGAGTCACTAATCCGGATCGGGGGTCGCCGAGTCCATGTGATTGGGAGCTTTCGCAACCGCAGCGCGACTCGATGGACCCGCTAGAAGTCACACTTGACGAGCCGCTGGATCACACTTCGCTCGCCTTCCACGTGCGCGTACTTGACAAACACGGGGTGGCCGTTCGCGGACGAATAAGACTCTCTCAGAACGAACAGCGATGGTCATTCACGCCGCAGTCATCTTGGCGCTCCGGACCCTACTGGTTGCGAGTAGCTGCCGAACTCGAAGATCTGGCAGGCAACCGTTCAGGTGGCCTGTTCGAAGATGTGGCGCAGACAGGGTTCGAGAGCAATGATTGCCTAGTCCCCGTCGCGCTCACAGCCACCGAATAGAGATTCTGACCGAGTAGCTATCTGGTCTACTGGTACCTTGGGGCGACACTTGCCGAGAGTAAGCACGTTCTTTGCCGACTCAAGCTCCCTTTCCGATTCTCTCGGCTCGACTCGTGGTTGGCCCATCATCGACGATTGTTGCTCGCCTAACGCCGAGTCGTGTGAGTCGTTAACAATGTCAATCGAGTGCACCGAGATCGAGGCGCTTCATGGTTTGTCGTACAAGCTCGGGCTTGTACATGAAGCCGCGGGACGCGGCGACGCAGGAGACGAGACTCGCTTGGCATTCGACACCATGCAAGAGTAGGAGACCGGTGATGGCGGCAAGCTCGTGGTGATCACCGAGGGTGTCACGCTATGGAGCTCTGAGCGAACTGTTGACTCCATCATTTATGCAAGCTCAGAGATTGCCTAGTTTGGCGGCCCTGGTCGGTAGTCGTCTCGGGGACGCCTAAGTGCAGAGCTCTGGCTTCCGGTTGGGCATGGCACGACTGGCAGCTGCAATCATCGCACGAGTACGAACTCGATCACGGAGCCTCCGTTGCTGTCACCGATGAGTGTAGTCGATCGTTGTACGCGGACGGGACGAAACTGCGGTGGGCGCGTGAACTACTAGTTTGCATGTTGAATTGAGTGGGGGGAGCGCGACGGCCTTGCGAACTGGACGAGCGACTGAACTCATATTCAGGGAGTGTACTTGTGCCACAGCATAGCGCAATCATCACCGGGGCCAGCCGAGGCATCGGCCTTGGCCTGGTCCGTGCCCTAGCCGACAAGGGGTTCAGTGTAATAGCGACCGCACGAGACCCCAATGCGTCCGATGGGTTGCAAGAACTGGTCAGCGGAGGGTTGGTGGAAGCGCATACGCTCGATGTTGACGACCCCGTCTCGATCAATGCTCTCGCCAAGGCCGTTAAAGATCAGCCGATCAGGCTCCTCATCCACAATGCCGCGATTCTGAAGGGACAGGAGGATTTGGCCGCGTTTGATACCAGTGACTTCCTGAGTTCGATGCGCACGAATGTGGTGGGTCCTGTCCTGTTGACACGAGCCCTGCTATCCAACCTAAAGGCGGCCGGGAACGCAACCATCCTGCATGTTTCAAGCCAAATGGGCAGCGTGGAGGGCAACAGCTCGGCCGGCGACTACCCATATCGTGCATCAAAAGCTGCGATGAACATGGTGTCCAAGGGGCTCGCAAACGAGCTGCGAGATTACGGAGTCGTCTCGGTCGCAATGCACCCCGGCCGGGTGAAGACAGAGTTGGGCGGCAAGGAAGCGCCGCTGCTGCCTGACGTCGCCGCCCGCGAGATGATCGAAACCACGTTGGGGCTGACACTCGACCACACCGGTTCGTTCATCCAGCGGTCGGGTGAGGTGATCCCGTATTGAGCTTGGTAGGCAGGCGTCCCATTTGTCGCCGGTGTGACCTTTCCCCGGTAAGCAGTCTACGGTCTATGTGAGTGTTCCGACTGTTGCTCCGCGCTGCTGGGCCGCCCGGAGCGAAGCGGAGGGCGGGCCAGCAGCGATCGCCTCGGGCGCCGGCGGGTGGTAGCCCAGCGACGAGTGCGGCCTCACCGTGTTGTAATGACGACGTCAACGCTCGATCAGCACCCGGGCCTCCAGCAGCGTCTCGAAGCTCTCCCGGTTCAGTAGCTCGTCTCGCAGCTTGCCGTTGAAGCTCTACACGTACCCGTTCTCCCACGGCGAGCCGGTCGTGATGAAGAGCGTCTCCACGCCCACCTTACCCAGCCAACCGCGCACCGCCTTGGCCGTGAACTCGGCCCCGTTGTCTGAGCGGATATGCCCGGGCACACCCCGCGTCGCCATCAGCCACGCCAGACGCTCGAGCACGTCGTCGCTCGTCATCCGGCGAGCGACGACGATCGCAAGACACTCGCGGGTGTACTCGTCGACGATCACCAGCAGCCGCAGCGGCCGGCCCTCCTTCGTCCGCGCGTGCACCAAGTCGTACGCCCACACGTGATCCTTGTGCTCGGACCGCAGACGCACGCAGAATCCGTCGTTGAGCCAGAGCCGGCCACGCTTTGGTTGCCTCCTCGGCAACTTCAGGCCCTCACGCTTCCAGATCCGCTCTACGCGTTTATGGTTCACGATCCACCCTTCACGCCTTAGCAACGCTGTGATCCGCGGCGTCCCGTACCGGCCGTACACAGACGCCAACACCACGATCCGTTTCGTCAACGCGTCCTCGTCGTCACGTTCGATCGGCGCGTACCGCTGCACCGCCCTCGCCTGGCCGAGCACGCGGCACGCGCGACGCTCGCTCACGCCCAAGACCTCCTGAGCATGGCTCACGGCACGCCGCCGTCTGCCCGGGCTCAGAAGTTTCCCGAGGCCGCTTCCTTCAGAATCGCCTTGTCCAGCTCCGCGTCCGCGAGCAGACGCTTCAGCCGGGCGTTCTCCTTCTCGATCTCCTTGAGACGCTTCGCCTGGTCCGTCTTAAGGCCGCCGTACTCCTTCCGCCAGCGGTAGTACGTCGGCTCGGTCACACCAAGCAGCCGGCAGACCTCCATGACAGACTTCCCACGACCGAGCTCGACGTCAGCCTGACGCAGCTTCCCAACGATCTCCTCAGCAGAATGACGCTTCGTCGACATGCCCAGATCCTCCTTGATCCAAGCCCGAGGCTATCACTCGGGTCGGATCGGGTTCTGGGGGAAAGGTCACCCGTACTATTGGGATCCCAGGCGCGCTGATTGGGATGAGCACAGCCAGGAGATGATGACTCTGGAAGCGGGGCTCAGTGCGCCGCATTCTGCGCCGCAGATCCTCGATACTTGGGTTTCAATCGGAGAATCCTGAGCATGTTCAAGTCCGGGTCTGCCCATTCCGGCGTTTCGCGAGCCGCGGAATGGCCTCCCCGCTTTGTCTCGTCTGCAGTCGTCCTCTACTGCGCCGTCGGATCGCGCTGTGAGAGTGCTAGCAGCGGTCGGAGCTGAGTGGGTGCACTCTGCGTGCCCCCATGGCCACGCTCTCGGTTGGGCTCCCGATCTGGCCACGGCTCACCACAACCCAACGACGTCGGCAGCACTCACCATGGGCGATGGGACAAGCAGGGCTGTTCTCGTGCATAACTCGAGATCCGGACGACCGTCACATCGAACTTTCATTATAGGACTTGAGGGCTTACGGATCGATGGGTTTGGTGGCAGTCGTGACTGCATCACGCAGTGAATCGGTTGTCCTCTGGCAACGACCCGTGCAGTAAGAAGTCTACAGCGAGGTCGTGCTGCCCGGTGCCGCTGGAGGTTCATCGATGATCTCATCGATTGAGGAACTCCCGAGTGTTGAAGCAGGCAGGACTTCGTAGCGAGCGCATCCCTGTCAACTGTTCGCGATGTCATGCGAGTCAGCGAGTGGTGTTCTCTCGCGTTTCGACTCACTATGAGCACCGTCGACGACTCCAGGCTCTGGTGCTAGTCTGCGAATTACATTCGGTGTGCCGCAAGCCGATACATATTGTGAACCAAACTCAGAATCGAATACTCACTTCAGGAGGAGCGCTCAATGTTCAGGCAAACCGTAGTGGCAGGCATGATGGCAGCGTGTGTCGTCGCACAACCCGTGATGGGCCAGGAAACCACCAGCGGCGCGACGCAGGAGAAGTCCAAGGTCGAGCAAATGAAGGAAGAGCTCGACCGCCTGAGCACGGAGTACCGGCTCATGCAGCAGCGGCAGAAGATGCGTCTCGCGCAAGCAGAATTGGAAAAGTCTGAGATCGATGCCAAGCAAGCCCTGCGCGAATCTCGACTCAAAGACGAACTTGCTGCCAGCCGGGCCGAAACAGCGAGGTTGAAGGCCGAGGCAGAAGCTATCAAGGCACGAGCCGCCCTCGAGTCGGCCAGGCAGGCCCAACAACTCGCCGAGATGCGAGCCCAAATCGAGCGGCGTGAAGTTGAGCAGCGCCTGGCAGATGCTGAGGCGGGTGAGGGCGTGGCCGAAGCCCGCCGCCGCGCCATGGAGATCGATGCGGAGACATCAGTCGCCAGGGGCGAGCTCGCCGCGCTCAAGACGCGATACGACATGATGACCCTCGACTTGAAGTCTCAGCTTGCCACGCTTGAGCGCGAGATCGATCTTCGTGAGCAAAAGGACAAGCTGGCTCGAGTCGTTACCAATGACATGTCGTACCGCGAGGAGCCCTTCCGCGACGGCACGCTATACATCTCTGACCGGCGCATCCCGCTCAACGGTCCGATCTGGTCGGGCACCGGAAGCTATGTCGCCGATCGCATCCAGTTCTTCAACAACCAGTCGGAAGAGCAGCCGATCTTCATCGTGATTGATTCGTCACCCGGTGGCTCCGTTATGGAGGGGTACCGGATCCTCAAGGCGATGGAAACGAGCCGTGCACCGATCCACGTTGTCGTGAAGTCCTTTGCCGCATCAATGGCGGCCTGCATCACGACCCTGGCCGATCACTCCTATGCCTACCCAAACGCAATCTTGTTGCATCACCAGATGTCTAGCGGCATGCGCGGCAACATGACCCAGCAGAAGGAGCAGTACGAGAATTCACTCGAGTGGCAACGTCGCCTAGCAGAGCCAATCGCCGAGAAGATGGGCGTGTCGCTCGACCGATTCGTCGAGTTGATGTACGAGAACAACTCGAATGGTGACTGGGAAGAGTTTGCCCAAGAAGCCGTGAGTCTCCGCTGGGTGAACCACATCGTCACTGAGGCCCGTGAGACCGGTTTGCGTGATCACCCCGGAAGTGCCGGCCCCACGTTGCCCATGTTCTTCGAGGCCATGAAGACCGACGAGAACGGCCGCAGGTACATCGAACTGCCGCCGCTCCAGCCTTTTGACCACTACTTCATGTACGACCCGAACAACTTCTATCGCGAAGCGCGCTGAAGAGCTATCGAGGCACGATCGAGGCGGCTGCTCCAGGGCAAGCTCGCGAGGTGAACCTCGTGCTTCGTGCGCAGGTCGAAGACCGTCCTTCCTGATATCGGCAGCTTCTCGCCGAAATCCCGCCGTTGAATCGATCGGGATGGAGACGGTATCTCGTCACGCCGGCCCGCAATGAACGGAACAAGCCTGCCCGGACCGAAGCCCGGGCAGGCAGCTGGGGGGACGACGCTTCTTGAATCGCCGCGGTAGCACATCATGGCTGCCGCGCGACGATCTCAATCAGGCTTACGGGCAGCCGCCGTCGAAGCCGTTCTGGAAGCACAGGAAGTCCCAGAGCTCGAGCCGGCCGTTGCCGTCGCAGTCGGCCGCCAGATCGCCGGCGTCGAAGTTGTTCTGGAACGCCAGGAAGTCGAAGATGGTCAGGTCGCCGTCCCCGTCCTGGTCGGCGAAGCACGGCAGGAACACCGGCTCGCCGAAGATGAAGTCGTCCATTACCACCAGGTCGTTGGCGGGCCACGCCTCGGTCACGCCCTCCTCCAGAGCGGTGTCGCCCGAGACGATGCGGACGCGGGTCACGATCGCCTCGTCGAACTTCACGCCCAGGAACGAGAGCGACTCGTTGTCGGTCGAAGCCGCCGGCACGTAGTAGGTGCCCAGCAGCTCGTCATCGAGGCCGTAGAACGTCAGGCTGGTCAGGCGAGCGGTGTCAACATCGCTGAACACGGCGCCGAAGCCGGTGCTGGCGGCGGGGCGGTCCTCGCCGGGGATGCGGAAGTGCACGTCCAGGACGTTGTCGCCGATGGGCGTGAACAAACGCTCGGGGCTGAAGGTCGAGAACAGGCCGTCGTAGGTCGAGTCGATGTTCGAGAACTCGACGCCCACGCCGCTGGCCTGCGTGGCCGAGAGCTGGAAGCCGGTGCCGGCGGTGGTAAAGACCACGCCGCGGGCTCGGGGGAAGGCCGGGAAGTTGAAGAAGTCGCCCGGGAAATCGTTGGGTGCGCTGACGGCGTCGGGGGCCGCGTCCCAGTCGATCTGGCGGCGACCGCTGCCCACGCTGCCCGGCTCGGGGCGGTTGAGCTCTCCAAGGGCATCGCGGTAAGCATCGACCGTGTCGGCGATGTCGTCGGCTTGGGCGCCCCAATCGCTGAAGACCTGGGGGTCATCCGCCATCGCGACGGCGGCGAGCGCGGCCACGGTGGTTCCGGCAACGGTGCGGGCAATGCTGATGCGGTTCGAGCGGGTCATGGTGTATCCTTTCAAAGCGGTGCGGGGCCCCGGCAGTGCAGTGCGGGGCTGGGGTTCGGGGTCGCACACCACCTCCCTCCGGTGGTGTGTCGCTCGGCCCACTCGTCACGCGACGGCTGGGCACGGGTCTGGCCCGAGATATGCAAACCGCCGCAGGGGGGCGCAAGACGTTCGCGACTTTTTTCGAGGGCCGTCACGGTCTCGCGCGATGAACCACGAACTCACCCAACTCCTGGACCAGGTCGGGTCTGGCGATGAACGGGCCCGTGAGGTGCTCGTCGAGCGTGTGTACGACAGGCTTCGTGCGATGGCCGGTCGCCAGCTCCGCGGCTCGAACGCCCACTCGCTGCACGCCACCGCCCTGGTGCATGAGGCCTATGAGAAGCTCTTCGGCAGCGAACGGCCCAGCTTCGAGGGACGCAACCACTTCTTCGGTGCCGCGGCGAACGCGATGCGTCAGGCCGCAGTGCAGCACGCGCGCGAGCGCCAAGCCCAGAAACGCGGCGGCGACTGGCAACGCGTCACGCTCACCGGGCTCGACCTCTCGGGTTCCAACACCCCCGGAGCCGGCGAGCAGGTCGAAATCTTGGCCCTCGATGCAGCGCTTCACGAGTTGGCACACCTCAGCCAAAGGCAGGCCCGCATCGTCGAGCTGCGGTTCTTCGCGGGCCTCACGGTCGACGAGGCCGCCGCCGTGCTCGGCGTGTCCCCGCGGACGGTCGAGCTCGACTGGCGAACCGCACGAGCCTGGCTTCGCGATCGGCTCGCCGGCGGTGAAGGACACGCGTGATGGACGCCATCCGATACGAGCGCGTGACGGAGATCTTCCAGTCCGTGTGCGACCTTGCGCCTGAAGAGCGTGATGCGGCGCTACGGATGGCGTGCGGCGACGACGCCGAACTGCGCACCGCGGTCCAGCGATTGCTTACCAACGACGGCGAGTCTCGGGGCTTCCTCGAGCCGCGGATCGGCACGAGACCGCCCAGTCCGCAGCCCACGCGGAGCCATGCCGAGAGCGATCACCACGCGATCAGCCGGGTCGGCCGGTATCGCATCGTCGGCGAGCTCGGCCGCGGGGGCATGGGCGTGGTCCTGCGAGCGATCCAGGAAACACCAAGGCGCGAGGTCGCCATCAAGCTGATCAAGGCCGAACTGTTCGGTCGCGAGTCCGACGACCGCCTCCAGCGCGAGGCCGAGATGCTCGGTCGGCTTCGCCATCCGGGCATCGCGCCCATCATCGAGGCCGGCCGGGCGCCGGTCGTCGACGCCTCGGGCGATAGCGAAGATCGTCCGTTCATCGCGATGGAACTCGTCGAAGGCGTGCCGCTGAACGCGTTTGCCGAGGCTCGGCAGCTGCCCACTCGCAATCGCGTGCGAATCCTGGCCGAGTTGTGCGACGCGATGCAGCACGCGCACCAGCGCGGCGTGGTCCACCTGGACCTCAAGCCGGCCAACATCCTCGTCGACGACGGCGGTGTGGCTCGCGTGCTGGATTTCGGCGTGGCCAAGGCGCTCGACCACGGCGTCGAAGCCCGTCTCGCGGAAGGCGGAAGCGTCGTGGGGACGCTCGCCTACATGCCGCCCGAACAGCTCACGGGCCATCTGAGCGATCTCGACACCCGCGCGGACATTTTCGCCCTCGGCGCTGTAGGCTTCGAGCTGCTCACCGGGCAATCGCCCCGCCGAATGCCATCGATGCGTGTGCAAGCCGGGGCCGGCGACGCCCACCAGGCGGCTCGGGACGCGCTCCTCGGTGCGCTCGTCGCTCCAACCCCGGCCGCCCATGAGGCAGACGCCGGCATCGATCACGAACTCAGCGCCGTGCTGTCCAAGGCGATGGCCGCCGATCGCGAGAACCGCTACGCCTCGATCGGACAGTTCGGCAACGACCTGCGGAGGTGGCTGGCCTACGAGCCTGTCGAAGCACGCGATGCCGGCGTGTTAAGGCGTGCGCGGTTGTACGCGCGCAGGCATCGTCCGGTCGTTATCGCGGGGTCGATCGCGGCCCTGATTGGCCTCGGCGCTTTCGGCCTGATCGCCGCCAGCGTGGTCAATGCCCATGCCCTCGCCGACCGAGAGCGCGAGGCAACACGCATCGCGGAACTGGCCATCATCGAAGCCAAGGCGGAAGCCGAGCGTGCTGGACGCATGGGCGCGTTCCTGCAGAACGCGATCTTCGGCGTCGATCCCGAGGAGGTAGGCCCGGACGCGAGCTTCTTCGATGCGCTCGAGTACGCGTCGCGACGCATCCATCGTGACCTCGCCGACGCGCCGCTGGTCGAGGCCGAGGTGCGGTACTCGCTCGGATTTGTGTATCGAAGGCACTCCATGTTCGGCCCAGCTCGGAGGAACATCGAGGCGGCGTTACGCACCTGGCGTGAGCAGCTTGGAGAGGCCGATCCCAAGACGATCATGGCCGCCGAGGAAGTGGCATACCTCATGCTGCTCGTCGACGGACAGGCCGAGGCCGCCGCCGACCGGTTCCAGCACATCCTCGAACTCCAAGCCGCCAACGGCCGCGAGACATCCGCCGAGGCCGGCTGGCAGCATCTCAAGCTGGGGCGTGCGCTGCTCGCGCTCGACCGTCTCGGCGAGGGCAGGCCAGCGCTGGCAGTGTCGGGCGATCTGCTGGCGCAGCACTATGGGGAGCCGTACCGAGCTCGCGCGATGGCCTGGGATGCGCACACCGTGCTCGCGAGCGGAGACGCGACCCAAGCGGTCTCGATCGCTCGCGAAGCGTTGGGCCTGATCGAAGGCGCCAGCGAGCAGGCGTACGCGGAAGCCCACGTCCGGACCGTGCTGGCGCGGGCACTCGTGCGAGCGGGACAGGTCGCCGAAGCACGCGATCACGTCGGTGCGAGCTTCGCGATCTTGCGGGCGCGGCTGCCCGACGACCACATCGACATCGCCGATGCGCACGAGGTCGCCGCGCGGCTGGAACTCGCGGCGGGCGACCCCGAGGCAGCGGCTCGCCACGCGGAGGCAAGCCATCGAATCCGTTCCAGCCGCCTCGGACCGGACCACCCGGACCTGATCATCGCCAAAGCGCTACGCATCATGGCCAGCATCGCGCCAACCCAGCCGCTGGACGCGATGCACCAGCTCGACGGCCTGTTCCATAGCGCTGAGCAACTCGTCGGTTCGGACCATCGCCTCGCGCTGGAGTTGCTGGAAATGTCCGTGCAGGTTGCCGAAGCCGGCGGAGACTCGCTCGCGGCGAGGAACAAGCGGCTCGTCATGCGCGATCTCGGCGAACGGCGGCTCGAGCGGATGCCGTAGCTGCGAGATCGCAAACATCTTGGCGCCGTTGGGCTAGGCATGAGTAGAGGCTCCGGCGTTGTGCCACCGAACACCGGTCAACCCCGGAAGTAAACTCGGCCGTAGTGCTGAGCCTTGGGATTTCGCGCCGGCGCGCCCGAACCCAGAAAAACCAGCATGTACACATGCCTGCGCCCTAGGCGTCAAGCCGCATCAGCGATTCTTCGCACGCCGGGAATCGCGGAGTCTCCTCGGACATCATGCGTGCGTGCTCAACAAACCCACACTTCTCCAACACACGCGCCGACGCTGCGTTGCTGATGGCAACTCGGGCCCAGAGTGGCCGCGTCGCAACCTCGTCCAGGAACAACTCAAGTGCGCGCGTCGCAATGCCCCGGCCCCAGGACTCCCTGGCGATCCAGTACCCGACGTAGGTCCGCTCGTCCAACTCGAAGCACGAGATTGACCCGGAAACGCGGCCGCCCATGACGATGGTCCGCGCAATGACCGCAGGATCGGCAAGTACTCGACGCCAGTGCTCGAAGAACTCGTCTCGAGTGCGCGGGTTTGCCACCGCCATCGCGTTGGCTAACGGATCGATTTGGATCTCGTACAGGATTCCAAGGTCTGAGCCTTGAACCCGACGCAAGCAGAGTGGCAAGTCGACCTTGTTCGTCTCCATATGCTCACACAGCTTAGACCAGCTTCCTCGGCGACTCGTTCAAGAAGAGAATCGGTATGGAGGTGCCACGAACGAGCGTGATTGTGGTAGAGAAGCGAGGGAGTGAGCACAGTCCTCGAGTGATGAAGTGAAACACGGCACGCCTGACTTTAAGGCGTGCCGTCCGTGTAGAGACTTGAGTTGCTGCGAAGAGTCCGTCTGGATGGGTTCTATCTAGCGACGCCGGCGGCCGACGAACGCCGCGATACCGCCGAGCGCCATCAGCGAAGCGGGCGCCGGAACGACGACGATCTCAGCCGTGACCAGCGACGGGTCGAGGCCGGCGAAGCTCGAGTTCACGAAGCCAACCGCCGCCTCCTCCGGGTCGAGCAAGGCGCTCATCCCAACGGTGAACGCGAAGTTCGCATCACCGTTGGCGATCCAGTCGTTCACCACAGCCGTGACGTCCCATTCGAAGACATCGAGCCCGTCAACCGTGGTGGTTGAGATGATGCTGCCAGGGATGATCTGGGTGTCGCGAAAGTCCAGCCAGGAGCCCGGGCCGTCCGGTAGCGACTGGTCGACCACCAGTAGCGGATCAGCGGTCAGCGTGTGGACCGAGATCTCCGCCGGGTTGCTCGGGTCGGGATCCGGGAAGAAGCCGTTGGCCACTGTCTCGACGCGGAGCGTCGCACCAGGTACCGAGCCACCGAGGCTGGCCCAGTCGAAGTCGAAGCCGAAGTACGTCGTCTCGCCGGTCACGCCGGAGATCACCGGGCTCGTCGTGCGATGCACAGAACGGCCACTGTCCATCTCTTCACCGCGCAGGAAGTCGCTACGGAAGAAACCCGACGACATGTAGTCCTGAGCAAGGGGAACGGTCGTTTGACCGAAGGCCGAGCCGGCGACGGCGAGCACCGCGGCCGACATGGCCAGCCCGGTTTTGATAATGGTCTGCATGGTCTCTGCTCCTCAACGAGCCTCTTGGCCAACACATACGGCAACTGAGACTCAGTCGCAACAATAGTCCGCGCAAGGAGGATTCTGCCCCGATCGTGCTGCGAAATGGGAAAAAATCTCGTTTCGCAGCATGGACTGCGCGCTTATCGGCGACTAGGCTCCGTCGATGCGATTGCGACTCAGTCTCAACTATGACACGTCGGGACGAGTCAGCAAGTCTCGGAGACAGGATCAGCGCCATCGTGCTCGATCCCGGCCGGCCGAGACTTGAGCCTCCCAAACCGTCCGGGATGCGTGAGGAGAGCACCCCGGCGGTAGACCACGTGTTCCCCGCCGTGGCGGCGGGGCGGCGCGTCGGCGCGGTCCTGGTGCGTCACCATCCGCTCCGTAGCCCCGCCGCCACGAGTCTTGTGCCCCGGTTGTCGTACCCAAGTCCGGCCCGAACCACGCTTTGAGGACGATCAATGCGAGTGACGACACGAGCGACCACACGTTCCAACGACTGGCGATGCGTCCCGACCGATGGGACCGGGGGCGACTGAGTTGAAGTGGTGGACTGTCATCAGCGGAGGGTGGGGCATGCCTTGGGATGAATACGGCTACGGCCCGGGATTCAAAGACGAGCCCGCGCATGACACGGCACGAGATGCGGCGAGCGACGCGGAGGGAGAGTCGCTAGACCCCGACCGCCTGTGCGAGGTCGCCTCCTCCGTGTACTACGCGATCGCGCGCAACCAGGCACTGCGGGAAGGCCGTCCCCCGTCGCTGCCAATGCTGCTCTCGCCGAAGCACCTGCCGACCTGCCCGCACGAATACAGCGTGAGCGAGCTCCGAGAGGCTGAGAAGTTCCTGCTACGCCTGGGCGTCATCGAACCCCGGCAGGCCTGATCAAGTCCTTGAAATCCTCGTTCTAGAAATCCGTGGTAATGCACGCACGCGACTCGCACCCGTGCGCGATGTCTCCCACACGATACTGATGGCGACACAGTGTGCCACTCCGGCTCTATGCTCTGGAACGATTTGCCCCCAGTTCCATGGCATCGGAGCACGGCATGCGACTACCCATGAGCCTTCGGCAAGCCTGCGGCTGCGCGGCGTTGACCACCATCGCGGCACTCGCGGCCTGCCACGGCCCTCCCCGCGCCGACCTCGCGGCGATCTATAACGAGCCCGCCCAAAGCATCGGCGACGACCGGACGCCCGTCCTCGTTATCCCCGGCATCCTGGGCTCCCGCCTCGAGAACGCCGAGACGGGCCAGAAGGTCTGGGGCTCGTTTACCTATGGCGCCGCCGACGCCGACACGCCCTCGGGCGCGCGAGAGATCGCCCTGCCCATGGCCAAGGGCGTCCCGCTCTCCGAGCTCCGCGACTCGGCGTACAGCCCAGGCGTGCTCGACCTGCTCGTCGCCGACATCACGCCCTTCCGGCGCATCCGAATCGGTGCATACGTCGACATCCTGATGACGCTCGCCGTCGGCGAATATCGCGATGAAGAACTCGGCAACGCCGGCGCGGTCGACTACGGCGGCCTGCACTACACGTGCTTCCAGTACGCCTACGACTGGCGGCGAGACATCTCCGAGAACGCGACAATCCTGCACGAACGCATCCTCGATGCCCAGGCCCAGGTCCGCATCGGCCGCGGCATGCCTGCAGACGCACCCGTCCGCGTCGATGTCACCGCACACTCGATGGGCGGCCTCGTGCTTCGGTACTACCTCCGCTACGGCACGGCCGTGCTTCCCGAGGATGGCTCACTGCCCGAGCTGACTTGGGCTGGCGCGGAGAACGTGCGCAAGGCGATCCTCATCGGCACGCCCAATGCCGGCTCCGCCAAGGCCTTGGAGCAGCTCGTCAATGGCCTGAACCTCAACCCCCTCTTCCCGAACTACCGCCCAGGCGTCCTGGGCACCATGCCCGCGATCTACCAGCTCCTGCCGCGCGACCGGCACAACGCCGTCATCGACATCGAGTCCGATGAGCCCGTGGACGTGTTCGATGTCGAAACTTGGCAGCGATACGGGTGGGGGCTCGCAGGCGATCGCGCCGATGGCGTGCTCCGCTGGTTGCTGCCCGATGTGGAGACCAGAGCCGAACGCCGCGAGATCGCCCTCGACCACCTCACCAAGTGCCTCGCGCGTGCCGAGCAATTCCACCGAGCGCTTGACGTTCCCGCGTCGATCCCTCCTGGCACAGAGCTCTCGATCTTCGTCGGCGATGCCGAGCCGACACTAGCCGTCCTCGGCGTGCGTCCCGACGGACGCCTGCGAGAGCTGGAGAAGCGGCCCGGCGACGACACGGTGACAAGGGCCAGCGCCCTCATGGACGAGCGCGTCGGCCGCGGGTACTCCGCGGGCCTCGACTCGCCGGTCGCGTGGTCACGCGTCCAGTTCGTCAGCGCCGATCACCTCGGCCTCACGCGCTCGCCCGACTTCGTGAACAACCTGCTCTACATGCTGCTCGAAGATCCCCAGGACCCGTTCGAGTAGCTAGCCATCAGCCAGCCAAATGAAATGGGCCGCGGCCGTCCTCCCTTCGACGACCACGGCCCTTGAAACCAAAGGCGATCCTGTCGTCGCGTCAGCGACGGCGGCGAGCTGCCAGACCAAAGCCGGCGATCAGGCCGACCGACGCCACACCCGGCGCCGGCACGATCGTGATCCGGCCGATCAGTTGGTCCTCGGTGAACACTCGCGTGATCTCATCGCCCGGCGCCGTGGTCGTGCCGATGATCGACGCCAAATACGCATCCGCACCGGGACGCGAGAAGAAGCGTTCGATGTCGACAAACTCATCGGTGCCGCCGGTCGCGTCGATGCCAGCGACGAACGCCGGGCCGTCGGTGATGTCGTTCACCTCGGTGCCGTTGTCCCACACGCTGCGACCGAAGATATCGATCGTGATCGGGCCAAGGAAGTTGCCCGACGCGTCGAAGATCTCGCGCCCGTTGTCATTCCCAACGAACAGGTCGTTGGTCGGCACGACCATCGAGGCGTAGTTGAAGAACCGGTTCACGGTCGCGTCGCCCACGTCGTAGTTCATCGTCGCGCTCTCACCCGGGCTGAACACTGGCGGGCCGCTCGGATCGGCGAATGTCGCATCAAAGCCACCGGGCTGCTCCATCGCGAAGCGGGCGGTGAGTGGGCCGGTGTCGCCAAGCTCGGCGATCTCCGTGATGCCGCCCGAGGCCATCGAGCCCGCGTCGAACACGTCGAACGAGCCGTCGTGGAAGCCAACCCAGAACGGCGTGAAGGCCATCCCGCCGCTCTCCTGGAGGTTCTCGATGCGGATCTGGACGGTCTGAGCCAAAGCCGGGCTCGCGACGACGGCCGCGAGCGCGGAACACAAGACAGCGTTTCGTATCATCTGCTTCTTCTCCGTGTGTTGCGCCTCTCTCCTGGCCGCGAGCAACCACCCGCAGCCGAGTGCCGGACTTGGTCGCCCGACCGCCGCACGCCTTACACAAGAAAGCAGAATTTCTTTTCAGTCGTGTCCCGAGTGCTCGCGCAAGCGCTGGGCCATACGCTCACGAACGCCATCGGGCATCGGCTGCGCCGGCGAGTGCTGCTCGAGGTCGCCCACCGCGTCGCTGATCTCGCGCATCGTCTTGCGCGCCGCACGACAAGAGCCGCACAGCGCGCTGTGCATCTGCTCGCCAACCTTCTGCGCACGGGTTGTGGCCGGGTCGGAGAAGTTCGCGCGGATGCGATCGGCTTCCTCGCATTGCAGGGTCAGCACGTACCAAACAGTGGCAGGAAGAGCGAGGAGGCGCTTCACGACGCACCCCCGTGATCCTCGCCGCCGAGCTCCCGACGGAGCCGGGCCTTGGCGCGATGCACCAGCGTCCAGACTTGCGAATCGCTGACGCCCAATGCTTCCCCTATCTCGGCGGTTATCAATCCTTCGACTTCGAGGAGCACCAAGACCACCCGCATCGCCTCGGGCATTCGCTCCATCGCGGCGGCAACCGCCCGCGCGAACTCGGCCCGTTCCATCCGGGCCGCCCCACCTTGGTCGCTCAGTATGGGTAATACTTGCTGCCGCTCACGCCACAATCCTCCAGAAAAGTCCTCCATCTGGCCTTCCATCAGCGTCTGGAGGCTCCCCGCCTGGTCCTTCCGCCGATATCGGGCCCGCAGCATGTCCAGCACCTTGTGCTTCAGGATCCCCGTCAGCCACGTCCGCTCGGCCGAATCCCCGGCAAATCGCCGGGCCGCGCCGAGCGCCGCCAGCAGGCACTCCTGCACCGCATCCTCGGCGTCGGTCTCCGAACCCAGCCGCCGCAGTGCGTATGCATACAGGGCATCGCCGTGGGCGCGCAACCACACCTCGGGGTCCACAGTCGGGCCAATCGCCGACGTCTGCGGCTCCGATCCTGCGGATTTGGGCGGTCGCTTCATAAGGGCAGGCGGCGGTTCTATGCGGGCACCCGAGGGTGAACCAGCCACCTCTCGCGTCCGTCCGGTGACGTCCCCGCACACGGGCCTCAGCCCGCAAGCTTCCCCCCAGGCCAGCTTAGACTCCCCGCGATGAACCCTGTTCCCCTCCGATCAGCGATACTCGCGGCCCTCGCCGTGCTGCTGGCGCTCGCCTTCGGCACCTTCGCCCAAGACGGTGGGCAGCCCCAAGAACAGCCTGCCGCCGAGTCCCAAGCCACGGCCTCCGATCCGGCCGAACCGATCGATCCACCAAGCCTGGCGCAGGTCGAGGCCCGCATCGCCGAGGTCGAAGCCGACGAGTCCGCCGACGACGCCGCGAAGGCCGCACTGCTCGCGCCGCTCCGCGCGGCCCTGGACTCGCTCAAGGCTCGCGACACCGCCCAGGCCGATCGCCAGAGATTCCTCGACGCCACCGCCGAAGCGCCCGCCACGATCGAGCGGCTCCAACAAGACGTCGATCGCCCGACGCAGCTCCCCGAGCTCGAGGACTTCGACCTCCGCCCGCCACAGGAGGCACTCGAAGCCCTTCGGGCCCTGCTGAGGGAAGCGCGAGCGCTGCTCGATGCGGCCACCAAGGAGCAAAACGACCTCAAGACCGAGGCCGAGAGGCGTGAGGTCCGCCTCGCTCGGGGGTCAACCGAACTCGTCAGCGTCCGTGAGCAGCTCGCCGAAGCCCTGACGTCCCTGGCGGCACTGCCCGCAGACCCGCAAGATCCGCTGGCCGAAGCTCGCCGCTGGCAGGTCGAATCCCGCGCGGTCGAGCTCCAGGCCCGCAACGCCAGCCTTGAGGCCGAGCTGGCGAGCTACGCGGCACGCCGGGAACTCCTGCCGCTCCGCCGCGCACTCGCGCAGCGCAAGGCCGCAACAGCCGGCACGGCGATCGAGCGCCTCGAAGAACTCGAAGCCGACGCCGCGAACCGGGTCGCCCTCGAGGCACAGCAGCAGGCCGAGCAGCAAGCCGATGAGGTCGACGATCCCGAGCTCCAACGCCTCGCCGAGCGGACAAGCGAGCTCGCAGCGCAGCGGCTCGGGCCGGACGGAACGCTCGCGAACCTCGAATCGATCGGCGCTCGCTTCAACCGCGTCGACCAGGAACTCAAGAACCTCCAACGCCGCGCACGCAGCACCGCAGCCCGCGTCAACGCCGCGGGCCTCACCGAGGTCGTCGGCGCTTCCCTCCGAGAAGAGCTCCGCCGCCTCGACACGCCCGATCTCCAGGACCAGGACGAGCTCGACGCCCTCATTGGCGCAACACAGCTCGCCCTGATCGATGTCGAAGACGAGCTCGCACAGTTCGCTGGCGAGCAGGTGGTCATCACGCGAGCCCGCCAGCGACTCGCCGAGGATGGCGAGCCGCTCTCGTCGCGCGTCGAGCAGCAGATCACCAGCATCATCACCAACTACGTCGAGACGCTGCGTGATCTCGAGTCCGAGTATCGCACCCTCTACGACGCCTCGCTCAACCTCCAGACCTCGCAGGCCACGCTCGCCGAGACCACCGATGCGTTCCGCGAATACATCGAAGAGCGCATCCTCTGGACACGCAGCGTGCAGGGCCCCCTCGTGCCCAGCGCACGAGACCTCAGCCGCGGCGGCGTATGGCTTCTCGGCGGCGCGACAACACCTCCAGAAACCGCTCCCATCGGCACGCGGTGGCGCGACGCGATCCCAGGCCTTTGGCCACCGCCCCTCGCGTCCGTGCTGGTGCTCATCGCGCTCCTCGCGTCCCTCGGCCTCCGCCGCTACGCCGTCCGCACCCTCGAGCGTTCCGCCGGCGAGGTCCGCCGCTTCAGCACCGACCGCATGTCGCTCACGTTGGCCGCGTTGCCGCTCACGCTCGCCCTGAGCCTGCCGCTGACGTTCGCGCTCGTATTCGTCGGCCTCATGCTCGGCGGCACCGGGAGCCAAGTCGCGCAGGCCGTGGGCTCGGGCCTCGTCCAGGCGTCGATCCTCGTCTTCGGCCTCGAATCCATCCGCCACATCGCACGACCCGACGGCCTCGCCGAGGCGCACTTCCGCTGGCGTCGAGAAGGCTTGGTGCACCTCCGCCGCAGCGTCTTCTGGCTCGAGGTCACGCTCGTACCGCTGGCCGTGGTCGCCCACGCGTTCTCGCAACAGCCTGACGCGACCCTGGACGACGGGCTCGGCCGCCTGACGTTCATCGCCGCACAGCTCGTGCTCGCGGTGTTCCTCGCACGGATCTTCGCACCATGGCTCCCGTTCGTTCGTTCGTACACCTCGAAGCGCGCGGGCTCGCTGGCAAACCAGCTGAAGTGGCTTTGGTACCCGCTGCTCGTGCTCTCGCCCCTGGCCATGATCGTGCTTGCCGGCCTGGGCTTCTACTACAGCGCCGTCCAACTCGACCAACGCCTTTACCTCACCACGTGGCTGCTCTCATCCATCCTGGTCGTGTACAGCATGGTCCTCCGATGGTTGTTCATCGAGCGGCGGCGCCTGCTCATCCAGCGTGCCCAGCAGAAGCGCGAGGCCGAACAGGAAGATCAGACCACCGGCGGTGGCGAGGTCGAGGGCATCGAATTCGAAGAACCTGCCGAGCTCGACGCCGCCGAGGTCGACGCGCAGACCCGCCGCGTGCTCTCCGCCGTGGTCATGGTCAGCGTCGTCGTTGGCATGTACGCCTTGTGGACGCAGCAGCTCCCCGCCCTGCGGATGCTCGATCAGGTGCAGCTGTATCCGTCGGTGCGATTCGTTGAAAGCGACGATCGCGCCGAAGTCGCCGCCCCAACGCTCACCGCTGCCGAAGACGTCGCCGAAGGCGGCGAAGATCCATCCACCGTGAACCAAACCAACCCCGCGAATCCGCTCGGGCTGACCAACACCGAGGCCGCGAGCGAGCCCATCCGCGCGATCACGCTCGCCGACGTCGGCCTGGCGCTCATCTTCTTCGCCCTCACCTGGATCCTCGCGAGAAACCTGCCCGGCCTGCTCGAGATCACGCTGCTCAAACGCCTCCCGCTCGACGCCGGCGCTCGCTTCGCCGTCACCAGCATCCTGCGCTACTTCATCGGCATCGTCGGGATCGTGCTGGGCTTCGGCGCCGTCGGCATCGGCTGGTCCCAGGTCCAGTTCCTCGCCGCCGCGCTCACCTTCGGCCTGGCGTTCGGCTTGCAAGAGATCTTCGCCAACTTCATCTCGGGTCTCATCATCCTGGTCGAGCGACCCGTACGCGTCGGCGACACCGTGACCGTCAACGGCGTCGACGGCCGCGTTACCCGTATCCGCATGCGCGCAACCACGGTCCTCGACTGGGAACTGCGCGAGCTGGTCATCCCAAACAAGGTCTTCATCACCGACCACTTCATCAACTGGACGCTCTCCGACCCGCGCATCCGCGTCACCGTGCCAGTGGGCGTCTCGTACGGCTCCGACGTTCGCCTCGTGCAGCGCACGCTGCTCGAGATCGGCGAGGGCTACGAGCACACCGTCGCCGAGCCGCGCGTGCGATCACTGTTCCTCGGCTTCGGCGACAACACGCTGGACTTCCAGCTGCGCATCTACGTCGAGCACTTCGACTACTACATCGAGGCAAAGAGCTACCTGCACATGCAGATCTGCGAGCGGTTCCGGGAGCTGGACATCGAGATCTCCTTCCCGCAGCGAGACCTGCACATCCGTGACATTGGGCCGCTGGCCGACGCGCTCTCGCCGCGTAGCACGCACGAGCCCAACCAGACTGGCGACGATCATCCAACGCGAAGTCCATCATAAAGGTCGAGCCGACGGCCCTAGGTTCAAGCCTGTTCCCTTTGCAATGCCGGGACCGAGGTAGCCTGCATCGAACTCTCGGGCTCTACGCGATGGTGATCATCACCGCCATCTTTCTGCGGATGTCGTGCCTCACCGGCTGGCTCTAGCTAGCCGATGGCCCGCTCTGGCTCGCTGGCGTCGAGCATGTCGGCATATGTCCCGGTCAGCGGCTCGCCCAGCGTTGGCCCCAAGATGTGCCGCAGCTCGCCGATGTTCTCGTAGCACCGTGCAACGTTATACGACGGGCTGACGAGCGCCTGCAGCTTGCAGAACTGACCGAGCCCGTCGATCTCGTCGAGGTTGATCCGAACGTTGGCGCGCATGAGGGCGATGCGCGTCTTGCACACGATCCGCCAGATCGGTGGGTCGGTTTGCCCGTATCGCAGCCGCATCTGCGCCTCGTCGTAGCTGATGAACTGGCACATGTGCGGCGAAGGCCGATCCTTGCGATCGGTGAAGATGTACTCCACCGGCTCGTCGGGCGCCTCGCGCTTCTTAAACGCCCCGCTGGGCACGCGGTAGTAGGTATCGCGCAGCTCGAGCGTCACGAGCGGCGATGCGCCAGCGCGCACAAGGGCGGCCATCGCCGTCTCCGGATCGCGTAGCTCGCTGCGGAACTCCACGCTCTGCATGCCACCGGGCCCTCCGATGGGCGCACGGATTGCGCCCACGAGGAGCCATCGGGCGTCCAGAATGCCGGCTTGAGGCCGAATATCGGGACTCGGCTCATCCAGGCCGGTGCTCGGCGGGCAACTCCTCTAGCAGCCGTGCCTCGTCCCATATCTCGATGCCAAGCGACTCGGCCCTGTCCAGCTTGCTGCCCGCCTTCTCGCCGGCCACGACCACGTCCGTGTTCTTGCTGACCGATCCCGACACCTTCGCCCCCAGCGACTCGAGCACATCCTTGAGCGCGCCTCGCTCGAAGTGCTCGAGCGAGCCGGTCATCACGAACTTCCGCCCGGCAAAGACGCTGTCACCCTCGGCCGGCCGGTCCTCCGGATCGACATAGTCCGAACTCGCCAGATCGACGCCGGCATCGCGCAGCCGATCAAATGTGTCTTGCGCCGCCTTCGAGTGCAGGTAGTCGTGAACGATCGGAGCCGTGAGCGCACCCAGTCCGGTGTCCGGCGGATCCTCTAGTTTTGCAGAAGATCCCGTGAGCCGCTCGCGTTCGGCCTGGCTCATCGAATTGAGTGCGCGCGGCATGAGCTGCCACGCCTCGGCATCGAGCAGCGCATCGATCGACGGGAACACGCGAGCGAGCGCCTTGGCCGTGCTCTCGCCGACATGGTGAATCCCAAGCCCCGCCAGCACGCGCGCCATGCCACGGCTCTTCGCCGCCTCGATGCCCTCGAGCATTACCTGCACCGACTTTGCGCCCAGCCCCTCGAGTTCCTGCAGGGCATCGTCGTGCTCGTGCAGCGCGAAGATGTCGGCGAAGTGTTCCAGCGGTATGTCCTCGCACTCGCGGATCAGATCGATGGTCTTTTCACCCAGCCCGTCGATGTCCATCTGCCGGCGACCCACAAACCACACCAGCTTCTCTCGCACCTGGGCCGGGCACTCGGGGTTCACGCATCGCCGCGTTGTCTCGAGCGATGGATCATCAGCCGCCTCAGGGGGCTCCACCTCGACCACGCCGCCGCACGTGGGGCAGACGCTTGGTGGGATGATCTTGGTCGCGCCATTGCCGCGCGCGGCGGTCACGACACCCAGTACATAGGGGATGATCTCCCCGGCCTTCTCGATCTCGACCGTGTCGCCGATGCGTATGTCCTTCTGGGCGATCTGGCCGTAGTTGTGCAGTGTGGCGTGCTGCACCGTCGTGCCCGCGAGCAGCACCGGCTCCATCGTGGCGCGCGGCGTGATCTTCCCGGTCTTGCCGACCTGGTGTTCCACGCCCAACAGGACCGTGTGCGCGCGCTCGGCCGCGTACTTGTACGCGATGGCCCAGCGCGGGCTCTTGCTTGTCACGCCGAGAGAGTCCTGCTGCTCGAACCGGTTCACGCGCACGACCATGCCGTCGGTCAGGTAGTCCAGGTCGTGGCGCGCATCGGCGAACGCTTCGATGGCCTCGAGCACGCCGTCGGCGTCGCGCACGGTGGTGGTCATCGGGCTGACGGCCACACCCAACGCCCGGATTCTTGCCATCAAGTCGGTGAACGACTCAGCGAACCCGTCGTCCACCTCGCCGCGCCCGTGGGCGACGAAACCCAGCTTGCGCTCGGCAGCCACCGTCGGGTCGAGCATCTTGATCGTGCCCGCCGTGGCGTTGCGCGGGTTCATGAGTGGGGCTTCGCCGGCTTCGGCCCGCTCGCGGTTGATGCGGCCGAACTCCGAGAGCGGGATGAACAGCTCGCCTCGGATCTCCAGCACGTCCGGGACATCGTCGCCGTCGGCATCGAGGCGGAGTGGTATCGCGCGAACCGTGCGCGCGGCGTGGGTCACGTCGTCGCCACTGGTGCCATCGCCGCGCGTCAGGGCGTAGATCAGCTCGCCACGCTCGTATCGCAGGCTGACGGCGACGCCGTCGACCTTGGGATCGCACACGAACCGATCCGCCTCGGCCTTGCCGGTCAGCGTCTTGGTCACACGCTCGACCCAGGCCCGCACCTCGGCCTCGTTGTAGGTGTTGTCGATGCTCATCATGCGCGCGGCGTGCGGCCGCGTGACGAAGCCCTCGATCGGGTCGCCGCCCACGCGAACGGTGGGGCTCGCCGGGTCGGCCAAGTCGGGGTGGCGCGCCTCGAGGTCGGCCAGTTCCTTGAGCAGGAGGTCGAACTCGGTGTCGCTCATGATCGGGTCGGCGTCGGCGTAGTACGCCCGATTGGCGCGCGTCAGCCGATCTCGCAGGTCCGCGATGCGGGCGGGTTCGTCCTGAGTGGCGCCGGTGTTGGCCATGATCCGCCCAGCCTAGGTGTGGCTCCGTACGATGGCTCCGTGGCAGAGGCACACATCATCGATGGGAAGGCCCTTGCGGCCAAGTTTCGCCGGGACATCGCGACCCGCGTGGAGGCCCTCAAGGCCCAGGGCCGTCCGGTCCGCCTGGACGCGTTGCTCGTAGACGACGGCGACAGCGCCGCCCGGCAGTACGCCGACAGCCAGCGGCGCACGTGCGAGAAGCTGGGCATCGAGTATCGGCTTCACAGCCTGTCGATGGCATCGGGCTTCGACGAGATCGCCGGCCGCGTGCTGCTGCTGAACACAAAGGCCGAGTGCCACGCGATCATGGTGCACCTGCCGATGCCCGATGGCGTGGACGCCTACGAGGTGCAGCGGCGAATCGACCCTGATAAGGACGTCGAGGGCGTCAACCCGGCCAACATCGGCAACGTCGTGTACGGCCGCAGCAGCCTCGCCCCGTGCACCGCTCTGGCCACGCTGCGGATGGTCAAGTCCACCGGCATCAACCTCGCAGGGGCTCGATGCGTGGTCGTTGGTGCCGGAGATGTCGTTGGCAAGCCGATCGCGGTGCTGCTCATGCGAGAGGAGGCCACCGTCATCAGTTGCAACGCCGACACACATGGCATGCAGGAACTCGCGCGATCGGCCGACGTGCTGATCGCCGCCGCGGGTGTGCCCGAGCTAGTGCGCGGCGACTGGGTGAAGCCCGGCGCGATCGTCGTCGACGTCGGCGTCAATCGCGTCCAGCAGGGCGACGGCTCGACCACGACCGTTGGCGACGTCGCATTCGACGAAGTCAAAACGGTCGCGGCCCACCTCAGCCCGGTGCCGGGCGGAGTTGGGCCAATGACCGTTGCGATGCTCTTGCGGAACGTGGTCGCCGCCGCAGAGGGCGGCGTGAGCGACCTCTAGTGCGATGGGTTTCCGTCTGGCTTACGGGCAGCCGGCGTCGAACTCGTTCTGGAACGCCAGGAAGTCGAAGATGGTGAGGCTGCCGTCGCCGTCGAAGTCGGCGAGCGGATCGCCGGCGTCGAACAGGTTCTGGTACTCCAGGAAGTCGAAGATCGTGAGTGCCCCGTCGCCGTCGAGGTCGGCCGGGCAGTCGGCCTCGACCGTCACGATGATCGAGCCGGTCATGCCGCGGTGGCCGGTGACGCGGCATGTGTAGTAGTACTGGCCCGCGTCGCCCACGCCGGGCGTCCACTCGATGAAGTCATCGGTGGGCGCAGGATCGGCGGTGAAGTCCTCGATGGGCTTGAGCGTTGAGGCATCGATCACGCCGCCGTCGGTGGTTTCACGGCGGTAAGAGCCGTCGGTACCCGAGACGGGCAGCGTGTCGTCGGTGATGACGAACGGGTGTGCGCTGGAGATGCGGCGGAAGCGGTAGGTCTGGCCGGCGACCAGGATGAATGTCGGGTCGACGATGTCCTCGAAGCTGCCACCGGAATCGCTCCAGTTGAACGTGTAATCGCTCGCGCCGATGTTGTCGAGCGTGAACTCGACGCCGCCGGGTACGCGGTAGATGTTCGGCTCGGGCTGGGTGGTCTGGGCGAGCGCGGGGGCGGCGGCGACGGCCGCGATCAGCAGCGGGGCGGTACGCAACATGGGGTCTCTCCATTCTTCTCGGGATGGGGCTTGCGTTCTGTCATGTGGCATAGGTGTACTACACCGCGCCGCGTTGCAACGCGCGGGCAGAATTACTGTGTTCGGGGCGTGGGGGATTCCGCTCGTGCGGCTCAGCTGAATCGGCTGAGAAGCTCGCGAACACGCGGCTGGCGGTGCTCGATCTGCAGGCTGCGGCGGAAGAAGTCCAGGGCCTGCTGCAGCGCGGTCGTGTCGGTGTTGTCGCTGCGGATGAACTCGTTGAGGTTGTGCACGCCCTTGCCGTTCAGGGCCGGGTAGTGCTCGGGGTCGAGCTCAAGGGACCTGTCGAAGCTGGTGAGCGCCCCCTCGAAGTCGCCGATGCGGAACAGGGCGGCGCCGCGCCGCTCCCAGGCCAGGGCCGACTCGTTGGTTCGCAGCAGCTGGTCGAGCACGTTGACGACCTGGGCATCCTCACCGAGGGCGCGGAGGCTCTCGGCCAGGTTCACCAGCAACTCTGGGGAGATAGGGTCGACCAGTTCGGCCGCCTGCTGGTACTCATCGACGGCGCGTCGGTGCTCGTCCATCGCGGCGTAGATCGAGCCGAGGTTGATACGAGCCGCCGCGTTATTGGGCTCAACGAAGACCGCACGCTCGGCGAATGGACGGGCGAGCAGGGGCTCTTCGGCCTGCATGTAAGCGACCGAGACGTTCATGTTGGCCAGACCGTCGGTGGGGTCGAGCTCGAGGGACGTGAGGTACGCGCGGATGGCCTCGCCGATGCGGCCGAGCACCTGCAGTGCCTGCCCGCGCTTGAAGTGGATGCGAGGATTCTCGGGATCCAGCCGGACGGCCTCGGTGTAGCGCACCTCGGCGGTTTCGGCGTCGTTGAGCGCCATGTACTGGTCGCCGGCCCCGATATAGGCCCGGGTCATGAGCGGGTTGAGCTCGATGGCACGCTCGAACTCGGTGAGCGCGGACTCGGTGTCGCCCAGGCGCACGTGGGCCGTGGCCTGATCGGCGGCGTCGTCGGCCGCCTGCGAGGTGGCCTGCTTCTTCATGGTGACGGTCCGGCCCGCGTTGCAGCCAGCCAGCAAGGGGCCCGCAGCCATGAGTGCGGCCGCCGCGATGAGCGCGGCCGGCGCGGAAGTCCGGAGTCGGGTGCGTGCTTGCCTGTCGATCATCCGCTGCCCCTTCTTCACTCGCACGCCTTCTCTCAAGCGTCTGTCGCTGCCGAATCCCGCCGAATCCGAGTCGAGCCCTTCCAACGATCGGCAGGGCGGACATGTTCGGCCCACCGAACCGAGAGAGGCCATTATCGCACCCGTTTTGGCCCCTGGGCGGGGTTGGGTGGCGTTTTGGCGACGAACCGGGCGTTCTGTGGCCCGAACGCGCAAAATCGGCCGATAACGCGCTCCTGACGGGGCGCCGAATCCCGGATCTTGAGCACCCACACACGGGCTACGCCCGTCCGAAGGCCGCATGTCGAACTTGAGATCGTCCATCTCGGTCTTCCAGATCAGTCCGATCGCGTCCCGTGCCGGCTGGCTTCGAGTGCCCAGGCCCGTTCTGGTGCTGGCCCTCTTGCTGGGGTCTTTGCTGGTGTGCGCCTCGGGTTGTGCCCGCAGGTCTGAATTGCCCGTCACGCTGAGCTTTCGGAACGTCCGGGCCGTCGTGGTCGCTGGAGAATCGACCGAGGGCCGGACACGCTTCACGCGGAGCGAATGGGACCAGATCTGGCCCGTGGTCATCCGCCATCACAAGGTGTCCAACCGGCTGGCGATGAAGCCCACGTTCGACGCTGGTCCGCCGACGACAGACTCGATCGCGGGCGTCGAGGTCCGAGACTACACGGCGACCATCGTGGTCGACAGCTTCACGGGACTCTCGAAGCTGCATCGCAGCCTGGAGTCGCTCCAGGGCCAGCCCATTGCGCCCGGACGGCGGCTGCAGCTCTCGCTCAGCGATGTCTCGCTGGGCTTCTCGGGCAACTTCATCAGCGCCCGGCGTACGGAGATGCTCCAGGGCCGAACGCTGGCGGGGGCCACCGTCGTGCTGTACGACCGGGATGCCGACCGGCCGAGGATCGTTCGGGCCGACGAGAACGGCGAGTGGATGGTCCCGATCATCACCTCGCCCGGCCAGCGATCGGTGGTCGGGTACAGCGTGCCGCCCGGCGTGCGAGATCGCCCCGAAACTCGGCGGTACTTCCGCATCGACCTGACGACGAACATCGGCGAGGACATCGACCAGCGCCGCTTCAACAGCGAGATCGATGCGATGCGCGGCGGCATGAGCGGCTTCATCAACCGCATCACCGGCTGACGGCCCTCGCCCTCCGCGGGCCATACCGTCGCCGTATGGCAGACTTCATCGAACGTGTGGCCGTCGTGACGGGCGCGAGCGCCGGCATCGGCTTGGCCTGTGCGCGCATGCTGGCCGAGGGTGGGGCGCGGGTCGTCGTCAACGCGCGCCGGGCCGGCAGGCTGGATGAGCTGGTCGAGATCGATCCGCAGCGCATCAAGCCGGTGCCTGGCGACGCGGCCGAGCCGAAAGTGATCCATGGCATGCTCGACGCCGCGCGCGAGCTTGGCGGCCGAGAGACCGACCTTGTCATCGCCAATGCGGGCCGGGGCTTGCGCGGCTCGCCGCTGGACTCCGACGAGGCCGAATGGGAGGACGTGCTGCGGATCAATACGCTGGCGGCGGCGAAGCTCATGCGCGCATCGATCGCACGCATGATGGCGGAAGTCGGGGACTACGACGGCCCTCCCAAGCAGCCACGCGATGTCGTGGTGCTAGGTTCGACCGTCGGCCGGAACCTCAGCCCGTTTAGCAGCTTCTATGGCGCAGCGAAGGCCGCCGTCCACATGATGGCCGAAGCGATGCGCCGCGAGGCCGGGCCGAGAGGCATCCGCGTGACGACGATCGAGCCTGGCGTTGTCGCCAGCGAGTTCCAGTCTGCGGCGGGATACGACCCCAAGGCCTTCGGCGAATTCATGGCGTCGATGGCGCCCGTGCTGACGCCCGAGGACGTCGCGCGGTCGATCCTCTTCGCGTGCGGCCAGCCCGCGGGCGTGCATCTCAACGAGATCATGCTGCGCCCGACGCGTCAGGCGTATCCATAAGAAAACCCGGGCGTAGACCCGGGTTGAGCGCTGCGATCAACGCTGGCTTACTGGACGCCGAGGAGCTCGATGTCGAACACCAGATTCGCGCGCGGCGGGATGCTCGGCGGTGCGCCGCGCTCGCCGTAGCCGAGGCTGTAGGGGATCTCAAGGCGACGCTTGCCGCCGACCTTCATGCCGGGAATGCCGATCTGCCAGCCTTGGATGAGGTTGCCCAGCGGGAAGGTGATGGGCTCGCCGCGATCGTAGCTGGAGTCGAACTGGGTGCCGTCCTCGAGCGTGCCGCGGTAGTGCACCTTGACGGTTGCGCCGTGCGGGCATTCGGCGCCGTCGCCCATCTCGATGTCTTCGGCCACGAGGCCACCGGCCAATTCCTGTCGTTCGGTCATTGAGGAAGGGTCCTTTCTCCCACTTGCATGCGTGGTGTGTGCTTTCTCTCAGTCTGTGTTTTAGCCGCGGCGAGTTCGAGCGATTACTGTGCGCCCATCAGCTCGACCTCGAACACCATCGGGCTGTCCGGCGGCACGAGCGGGGCCATGCCTTCCGAGCCGAAGGCCTTCTCGGCGGATAGCTCGATACGGCGGACGCCGCCTTTCTTCATGCCGACCACGGCGCGACGCAGTCCGGGCAGCGGCGGCTGGTTGTCCAGCGGGACGACCTGCATGTCGCCGGCGTCGAACGTGTTGGCCACGATGGTGCCGTCGGTGAGCTGGGCGAGGTAGTGGATGAGCGCGATCTGGCCGGCTACTGCCTCGGGGCCTTCGCCGATTTTGATGTCGCGGATCGTCACGCCCTCTTCGATCTCCTCTGCTTCTCCGACGAACTCGGTCGAGAATTCGCGCGGTTCACGCCAGTCGATCAGCTCGACCTCAAACACGAGCGTCGAGTTGGAGGGGATCATCGGCGGCTGACCTTCTTCGCCGAAGCCGAGCTCGGGCGGGACGACGAACTGGCGGACCTCGCCGGGCCGCATGCCGACGACCGCCTGCTTCCAGCCCTCGATGACCGCTTGCTCCAGCGGCACGGTGGCCGGCTGGCCGCCATCGAAGGTTGAGTCGAACTTCTGGCCACCCTCGACGACGCCCAGCGTGTGGATGACGGCGATCGCGACCTCGGGCATGGGCTCGCGCTCCGGGTCACCCTCGGTGATGGTGCGGACGATCACGCCGTTCTCGCGCGTTTCTTCGCTGAGCCACTCGGCGCTCAGCTCGCGCGCGTTCTTAAAGCTGAGGACCTCGACCTCGAAGATCAGGTCGGCCATCGGCGGGATCGATGGCGGGCTGCCGCGCTCGCCGTAGCCCAGGGCCGACGGGATCTCGATGCGACGCGAGCCGCCGGCCTTCATGCCCATGAGCCCTCGGCTGAATCCTTCGATGAGCGCGCCGGGGTCGAGACGGAAAGTCGCCGGCTGGCCGCGGTCGTAGCTGGAGTCGAACTGCTCGCCGGTCTGCGCGAGCACGCCGCGATAGTGGGCGATGACCGTGGCGCCGGGCTTTACCTCGCCCTGGCCCGAGCCGACGGCGATGTCGCGGATGACCAGGCCTTCGCCCATGGCTTGCGGCTCGCCCTCGAACTCGGTCTGCAGCTCGGGCACCGGCGGGGGCTCGGGGTTGTCGACGCCGATGAGCTCGATCTCGAACACGAGGTCGGCCCGCTCGGGGATGATCGGCGGCCGGCCCGACTCGCCGTACGCCAAGGCCCACGGGATCTCGAGGCGCCTCGTGCCACCGACCTTCATGCCGGGGATGCCCAGCTGCCAGCCGCGGATCAGGTCGTTTAAGGGGAAGGTCGCGGGCTGGCCGCGGTCGAAGCTCGAATCGAACTGTTCGCCGGTCTCGCGGAGCGTGCCCCGGTAGTGGATGGTGACGGTGGCGCCCTCTTCGACGAGTTCGCCATCGCCGACGACGGTGTCGATGATGCCGAGCTCGGTGAACGGCGAACTGGTCGTGGCACCGGGCTCGCCGGGGGTCTCGTCGGCCGGCTCGGTCACAGGCTCGGTCGCCGGTGCGGCCTGCGCGGCACTGCCGTCGGTCCCCATCTCGTCAGTCGATTGGTCGGCCGCCTCGTCGTATTCGGGTTCCACGGCCATCTCGATGTCACCGGAGGCGTCGCGGGGCGTCGGCGTGATGTCCGGTGCGGGCTGCGCTGCGTCGCTGCCGGATGTGGCGTCGGCGTCGGAGGTGGTCTCGGCGGAGTTCTCGCAGCCGGTGGCGACGGCCAGGCCGGCCACGGCGAGCAAGGCGGCGACGCGCAGGGGCTTCCAGAAGGGCGTGATCTTGGTCATCGGCGATCGTAGCAGCCGGTCCGGGAACGCCCGATCGCGGTCCTCCTTGCTTCGTGGTTCCCCGGATGCTGGGAAGGTGGCCCGCGACACTACGATCCGCCGTGGCTGCACCCAGCGATCAACCCGGCCCGTGCATCGCCGTTTCCATGGGTGACCCTGGGGGCATCGGCCCCGAGGTGCTGGCGGCGGCACTGCGCGGCGGGGCGGCCGAAGGTGCACGCGTGGTCATCTATGGGCCGGCTCGGGCGATGGGCGACCAGCGATGGCCGGTCGTGCACGCTCTGGATGATGTGCCGGTTGACGCGGCGGTGGCCGTCTGCCAGCTCGATGATGCGGACATCGCCGACGATGGGGCGCCGTTTGAGCGGGCCGCGACCGCACGTGGTGGGGCGATCAGCCACCGTCAGGTGCTCCACGCGATCGATGCCACCAAGCTGCCCGCCGGCCATCCGGCCCGGGCCGACGCGATCTGCACGGCCCCCATCAGCAAGGCGGCATGGGTCGCCGCGGGCTTGGCTGAGCATCCCGGGCACACCGAGCTACTGGCTCAACGGCTCGGTGCGCCGCGGTATGCGATGGCGTTCGTGAGCCAGCCGCTGCTCGTCGCCCTCGCGACGGCGCACGTGCCTCTGCGACGCGTGCCCGAGGTGCTGACCACGGCGCGGGTTGCTGAGGTGATCGAACTCGCCGGTAAATTGTGCAAAGACCTGGGCATCGACAAGCCACGAATCGTTGTGGCGGGCTTGAATCCCCATGCGGGTGAGGGCGGGGCGCTGGGTGATGAGGACGACGCGATCATCGCGCCCGCCGTTGCCGAAGCCCAGGATCGGGGATTCGAGGTCACCGGCCCGCTGCCGGGGGACACGGTGTTCCGCGATGCGCGGCGGCCGGGCGGGGAGTTCGACATCGTGGTGGCGATGTACCACGATCAGGCGCTCGCGCCGCTGAAATTGGTGGCCTTCGACCATGCGGTGAACATAACCTTGGGGCTCGGCGTGCCGCGAACCAGCCCCGACCACGGAACCGCCTTCGGCATCGCTGGCCGCGGCGTGGCCGACGCGGGCTCGATGGCCGCCGCCCTGCAACTGGCCGCCCGACTCGCCTCGAATCGATCCGCCTCGACGTCCTAGAGCGCCGCTCGCGAGCGGCGCGGAAGCCCTCGCATGACCCTCCCCGGCGCACCACAAGAAGAACGCGACTTCCTGCGGCATCCGCTGCTGGACATGCTGTTCATCGCCGCGCCGAGCATCGTCCAGATGGTCAGCTACTCGGCGATGCAGTTCGTCGACACGGTGATGGTGACCAACTGGGGCGACGACCCGATCTACGTCAGCGCCCTGGGCAACGGCGGCATGCTCGCGTGGATCCCGATCTCGCTGGTCATCGGCATGGCCGGCGTGGTTTCGAGCTTTGTCTCGCAGAACCTCGGCGCGGGCACGCCTCGGGTTGGTGCGAAGTACGTCTGGGCGCAGCTGTGGATCTCGGTGTGTGCGGCGGCGCTGCTGCTCGGGTTGGTGCCGCTGCTGCCCACGGTGTACGGCGCGATGGGGCACTCACCCCAGCTCGTCGAGCTCGAGAGCACGTACGCGGGCATCGTCATCATGGGGGCCATCTTCCCCATGGGTGCTCGCAGCATCGCGCAGTACTTCTTCGGCATGCACAAGCCGATTATCCCGATGATCGCGGCGATCGCCGGCAATGTCGTGAACGTGCTTGGCAATTGGGTGCTGATCTTCGGTCACTTCGGCTTCCCGGAGCTGGGGCTCACCGGCGCGGCCATCGCCACGGTGCTTGGTGGCGCGATCGAGTTCATCGTGCCGCTGGCGAGCTTCCTGCTGCCGTGGTGGCACACCAACTACGCGACGCGCACGCCGTGGCGGCCGAACTGGAAGCCGATCAAGGAGATCCTGCGCATCGGCACGCCCGCCGGGCTGATGTTCATCAATGAGATGATCTGCTTCGGCTATCTCTTAGTGGGGCTCGGCGGGAGGTTCGGCGAAGACCAGCAGGCGGCCGGCTGGATCGCGCTGCGCTACATGAGCCTCTCGTTCATGCCGACGGTGGGGCTCTCGATCGCGATCACCGCCATCGTCGGGCGGCTCATTGGCATGGGCCGGGTCGACCTGGCCGAGAAGCGGGCGTGGCTGGGCATGGGCCTGGGCGTGGCGTACATGGGCACGTGCGCGACGTGCTTCATCCTGTTCCGCCACGAGCTCATGGCGCTGTTCGTGACGGCGGACATGGCCGAGGAGAGCGCGGCCGAGCTGATCCGCGTGGGCTCGATGATCCTCATCGCCGCCGCGGTGTTCCAGGTGTTCGACGCCGTGGCGGTGACCATGACCGGTGCCCTGCGCGGCGCGGGCGACACGCTGGTGCCAAGCATCCTGCCCATCGGGCTTTCGTGGCTGCTGATCGTCGGCGGCGGGCATCTGGCCGTCGAGTTCGTGCCCCAGTGGGGCGCCCTGGGCCCATGGATCTTCGCGTCGGCGTACATCGTGGTGCTGGGGCTGTGCCTGCTGGTCCGCTTCAGGATGGGCGCGTGGAAGAAGATGCGGCTTGCGGGCGATGAGGTCGCCGATCCGGCGGATTCGTAGCCCGTCTCGTAGCGGGTCTGACCCGTAGCCGGCCCGCCTAGAATTGTGATCCAGTCGCTCGATTTGCCCCTGCTTGGAGGTCTCGCCTTGAGTTCCAGTTCGTCGCCCAGCGCTCTCGACATGGTCATCGGTTCCGGCGGAGACTCGGCCCAGGCCGGCAAGCTCCTCGAAGAGGCCCGCCAGCAGGCGTCCTCCGGTGAGCGGCTCACGGCGATCGAGACGCTCCGCAAGGCCGTCCAGGCCGATGCCGGGCACGACGACGCGGCCTTCCAGCTGGCCTACCACCTCGATCTGGCCGGTGAGGAAGAGGAAGCGATCAGCCTCTACGAGCGGCTGTGCGAGAAGACGCCCGCCCCGGTCAACGCGCTCATGAACCTGGCCGTGCTCTATGAAGACCGCGGCGAGTACGGCCGGGCGGAGCGGTGCCTGCGCCAGGTGCTCGACACCGACGCGAACCACCCGCGTGCCCGCCTCTACATGAAGGATGTCATCGCCAGCCGCGACGAGGGCACGGTCGACGACGCCGAGAGCGATCACCTCAAGCGTCGCCAAGAGATGGAGATGCAGGTCACCGACTTCGACCTGTCGGTGCGCACGCGTACGGCCCTGAAGCGGATGAACATCCGCACGCTGGGCGACCTGCTGCGGACGACCGAAGCCGAGCTGATGAGCTACAAGAACTTCGGCGAGTCGAGCCTGGACGAGATCAAGAAGATGCTCGCCGGCAAGAGCATGGCCCTGGGCCAGGGCGTCGACGATGGGCATCGTTCCGGCCGCCGCACCGCCCTCGACCGCTTCCGCGGCACCAGCCAGGAGGCGATGCTCAACAAGCCGGTCACCGATCTGGCGCTCTCCGTGCGTGCCCGCCGGGCCCTGCAGCTGCTGAACATCCAGACGCTGGGCGATCTGGTGAGCCACACCGAGGCGGAGCTCATGGGCGTGAAGAACTTCGGCGCAACCTCGCTCACCGAGGTGAAGGAGCGTCTGTCCGATATCGGGATGTCCCTGAGAACGATCGACGGCTGAGGACGGCCAAACACGCTTCAAATTGGGTAAAACCACCTAGTTTCCACGCCAAAGCACGCGCAGAATTTGCGTAGATTGCCGTTCGGACCCCCTCGATTCGGGTGCGGACGTTCTTTTTCGTGCGCAGACCAAAAAAGGTCTTTACAAGGGTGGGTGCTTTCGGGTAAATTATCAGGGTTCCGGGTCTCGCCCCGGGATGCATTCCTCGCAACAGGCGACCCGGCGTCTCGTGGAGTCGGGTCGCCTTTCTTGTTGCTGCGGCCGGGTTTAGGCGTCTGGCCTCGCCCGGCTCGAACCGTCTCCGGTTTCGCTCTCCCACCCTGTCTCTACGTGTCGGTTCCCGCCGCGGATCCACCGGGATTCGGGGGCTGATCGCCATCGGGCTGATGTGCGTCAGCACCATGGGACCGCGGGCGCTCGCCGGTCTTCCGGTAGGAGCGTCGGCCGCTGGCGTAGAGATCGGGATCGACGCGGACCTCCATCGGCTCTCCTCGGGCGTGCTGGCGGTGGAGCTGGCGGAGCACCGGGACACACCAGCCGCACCCGGTGCCGGCGCCCAGGCACTCGCTGATGAGCGAGGCGACCTTGGGTTCTTCGCGTTGGATGTACCGGGTGATCTTGCCGAGCGGCACGTGGAAGCACAGGCAGACGTTGTCGTCGGGGCCCATCTTGTTCTTGGGGCCGTTCATCAGGGGCTCTGCGCGTCTTCCGATTCGAGCGGCTCGCCGAGGCGGTAATAGATGCGGCGCCCGAGGAGCCGCTCCATCGCCGTCGGCTGGCCGCCGACCTCTTGCATGCGCAGCATTGCCTCGTCGACGGGTACGCCTTCGTGGTCGATCTGGTACGCCGCCCAGAGCAAACGGGCTCGGCCGCCGGAAGCGCAGTGCAGCAGGACCGGGCCCTCGACGCCGTCCATCGCCGAGGCGAGCGCCCCAACCTGCTCGGTGGTATACCCGTCGTCGCCGCCCATGGGAATGTGCACGTAGCGCATGCCGCGTGCCTCGGTCTCTGCCGCGGGATCGAAGTCGAGGCGGTCGATCTCCGCCTGTGTGCGCAGGTTGATGACCGTCGTCGTGCCCGAGCGGGCGATGCGGTCGAGGTCTGCGGGCACGGGCTGGCCAGCAATGCGCCAGCGATCCCACGAATGCACGGTGATCGGCTTGAACTCGTCGTCGGCAGCTTCGGCCTGGCTGGCGGATCGGCTCGCGGCGCAGCCTTGAAGGGCAAGGCTCGCGAGCACGACGAGGAGCAGGACGAGCAGACGATGGGTGAGAGGGCGCGAGATGGTCATGCCCAAGCGTACCATGCCCGCCCCGGCGAGCGGGGAGGCTTGGAAAGGACGTGGCCCGTGGCATCGATGCGTGTGAAGGACGCCCTGGCGGCGGATGTGGGCTCGGCGGTGACGCTGAAGGGCTGGGTGAGGACGCGCCGCGACTCGAAGGCCGGCTTGAGCTTCATCCAGCTCCACGACGGCTCGTGCTTCGATCCGATCCAGGTCGTGGCCAAGACCGATCTGTCCAACTACGAGGCCGAGGTCCTGCACCTGACCACGGGCTGCGCGATCGAGGTCGACGGTGAGCTCGTGGAGAGCAAGGGCAAGGGCCAGCGCGTCGAGCTATTGGCGTCGGCCCTCCGCGTCGTCGGCATGGTCGAGGATCCCGACACCTACCCCGCCAGCGCCAAGCGGCACAGCTTCGAGTACCTGCGCGAGGTGGCGCACCTTCGGCCACGCACCAACACCTTCGGCGCGATGGCCCGCGTGCGTCATCGCCTCGCGTACGCCATCCACTCGTACTTCGAGAACAACGGCTTCTACTGGGTGCACACACCCATCATCACGACGAGCGACGCCGAGGGTGCCGGACACCTGTTCCGCGTGAGCACGCTCGACGCGATGAACCCACCGCTGACCGAGGACAAGCAGAATGTCGACTGGCACGAAGACTTCTTCGGGAAGCAGTCGTTCCTCACCGTTTCGGGGCAGTTGAACGTCGAAACGTACTGCTGCGCGCTCAGCCGCGTGTACACGTTCGGGCCGACCTTCCGTGCCGAGAACAGCAACACGAGCCGGCACCTGGCGGAGTTCTGGATGATCGAGCCCGAGATCGCGTTTGCCGACCTCGCCGACAACGCGAAGCTGGCCGAGGGGCTGCTGAAGTACGTGTTCGATGATCTGCTGACGCACTGCGCCGATGACGCGGCCTTCTTCGACCAGCGCATCGAGAAGGGATTGATCGACCGGCTGAAGCACGTGATCGCGTCGCCATTCCGCACGCTGCCGTACACCGAGGCGGTGGAGATCCTGCAAAAGAGCGGCAAGAAGTTCGAGTTCCCCGTCGAGTGGGGGAGCGACCTGCAGAGCGAGCACGAGCGGTACCTCACCGAGGAGGCGTTCAACCAGCCGGTGGTCGTGGTCGACTATCCCAAGGACATCAAGGCGTTCTACATGCGTATGAACGACGACCAGAAGACCGTCGCGGCGATGGACGTGCTCGTACCCGGCGTTGGCGAACTCATCGGCGGCAGCCAGCGTGAGGAGCGTCTCGACGTCCTCGATGCCCGCCTCGACGAGATGGGTCTGCCCAAGGATGAGTACGGCTGGTATCGAGACCTGCGCCGCTATGGCACCGTGCCACACGCCGGTTTCGGTCTCGGCTTTGAGCGGCTCGTGATGTACTGCACGGGCTTGCAGAACATCCGCGACGCGATCCCGTTCCCCCGCGCTCCGGGGCAGGCGGCGTTCTAGACCTCGTCGGTGGCGACCTGCTTGATCGCCCCCGCCAGCATGAACGACCCACAGGCCAGGATGGTGCCCTTGCCATCGGCGTGCTCACGCGCAGCATCGAGGGCGTCCTTGGGGTCGCGTGCAACCCGTGAGATACCGCCAAGCTCGCGATACATCGAGTCCAGTTGTGCTGCAGATGTCGCCCGAGGCCCCGCTTCGGTGAAGATGGTGAGTCCAGCTCGGGTTGCGATGTGGGCGAGCATGCCGGCGGCGGCCTTGTCCGAAGCGCAGCTGAAGATGGTGACGAGCGGACATTGATCGTGCGGCAGTGCGTCGAGCGCGGCGCGCACCGAGATGGGGGTGTGTGCGCCGTCGACGATCGTCGTTGGTTGCGTGTGAACAACCTCCATTCGGCCGTCGGACGGCGTTTGCGCGAGTCCCTCACGGATCGTGCGCTCTCGTAGTTCGTCGTCGAGGAGGACGGTGCACGCCGCGATTGCCGCCGCGGTGTTCGCGGCCTGGTGCGCACCGGGGAATGGGCACCGCACGTCCGTCAGGATGCGATCGCCGGTATTGATACGAATCACGGCGCGCCGCCCCTCCATCTCGTACGAGAATTCGATGTCCTCACCGAGCACGGCGAGGGGGGCACCCACGCGGCTCGCGCTCTCGCGAAACACGCGGAGCACGTTCGGCGGCTGGGGCACGCTGATTGCCGGCACGCCGGGCTTGAGGATGCCTGCCTTCTCGGCGGCGATCGCCTCGAGCGTGTCGCCCAGGATCTCGGTGTGTTCCAGTTCGATAGAGCCAAGCACGCACACGGCCGGCTTGAGGATGTTGGTCGAGTCGAGCCGCCCGCCGAGACCCACCTCGTAGACCGCCGTGCCGCAGCCGGCATCCGCAAAGTGGTCGAACGCCGCGGCGGTTATGGCCTCGAAGTAGGTGGGGGTGCCGAAGCGTTCGGTCACGCTTGCTGGCAGCCGGGTCTCGGCCTGGGACACGTTCCAGAGCGAACGCGCGAAGTCCCCGTCACCGATCGGTTCGCGATCGACGGCAACGCGCTCGTTGGGGGCGACCAGGTGCGGGCTGGTAAACGCGCCGGTGCGGCGGCCCGCTGCCGTGAGCATGCTCGCGGCCATTTTCGTGATGCTGCCCTTGCCCTTGCTGCCCGCGACGTGGATGGCCGGTACCGTGAGCTGCGGGTTGCCCAGGGCATTGGCCAGGGCCGTCATGCGCTCGAGCTTGAGGGCCCGCGCTGCCTCGGATCGATCGGGCGTGCGCTCGAAGTTCACCTTCGAGTTCAGCCACGCCAGGGCGGCGTCCAGCGTCCAATCTGGCGGTGGTGGGGCGCGTCCGGCTTGCTTCTGATCGGCGGCGGCCGATGATCCTGCCATGACCGAGCATAGAAGCGGCGGCAATCCAGAGTTCCTCGGCCCGTTCCCCGAACGCGATCCCGATCGCGGGCACGACTCGTGGCGGGTTCTTCGCATCATGAGCGAGTTCGTCGATGGGTTCGACACGCTCGAGCGGCTGCCGCCGGCCGTGACGGTGTTCGGCTCGGCCCGAACGGGCGAAAGTGACGAGATGTACGCAGCCGCACGAGGCGTTGGCGCGGCGCTTGCAAGGGCGGGCCTGACCGTGGTGACCGGCGGCGGCCCGGGCATCATGGAGGCGGCCAATCGCGGCGCGTTCGAGGAGGGCGGCCGCTCGGTCGGCATGAACATCGTGCTGCCGATGGAGCAGGAACCCAACGCCTACCAGACCGACGAACTGGTGTTCGAGTACTTCTTCGTGCGCAAGGTGATGTTGGTGAAGTACGCCAGGGCGTTCGTGATCTTTCCGGGCGGCTTTGGCACGATGGACGAGTTCTTCGAGGCTATGACCCTCATGCAGACGCTCAAGGTCAGGCCATTCCCGATCATCCTGTTCGGTTCGTCGTTCTGGGCCGAGCCGGTGCGTTGGATCCGCGAGGTCATGTGCGAGCGGTTCAAGACCGTGTCGGAATCCGATCTGAGCCTCTTCCACCTCGTCGATACCACCGAGGAGGCGATGACGCTGGTGCGCCGCGCGCTCGATGGCACCTACGAGACCACGCTCCCCAGCGTTATCGGGACGGCCGCTCGAGAGACTGGCGAGGGCACGCGTCGGGGTGTGCATCCCCGGCGCGCAACCAATCATGCCCCTGTGGCCCCGGAGAAGCCGGCGCAAAAAACTCTTGGCCATTTCCGTGCAGACTGAATTGATTTTCGCGACGAAATCCGCGATACTCCACGACCGGGTGCGTAACTCCTCGCGAGCGCCGGCCCGTAGTATCCAGCGGCCGGACTCGTCGTGGGGGATGGCCTGTTCACGCCCGAGTTCGGGCCGTACCGTGCAGGAGTGGCCATGGCTTCAGCAGGCAAAGCGGGCAAGGACGGCAAGACCGGCGAACGGAACGTGACCAAGAAGGACTTGGTGGACTCGATCGTCCGCCAGACCGGTCTGGCGCGCGGCGACGTGCAGAACGTCGTGCAGAAGGTCCTAGAGGAACTCATCGACTCCGTGCGCCACGGCAAGCGGGTCGAGCTTCGCGACTTCGGCGTGTTCGAGGTGAAAGCCCGGGCCGCACGGACCGCCCAGAATCCAAAAACCATGGAGCCCGTCCCCGTGCCGCCCAAGCTCGCGGTCCGCTTCAAGGCCGGCCGGCTCATGAAGTCCGCCCTGGAGGAGCGCTCCAAGGAAGCCATGCTCTCCAACGGCTCGGTAGCGCCGGTGGTGGAGACTGCGGCTGCCTCGCCGATGCCCGACCCTTCGAGCAACGGCCACGCCCCCAAGACGCTCGATCTGCCACCGATGGTGGAGATTCCGGCTCGTGAGCCGGCGGCCGCGAGCTCGTCCTGAGCCTAAAGCTCCGATGTCCGGGCTAGCCCTGACAGGGATTCCAAGCAATCTAGAATGCTTCTAGACTTAGCCTGCCGCGGTAGCGCTCGTGCCTTGTGGCACCGCCGGAACGGCGACGGAGTTCATGCATGCCCCACATCATTGCCGAGCCCTGTGTTGGTACGAAGGACACCTCGTGCGTCGAGGTCTGCCCCGTAGACTGCATCCATCCCGGCAAGGACGAGGGCGACTTCGAGGCCGCCGACCAGCTCTACATCGACCCGGACACCTGCATCGACTGCGGGCTGTGCGTCGACGAGTGCCCCGTTCAGGCGATCTTCCCAGAAGAGGATCTGCCCGAGCAGTGGAACAAGTTCGTCGAGATCAACCTCGATTTCTACAAGGACAAGTAGGCCAAACGGCCGCGCCTGGGGTTCCTCCGCTGCGCCAGGCGCACCGGGCTGATGTGCCGGCGAGTCCGAAAGTGAGCCCGCGTTGGCCAAGCGACCATGCGAGGTACCAGCCCGGGTTGTCCGTGAGCTGAATCGCGGCACGCGCGAGACGGCGAACCTCGCTGAAGGCCTCGCGGTCGACTTTGCCGTCCTGGCTGAGCACGCGGGCCTTTCGACACACGCCATCGGCCGCCTCGCCCAAGCCGGAGCCGACGGAGTCACCAAGCGGATGCGGCTGGCTGGAGAGTTGGTCGCGAAAGAGGAGATGACGGCGCGGTGTGCGTCGCATCCTTCAGATACCGTGCGCGGCTGGGCGTGCTTCGCAATTGGCCATGTCTCGGATTCGCTCGATCGGGCGATCGACGCTATCCGCCCGCTCGCCGACGACCGTCACTTTGGCGTGCGCGAGTGGGCGTGGCTTGGCATCCGGCCGCACGTTGCCCAGAACGTTGAGCGTGCGATCGAGTTGCTCGCGCCTTGGGCGCACGACGACAGCGAAAACACCCGACGGTTCGCGAGCGAAGCGACACGCCCTCGAGGGGTCTGGTGTGCTCATATCGCACTGCTCAAGACCAAGCCCGCTCTGGGGCTGCCGGTGCTCGAGCCGTTGCGCGGTGATCCCACTCGCTACGTGCAGGACAGTGTGGCCAACTGGCTCAACGACGCGTCAAAGACCGAGCCGGAGTGGGTCGCCTCGCTGACCGAGGCCTGGCTAGACGCTCGGCCGGATGACCCACACACCGCTCGAATCTGTCGCCGGGCCCGCCGCTCGTTGTAGGGGACAGTCTGTTCAGGCGGCATCGCCCTGACGCTTGAACGCGGCGCGGGCGGCCGCGTTGCGTTGGAGCTGCTTGTCGGTGCGCACGTTGTGCGGTGCTCCAGAGGGCTCGGTCCAGTCGTCCGCACGCCCGAGATCGACCGCGCTCTTCTGGACCTTGCGGTAGCCGAGCAGGCGGACGATCTCCAGCACATCGCTCCACGCTGGGAAGGTGACGTCGTTGCCCTTCTTGAACGCATCGATGGCCATCAAGAACATGAACTGCTCCTGGGTCATCTCGCCCTCTTCGGCTGAGCGATGGAAGTCGCTGAGGCGGCGACCACGCCCCCTCCGCCGCTCAAGGCCGGTCGGCGCAGCGGCGCCAGGCATGTTCCGTCGGTCCAGGCCCAGGCGGCGGTCGACGACCTCGGCCCGCCGAGGCTCGGGTGGGGCCGGTCCATCGTCATCGTGGATCGATGCATCGCTGGCCAGGGGCCCAATGGCCTCATCCAACGAGGCCGATTCGGCTTCGTTGAGCTCGTGATCGCTGTCGCTGGGCACTGGCGATCGGTTGGCGTTCGAATCGTCGTGTCGTGCGTTGCGCGGCATGGTCGGCGTGCTCCTGGCCGCCGGCCGTGCTCGCGAGCCCGCCGCCACCGGGCGGGGGTACTCAGAGCGTGTGACTCGCCGAGGCCTTAGAGGTCTTCGTCCTCCTCATCGGCGTCGTCGTCGTCGCTGGCCACGTCATCGTCATCGTCGTCGAGGAGTCGGCGTCGAAGTCCTCATCCTCCTCCTCATCGTCGTCGTAGTCGAGGTCGTCAAAATCCTCGTCGTCGTCATCCTCGTCATAGGCGGCAAGAACCGCAGCGCCTCCGGGCGTGTGCTGGGCCCAGGGCTGTTCGGGAGTAGCGAGGATTGGGCCGGGCGCCCAGGGGGCGGGGGCCGAGATGGGCTGGAAGTCTTCGGTCGTCAGCGTGGGCATGTCTGGTCGTCCGCGGGGTGCCGAAGGATGGTTCCCCGGCGCCCTCGATCCGTGTGCGGGAGGGTTCGCGATCCGTCGCCGCGGGACGGTCTGCCGCGGCCCAAAACCGTGCTCGCACCGGCTTCGCTCGCCGGGTCGCGCCGCAAGGCTACACCGCTTGCGGGCCGTGTCAACCGGGGGCGTTGTGGCTTCGCCGCGTCGCATGGATTGGATGAGCGATTGGGTGCGTTCGGCGGGCCCAAGGCTACCATCGCGTCCATGTCCGATGCCGCGTCCGAAGCCGCCTCTACCGCCACTCCCAGCCCGCCGCCGCAGGCGAAGCCCGAACCTGGCTCGCCGTTCGCGCCGGGCCCGGAGCGGTTCCACCCGATCGCCGGCGGGGTGACCTGGGTCCTCCCCGGGCTGGGGCACGTGCTGCTCGGCCAACCTCGGCGTGGCGCGGCGATCGCGTTTGGTGTGCTGGGCCTCTTCTTCGGCGGGCTGCTGGTGGGCGGTATCGACACCGTCGACAGCCGCGAGGACCGATTGTGGTTCTACGTCCACGCCCTGACCGGGCCGGTCGCCTTCGGGGCCGACTGGCTGAACCAGAATCGGCACAAGGCCTGGGCTCAGGAGGTCGGCCCGATGCGCGCTGTGGAGGTCTTCCGGTCGGCCCACGCGGGCGAGGTGCGCGTCAACGAACCGCAGAACGGCCGCATGCCCTGGCCGACGCTGCAGCAGCGGCCGCAGTGGGGTGACCCCGACCAATTTACCGGGCCGCGGGGCGCGAGCAAGTCCATCGGCAAGGTCAACGAGGTTGCGCTGCTGATGTGCGCGCTGGCGGGCATGATGAACGTCGTGGCCCTGCTCGATGCCGTGTTCAATCGGCGGCGCCCAGAGTCGCAGCTGTATGGCAAGGGGGCGAGAGCATGACGACGCCGACCCTCGCGTACACGCTCGCTTGGCGGCCGTTCATCGATCCGATGGATGCCCATAGCTGGTGGTTCCTGCTGATCTTCCCCGTTGCGTTCCTGATCAGCGTGGCGTGGAAGGCCGTTCGCGTCGACGACATCCGCCAGCTGCCCCGAGCGGTGGGCGTCATGACCCTGCAGGTCGTTATGGCAATGCTGGGGCTCGGTTTGGCGGCGTACATCGGCCTGATCGTGGTGCTGCCGATCCTCGCGGGGCTTTTCAGGTGATCGCCTTCCGCTTGGTCGCGATCGTGCTTATCGCCGCCCTGCTCGGCGGGTGTGTCACGCGGCCGACCGCGCGTGTCGAGATTGCCGAGGTCGCGGGCACGACCGAAGAAGCGGTCGTGCTCACATGTACCATCATCGCGTCGAACACGGGCGAGACCGAGCTCCCGCTCCGCATGGTCGACTACACGCTGGTGATCGACGGTCGCCGGGTGTTCCGGGGTCGGCGCAGCGCCGAGGCCACGCTGTCGCGCCAGGCCGAGCACAGCATCGAGCTGCCCGTGCCCGTGCTCTGGACCGACCTACCCGAGGGCGAGGTCGAGTTCCGCCTCGAGGGCCAACTCGGCTACACGCTTCCGGGCATCTTTCTTGAGGCCATGTACGACGCCAGGCTGTATCGGCCGACCGTTGGCTTCGAGTACGAGGGCACGCTGGATGGCACCGCCCTGCGCGGCGGCTGACTAAGTCCGGCTTGGATCAGGCCACGCTCAAACGAAGTACATGCCCGCAACGTACTCGCGCACCATGCGCTGGGTCGTGAAGTGCGAGCCGTTGATGGCGATGGTGTTGGCCATGATGTCGCCCCAGGCTTCGCTCGACTCGAACGCCGGCAGGATGGCCTGGTCGAGCTTGTCGTAGAGGTCCTGCGCGTGGTTGCGGTCCTGCGTGTTCGTTGTGGGTGCCTTGCGCTTGCGGCCGGGCGCAAAGTCGTCCTTGCCGATGGCCCAGCCGGTGAGCCCCTCGACACAGCCCTCCAGCCACCAGCCATCGAGCGTGCTCAGGCTGGGCACGCCGTTGATGGCGGACTTCATGCCGCTGGTGCCGCTGGCTTCCAGCGGCGGGCGCGGCGTGTTCAGCCAGATGTCGCTGCCGGCGGTCATCAGGCCGCAGAGGTCCATGTTGTAGTTGGGCAGGTACACGATGCGCGTGTGCTTGAGCTTCTTGGCCTTGCGCAGCGTGTCGACGATCATGGCCTGCCCTGGCTCGTCCTTGGGGTGGGCCTTGCCGGCGAGCACGACCTGGATGCCGTCGTGATTCTCGGCGATTTCCTCGAGCCGCTTGGGAGTGCGCAAGAGGAGCGTCAAGCGCTTGTACGCCGTTGCGCGCCGGCCGAATCCGATCGTGAATGTATCGAGGTCGAAGTCCGCGTCGGTCAGCTCGTTCACGCGATCGATAAGGGCTACCTTCGCGCGCAGGTGGGCCTTGAGCAACAGCTTGCGATCCAGGCCGAGAGCGTTGCGCAGCTCGGTGTTGTCCTCGCGCCAGGCCGGGATGTGCTTGTCGAAGAGCTTGGCCATGTCGCCGCAGACCCACGTGTTCGCGTGGATGCCGTTGGTGACCGAGAGGATGTCGTCGCGGCCGAACATGGTGCGCGAGACCTCCGCGTGGCGGCGCGCAACCGCGTTGATGCGGCCGCTGCCCCAGAAGCCCGTCAGCGTCATGTTGAGCGTGCCCACGGGCGGTGGGAGTTCGATGGTGCCTCCGCCGTACCGGCGGCGAGTGCGTTGGAGCACGGGTGTCGCGACCGCGGTGGCCGTCGCCGAACCGGAGTCGTTGGCTGGAGCTTCCTGCGCCGGTCGAGATTGCGTCGGGTTGGCCTGCGTGGGCGCCTCCTGCATGGCGTCCTCTGGCTCGGGGTGCAGCAGGCAGGCGATCTCCGGATCGAGGATGGCGTGGGCCATCTCCATGGGGAAGCGGTCGTGGCCTGCGGGCACCGGCGTGTGCGTGGTGAAGACGCACTTCTCCTGGACCTCCTGCAGCACGGCGGGGTCCTCGGTCTTCTTGGACAGCTTGCGCGCGGTGCTACGGACCAACTCTGGCACGAGCAGGCTCGCGTGGCCTTCATTCATATGGAAGATCTTGAGGTCGCGGCAGCCCAGCGCCTCGAGCATGCGCACGCCGCCGATGCCCAGGATGGCCTCCTGGCGCAGCCGAAGCTCGTCATCGCCGCCGTACAGCCGCTCGGTGATCGTGCGATGCGCGACCTTGTTCTGGGGCAGGTTGGTATCGAGGAAGATGACCGGCGTCTCGTGGCCGTGCCGCCTGTCCTTCACCCTGCTCATCCAAGCGCCGACGCGGACGGTGCGCCCGTCGAGCTTGACGCTGACTTCCTTGGGCAAGCGCGTCAGGTGCTTCTCGGGCTGCCACTTGATTGGCGCGTCGCTCTGGTGGCCCTTGGCGTCGAGGGTTTGCTTGAAGTAGCCGCCGCGGTGCAGCAGGCTGACGGCAACCAGCGGCACGCGCAGGTTCGTCGCCGAGCGGATGGTGTCTCCGGCCAGCACGCCCAGGCCGCCCGAGTAGGTCGGGATGCGAGCGCTCAGGGCGATCTCCATCGTGAAGTACGCCACGCTCGGGGCGATGCCCAGGTGCTGGTTATGGCTCGGCGGCATGCGGGGCTTCCTTCCGATGGGTGTTTGACCGATAACGGGTCGGTGCTCTTTCGGTCGTGCATCTGCTCGGGCGACGGGTCGCCTATTCCACTTCGGCAGGTTGCGGGCCGCGGTGTAGCGCAAGCTCGTGGGCCAGGACATACGACTCGCCCATCTCGATCCAGTCGAACAGCCACGAGCGTTGTTCGGCGGCGTTGCGCACCCGCACCCGCTCACGCTGGCTGAGCTCGCAGAACTGGAGCATGCGCTGGGCGAGGGACTCCACGGCCTGCTCCGTGGTCTTGTTCTTCCGCTCCAGTACCCAGGGGGCCCAGCCGGCGGGCTGGGCGTGGCGCTCTATCACGAAATCACCGAAGCCGGACATGTCGGTGGTGATGGCCGGCACGCCGAGTGCCAGGCATTCGAGGGGCGTGTAGCCCCAGGGCTCGTACGTGCTCGGGAAGACGCCCAGGTGGCAACCGCGGACGAATTGGTCGTACTCCATGCCCCAGAGTGGGTTGGTCGGGCTGATGAACTGGGGGTGGTAGACGATCTTGACGCGGTCGTCGGGGTCGTTGCGCAAACCAGCGGTGGTGATCTCGGTCAGGATCTCGTCGCGCGGGTCGCCCTCGAGCGTGTGGGTGATGACGCTGGGCCAGCCCTTGGTGCGGAAGGCCGCCTGCGTGCGCTTGAGCCGGAGCATCCAATACTCCTCGGCCATCGCGTCGAGCGAGACTCGGCCCTCGCTGGCGGCGGTGCGGAAGAGCTGAGCGCGCAAATCGTTTGTGATGTGCTCGCACACGTCCTCGAGCTCGTCGAGCACGGCTCGGTTCTGGAGCACGACCGGGTCGATGGAGCGCACGTCCCGGCGTGTGACGATGAACGAGACGACCGTCTGCGGGTTGTCGGTCTCGCGCAGGAGCTCGTTCAGACGCGCGTTGGCGCGGATGAAGATGTCGAAGCCCTTGTTGCGCGGCTCGTACCGGCCGCTGGTGAAGAAGTAGAGTGTGCGGTCGAGGTCGATCGGCTTGGTGGGGAAGAAGTGCCCCATCGTAAAGTGGTGGACCTTCTCCTTGAAGACCGCGTGCAACGTCTGAAATTCGTGGCCGACGCTGAGGCGGCCGATGTCCAGCCCGTTGGGGAGGATCGCGTCGGGCTTGCGGCCCAGCAGGTGCTCGCACTCGATGCCGGTGAGCGGGCTGATGGTGGTCATCACGTCGCAGTCGCGCGTGGCCAGCCGCTCGTATTCGTGGCGCGGGCGGATGCCGAAGCGGTCGGCCTCGGCGGCGGCGTTCACGCCCTCGATCGTTTCGGGCGGATCATCGCTGCTGGCGAGGTATCGGCCCAGGAGCGTGGCGTGCGTGGTGAAGACCGTCGAAACCGGCTGGGCCTCGCGCTTCATGAGCGGGATGGCCAGGCCGCCCATCCATTCGTGGAAGTGCGCCATGACCCGGCGCTGGTGCCGGCGGGCGGGGCGCTGGTCTCGCCAGGCCTGGGCGGCGGCCCGCATGAAGTGCCGCGTGAGGTCGGCGAAGGCGATGACGTCGTCAACCATCTGGTCGTCGCTGGGCGAGCCGACGCCCTCGTTCTCCCAGAGGTAGAACTTCTCGCTGTTGATGCGCTCTTCGGGCAGGTTGATGTCGAGGAGGACCACGCGCGGGCGCCCGGGGACGAGCCAGCGGCCGGTGTGGCAGACGATGCCGGCTTCGTCCAGAGCGGCGACGGCGCGGGCCAGCCAGCCGGTGGGGCGGCGGGGCTCCATTTCCAGAGCGGCCTGATCGGGGACGTACGGGCCGACCATCAGGTAGCGATCGTCCCAGTGGTCGACCATGGTGGCGGCCTTGGACCGCAGGACTTGGTAGATTCCGCCAATCGGGTTGCAGACCTCGAAGCCGACCTCGACGAGCAGCGCGCCGGGCATGCCGCGGCCGCCGGGAAGCACCGTTCTCTCCAGGTCGTTGTCGTTCCGGGTGGGAACCACGTCGCTCTCCGTACGAGGCATGGGCCGTGCCGGCACCCGGATTGTTGGGCGACGGATCGTGGCGGGTCTGTCTTCGGCTCCAGAAATGGTCGGCTGACCTGGGGAGCGCCGCGTGTGGGCTATCGGTCATTCATGAGTCGGTCGTGAGGCGGAGCGTGATGTGGATGATCGATGCGAGCGTGATGCGAACAGCCGTGCGATGTTTACGAAGCCTTCATGAAGACTGCACGATTTGGTGTGCAAGTTGGGCGATTCGTCTGCCGATATCCCCAGCGGTACGCTAAAATAACACCGGTCGGTGATGTTTGGTGTTGCGGTCGCCGATTGGAGTGCGGAAAGGTTGAGTTTGGGCGGTTCGCCGGTTGTGAGAGCCGGTGATGATCGGGGACGCGAGCCGCTCGTGAAACACAGGCATGGAGGTGGGCCGTGGTGGGC